>NZ_JBWKRI010000006.1:0-466727 GCF_059419205.1 Variovorax sp. GW821-FHT06D12 | reverse complement strand
TCGGGCAGCGCCACCTTGGCGATGGTGGCGCAGGTGGCGGCCGAGGAGCCCGAGACCGAGCCGAACACGCCGCAGCCGAGGATGGTGGTGTGCATGAGCCGGCCGGGCACGCGGTTCAGCCACGGCCTCAGGCCTTCGAACATCTCCTCGCTGAGCTTGGTGCGGAACAGGATCTCGCCCATCCAGATGAACAGCGGCAGCGCCGCCAGCTCCCAGCTCGCGTTGCTTTCCCAGAAGGCAGAGAACAGGTTCTTGCCAGGCAGGGTGTTGGTGAAGAAGGCCTGGCCGACCCAGCCGACGATGGCCAGAGTCATGGCGATCCAGACGCCGCCGGCGAGCAAGAGAAGCATGATGGCGAGCAAGAGCGCGCCCATGAGCAGTGTTTCGAGCATGGCGTGCGTTCAGACGTCGGAGGAAAAATCGCCGGCTGCGTGCCGCTCTTCGATGGCGCGCTGGTAGCTGGGCTTTTCGCCGCGCACCACGCCCACCAGCTCATCGAGCATGGCGATCAAGAGCAGCCAGCAGCCGATCACGAAGGCGGACTGCGGAATCCAGATCGGAATGACCACCAACCCTGTGGCCATCTCCGCGAACTCGTAGCTTTCGTACGTGAAGCTGGTGGCCCAGTAGGTGAGGTAGGCCACCGACACTGCCGCGATCAGCAGGCACATCACGTCCAGCACACGCCGCACTTTCAGCGGCACCGCGTCCAGCAGCAGCGTCACGCGAACGAAGTCACCATGCCGGAACGCATGCGCCATCGCAAAGAAGGCCGCAGCGGCGCACAGCCAGGAGACGATGTCGTTGAGCCCGCTCACGTGCCAGTTCATCTGGCGGCCCACACCGGCCACGATCATCAGCACGAAGATCAGGAAGACGCAGAAAGCGCCCAGCGCGCCTGCACCGTCGTACAGGCGGTCGAGGAAGCGGCGCACGGCTTACTTTTTCTTGTAGGTGTCGACGATGGAAGCACCGTCTGCACCAGCAGCCTTGAGCCAGTCGGCCTGCATGATGCCGCCGACCTGGCGCATGTCGGTGTCCAGCTTGGGCGAAGGCTTGTGCACCTTCATGCCGCGCTCGGCGAGCAGGCGCTTGTACTCGTCGTTCTTCTCCTGTGCGACCTTCCAGCCGCGCGCCTCGGCGTCGGCTGCGGCCTTGGTCACCGCTGCTTTGGTGGTCGCATCCAACGCATCGAAGGCCTTGGCGTTCACGAGGATCGCGTTCTTCGGAATCCACGCCTGCGTGTCGTAGAAGTTCTTGATGTGCTCGAAGGTCTTGGTGTCGTAGCCGGTGGAGCCCGAGCTCATGTAGCTCTCGATCACGCCGGTGGCCATGGCGGCACTGAGTTCAGCCTGCTGAATCTGCACGGGCTGCGCGCCGATGAGTTCGGCGATCTTGGCCGTGGCCGGGCTGTAGGCGCGCCACTTGATGCCGCGCAGGTCGGCCACCGAGCCGATCTCCTTCTTGGTGTAGATGCCCTGCGGTGCCCATGGCACCACGAACAGCACCTTGATGCCCTGGGCGGCGAGCAGCTTGTCCATCGCGGGCTTGGAGGCGTCGTAGAGCTTGCGGGCTTCGGGGTACGTGGTGGCCAGGAAGGGCACGCCGTCCAGCGCGTAGATCGGGTTCTCGTTGGCGTAGTTGGCCAGCAGGATCTCGCCGGCCTGGGCCTGGCCGCTTTGCACGGCGCGCTTGATCTCGGGCGCCTTGAACAGCGACGCGTTGGCGTGCACCGTGATCTTCAGCTTGCCGCCGGTGGCCGCGTCCACGTCTTTCGCGAACTGCGTGATGTTCTCGGTGTGGTAGTTGGTCGCGGGGTAGGCATTGGCCAGATCCCACTTGGTCTGGGCGTGGGCGCCGAGGGAAAAGGCCAGGACCGCGAAGGCAGTGACGACGGCGTGCGCGTAGGGATTTCGCATGGAAACGCTCCAGGAGTGCAAAGAGGGAAAAGAGAGGGAGAGAAAACGAATGAACGAGGCGAAGCCGCGGCGTGCAATCCATGCACGCCGTGGCGCCGACGGCCAAGCCGGCTATTCCTTCTTCTTGGGGGCCAGCTCGAGCGGGCTGGCCGGCAGGTCGGAGCGCCGGGGCTCGGGCTTGTCCGCGACCTTGCAGTCCTGGTCCTTGAACGGACCGGCCTCGCGCACCCAGTCGGGGCTGATCGGATGCTGCGCGCAGACGGCCTTGCCGCTGACCTTGTTGCGCATCAGGTAGAAGCTCTCGGTGGGTTGCGCCAGGGCCGCGCCCGACAACGCCAGGCCGACGATGCCGATGAAGAGTTGGTGTTTCATGTCCATGCCTTCTTGTGATGCAACGTTGTCAGGGTGCCGGCGCCGACAGGGTCTTCGCCATCGCGATCACCAGGTTGCGGCCCTGGGCCACGATGGCATCGCGGAAGCCCTCGAAGGTTGCATCCGTGATCTTGCCGTCGCTGCCCGCGCCGAAGCGCGTCATGACCGGCGTGTGGATGTGCCCGGCGGGAATGTTCAGCTTGAAGGTGTCGCGCAGCAGCGTGTTGCGGTACGCGCTCGCATTGGAGAGGTAGTTGCCGCCGCCGCCCCGGCTGGCGCAGTTGTTGTCCAGCGGGCCCAGCGCGTCTTTCTTGCACGGCTGCACGGAGTAGGTGTCACGCCGCAGCACGTCCCAGCCACCGGGCGTGCCGGTGTCGCGGTTGATGACGCCCTCGCCCGTCTTCGCGTCGATCATGGCCTGGAACGGCAGCGTCGACACCGTGAACTGCGGCGGCGTCTCCTTGGCCCAGGGCCGCGGCAGGAAGCCGAGCCAGCGCTCCGGCGGATAGATGTCGCAGTCCAGCACCGATGGGAACCTGTCGCCGTCCATGCAGGCGGGCCAGACGTTGTCGTTGCCCGGGATGCTGGCCAGGTGGTAGCGGCCGTTGAAGTGCTCCAGATGGAAGGCACCACCGCCCTGGCTCATGGAGATGGACGCGTCCACGCGCTTGGGCCCGGGCTTGAACCACGGTCCCAGCGTGTCTTCCTGCATGCCCTGCAAGAAGGGCGGGTAGTTCACGGGCAGGATGAAGGTGCGGATGACGGCCGTGGTGCCGTCGCCCAGCGCCACGGTGTTGCCGTCCAGCGAGAGGATGGTCGCGCCCGAGGGATTGCCGATGCGGATGTTCGGGTTGTCGTGAACGCCCGGCGTGCCCAGCGTGAAGGGATCGAAGCCGCTGACCAGGATGCGCTTGTGGCCCGCGCCTTCCGGGAAGTCGATCGCGTACTGGCCGCGCGACGCGCGCTCGAATTCGTTCTCCAGCGCGGCGCGCTGTGCGTCGTCGAGCGGGAAGTCGGGCTTCCACTGGCGCAGCGCGAACGTCATGGTCAGGCGCGCCCAGTACAGCATGCGGTCGTCGCTCTGCGGCAGGCTGCCCTCGACCTTGCGGCCCTGCACCCGGTCCACCGCGGCCTGCCACAGCTGCTGGCCCTCGGCCTTCAGCAGGGTGACGGCCGCGTCGTAGCTCGACGCACCGGCCAGTCCGTCCTTGCACAGCTTGAGGGCGAACGCCGGCCCGAATTTGTCGAAGCCGCTGGCCTGCAGCACCTGCTGCGAGAAGCTCGCCGCATCGCTGGCGCTGAGCTTGTTGGGCAGGCGCTGCTCTTCGTACGAGGCCGCGACGCCGGTGTCCATTGCGCACCTGGCCTGGATCGCCGGCGGCGCGGGTGGTGGGGGATTCGTCGTCGGTGGCGGTGCAGGCGGCGGTGCATTGGCAGCGGCGATCGCTGCTGCAATGGCCGCGACGGTGGCCGGGTCAGCCCCGCCACCTCCGCTGCCACCACCGCATCCCGCCAATACCGCCGCGCAGATGCCCAGCCCCAGTGCATTCCGACGCCAGGAGATGCCGCCCTGCGGGGCGCCTGTGGCGTCCTTCGCTTTGCAGTCGTCCCCCGCAGAAGGGCTTGGATGAAAGTCGCTTGCCATGACGAATCGCTCCCATGAATGTGATGTGCAGACCAGGAAAGCCTCACGACCGGTCGCCGCGAGGCTTGGGAATTGGTCAACACCACCATGGATCTAGGTCTCAACCAGATCATCTTGGTTGAGCTTGGATATATGTTTTGTTGAACAATTAACCAAATGATGCCCCACCATGTTTGTCATGAAATTGGTGCAAACCCGCAAGGTGAGCGATGCAGGCGCTACGGCCACGCGCCTCGCCGCACAGCGGTGCCCCGCTGATTCGTGAGGTGCACGCGAGGGCAAACGAACACCGCAGGCAGCGCGGCGCGCCACCGGACTGCTGAAATAATGGTCACCCCGCCACCCCCACCGCCGGATGCGCCATGACCCTGTCCGCCTACTTGCTGTTCCTCCCCGCCTGCTTCGCCATCAACATGGCGTTCGGCCCCAACAACCTGCTGTCGGTGACCAACGGCGCGAAGCACGGCGTGTCGCCGGCCGTGATCGCGGCGAGCGGCCGGCTCGTGGCCTTCGCGGTCATGATCGCCATCGCGGGCCTGGGCATGGGCGCGGTGTTGGTCGCATCGGAGCTGGCCTTCGACGTCATCAAGTACATCGGCGCCGCGTACCTCGTGTGGATCGGCGTCCGGCTGCTGCGCGCGCCGGCGCCGACTGCGCAAGTGCAGGCGCACGAAGCAGCCCCGCCGTCGATGCGTGCGCTGGTGCGCCAGGAGTTCACGGTGGCGGCCGGCAACCCGAAGGCGATCCTGGTGTTCACCGCCTTCTTCCCGCAGTTCGTGGTGCCCGGCGCGTATGCGTCGAGCTACGTGCTGCTGGGCGTGACCTTCCTGGTGTTCGAGCTGGTGGCGATCGCGCTGTATGCGCTGCTCGGCGCGCGCATGCGCCGCCTGGCCAACGGCAGCCGCGCGATGCGCTGGTTCAACCGCGTGAGCGGCAGCATGATGGTCGGCTTCGGGCTGATCCTCGCGTTCACGCGCCGGCCGGCGGGCTGAGCCGCGGCCGCGCGGCGGTCAGCACTCGACGATGTTCACGGCGAGGCCGCCGCGCGAGGTTTCCTTGTACTTGGTCTTCATGTCCGCGCCGGTCTGCATCATGGTCTGGATGACCTTGTCCAGCGACACGAAGTGCGAGCCGTCGCCGCGCAGGGCCATGCGCGCCGCGTTGATGGCCTTCACCGCGCCCATCGCGTTGCGCTCGATGCACGGGATCTGAACCAGCCCGCTGACCGGGTCGCAGGTCATGCCCAGGTTGTGCTCCATTCCGATCTCGGCGGCGTTCTCGACCTGGCCGGGCGTGCCGCCCATCACCGCGGCGAGCGCACCCGCCGCCATCGAGCAGGCGACGCCGACCTCGCCCTGGCAGCCGACCTCGGCGCCCGAGAGCGAGCCGTTCTTCTTGTAGAGGATGCCGATAGCGGCCGCGGTGAGCAGGAACTCGACCACGGCCTCGTCGCCCGCGCCGGGAAAGAAGCGCTGGTGGTAATGCAGCACTGCCGGGATCACGCCCGCCGCGCCGTTGGTGGGCGCGGTGACCACGCGCCCGCCGGCCGCGTTCTCTTCGTTGACGGCCATGGCGTACAGGTCGACCCAGTCCATCGCCGCGAGCGGGTCGGGCGCAGCCTGCGCCGTGCCGCTGCCCTGCAGCTGCCCGAACAGGTCGGCCGCGCGCCGGCGCACCTGCATGCGCCCGGGCAAGGTGCCGGTGCTTGCGCAGCCGCGGCGCACGGCGCCGGCCATCGCGTCCCACACCTGCAGCAGCTCCGACCGCACCTCGGCCTGCGGTCGCCATTGCGTTTCGTTGGCCATCATCAGCGCGGCGATCGACAGGCCCTGCGCGCGGCACTGCGCCAGCAGTTCCGCGCCGGTGTCGAAGGCGAAGGGCAGCGCGGCCGGCGCCGGGCGCTGCACGCCGGCTTCGTTGCGCACGCTCTCGCCCTGCGCATCGACGACGAAGCCGCCGCCCACTGAAAAGTAATCCGCCTCGGCCAGGGTCTGGCCCTGCGCATCCAATGCAATGAAGCGCAGGCCGTTCGGGTGCCGGGGCAGGCTCTTGCGCAGGAAGAGCAGGTGCTCTTTCTCATCGAACGCCACGGCGTGCGTGCCGAGCAGGTGCAGTCGCCGCTCGCGCCGGATGGCGGCGATGGCGGGCTCGATGGTGTCGGGGTCGATCCGGTCCGGCCGGTGGCCTGCGAGCCCGAGCAGCACGGCGCGGTCGGTGCCGTGGCCGCGCCCGGTGGCGCTCAGCGAGCCGTACAGCTGCGTCACCAGCGCGGCCACCTGCGGCAGCAGGCCTTGCGATTGCAGCAGGCAGGCGAACTGCCGCGCCGCGATCATCGGCCCGACCGTGTGCGAGCTCGAAGGGCCGATGCCGATCTTGAACAGATCGAAGGCGCTGACCGGCGTCGAAGGCGCCTTCGCCGTACTTGTCACCGCGCCTTCACCGCCAGGTTCCACAACGCCACGAGCTGCTCGTACTCCGCCGAGGCCGCTTCCTGGTCGAGCGGGAAGACCTTGATGGCGCTCAGGTCGGGCAGCGAGGTGAGCTTGGACACCGCGATGTCGCTGCGCACCGGACGGCGGAAGTTCTTCACCAGCAGCTCCTGCTGCGTCTCCTTGCTCAGCAGGCCGTTGTAGAGCGCGACGGCGGCGTCCATGTTCTTCGCGCCCTTCACGATGAACATGCCTTCGGGCGCTAGGTAGCTGCCCTCGGTGGGATAGACCAGCTTGATCTCCTTCTGGCCGCCCGCCACGTACTCCTGCGCCGCGTACTCGATGGTCAGGCCCACCGGGTACTCGCCGGCGGCCACGCCCTTGTAGGTGCTGCCCGACGACGCGGTGACGACCGCGTTGGCCGCCAGCTTGCCCAGGCCGTCGCGGCCGAACTGCTTGAGCAGGCCATACACCAGCATGTAGGCCGTGGCGCTCTTGCTCGGGTCGGTGATGGCGAACTTGCCCTTCCACTCGGGGCGCATCAGGTCCGACCAGGTCTTGGGCGCGGGCATGCCCTTGAGCTGGCGCTCGTTGACCATCATCACCATGACGTGCACGTTGGTGCCGACCCACAGGTCGTTCGGGCCGCGGAAGGCCGCGGGCACGGCCGCGAGGTCGGGCGACTTGTAGGGCGCCATCTGGTCCTTGTAGGCGCCCAGCGTGCCGAAGCCGCCGCTCCACAGCACGTCGCCGCGCGGGTTCTTGGCCTCGGCCTGGATGCGCTTCATCAGCGTGCCGGTGCCGCCCGTGACCTGCTGCACCGTGAGCCCGGGCGCCTTCTTCTTGACCACGGCCAGCGCGGTCTCGACGGTTTCGGTGTTGTTGGACGAATAGAGCACCACCGTCTGCGCACCCGCGACGCCCGCCGTGAAGGCCAGGGTCGCGAACGCGCATTTCGCCAGGGACTTGAAGGACATGAAAACCTCGCAGGTTGAAGTGAATGGGTGGGTCATTTGCTGGAGAACAGGTTGATACGGAACACCTTGATCGCCACCACGATGGGCAGCAGGATCACGCTGACCAGCGCCGCGCCGTAGGCCGAGGCCAGGCCCAGGCGGCCGCCGTCGACCTGGCGGAAGATGGCGATGGGCATGGTCTCCAGGCCGCCCGTGTAGACCACGATGGAGGCCGACAGCTCCGAGATCGTGGTCACCCACATCAGGATGGCGGCCGAGATGATCGAGGCCTTCATGGCCGGCAGCAGCACCTTGAAGAAGGTCTTCAGCGGGGACACGCCCAGGCTGATCGAGGCCTCCTCGATGGAGTCCGAGATGTTGAACAGCGTCGACGACGCGTTGCGCACCGCGAAGGGCAGGCGGCGCACCGTGTAGCACAGCACCATGATCCCCGAGGTGCCCGCCAGCACCAGCCAACCGGTGTTGAAGGTCTGCACCAGCGCAATGCCCAGCACCGTGCCCGAGATGGTCAGGGGCAGCACCACGATGTAGTCGAGCAGTTGCGTGAAGGGGTTGCGCTTCTTGATCGTCAGGTAGCTCACGAGCACCGCGAAGGCCACGCCCACCACCGTCGCCATCGAGGCGAACTTCAGCGAGTTGATGATCGGCTCGGGCGCGCCGCGCAGCGCGCGTTCCAGGCTCGACAGCGACCACTGGCCCCAGCGCATCACGGGCCCGCTGGTCTCGGTGAAGGCGCCCACGAAGACGATGAGCAGCGGCAGCATCGACAGCACGATGATCACGCCCACGCTGAGCGTGTAGAACACCGCCGCGCCCGAGCGCACGCGCACCACGGCGGGCGCGCGGCCCTGCGTCATCGTGTAGATCTTGCGTTCGACCACGCGCTTCTGGAAGAACAGCACGATGGCCACGATGCCGATGGACACCACCGACATCGCGCTTTGCAGCGTGGGGCTGCCGCCCATCTCGCCGACGAAGGCGTTGTACGTCATGACCGACAGCAGCGGCACGCTGCTGCCCAGCACCACCGACAGCGCGAAGTTGCCCACCACCAGCGTGAACACCACCAGCGCATTGACCAGCACCGCCGGCAGGATCACCGGCACCAGCACGCGCAGCTTGGTCACCAGCGGCGAGGTGCCCAGGCTCAGGCCGGCCTCTTCGAGCTGGCCGTCGAAGCCGCGCAGCGCGGCCAGCACGCCCAGGTAGATGTAGGTGTAGTAGACCAGGGTCATGGAGAACACCATGCCGGTCCAGCCGTAGAAGGTGGGCAGCGTGATGCCCGCGCCCGCGAGCAGGTTGGTCACCAGCCCGTTGTTGCCCAGCAGCAGCAGCCACGACTGGCCGACGATGATCTCGGGGATCACGATGGTCATGATCGGCAGCACCGCCACCAGGTTCTTCAGCGGGAAGTCGTAGCGCGCCACCATGTACGCGAAGGGCACGCCCACGGCCACGGTGCAGGCCGTGACCGACACGCCGAGCACCAGCGTGTTGCGGAACGCGAGCAGGTATTCGCTGTCCTGCAGCAAGGTGATGAAGCCGGACAGCGAGAACGCGCCCGACTCGTCGCGCACGCTGTTCACGAACAGCGTGCCCAGCGGATAGAACACGAAGAACAGCAGCAGCACGAGGCTGAGCAGGGTCAGGAAACCCCAGGGCCACCAGTTGATTTTCATGGCGTGCGTGTCCGTTCAGGCGGCGACGACGCGGCTGTCGGCCGGCACCAGCACCTGCACCGCATCGCCGGCCTGGAAGTCGGCCACCATGTTGCCGGCATGCAGCTCGACGCGGATCTCCGACTGGTCGTGCAGCCGGATGCGGTAGGCGGTCTTGAAGCCCAGGTACTGGCGGCGCAGCACCTCGCCCGCGATGGCGTTGGGCACGTGGGGCGCGGGCGCCATCAGCGACAGCGCCTCGGGGCGCGCGATGAGGATGCCCTGCGCGCCCAGCGCGGCGCCGCCCTGCTTGCCGTCCAGTTGCTGGCCGCACAGCTGGTAGCGCACGTGCGACGCGGCCCCGCCGGCGGACTCGGCCGGCACGGGAATCACGTTGGCCGAGCCGATGAAGTCCGCCACGTAGGCGTTCACCGGCGTGCCGTACAGCTCTTCGGGCGTGCCCAGCTGCGCGATGCTGCCGCGGTCCATGATGGCGATGCGGTCGGACATGGCCAACGCCTCTTCCTGGTCGTGCGTGACGAACACGGTGGTGATGCCGGCCTCGCGCACCAGATCGAGGATCACGTCGCGCATCTGCAGGCGCATCTTGGCGTCGAGGTTGGACAGCGGCTCGTCCATCAGCAGCACGCGCGGGCGGATCACCAGCGCGCGCGCCAGCGCCACGCGCTGGCGCTGGCCGCCGCTCATCTGCGCGGGGTAGCGGTCGGCCAGCGCGAGCAGGCTCACCTTGTCCAGCGCCTCGTTGACGCGCCGGGCGATCTCGGCCTTGGGCACCTTGCGCGCACGCAGGCCGTAGGCCACGTTGTCGAAGGCCGTCTTGTCGGGGAACAGCGCGTAGTCCTGGAACACCATGCCGATGTCGCGGTGGTGGGTGGACACGCGCGTCACGTCGTCCTTGTCGAACAGGATGCGCCCGCCGTCGGGCTCGTTGAAGCCCGCGATGCAGCGCAGCAGGGTCGTCTTGCCGCAGCCGCTGGGGCCCAGCAGGGTGTAGAAGGCGCCATCGGGCACATGCAGCGACAGGTTCTGCAGCACCGTCTGGTTGGCGAACTGCTTCACGACGTTGTCGATGGTGATGGAAGCCATGTCTCTTGTTCAGGGTGGAAGGAAGCGCGATGCTAGGTGCGCCCCCTGCACGCCACCAGCCGTATTTTTTAAGGCGGCCGGTTAGTTTTTCTGCAGGCTTCCCGGTCTACGATGCGCGCCGGCCTCCAACCCCGGGCGGCACGCAACCGAACACGAAAAGAACATGAGGAAGACAAGCCCGCTCGCCAAGGTACGCATGTGGTGACCCGACGCCTCCCCCCTTTGAAAGCGCTGCGCGCTTTCGAAGCGGCGGCGCGCCATGCCAACTTCACCGCGGCCGCCGACGAACTCAGCATCACGCACAGCGCCGTCAGCCAGCAGATCCGCCTGCTGGAGGACTACCTGGGCCAGCCGCTGTTCGCGCGCGAGGCCCGCGGCGCGACGCTGCTGCCCCATGCGCGCGACTACTTCGCCGAGGTGCAGGCCAGCCTGGACCGCATCGCCAGCGCCACGGCCGCGCTGAAGTCGCCCCACCAGCGCGCGAGCCTGCGCGTGTGCACCACGCCCTCGCTGGCGATGAAGTGGCTCATTCCGCGGCTGGCCGGCTTCCAGGCCCTGGCGCCGCAGACCGACGTGCAGCTGTCGACCCTGGGCCGCCAGTTCTTCGACCAGGCCGAGGCCGGCAGCGACGTGCTGATCCGCCGCATTCCCATGCAGCGCCCCGACCACACCTGCGTGCGCTGCCTGGACGACCACCTCGTGGCCGTGGCATCGCCGCGCTTCATCGAGCGGCACCGCATCGCCAGCATGGCCGACTGCCTGGGCCACCCGCTGCTGCAGGCCGCCGGCGAAGTGGAGAACTGGCCGCGCTGGTTCGAGCTGGCCGGCGTGCGCGTGCCGCCCCAGCTGCCGGGCCCCGTGTTCGATCACCAGTTTCTTTGCATGCAGGCAGCCATGAACGACCTGGGGCTCGCGCTGGCGCCCTGGTGCCTGCTCGAGGAAGACATCCGCGCCGACCGGCTGCGCGTGGTGTTTCCCGAACCGCGCCTGCCGGCCTCGGGCGTCTACGCGCTGTACCGCACCGAAGGGCCGGTGGCCGCGCTGGCACGGCAGTTCGTCGACTGGCTCGGCACGCAGCACTGGAACGCCGCACACCCCACGCCATGAACAAGACCACTTCTTCCCCCACCCTGCGGCTGTCGGACTTCAAGCTGATCGCCTTCGACATGGACTCGACGCTGATCGACATCGAGACGGTCGACGAGATCGCCGACATCGCGGGCTGCGGGCCCGAGGTCGCGGCCATCACCGAGGCCACGATGCACGGCGAGATCACCGACTACAAGGACAGCCTGCGCCGGCGCGTGGCCCTGCTGCGCGGCGTGCCGCTGTCGGCGCTGCAGGCCGTGTACGACCAGCGCCTGCACCTGAACCCCGGCGCCGAGACGCTGATCGGCGCGTGCAAGCAGGCCGGCCTGCGCGTCGTGCTGCTGAGCGGCGGCTTCACCTTCTTCACCGACCGGCTGCGCGATCGATTGAAGCTGGACGACACGCGCTCCAACGTGCTGGAGATCGAAGACGGCCGGCTGACCGGTCGCATGCTGCCCCAGCCCTGGGGCGACATCTGCGACGGCGAGGCCAAGAAGGACAAGCTGCTCGAGTGCTGCCGCGCGATGGGCATCCCGCCGGCCCGGGCCATCGCCGTGGGCGACGGCGCGAACGACCTGCCGATGATGCGCGCGGCCGGGCTGTCGGTGGCCTACCACGCCAAGCCGCTGGTGCGCGAGGCCGCCATGCTGTCGATCGACGAGGGCGGGCTCGACCGGCTGCTCGACCTTCTCAGGCCTTGAGGTACTCGGCCTTCGTGCCGAGCCAGCGGTCGATGTGGCGCTGCGCCAGCTCGGGGTGCTTCTGCAGCATCACCGGCGCAAGCTCGCGCGCCCAGTCGAGCAGCAGCGTGTCGGTCGCGAGGTCGGCGAAGCGCAGCAGCGGCGCGCCCGACTGACGCGCGCCGAGGAACTCGCCGGGGCCACGGATCTCGAGGTCGCGCCGCGCGATCTCGAAACCGTCGCCGGTCTCGGCCATGGCCTTGAGCCGCGCGCGCGCCGCCTCGCCCACGCGGCCGCTGTCGCCCGGCGCATAGAGCAGCACGCAGGCCGAAGCCGCCGCGCCGCGCCCCACGCGCCCGCGCAGCTGGTGCAGCTGCGACAGGCCGAAGCGCTCGGCATGCTCGATCACCATCAGCGAGGCGTTGGGCACGTCCACGCCCACTTCGATCACCGTGGTGCTCACCAGCACCTGGATTTCGTTCGCGGTGAAGGCCGCCATCACCGCCTGCTTCTCGGCCGTGGGCATGCGCGAATGCAGCAGGCCGACCTGGATGTGTTCGCCCAGCGTGCCGGCGAGTTCGTCGCGCGTCTCGGTGGCGTTGCGCAGGTCGACCGCCTCGCTCTCCTCGATCAGCGGGCAGACCCAGTAGACCTGCCGGCCCTGCGAAATCTGCGCCTGGATGCGGTCGATGACCTCGTCGCGCCGGTGGTCGGCCACCAGCTTGGTGACGATGGGCGTGCGGCCGGGCGGCAGTTCGTCGAGCGTGGAGACGTCGAGGTCGGCGTAGTAGCTCATCGCGAGCGTGCGCGGGATGGGGGTGGCGCTCATCATCAGCAGGTGCGGTTCGAGATGACCGCCGGCCTTGCCGCGCAATGCAAGACGCTGCGCGACGCCGAAGCGGTGCTGCTCGTCGATGATGGCCAACGCCAGGCTCCTGAAGCGCACCTTCTCCGAGATGACCGCATGCGTGCCGATGACCAGCGCGGCCTCGCCGCTTTCGACGGCGGCCGACATCTCGTCGCGCTCCTTCTTCTTCTGGCTGCCCGTGAGCCAGGCCACGCGCAGGCCGCGCTCGGCCAGCAGCGGATCGAGCCAGCCGACCAGCTTGCCGAAGTGCTGGGCCGCGAGGATTTCGGTGGGCGCCATCAGCGCGCACTGGAAGCCCGCGTCGATGCAGCGCGCCGCGGCCAGCGCTGCGACCACGGTCTTGCCCGAGCCCACGTCGCCTTGCAGCAGACGGTGCATCGGGATCTGGCGGTGCAGGTCGGCCGTGATCTCCTCGCCCACGCGCTGCTGCGCGCCGGTGAGGCCGAAGGGCAGCACGGCGAGCAACTGCGCATGCAGCGAACTCGCCGCCGCGTCGGTGGACGCAGGCAGCACCGGCGCACGCTGCGCCGCGCGCTCCAGCCGCGCCTGCAATTGCGAGAGCTGCTGCGCCAGCAGCTCCTCGGCCTTGATACGCTGCCACGCCGGGTGGCTGTGGTCTTCCAGCGCGGCGATCGACACGTCGGGCGTCGGATAGTGCAGGAAGCTCAGCGCGCTGCGCAGGTCCCACGCGCCGCGCAGGCCGATCTGCACCGGAATCGTCTCGTCGAGCAGCGCGCGCGCCAGGCCCGAGCGCACCTCGCGCCGCAGCACCGGCTGCGCGAGCCCGGCCACGGTCGAGTACACCGGCGTGAGCGCATTGGGCAGCGCCGTGCCGGCCGCCTTGACGGTCGGATGCATGATCTGCCGCCCCACGAAGCCGCCGCGCATCTCGCCGCGCACGCGCACCTTGGCGCCCACCGCGAGCTGCTTCTGCTGCGAGGGATAGAAGTTGAAGAAGCGCAGCTGGCAGGTGTCGCTGCCGTCGTCGATGGTGGCGATGAGCTGGCGGCGCGGTCGGAACACCACCTCGCACTCGATGACCACGCCCTCGACCTGCGCCATGTCGCCGTCGCGCGTGTCGGCCAGGCGCACGATGCGGGTCTCGTCCTCGTAGCGCATCGGCAGGTAGAGCGCGAAGTCGATGTCGCGCACGAGGCCGAGCTTGCGCAGCGCGCGCTGCACGAGGCTCAGGCCGGTGCCGGGCGGCGACGCCGGCGCGGCGGGGGGAGTCGGTTCTTTCTTGGCGGGCACGGGCAAGGCTTCTAGCGTGGACGGCAAAGGTCCGTCAAGGCGCTGCGGGCATCGGGGAACATGAACTGGAAGCCGGTGCGCAGCAGCTGCGCGGGCACCACGCGCTGGCCTTCGAGCAGCAGGTCGGCCTGCTCGCCGAGCAGCAGCTTCACGGGCGCGGCGGACGTGGGCATCCAGCAGGGGCGGTGCAGCACGGCGGCGGCGACGCGGGTGAAGGCCTCCTGGCTCACTGCACCCGGCGCGGTGACGTTGAAGGCCTGCGCGGCGACAGGGTCGGTGGCCGGCTCCGTCACCGTCCACACATGCGCGATGGCGCGGATCAGGTCGTGCACATGCACCCACGACAGCCACTGCCGCCCGCTGCCCAAGCGCCCGCCCATGCCCAGCTGCACCGGCATCAGCAGCTGCGGCAGCGAGCCCTGGTGGCCCAGCACGAAGCCGAAACGCAGGCAGGCCACGCGAACGCCGTGCGCCACGGCCGCGTGCGCGGCCTGCTCCCAGCGCTGGCACAGCGTCGACATGAAGATGTCCTGCGGCGGCGCGTCTTCGGCGAGCTCGGTGGCGTCGCCCTGCGGCTGCACGCCGTAGTAGCCGATGGCCGAGCCCGAGAGCAGCAGCCACGGCTTGCGGGGGCGCGTGGCGATCCATGCGACGAGCTGCTGCGTCAGGCCTTCGCGGCTTTGCAGCAGCTGCTGCTGGCGCCGCGCGCTCCAGCGCTGGCCGAGGATGCGTGCGCCCGCGAGGTTGACGACCACGTCGATGGCGTCCGCGGCGGGAATCTGGTCGAGCGATTGCACGCAGCGCACCGCGCCACCGAAGCCCCAGGCGGCGGCGCGCGCGTCGCGCGTCCACACCGTCACCGCATGGCCGTCGGCCAGCAGGTGGCGCACGAGGATCTGGCCGATGAAGCCGGTGCCGCCCGTCACCAGCACCTGCTGCGGTGTCGTGCCGAAGTGCACCGGCGCCTGGGCGTCGCGCGCCTGCGACTGCTTCTGCTGCTTGAACAGCGCGCGCGCCGCGAAGCCGTCGCGCAGGCCCGAGATACCGACGCCCACGCCGCACAACGCCAGGAAGGCGCTGAGCCAGCCGTGCGGCTGCCACACCATCGCCGTCGGTTGCGCTGCCCAGCCGACCGCGCTCATCGCCAGCAGCGCAATGAACGCGCCGGCGTTGATGGCCAGCACCGTGTGCGTCACGCGTTCGGTGGGCGGCAGCAGGCGGCTGCCGTCTTCGACCACGAAGTCCCACAGCGTGAGCACGATCTCGACGCCGAACACCGCGAGCAGCACCCACGCCCAGGCGCCGTGCCAGGCCCACGCCGACAGCCCGAGGAACAGCGCGCAATAGATCGACGAGCGCGTGGCATGGATCGCCAGCTCGCGCCCCGCCGTGCCGCGGCGCGGCAGCGCCTCGGTGCCTTCGTGGTGGTAGAGCGTGTCGAAGGCGCCCAGCGCACCTTGCGCCGCCATGAGCTGCAGGGCCAGCAGGTGCGTGTCGATCATGCGGACACCGCCTGCGGCTCCGGCACTTCCTCGAACACGCCGACCTGCGTGAAGGTGGTGCCCATGAGGCAGTGGCGGATCTCGATACGGATGTTGAAACGCTCGGGCGTCTCGTTGTGGTGCCAGAGGAAGGTCTTGCCCGGCGTGAACAGGCCCGGCAGCGGAATGCGCCAGCCGAACACCTCCCAGAAATAGCCATCGCTCTGGAAATGCAGGCTGCCGCTGGGCTCCACGCTCAGCACCAGCTTCATGCCCAACCCCATGCCGACGTACTCGAGCACCTCGCCGCGCTCGCTCTCGCGCATGAAGCTGGTGAACTGGATCGGTGGGCGACCGTGCAGGCGGTAGATGCGCTGCTTGTAGATGGCCGGGTCGTCGGGCCGGGCGTAGACCTGGATCTCGACCGGGAAGTGGCTGTCGCTGTAGGGGATCAGCGCGCCCTGGATCATCGGCTGCGTGAGATGCCCCAGCAGCTTGCCGAAGCGCGAGCAGCGCAGCTCGCTGAGCGCGCCCAGGTAGTGCAGCGCCTTGCCCGGCAGGGGGTTCTTGTCGAAGCGCCGGCGGATGTCGGGGTGCAGGCCCATCCAGGCACCACCCAGGATCTTCTTGAAGAGCTCGCCTTCGGAAGGTGGGGCGGGGGCTGGCGTGACACGCGCGACGGAAGAATCGACCATGCGCCGATTCTGCCTCGGCAACCCCGAGCGGCGCCCGTGATTCCGGGCCATGGGACAATCGCCGCTCTCCGCCTTTTTCTCTTCCCATGCCTCCTTGGCACGGGCCCGTCCGGCCCTCAAGCACCATGCGCGCCCTCACGCTTTCCGATTTCGATTTCCATCTGCCGCCCGAGCTGGTGGCACAACACCCGGCCACCGAACGCACCGCCTCCCGTCTGCTCGACGGCACAGGCCCCGCCCCGGCCGACCGCATCTTCAAGGAACTGCCCTCGCTGCTGCGCGCGGGCGACCTGCTGGTCTTCAACGACACGCGCGTGGTCAAGGCGCGCCTGTTCGGCGAGAAGCCGACCGGCGGCAAGCTCGAGCTGCTGGTCGAGCGCGTGCTGCAGGGCCACGAGGTGGTCGCGCACATGAAGGTCAGCAAGAAGCCGCCCGTGGGCACCACGCTGGAGATGGTGGGCGGCTTTCGCGCCACGCTGCTGGGCCGCTGGCCCGAGGAAGACGGCGCGCTGTTCCGCTTCGGCTTCGAGAGCGACGCCGGCGAAGACCCGTATGCGCTGATGCAGCGCTGCGGCCACGTGCCGCTGCCGCCCTACATCACGCACACCGACTCGGCCGACGACGAGAGCCGCTACCAGACCGTGTTCGCACGCGTGCCCGGCGCCGTGGCCGCGCCCACGGCCGCATTGCACTTCGACGAAGGCCTGCTGGCCGAACTCGAAGCGCGCGGCGTGCAGCGCGCCAACGTCACGCTGCACGTGGGCGCCGGCACCTTCCAGCCGGTGAAGACCGAGAACATCGCCGAACACACGATGCACGCCGAGCGCTACGAAGTGCCCGAGGCCACGCAGCGCGCCATTGCCGAATGCAAGGCACGCGGCGGGCGCGTGGTTGCCGTGGGCACGACCACCGTGCGCACGCTCGAGTCGTGGGCAAAAAGTGGCGAGGCCACGGGCGACACGCGCATCTTCATCACGCCGGGCTTCGCCTTCGAACACGTCGACGTGCTGGTGACCAACTTCCATTTGCCCAAGAGCACGCTGATGATGCTGGTCTCGGCCTTCGCGGGTTATGAGCGCGTGATGGCGCTGTATGCCCACGCCATCGCCAACGGCTACCGCTTCTTCAGCTACGGCGACGCCATGCTGCTCGCACGCACCCAGGACTGAACGACATCATGCTGAACTTCGAACTCCTCAAGACCGACCCCGACAGCCACGCGCGCCGCGCCACGCTCACGCTCAACCACGGCAAGGTCCAGACGCCGATCTTCATGCCCGTGGGCACCTACGGCACCGTCAAGGGCGTGATGCCGCGCAGCCTCGAAGAGATGGGCGCGCAGATCATCCTGGGCAACACCTTCCACCTGTGGATGCGCCCGGGGCTGGACGTGATGGCGAGCTTCGGCGGCCTGCACCAGTTCGAGAAATGGGACAAGCCCATCCTCACCGACTCGGGCGGCTTCCAGGTGTGGTCGCTGGGCGCGATGCGCAAGATCAGCGAAGAAGGCGTGAAGTTCGCGTCGCCCGTCAACGGCGACAAGCTGTTCCTCACGCCCGAGGTCTCGATGCAGATCCAGACCATCCTGAACAGCGACATCGTGATGCAGTTCGACGAGTGCACGCCCTACGACACCAAGGGCCACATCACGACCGAGGCCGAGGCGCGCGTCTCGATGGAGCTGAGCCTGCGCTGGGCCAAGCGCTGCCAGAGCGAATTCGCGCGGCTCGAGAACCCCAACGCGCTGTTCGGCATCGTGCAGGGCGGCATGTTCGAGAACCTGCGCGAAGAGTCGCTGGCGGCGCTGGTCGACATGGACTTCCCCGGCTACGCCATCGGCGGCGTGAGCGTGGGCGAGCCCAAGGAAGAGATGCTGCACATCATGGGCCACACGCCGCACCGGCTGCCCGCGAACAAGCCGCGCTACCTGATGGGCGTGGGCACGCCCGAAGACCTGGTGCAGGGCGTGGCCGACGGCGTGGACATGTTCGACTGCGTGATGCCCACGCGCAATGCGCGCAACGGCACGATGTTCACGCGCTTCGGCGACCTGAAGATGCGCAACGCGCGCCACAAGAGCGACCCGCAGCCGGTCGACCCGAGCTGCACCTGCCACGCCTGCGCCGGCACCTCGGGCGTGAGCTGGAACGACGGCGGGCGCGAAGGCTTCAGCCGCGCCTACCTGCACCACCTGGACCGCTGCGGCGAAATGCTCGGCCCGATGCTGTGCACGATCCATAACCTGCACTACTACCTGAACCTGATGACGGAGATTCGCGCGGCGCTCGACGCGGGCACCTTCACGGAGTTCCGCGCGCAGTTCAAGGCCGACCGCGCACGCGGCGTCTAGGACTTCGCGGCGCCCGGGGGCTGGATGGCCAGCGGCGTCGCGTAGGGCTCGATGCGCAGCAGCTCGTTCCTGAAGACCACGACCTGCCTGAGCGGTGCCTGCACCAGCGCCCCGCTCGCGTCCTTGTGCGAGGCGTACTGCCAGAGCGTGAGCTGGCCCTTCTCGGCCAGCATGGCGGCCAGCCGCTGCACGGGCGGCGCCGTGCCGGTGCCCAGTTGGGCCGCCTCGATGCCCACCACGATGTCGTCTCGCGGCGAGACCACCTTGAAAAGCAGCACGGGCGCCGGTGCCTGCGCCTGTGCGCGGACGTGCCGCGCCGCGAAGGCGGCCGGAAGCAGCGCGAGACAGAAGACGAAGCGGCGGTTGAAGGAGCTCATGGGTCGAAGCGTATGCCTGCCACGGCGCCCTGCCCACAGGCCGGAAGCCATACGCCGGGTGGAGGCCCGGCCGGCACCAGAGACGCCGTCATCCGGTACGCTTGCCCTGTCTTCACTGCGGTTGTCCTCACCCTCATGACCCACGCCTCCCCACCCACGGCCTATACCGCCCGCTACCCCTCGCTGGCCGGCCGCACCGTGTTCATCTCGGGCGGCGCCAGCGGCATCGGCGAATCGCTGGTGCGGGCCTTTCATGCCCAAGGCGCGAAGGTCGGCTTCTGCGACCTCGACACGGCCGCCGGCGATGCGCTTGCCGCGCAGCTGCAGGGCGCTCACCCCGCGCTGTTCGTGCCCTGCGACGTGACCGACACGGCCGCGCTCGCCGCCGCCATCGACGCGGTGCGCCAGCGCTTCGGGCCGGTGTCGGTGCTGCTGAACAACGCGGCCAACGACCGGCGCCACGAGATGGCCGACGTGACCAGCGACGACTTCGACCGCCTCGTGGCCGTCAACATCAAGCACCAGTTCTTTGCTGCGCAGGCCGTGGCCGACGACATGCGCGCGCTGGGCGGCGGCTCGATCGTCAACTTCGGCTCGATCAGCTGGCTCATGAAGGGCCGCGGCTACCCGGTCTACCAGGCCTGCAAGGCGGGCGTGAACGGCCTCACGCGCTCGCTGGCGCGCGACCTGGGCAAGCAGAACATCCGGGTCAACACGATCATGCCCGGCTGGGTGATGACCGAGCGGCAGATCAAGCTGTGGGTGAAGCCCGAATCCGCCGCGGAGATCGATGCGGCGCAATGCCTGCCGGGCCGCGTGATGGCGGAAGACATCGCCGCGATGGCGCTGTTCCTCGCGGCCGACGATTCGCGCATGTGCACCGCGCAGGACTACGTGGTGGACGCAGGCTGGACCTGAAGCGCTTCAACGCTCGCCCCAAAGAAAAAAGCCCGGCATGCCGGGCTTTTTGCTGCGTGGGTGGCGGGACGATCAGTCGCGCAGTTCGGCCGGCAGCGTGCCGCCATTGGCGGCGATGCGAGTCATCACCTGCTTGTGCAGGCCGATGTTCCATTCGGCCGAACCCGGTTCGCCGTTGCTGTAGAGGATTTCGCTGGCCAGTTCCTTGCGCGCGGCGAGGCTGCTGTCCAGGCCAAGCAACTTGAGCAGGTCGACGATCGAGGTGCGCCAGTTCAGGCCGGCGGCACCCGGCATCGCGTCCAGGACGGCGGGCACGTCGCCCAGCGGGATCGCGGGCGGCGGCGCGACAGCGGCCGGTGCGCCGGGTGCAGCCGCCGGCGGTGCGGCGACGACTTCAGCGGCGTTGGCCGACGGAAAAATCTTGGAAAAAATCTTGCCGAAAATGCTCATGGGTGTGCTCCGTCAATGTGAATGGGAAAACCCGCGGCACGGCGTTGCGTGACGCAGCCCGGGGTTGTAGCACGACCGTGCGGCGCTTTCGCTACGTGGCCGGCTGAACCGGCGCGCCCGGCGTGACCGATTGCGCAGTGCCGGTCACAGGTGTATGCGGCGCCTGCGCAACGGCCGAGGTACCGCAGGCATGGCAGAACTTGGAGAACGCGCTCTTGCGCGTGCTGCAGTGGCCGCAGTGGTCGAACAGGCCGATGCCGCAGTGCGGGCAGAAGTCGATCTCGTTGTTCTTCAGGTCGACCGGCCGCTCGCAGCCGGGGCACACGCTCTTGGCCAGGCGGGCCAGCGCGACGTCGTAGCTGAGCTCTTCGCGGCGCACCTGGTCGGGCTGCTGCTCGGCGAGCTTCTGGCGCGCCAGGTAGCGGTTGAGCGCCACGATGGCATAGCGCCCCACCAGCACCGTGAGCACGATGCCCACCACGTAGCGCACGTAGCCGCCGTAGCTCGGCAGGTAGGGCACCAGCTCGACGAAGAAGGCAAACAGCGCAAAGAAGATGAAGCCCCACACGAAGGGCCAGTAGGTGCTCTTGCGCTTCTTCACGAACAGCCAGCCGGCCACCAGCAGCAGCGGCAGGGTCAGCGCGAGCCGGTAGCCGAACACGCGCAGTTCGACGCGGCGGTACTCGGCGTCCAGGCGCTGCTGCGCGTCGTGCTCCAGCACGCCCAATGCCGCGCGCGCGCGCTGCTCGGCCTGGCGCGCGTCGAGTGCGATCTGGCGCTGCGCGTCGGCCTTGCGCTGCGCCGCGTCTTCCTTCTGCTTGAAGGCGTCGAGCGCCTTGGTGCGCGCGATGAGCTCGGTGTCCTGGTCGGGCTGCGCGGTGGCGCGGCGCGTGGCGATCCAGTTGCCGAAGGTCTCGCGCGCGTTGGCGCTGGCCTGCTGCGCGGTGTTGAGCTGCAGCTGCGCCTGGTCGAGATCGCGCGAGGCCTGCAGCTCGGCGGCCTCCGAGGCCTTGATGGTGGCGCGCAGCGGCTCGGCCGCAGGCTTGTCGATGAAGTCGTCGAGCACGCGCACGCGCTCGACCTGCGGCAGGTCGCCCACGATCGTGCTGCCCAGCCCGATCAGGAAGCTCGCGAACACGAACGCCACCAGCCACAGGCCGCGGCGGAACCACTTCTCGGACAGGCGCAGGGATTTGCTCATGGTCTTTCCTTCGTTCTTTCTTTTCTTCGTTGCATCTCTTCGCTCAGAGCTTGAGTGTGACCGGCGCCGCGCCTAAGCCCGCACGCGGCAGCCAGGCGAACACCGAGTCGACGGTCACGGTCTCGATGCGGTCCGAAAACCGCTTCTCGTTCGGATGATCGTCGAAAGCGATGTTGGCCGAGCCCACGCGCCCGCCCAGGCGGGTCAGCGGGCCGAGGTTCAGCGTGGTGGGCTCGTAGCCTTTGAACTGCAGCCAGGCCTGCGCCTGCGCGCGGGTGCCGATGGTGGCGGGCTCCATCGCCGCGGCCAGGGTCTCGATGGCCCACTGGTTCGACTGCTGGTACTTCTGGCCCCAGGCGTAGCTCACGATGCTGTAGGGCGCCACGTTCAGGCGCACGAGGCGCGCGTCGGGCTCGCGCAGCGCGGCCATCAGCTGCGCCTGCACCGCCGGCGTGGGCACGGACCAGGCGGCCTCGTAGCGCCACAGGTCGTCGAGGAAGAACTCGCCCAGCCCCTGCCGGTAGACCGCGGCCACCGCCGTGCCGCAGTGGTTGAGCTTGTGCACCACGCGCCACGGGCCTTCGTCGGTCTTGTAGGCGATGCCCAGATGCGAATAGCGCAGGCCGTACTTGCTCAGGTCCTGTCCGGCGCGCGCCAGGATGACCACCCGCGCGCCGCTCGCGTCGAGCTGCTGCGAGGTGCGCTCGGCCAGCTGCATGCCCTTGACGATCAGCGCTGGCGTCGGCCTGACCTGTTCGCACGAGCGGCCGGCGTTCGCCTGCAAGGGCAGCACCGCTGCGATGGCGAACGCGAGCAGCAGCGCGGGGCGCAGGGCGGGTTTCACGACAGTCTTTCGTTGTGGAGCAGTGCGCGGCCGACCGCGTTGGGCACGAAGGCCAGCACCTCGCCGGCAGCCGAGAGCACGACGCCCGTGCCGATCACGCTCACGACCACGGCCGTGCCGACAGCCGCCGACACGCCACGGGTGGCGCGCCCCATCACCTTGACGCTGGCGCGGGCGCCGTCCGAGGCGCGTTCGAGCAGGTAGACGGTGCCGTCGACCGAGGCCTCGACCGCGATCACCGTGAGCACCGAACCGCCCACCGACAGCGCCGCGGGCACAGCGACCACCGCGGTGGCCGACGCACCGACGACCGAAGCGGCGCCGACCACCGAGGCCACGGGCAGCAGCGACAGCGCGGCCGAGGCCTCGCTCTGGGCCCGTGCGGGCAGCGGCGTCGCGACACCCGCGAACGCGGCGCAGGCGGCGAAGGCCAGGGCGGCCATCGAGCGCACCAGGGCGGTCTTGCGCGAAGCCGGCAGGCCGCGCGGGATGATCGAAGCGGTGGAGGATGAGAGGGGTTGCATGAAGGCCTCGCGGCGCAGTGAAGGTGAGCGAATGATGGTTCGCCTTCACGCCGCGGGGCTCGAATACTTCAACCAGTTGCGATCCTGGCGTCCCGCAGTATCCCGAAGAGATACTTTTGGGCGCACGCCTCAGGAGGCCAGCAGGCCGGCCACGCGCTGGCGCAGCGTCTCGGGCTGCACTTCCTGCGGCGCCACGGGGTGGCCCACGCGCAAGCCCACGCGGCTGAAGAGGCCGCGGCGGAAGGGCTTGGCCATGGCGACCTGCTGGCCGCCGCGCAGCTCGATGCGGCTGAAGTACGAGCCCCAGAGGTTGGTCAGCGCCATCGGGACCACGGGCGGCTCGATGCCTTCGGCGCGCGCGCCCTCGAGGATCTTCATCACGCCGCCCTTGAAGGGCTGCAGCTCGCCGTCGCGCGTGATCGCGCCTTCGGGGAAGATCGCGAGCAGGTCGCCCTCGCGCAGCACGCCGATGGCCTTGGCAAAGGCCGCCTCGTACGCGGCCGGGTCTTCCTTCTGCGGCGCGATCGGGATGGCCTTGGCCAGCTTGAACAGCCAGCCGAGCACCGGCACCTTGAAGATGCGGTGGTCCATGATGAAGCGGATCGGGCGCGGGCTTGCGGCCATCAGCAGCACCGCGTCGATGAAGCTCACGTGGTTGCACACCAGCACGGCGGCGCCCTCGGTGGGAATGTGCTGGTCGTCCTTGATGTCGAAGCGGTACACGAAGCGCGACAGCACCCAGGCCACGAAGCGCAGCAGGTACTCGGGCACCAGCATGAAGATGTAGAACGCCACCACCGCGTTGGCGATGCCGGTGAACAGGAAGATCTGCGGAATGGTGAAGCCCGCGCCCAGCAGCGCGCCCGCCAGCACCGAACTGCCGATCATGAAGAGCGCGTTGAGGATGTTGTTCGCCGCGATGATCCGCGCGCGGTGCGTGGGCTGGCTGCGCAGCTGGATCAGGGCGTACATCGGCACGCTGTACAGGCCCGCGAAGAGCGACAGCAGCCCCAGGTCGGCCATCACGCGCCAGTGCGCCGGCTGCTGCATGAAGGCGCCCAGGCCCATGCCCGTCACCGGGGGCAGCGCGCGCGAGGCAAAGTACAGATCGATGGCGAACACGCTCATGCCGATGGCGCCCAGCGGCACGAGGCCGATCTCGACCTGCCGGCGGCTCAGCGTCTCGCACAGCAGCGAGCCCACGCCAATGCCCACCGAGAACACCACCAAGAGCAGCGACGCCACCTGCTCGTCGCCGTGCAACACCTCCTTCGCGAAGCTGGGGAACTGGCTCAGGAACACTGCGCCGAAGAACCACATCCACGAGATGCCCAGCAGCGAGCGGAACACCACGATGTTCTCGCGCGCCAGCATCAGGTTGCGCCAGGTTTCGCTGAAGGGGTTCCAGTTGATGACCAGACTCGGGTCGGTGGCCGGCGCGGGCGGAATGGCCTGCGCCACGCCGCGCCCCACCAGCGCCAGCAGCAGGCAGGCCACGGCCACCGTGGTGTGGCCGACCTGCGGCATCGCCACCAGCAGCCCGCCCGCCACCTGGCCCAGCAGGATGGCGACGAAGGTGCCCATCTCGACCATGCCGTTGCCGCCCGTGAGCTCGCGCGAATCGAGCACCTGCGGCAGGTAGGCGAACTTGACGGGCCCGAACAGCGTGGAGTGCAGCCCCATGAGGAACACGCAGCCCAGCAGCACCACCGCGTCGGCGCGCACGAAACCCCAGGCAGCGATCAGCATGATCGCGATCTCGAGGTTCTTGACGAAGCGGATCATCTTCGTCTTGTCGAACTTGTCGGTCAGCTGGCCGGCCGTGGCCGAGAACAGCAAGAAGGGCAGGATGAACAGCGCACCGATCACCAGCCCCGCCATCGCCGGCGGCATCCAGCTCAGTTGCAGCTGGTAGGTCACCATCACGGTGAAGGCGAACTTGAAGAGGTTGTCGTTCGCGGCCCCCGCGAACTGGGTCCAGAAGAAGGGCGCGAAGCGCCGCTGGCCGAGCAGGGCGAACTGGTTCGCGTGGGCGTTGGGCTCATGCACCACGGGCGCGGGCGCGGCGGCGGCGGGGGTTGTCATGCGATGCAATCTCCTCTTTGTCTTCTACCGCTGCGCCACCGGCGTTCCAGTGGCCAAGCCGCGTCATGCCGCGATCGCGGCTGGGTCGGGATTGTGCCGCAGCAGGGTGGCGCGCCAGCCCTTTTCGAGGCGGTACAGCGCCATCAGCACGGGCAGGCCGGCCAGCGACGCCACCAGGTGCTTGAGCGTGTGACCCGACACGAGGTGGCCGGTGGCTTCGTAGATGGCGTGGTCGCCCAGTTCGAAGGCCTTGGCCACCACATAGAACGCGATCACCCAGCCCAGCTTGAGCCCGACGGCGCCGCGCATCGGCGTGGCCAGCGCCAGCGTGAGCACCAGCCCCATGCCGCCGAACTGCACCAGTGCCCAGGGCAGCACGTTGCCGGTTTCCTGGCAGACCTCGGCGGCCAGCAGGCCGGCCGTGAGCACGAACCAGGCGGCCGGCCAGCCGGCGCGCTGGCTGACGCGTTCGCAGACCGCGATGCCAATCAGGCCCGCGAAGGCCACGGCCATGCCGGCGCGGTCGGCGGCGAGGCGGGGCGCGTCGGGCATCAGGTGATAGAAGGCCGAACCGGCGGCGGTGGCGATCAGGCCGGCGAAGAACAGCCAGGCGCAGTCCAGCGTGTTGTCGGGCGGGTCGTTGGCGGGCGGCGCCAGCGGGAACCCGGCCAGCGCTTCCTGGTGCGAACGGTCGATGCGGTTGAGCCGGTACAGCCCCAGGCAGCCGATCGCCAGGAACGGCAGGTTGCTCAGCACGTCCATCGCGTTGGGCAGGTGGAACAGCGGCCGGTTGTCGGCGAACACGGAGGCGATCGCCACGTCGGCGGCCGGCAGCGCCGGGCCGAAGAAGGCGATCAGCAAGAGCAGCGCGAAGGTGAACAACAGTCCGCGTTCGCGGCGTGTCAGGGTGGGCAGAAGCATGGCGTTCCTCGGTGGGGTGGTGGCTGGCGGGTGGAATCTAGTTGCCAGCCCTCCCCCAGGCATCGAGAATCGATACGAGGCACTATTTCACTCCCTTCGGTATCCTTTTTCTATACCTTCAACCCGTACCCTCCCTTCATGAGCACCACCGTCGACCTGGTCCAGGCCCTCAAGAACGAACTCAAAAGCGCCCGCATGACGTATGCCGACCTGGCCCGGTCGCTGGACATGGCGGAGTCCAGCGTCAAGCGCATGCTGGCCAAGAGCGACATGCCGCTGTCGCGCGTCGATGCGATCTGCCGCGCCCTGAAGATCGATTTCGCCGAGCTGGCGCGGCGCGTGGCCGACGCCCAGCCGCTGCTGAAGGAGCTGACCCACGAGCAGGAAAAGGCCGTGGTCAAGGACAAGAAGCTGCTGCTGGTGGCGATCAGCGTGCTGAGCCAGTGGACGCTGGAGCAGATCGTGGCGTCGTACCGGATCACCGAGGCCGAGTGCATCGGCTGCCTGGCGCAGCTGGACCGCATCGGCATCATCGAGCTGCGCCCGCTCAACCGGTACCGCCTGAAGCTCGCCAAGACCTTCCGCTGGCGCCCGCACGGCCCGGTGATGGAGTTCTTCCGCGAGAACGTGGTGCTCGACTACTACAAGGGCGGCTTCGACGGCCCAGCCGAGGGCCTGCTGCTGGTGCACGGCTCGATCAGCCGGTCGCTGGCGCCCGCCTTCATGGAGCGGCTGCAGCGCGTGGCGCAAGACTTTGCGCAGCAGCACCAGACCGACCAGAAGCTGTCGGCCAAGGACCGCGAGGGCTACACCCTGCTCCTTGGCATGCGCAACTGGGAATTCGAGCTCTTCACCCGCCTGCGCAGAAACTGAAGGCCCGTCAGGGCTTCGCTGCTTCCAATGCGTCGCGCGTGGTGCGCGCGGCGTTCTTCGCCGCATCGGCGAAGTCTTCGCCCGACGAGGCGTAGATGATCGCCCGCGACGAGTTCACGATGATGGGTGCGTCGGCGCGCCAGCCGGCGCGCACGGTGGCGACCGCGTCGCCGCCCTGGGCACCGACGCCCGGGATCAGCAGCGGCACCGTCGGTGCGAGTTCACGCACGCGCTCGATCTCGGCCGGGTAGGTCGCGCCCACCACGAGGCCGAGCTGGCCGTTGAGGTTCCACGGGCCCTGCGCCAGGCGGGCGACGTGCTCGTACAGGAAGGGCTGGCCCTCGACGCTGGCCAGACGCTGGCCCTGCAGGTCGGAACCGCCAGGGTTGCTGGTGCGGCACAGCAGGAAGGCGCCCTTGCCTTCGTACTGGAGGTAGGGCGCGACCGAGTCGAAGCCCATGAAGGGCGACAGGGTCACGGCGTCGGCGCCGTAGCGCTCGAAGGCTTCGAGCGCGTACTGCTCGGCGGTGGAGCCGATGTCGCCGCGCTTGGCGTCCAGAATGGTGGGCACATGGGGCGCGTTGCGGCGCATGTGCTCCATCAGGCGTTCGAGCTGGTCTTCGGCGCGGTGGGCCGCGAAGTAGGCGATCTGGGGCTTGAAGGCGATGACCAGGTCGGCCGTCGCGTCGACGATGCGCGCGCAGAAGTCATAGATGCGGCTGGCGTCGCCCTTGTACGCCCCCGGGAATTTGGCTGGCTCCGGGTCGAGGCCCACGCAGAGCAACGAACCGTTGGTTTGCTGTGCAGCGGCCAGCTTGTCGAGGAAAGTCATGGGGCCCGATTTTACGGACCCCGCCCGCCGCTCTCAGGCCGTAGGGGTGGCCTGCTCTGCCGCCAGGCACAGGTCGGCCCAGGCGCGGGCCTTGTCGGCCGGGTTGCGCAGCAGGTAGGCGGGGTGGTACGTCGCCACGACGGGCACGCCGTTCGCCGACGCCAGCGGGACCGCACGACCGCGCAGCTTGCCCAGCGGATCGCGGCTTTGCATCAGGCTCTGCGCGGCCAGCGGGCCCATCGCCAGCACGACGCTGGGCGCCAGCGCCGCCGCGTGGGCGTCGAAGGCGGCATCGATCGGCTGCGGACTGCCGGGCTGGCCGGCGGCCACGCCGCGGTGCGTGCGCATCAGGTGCACGGGCGTGCGGCCGTCGTGCAGTTTCAGCGCGCGCAGCATGTTGTCGAGCAGGCGGCCGGCATCGCCCGCGAAGGGTTCGCCGTGGCGGCCGTCGGCCTCGGGCGGCATGTCGGCCACGACCAGCCAGCCGCCCTGCACCGGCGCCGTGGCGTCGGCCTTGTCGGCGTACAGGCGGCAGGGCGCTTCGACCAGCACGGCGGCGCCTTGCGCCACGGGCGGCGCTGCGACGGGACGCGGCGCCGGAGCGGCCACGGGGCGGGCGACGGGTGCGGGTGCCGGGCGCGGCGGGGGCGGCGCGTCGTAAGACTGGTCGCGATCGTCGAGCTCCAGCGGCGGGCCTTCGGGCATGTCGGGCATGCCGGAATCAGCGGCCACGGGAGCCTCCGGCTCGGCTTCGACTTCGATCTCGGGTTCCGGCGGCACGGGCCACCAGACCTTCACGCCCATCTCGTCGAGCATGGCGCGCTGGCGCGCGTCCAGGCGCAGGGTGTGGACTGCGGTGTCCGTCATCGCAAAGCTCCCCAGGCGGAGCCTGTTTCGTTGAGGCGCATGCTCATGACGACCGCGTCTTCACGCTTGCCGTCGAACGCCGGGTAGTAGCCCTTGCGCACGCCGACGCTGCGAAAGCCTTGCCGCAGGTAGATGTCGAGCGCGCGCCGGTTGCTTTCGCGCACCTCGAGCCACAGCCACAGCGCGCCCTCGCCGCGCGACCAGCCGGCCAGCGCTTCGAGCATGAGCGGCGCCCAGCCCTGGCGCTGGAAGGCCGGCGCCACGGTGATGTTGAGCAGGTGCACCTCGTCCACGCCCTTCATGGCGACGAAGTAGCCGATCAGCGTTTCGCCCAGGCTGGTGCAGGGGGACTCGACACCCGGCGCCACGCCGGGCGCCAGCAGGCACTGGCAGTGGTAGCCCACGGCCATCGAATCGGTGAAGTTGGCGCGCGTCCAGGGGTGCGTGTAGGCCGTCTGCTCGACCGCGCACACGGCATCGATCCGCTCGACGGTGAGCGGTTCAAGACGGGCTTCGACGGACTGGAGGACAGCGCTCATGCGGGGTTCGGCGGAACGGCAGCGGCCGCCGCCTTGATGGCGGCGCGTTCCTCGGTGGTTTGCGCCACTTTATCGCGAACATAGAGCGGCCAGGCCTGCGCGGCGGGCACGGTGCGCCCGGCCGCGAGCAGCGCGGGTGCCAGCCGCAGCATGGCGGCGGCCGTGGGCAGCACCTCGTGGCGGGCCGTGGCGGCCGCCAGGCGCGGGCCGTAGGCGGTGAAGGCATTGCCGGCGAGCGCCCAGCCGGCCGGCACCTCGAGCGCCTCGGGGGCGAGCAGCAGCGGCTCGGGGTCGCCGCCGAACGGGCCGGCGGAGGCGAAGTCGTAGTGCGCGGCGTAGAGCTGGTCCATGCGCGCGTCGAGCACGGCCACCACGCGCTGCGCGCCGAAGGCATGGCGCGCCTCGTCGGCCACGGCCAGCAGGGTGTCGACCGGCAGCAGCGGCACCTTGGCGCCGAAGGCCAGGCCCTGCGCCACCGAGCAGGCGGTGCGCAGGCCGGTGAAGGAGCCCGGGCCGCGCCCGAAGACGATGGCATCGAGCTCGGCGAGCGCGAGCCCCGCGTCGGCGAGCAGCTCGCGGATCAACGGCAGCAGCGTGCTCGACGCCTGCGCGCCGCCCACGCCGCTGTGCGCCAGCACGCGGTCGCCGTGGCGCACCGCGACCGACAGGTGCTCGGTGCTCGTGTCGAAGGCCAGGAGCTTGTCAGACATTCGGACGCCCCATTCCCACCGGGCACGGCGTCGGGCAGACCGGCGCCGGCGCGGCGGCGCGCACGGCCGCGGCCTTGCGCACGCCGAACAGGATGCCGGCCGTCACCAGCGCGAGCCCGGCAACCAGGCTCCAGTGCATCGGCTCGCCCAGCCACAGCACCGCGCCGAAGGCCGACAGGCCCGGCACCAGCGCCGTGATCATGGTGGTGCGCACGGGACCGAAGTGCTGGATCATCTTGGTGAAAGTGATGCCGGAGATCACCACCGAGCCGACGCCCTGGAAGGCCATCTGGAACGCGACCTCGCCCCACGGCGCGCTGCCGATGTGGCTCACGACCGTGCCCGAAGCCACCAGCAAGGTGTAGACCGGCACATAGGTCATGAGCGCGAACACGGTGATGGCGATGGTGGCGCGCACGGCGTCCAGCCCATGACGGCGCGCCACCACGCTGTAGCAGGCCCAGCAGAAGGCGGCGCCCATGAACATCAGGTCGCCCTTCCAGACCTCGCCGCCCTCGAAGGCGTGCAGCAGGCTGCGCCCGCCGACCACGAGGTCGCCCGCAACGATCATCGCCAGGCCGATGGCGCGCGTGGGCGTGATGCGGTCGCGCAGCACCAGCGCGGCCAGCAGCGTGGTCCACAGCGGCAGGCTGCCGGGCATCAGCACGGCCGCATGGCCGGCCGGTGCGAAGAAGAAGCCGCTGTAGGCGATGAGCGCGTAGGCCACGCCGCCGAAGATGCCGGCGGTGGCGGTCACGCGCAGCGACAGCGGCGACAGGCCGAAGAACGAGGACACCGCGCCGCGGTGCTTCGTCGCCAGCCACGCGCCCCAGGGCACCAGCACGAGGCTGGCGCCGCAGACGCGCGCAAAGGCCAGGTCGAAGGGCGTGAGCGAGCGCGCGGCCGAGGCGCGCGCGATGAGGATGAAGGCGGTCCAGACCACGACGGTGACCACGGCCGCGCCGATGCCGAGCATGCGGGGAGACAGGAGGGGCGGGGAGGTCTGCGGGGGCGCGGCGGGCATCCCGCCATTATCGAGGGCAGGCCCCGGCCGCGCAGGGGCGGGGCGAATCAGCCGGCCTCGTCGGCGCGCAGGATCGCCAGCCCGGCCGCGCGCAGCGGCGCCAGCGCCTGCTCGGGGGCCTGCGGCGCCACCAGCAGCTGCGTCGCGTCCGCCAGCGGGCTGACCACCCACGCCGACGCGGCCCCGAGCTTTTCGGACGAGGCCAGCACGACGGTCTCGGCCGCAGCGGCCATCAGCGCGCGCTTGATCTCGGCCTCTTCCGCGTCGCCCGTGGTCAGGCCCGCCTCGGCGTGCACGCCGGTGGCGCCCATGAAGTACGTGTCGGCATGGATGCGTGAAATGGCCGCCATGGCCGCCGCGCCGACCGCCACCATCGAATGCCGGAAGAGGCGCCCGCCGATCAGCACCACCTCGATGCCGGCGTGCGCCGCCAGCTCGACCGCCACCGACGGGCTGTGCGTGACCACCGTGGCCTGCAGCGCGAGCGGCAGGTGGCGCGCCAGCTGCACGGCCGTGGTGCCGCCGTCGATGAACACCACCTGCCCCGGCTTCACGAGGCGCGCGGCGGCGCGGCCGATGGCCACTTTTTCGTCGGGCGCGAGCTGCTGGCGCCCGCTGAAGTCGGCCTCGGCCGCCGCGACCGGCAGCGCGCCGCCGTGCACGCGCTGCAGCAGCCCTTCGGCCGCGAGCTCGCGCAGGTCGCGGCGGATGGTGTCTTCGGACAGGGCCAGCTCTTCGCTGAGCGCCTTGGCGACGACCTGGCCGTCGCGTCGCAGGACCGAGAGGATGTGTTGCTTGCGCGGTCGGGTGAGCATGGGCCGATGGTAACGGGTTTGCACGTTATTGCACGAATCTTCTTGATATTGCACGAACTCGGTTCTATGCTCGCCGCCATGACCATTCACGACCGCGTCCGGGTGCACGAAGTCACCCTCCTGTCCGACAACTGGTACACGCTGCGCACCACCGCCTTCGACTGGCGGCGCAACGACGGCGAGTGGCAGCGCATGCACCGCGAGACCTACGACCGCGGCAACGGCGCCACGCTGCTGCCCTACCACCTGGGCCAGCGCACCGTGCTGCTCACGCGGCAGTTCCGCTACCCGGCTTTCGTCAACGGCCACGACGACCTGCTGATCGAGGCGGCCGCGGGCCTGCTGGACAACGCCGCGCCCGAGGAACGCATCCGCGCCGAGGTGGAAGAAGAGCTGGGCTACCGGCTCGGCACCGTGCAGAAGGTGTTCGAGAGCTTCATGAGCCCGGGCTCGGTGACCGAGAAGCTGCACTTCTTCGTCGCGCCCTACGAGGCCTCGATGCGCGTCGGCGCGGGCGGCGGGCTGGCGGAGGAGGGCGAGGACATCGAGGTGCTCGAACTGGGCATCGACGAGGCGCTGGCCATGGTGGCCGATGGCCGCATCGCCGACGCCAAGACGATCATGCTGCTGTACCACGCGAAGCTGCATGTTTTCGCGCCGGGATAATCGGCGGATGCCTTTTGCCCCCCGCCGTGCGCAGACCTTCGCGCTGACCCTCGCCCTGCTGGCCCCGGCCGGCGCCCTCGCCCAGCAAGCGCTTCCGCCCTCCGTCGATGCCGCCCTCGCGCGCGCCAAGGTCTCGCGCGAGGCCGTGACCCTGCTGGTGGCCGATGCCGACGCGGGCCGCGCGCCGCGCCTGGCCTGGCGTTCGCAGGTGCCGGTGAACCCGGCCTCGATCATGAAGCTGGTGACCACCTACGCGGCGCTCGACCTGCTCGGCCCGGCCTACAGCTGGAACACGCCGGTCTACGTCGAGGGCTCGGTGGCCAACGGCGTGCTCAACGGCAACCTCTACATCAAGGGCCAGGGCGATCCCAAGCTGGTGCTGGAGCGCGTGTGGCTGCTGCTGCGCCACGTGCAGGGCCTGGGCATCACCACCGTGAGCGGCGACATCGTGATCGACCGCAGCGCCTTCGAGACCACGGTCGAGAACGACCCGGCCGCCTTCGACGGCGAGCCGCTGCGCCCCTACAACGCCTCGCCCGATGCGCTGCTGGTGAACTTCAAGTCGGTCAACATGACCTTCGCGCCCGACCGCGCCGGCCAGTTCGCGCGCGTGAGCTACGAGCCCCCGCTGGCCAGCGTGGCGATGCCGCCCACGGTGCCGCTGGCGCCCGGCGAATGCGGCGACTGGCGCGGCGCGCTCAAGCCTGACTTCAGCGACGTGAACCGCATCCGCTTCAACGGCGGCTTTCCCACGGGCTGCGGCGAGAAGAGCTGGGCCGTGGCCTACGCCGACCCGCGCACCTACAGCCTGCGCGCCATCGGCGGCATGTGGGCCGAGATGGGCGGGCGCGTGGGCGGCCAGATGCGCGAGGGCCGCGTGCCCGCGGGCCTGAAGCCGGCCTTCGACTTCGAGTCGCCGCCGCTGGCCGAGGTGGTGCGCGACATCAACAAGTACAGCAACAACGTGATGGCGCAGCAGGTGTTCCTCACGCTGGGCCTCACGCAGAAGCAGCGCGGCACCTTCGAGGCTTCGCGCAGCGCGCTGGGCCAGTGGTGGCGCGAGCGCATCGGCACCGGCGAGGCGTCGCCGGTGTTCGAGAACGGCTCGGGCCTGTCGCGCGACGAGCGCATCAGCGCCGCCGCGCTCGGCAAGATGCTGCAGGTGGCGTGGCGCTCGCCCGTGATGCCCGAACTGGTGGCCTCGCTGCCCGCGATGGGCGTGGACGGCACGCTGAAGCGGCGCACGCTGCGCTCGGGCGGCGCGGCGCACCTGAAGACCGGCACGCTGCGCGACGCCTCGGGCGTGGCCGGCTACGTGCACGGCGCGAGCGGCCGGCGCTACGTGCTGGTGGCCATTGCCAACGGCGAGAACGCCGGCGCCGCGCGCGCCGCCTTCGACGCACTGATCGACTGGACCGCGCAGGACCAGTGACTCGGACGGGGCCCGAGCCGCCCCGCTACTGAATAGGTTCTGCTCGCAAACGCTGCTTGCGCGCGGCCATGGCGCTGCCCAGAATCGGACGCTCGTTCGTTTTCGATACCTATCCAGGAGACGCGTCTTGACCTTGCAGCACCCACGGCATTCACAGCCCTCGTCCTTCCCGGCCCGCCGGGTCACCGCCGCGGCGACGCTCGCCGGCGCCACGTTGCTGCTCGCCGCCTGTGGCGGGGGCGGCGGTGGGGGCGGCGTCGGCATCGGCTTTCCGCCGCCGGGCGGCGGCAGCGACACCGGGCGCGGCTCGGTCGTCACCAGCCCGCCCGAGCAGGGCACCAAGCTCACAGCCGACCAGTTCAGGGCCAGCCTGCAGGCCTCCGACCAGGGCAAGGCGCTGCTGCAGGTCACCGGCGCGCCCAAGTGCGGCGTCGACATGCGCTACCTCGAGTACCGCACCGTCGGCGGCAAGAACGAAGCCACCAACGCCACCGCCGCGATCATGGTGCCCTCGGGTTCCGACGTCGCCTGCAGCGGCGCGCGCCCCGTGGTGCTGTACGCGCACGGCACCACGCCGGCGCGCAACTACAACCTCGCCAAGTGGACCGACACCACCCAGCCGGCCGCCGGCGAAGGGCTGATGGTGGCCGCCATGTTCGCGGCGCAGGGCTACATCGTGGTGGCGCCCAACTACGCGGGCTACGACAAGTCGACGCTGCCCTACCACCCCTACCTCAACGGCGAGCAGCAGGGCAAGGACATGGTCGATGCGCTCACCGCGGCGCGCAAGACCTTCTCGGACATCGGCGCGAACGACGCCGGCTCGCTGTTCATCACCGGCTATTCGCAGGGCGGCTACGTGGCGATGGCCGCGCACCGCGAGATGCAGGCCACCGGCAAGACCGTGACGGCCTCGGCCCCGCTGGCCGCGCCCTCGGCCATCAGCCTCCTGACCGACTACACCTACCTGGGCTGGCCGGCGCTGGGCGCCACGCTGTTCGTGCCGCTGCTGTCGACCAGCTGGCAGCAGCAGTTCGGCAACGTCTACAACAGCACCAGCGACGTCTACGAGGCGCAGTACGCCACCGGCATCGACACCCTGCTGCCCACCCTCACGCCGGGCACGCTGTTCTCCAGCGGCAAGCTGCCGCAGCTGGCGCTGTTCCCGGCCGACGGCAAGCCGGGCCCGGTGAGCCCCGAGCTGGCGATCTTCTACGGCGCCAACAACCTCATCAAGCAGAGCTTCCTCACGCAGGCGGCCACCGACATCCAGTCGGCCCCCTGCCCCGGCAACGCGCTGCCGGCCACGGCCGCGTCGCTCGGCTCGGCCTCGCCGCTGGACTGCAAGCCCGCCACGGGCTTCCGCAAGGCGGCCATCGCCAACGACCTGCGCAACTGGGTGCCGACCAAGCCGATGCTGCTGTGCAGCGGCGCGAACGACCCGACCGTGAACTTCCTGAGCACGCGCGCCACGGCCGGCTACTTCCGCGCCAAGGGCATGCCGGCCGCCGCGCTCGCGGTGGTCGACCTGGAAGACCGCGGCACCACCGACAGCTATTCGGCGGCACGCGCAGGCTTTGCACAGGCCAAGGACCTGCTGGCACAGAGCACGCCGGGCAGCGCCACCGACAAGGCGCGCGCCGTGACGGCCGCGTACCACGGCACGCTGGCGCCGCCCTTCTGCCTGGCGGCAGCGCGCGGGTTCTTCCAGGGGGTGCTGGCGGCCGGGGGCTGAGCCCCGCGGCCAAGCAGCCGATCAGGCGTTGATCAGGCCGCTGCAGCGCGCTGCAAGCGGTCTTTCACACCTTCCCACTCGGGCGTGTCGGGCGGCGTCTCGACCCAGATCAGCTTCACGCCCTGCGCGTCGAATTCGCGCAGCACCGCGAACAGCTGCTGCGCGGTGGCTGCCGCGTCGTCGGGCATGCGCCGCAGCAGCACGCGCTGCGAGCGGCTGCGCACGTTGCTGCGCGTCCACACGGCGATGTGCGCGGCGTTGGCACCGAGCACATCGAGGCCGGTCTGGATGGCCTTGGGGTCCATCAGCCGCACCTTGGCGTCGGGCGCGTAGTGCGCCTCCAGCGTGCCCGAGGCGCGCGGGTCGGGCGTGTCGAGCACCTCGCGGTCGCGCAGCGGCTCGCCGACGGCGGCCTCGATCTGGTCGCGCGTGATGAGGCCCGGGCGCAGCAGCACGGGCGCGCCGCGGCTGCAGTCGACGATGGTCGATTCGATGCCCACTTCGCAGGCGCCGCCGTCGATCACCAGCAGCGCATCGCCGAACTCGTCGTGCACGTGCTGCGCCGTGGTCGGGCTGACGCGGCCGAAGCGGTTGGCGCTGGGCCCCGCCAGGCCGGGCACGCCCTGCTCGGCGCAGGCTTCGAGCAGCGCCTGCGCCATCGGGTGCGCGGGGCAGCGCAGGCCGATGGTGTCCTGCCCGCCGGCCGCCGCCGTGCCCACGCCGGGCTGGCGCGTGACGATCAGCGTGAGCGGGCCGGGCCAGAAGGCCTGCACGAGCTTCTGCGCGAAAGGCGGCAGCGGCTGGGCGAAGCGCGACAGCGCCTGCGCGCCCTTGGCGCCCGCCGCCACGTGGACGATCAGCGGATGGTCGGCCGGCCGGCCCTTGGCCGCGAAGATGCCGGCGACGGCGGTGTCGCTGCTGGCGTCGGCGCCCAGGCCGTAGACGGTCTCGGTCGGGAAGGCGACCAGCCCGCCGGCGCGCAGCACGCGCGCGGCCTCGGCGATGGCGTCGGGAGCGTGGCCGTCGAGGATCATGCGAGCGCCGGCAGGCCCAGCAGCAGCGCGGCCTGCGAGGCATTGGCGCGCACGCTCTCGAGCGTGGCGCCGGTGAGGGTCAGGTGGCCCATCTTGCGGCCGCGGCGCGGTGCCAGCTTGCCGTACAGGTGCAGGTGGGTGCCGGGCAGGGCGAGCACCTCGCTCCAGCGCGGCGCGACCGGCTTGGCGCCGTCGCCCTCGCCGCCCGGGAACCACAGGTCGCCCAGCAGGTTGAGCATGACGGCGGGGCTGTGCTGGCGCGGCGCGGTCAGCGGCAGGCCGGCGAGGGTGCGCACCTGCAGCTCGAACTGCGACACGTCGCAGGCTTCCATCGTGTAGTGGCCGCTGTTGTGCGGACGCGGCGCCATTTCGTTGACCACCAGCGAGCCGTCGGCCAGCGCGAAGAACTCGACGCACAGCACGCCCACGTAGTCCAGGCCGCTGGCGATGCTCTTGGCGGAATTGACCGCGCCCTGCGCCACGGTCTTGGGCATGTTCTGCGGGTGCACCTCGGTCACGGCGAGGATGCCGTCACGGTGCAGGTTGCGCTGCGGCGGGAAATGCACGATCTGGCCGTCGCGGCCACGCGCCAGGATCACCGAGCACTCGAACTCGAGCGGCAGCATCTTCTCGAGCACGCAGGGCACGCAGCCAGCGGCTTGCCAGGCCTCGACCAGCTCGGCGCGCGTCTTCACGCGCTGCTGGCCCTTGCCGTCGTAGCCCAGGCGGGCGGTCTTGAGGATGCCGGGCAGCAGCTGGTCATCAACGGCGGCCAGTTGCTCCGCCGTCTCGATGACGGCGTAGGGCGCGCAAGGCACGCCGCAGCGCGTGAAGTGCGCCTTCTCGGCGATGCGGTCCTGCGCGATGGCGATCGCCGAGGCGGCGGGCGACACCGGCCGTGCTACCGCCAGGTGCTCCAGCGAGGGCGCGGGCACGTTCTCGAACTCGGTCGTCACCGCGTCGGCCAGGCCGGCCAGGCGGGCCAGGCCGTCGACGTCGGCGTAGTCGGTGTGGATGTGGTGGTGGCTCACGCGGCCGGCGGGGCTGTCGGCGTCGGGGTCGAGCACCGCGGTGAAGTAGCCCATGCGCTGGGCCGCGTGCGCGAACATGCGCCCGAGCTGGCCGCCGCCGAGCACGCCGAGCGTGGCGCCCGGGAGGATGGGCAGGTCGCCCGAATGGCCGGTGCTCACAGCGCACCCCCGCCTTGCGGCGAGAAGGGCGACACCGCCGCGCCCGCTTCGGGCGGCGGCAGCACCATGGCCTCGGCAGCGGCGGTCTGGGCCGTGCGGAAGGCGTCGAGCTTGGCGCGCAGCGCCGGGTTGTTCACCGCCAGCATGGCCACCGCGAACAGCGCCGCGTTGGCCGCGCCGGCGGTGCCGATGGCAAAGGTGGCCACGGGCACGCCCTTGGGCATCTGCACGATGCTGTAGAGGGAATCGACGCCCTGCAGGTGGCGGCTGGCCACCGGCACGCCGAGCACCGGCACCGTGGTTTTGGAGGCCAGCATGCCCGGCAGGTGGGCCGCGCCGCCCGCCCCGGCGATGATCGCCGTGAGCCCGCGCCCGGCGGCGCTTTCGGCGTACGCGAACAGCGCATCGGGCATCCGGTGGGCCGAGACCACCTTCGCTTCGTGGCTGATTCCGAATTGCTGGAGAATCTCGACCGCGTGGCGCATCGTCTCCCAATCGGAGTTCGAGCCCATCACTACACCGACCTGAATGGTTTCGTTCATGGTTTCAATTTTACGTTTCACCCCCAGCTGTTCCCGATGATCGACATCACTCTCGAAAATTTCCAGGCCGAGCTGATCGAAGGCTCGGTCGCCACGCCGGTGCTGCTGGACATCTGGGCCGAATGGTGTGGCCCCTGCAAACAGCTCGGCCCGGTGCTCGAAAAGCTCGAAACCGAGTACGCCGGCCGCTTCACGCTGGCCAAGCTGGACGCCGACAAGGTGCCGCAGATTTCCTCGCAGCTGTCCGAAATGTTCGGCGTGCGCAGCATCCCGTTCTGCGTGATGTTCAAGGACGGCCAGCCGGTGGACGGCTTCGTGGGCGCCATTCCGGCCGAGAAGATCCGCGAGTTCCTCGACAAGCACGTGCCGGGCGCGGATGAGGCCGAGGCGGCTTCGGAAGGCGCCGCCGCGCAGGACGCGCTGGCCGAGGGCGACACCCTGGGCGCGCTCGAGAAGCTGCAGCACGCGGTGGCCACCGACCCGGCCAACGACGACGCGCGCTTCGACTACATCAAGCTGCTGCTGCAGGAAGGCCGCATCGACGACGCCAAGGTCGCCTTTGCCCCGGTGATCGCCAAGACCACGCTGGTGCGCCGCTTCGATTCGCTGCAGCGCTGGATGGACGCCATCGATTTCGCCGCACCCGTCACCGGCTCGGCGCCGACGCTGGGCGACTTCGACGACAAGATCGCGGCCAACAAGCGTGACTTCGACGCCCGCTTCAACCGCGCCCGCCTGCTGATGGCCGCGCAGCGCTGGACCGACGCGATGGACGAGCTGCTCGACATCCTCATGCGCGACAAGACCTGGAGCGAAGACCTCGCGCGCAAGACCTACATCGCGATCCTCGACGTGATCGAGCCGCCGAAGGTGAAGGTCGCCGACGGGCAGATTCCGCCGGACGATCCGGTGGTGGCCACTTACCGTCGCCGCCTGAGCAGCGTGGTGTTGAGCTGAACGGCTGAACGACGCATTGCGCCTTTCAGTGCGCAATTGAACAAGAAAGCGACCTGTGGGTCGCTTTTTTATTGCCGCCACCGCCCCATATAGATAACATTGCTACTCAATTTCCGATAAAAGCGCATTGCAATGCTCCAACTGACCGAAGAACTCGAAAAAGCCCGCAAGGCCGGCGGCCTGAGCCAGGAAGCGCTGGCCACGCGCGCCGGGCTGTCGCGCATGACGGTGCAGCGCATCGAAAGCGGGCAGATCGATCCGCGCCTGTCGACGCTGCTCGAAATGGCGCGCGTGCTGGGGCTCGAGCTGATGCCCGTGCCCGCCAGCCTGCGCCCGCAGCTCGAAGACTTCGTGCGCTCGGGCGGGCGCCTGCTCGGCCAGCCGGCGGGCGTGGGCGCACCGCCGTCCATCGCGCAGAGCCTGGCCGACGAGGACCGGTGAGGCGGTGAGCACGCGCGCCGCCTTCAACACGGGCATCCGCTACCTGCGGATGCACCTGCACCTGCCCGGAGGCGGGCGGCGCGCCATCGGGTACCTCTCGCAGTACGGCGACATCCTGCGCGTGTCCTTCGACGAGGCCTACATCGCCGACCCGGGCCGCCCCACGCTGTCCCTCGCGTACCGCGGTGCCGACGAGGCCGCCACGCGCGCCATCCTCGCTTCGGCGCGCGACACCCGCGTGTCGCGCAGCGACGGCCGCTGGCCCAGCTATTTCCAGAACCTGCTGCCCGAGGGCCACAACCGCGAGCGCCTGGCGCAGCAGCGTGGCTGCGCGGCCGACGACGAGTTCGAGCTGCTGGCCGCCGCCGGCCACGACCTGATGGGCGCGCTCGAGGTCGAACCGGTGCCCACGTCCGAGGGCATTCCCGACACCGTGCGCCACTGGCACACGGCGCTGGGGCTCGACGTGCTCGAACCCGGCTTCGTCGAGATGCCGGTGGAAGACGCCGCCGCCATCCCCGGCGTGGTGACCAAGTTCTCGGCGGTGCAGGACGGGCGCCGCTACGTGGTCAAGCGCCACGGCGCGGCGGGCTCGTTCATCCTCAAGCTGCCGAGCACGCGCCACCCCGACCTGGTCGCCAACGAATACACCGGCTACCGCCTGTGCGGCGCGCTCGGCCTCGACTGCGCGCAGGCCCACGTGATCGACCGCGCCGACGCCGACTTGCCCGAGCAGGTGCCCTTCGCGCAGATCCTGGCGGTGCGCCGCTTCGACCGCACGCCCGAGGGCGGGCGCATCCACATGGAAGAGTTCGCGCAGGTGCTCCAGTACGAGCCGCGCCAGAAGTACGGCCGCGGCCTGGCCACCGACTGGCCCGCCATGCTGCGCGTGCTCGACCGCCTGTCGCCGAACCCGGTGGCCGACGTGCGCGAATGCGTGCGCCGCCTCGTGGCCTTCATCCTGCTGGGCAACAGCGACGCGCACCTGAAGAACTGGGCGCTGCGCTACCCCGACGGCGTGGCGCCGGTGCTCGCGCCGCTGTACGACCCGGTCTGCGTGGCCGCCTTCTTCGAGGACGTGCCGGCGCGCGATTACGGCGTCAACCGCGCCATCGATGCCACGCTGCGCGCCTTCGACGGGCCGGCGCTGGAGGCGCTGCTGCGCGCGGCCGGGCTGCTGCGACCGGCGCGCTTGATGGCCATCGCGCGCGACACGGTGCGCCAGGCCCAGGCCGAGTGGCCCGCGCTGCTGGCGCAGGACGGCACGCCGGCCAGCGTGCGCCGCTGCGTCGAGGCGCGCCTCGCGGGTGGCGTGGCCCTGGCGGCCCTCGGGGCCTGAAGAAGCCCGGATGCGCCATCGGGCCTGTCTTCGCACCGGCCACGGCGTCGCATACGATGGCGCCGGTTTTAACTTGTTGCAGATTGAAAAGGAAAATTGGCCATGCGTTCCTTCGCCCGCCGTACCGCGCTCCCCGCCATTGCCTCGGCCGCGCTGCTGCTGACCGCCCTGACCGGTTGCGGCAGCGGCATCAGCCTCGACGAGCCGATCGAAGGGCCGGTGTGGCGCCTGGTGCAGCTGGGCGACGAGCCCATCGCGCCGGGCGGCGATGCGCAGCTGCAGTTCGATCGCAACAGCGGACGGGTCAGTGGTTCAGGCGGCTGCAACCGCGTCACGGGATCGTTCACGCGCGCGGGCGTGTCGCTCAAGCTCGGCCAGATGGCCGCGACGCGCATGGCCTGCGCGGACCCGGTGCGCGGCGCCAACGAGGCGCAGTTCCTGTCGGCGCTGCAGAACACGGCCAGCTACCGGCTGGCGCCGGGGCGGCTCGCGCTGCTCGATGGCAGCGGCCGCACGGTCGCGCTGCTGAGCAGCGGCACGACGCGTTAAAGACGAAAAATCAGATCAGCCGTGGGTGAGGCGGTCCAGCGCCTCGCGGTACTTGGCGGCCGTCTTCTCGATGACTTCGGCCGGCAGGCGCGGCGCCGGGGGCGTCTTGTCCCAGGGCTTGCCGTTGATCTTGGTGGCCTCGAGCCAGTCGCGCACGAACTGCTTGTCGTAGCTCGGCGGGTTGGTGCCGGCGGCCAGCGCGGCCTCGTAGCCCTCGACCGGCCAGTAGCGCGAGCTGTCGGGCGTGAGCACCTCGTCCATCAGCACCAGCGTGTCGTTCTCGTCCAGGCCGAACTCGAACTTGGTGTCGGCAATGATCATCCCCTTGGCGAGCGCGATCTGGGCCGCCGCCTCGTAGATGGCGATGCTGACCTCGCGGATCTGCTGCGCCAGCTTGGGGCCGACGACCTCGACCACGCGCTCGTAGCTGATGTTCTCGTCGTGCTCGCCGGCCGCGGCCTTGGCGGCGGGCGTGAAGATCGGGCGCGGCAGCTTGCTCGCGTTGGTCAGGCCCTCGGGCAGCGGCACGCCGCAGACCGCGCGGTTGTCCTGGTATTCCTTCCAGCCGCTGCCAGCCAGGTAGCCGCGCACCACGGCCTCGACCGGGATCGGACGCAGGCGCTTGACCAGCATCGAGCGGCCCGTGACCTGCGCCACCTCGTCGGGTTGCACCACGCTCTCGGGCGCCTCGCCCGTCAGGTGGTTGGGGCACAGCGCGCCCAGGCGGTCGAACCACCACAGCGCCATCTTGGTGAGGATCTCGCCCTTGCCCGGGATGGGCTCGCCCATGATCACGTCGAAGGCGCTGAGCCGGTCGCTCGCGACCATCAGGATGCGGTCTTCGCCGACGGCGTAGTTGTCGCGCACCTTGCCGCGCGCAAGCAGGGGCAGGCTCTGGATGGAAGAGGTGTGAACGGTGGTCATGGACGGATGCTCGGCTGGGAAACGGTGACGGGAAAAGCGGATTGTGCGCGCAGAAAAAAGCCACCGCGAGCGGTGGCCTGCGGCGCGCAGTCTGTCTTCGTTAGATGACTTGCTGCGCCAGGTCGCCCTTGGCGTACTTGGCGGCAACGACCTGCAGCGTGTCGCCCTTGATCTTGGCGCCCTGGCCTTCGCAGCCGAACTCGATGTAGCGCTGCTTGCAGATCTGCTTGGCGGCTTCGCGTGCGGGCTTGAGCCACTCGCGGGCGTCGAACTTCTCGGGGTTCTCGGCCAGGAACTTGCGCACGGCGCCGGTCATCGCCAGGCGGATGTCGGTGTCGATGTTGATCTTGCGCACGCCGTACTTGATGGCTTCCTGGATTTCCTCGACGGGCACGCCGTAGGTTTCCTTCATGTTGCCGCCGTACTTACGGATGATTTCCAGCAGGTCTTGGGGCACCGACGACGAGCCGTGCATCACCAGGTGGGTGTTGGGCAGGCGGGCGTGGATTTCCTTCACGCGCTGGATCGACAGGATGTCGCCCGTGGGCTTGCGCGTGAACTTGTAGGCGCCGTGGCTGGTGCCGATGGCAATGGCCAGTGCGTCCAGCTGCGTGGCCTTCACGAACTGGGCGGCTTCCTCGGGGTCGGTGAGCAGCGAGGCGTGGTCGAGCACGCCTTCGGCGCCGATGCCGTCTTCTTCACCGGCCATGCCGGTTTCGAGCGAGCCCAGGCAGCCCAGCTCGCCTTCGACGGTGACGCCGACCTTGTGGGCCAGCTCGACCACCTTGCGGGTCACGTCGACGTTGTAGTCGAACGAAGCGGGCGTCTTGCCGTCTTCGTGCAACGAGCCGTCCATCATCACGGACGAGAAGCCCAGGTCGATCGCGCCCTGGCAGATGGCCGGGCTCTGGCCGTGGTCCTGGTGCATCACCAGCGGGATGTTCGGGTACTGCTCGATGGCGGCCTGGATCAGGTGCTTGATGAAGGCTTCACCCGCGTATTTGCGGGCGCCGGCGCTGGCCTGCAGGATGACGGGCGCGCCGGTTTCCTTGGCGGCCTCCATGACGGCCTGGACCTGTTCGAGGTTGTTGACGTTGAAGGCCGGAATGCCGTAGCCGTTGGCGGCGGCGTGGTCCAGCAGTTCGCGCATCGAGACGAGTGCCATGGGAAATACCTCGTGGGAATAGAAAAAGACGGGAAAAAGAGAAGGCGGAAAGTCGGGAGAAAACTACCCCGATTCTACCGAGCCCCCTTGTGGGACAGGGCCGACGCCACCCCGGGCGCCACGGGTACTGGCGCGCAGCTCTTTTTCAACTTTTTCAGATCGGCAACTGCGTGGTCGACAGCACCTGCTTGAGCACCACGAAGGTCCGGATCTGCCGCACACCCGGCAGGTACAGCAACTGCTCGGCATGCAGGCGGTTGAAGCTGTCGTTGTCGCGGGTGCGCACGAGCATGAAGTAGTCGAATTCGCCCGTGACGACGTGGCATTCGAGGCAGCCCGACACCTTCTGCGCCGCCTTCTCGAAATCGGCAAAAGAGTCGGGCGTGGAGCGGTCGAGCACCACGCCGATCATCACGAGCATGCCGACCTCGAGTGCGTCGGGGTCCAGCAGGGCGACCACGCCCTTGATGAAGCCCGCGGCCCGGAGCCGCTCGACCCGCCGCAGGCAGGCCGGCGCGCTGAGGTTCACCTTGGCAGCCAGCGCCACGTTGGACACCGAGGCGTCGCGCTGCAGGGCGCGCAGGATGGCGCGGTCGGTGCGGTCGAGCTCCGTCGGGGCGCGCAACTTTGTTGTGCTCATGGCTTCCTTTCCGGATGAAAAGCCTTCTGTATGGCGATCCTGCCTTCTTTTGAGCGACGAAGCCAGCCAATTTCGCAAGCACATTGCAAAGCCTTCTTCCTACGATTGACAGCTTCAACCCCTCACCGCTTTTGGAGCTGCGTCGATGAACCTGAAGAAATTCCCCCGCCACGCCCTGACCTTCGGCCCCACGCCGATCCAGCCGCTGAAGCGCCTGAGCGCCCACCTGGGCGGCAAGGTCGATCTCTACGCCAAGCGCGAGGACTGCAACAGCGGCCTGGCCTTCGGCGGCAACAAGACGCGCAAGCTGGAGTACCTGATTCCCGAGGCGCTCGAAGGCGGCTACGACACGCTGGTGTCGATCGGCGGCATCCAGTCGAACCAGACGCGGCAGGTGGCCGCAGCGGCCGCGCACCTGGGCCTGAAGTGCGTGCTGGTGCAGGAGAACTGGGTCAACTACTCCGACGCGGTGTACGACCGGGTCGGCAACATCGAGATGTCGCGCATCCTCGGTGCCGACGTGCGGCTGGACGCGGCGGGCTTCGACATCGGCATCCGCCAGAGCTGGGAACAGGCGATGGCCGACGTGCGCGCGGCCGGCGGCAAGCCCTTCCCGATCCCGGCGGGCTGCTCGGAGCACCCGCGCGGCGGCCTGGGCTTCGTGGGCTTTGCCGAGGAAGTGCGCCAGCAAGAGGCCGAGCTCGGCTTCAAGTTCGACTACATCGTGGTCTGCTCGGTCACGGGCAGCACGCAGGCCGGCATGGTGGTGGGCTTCGCGGCCGACGGCCGGGCCGACCGCGTGATCGGCATCGACGCCTCGGCCAAGCCCCAGCAGACCTACGAGCAGATCCTGCGCATCGCGAAGAACACGGCCGAGCTGGTCGAGCTGGGCCGCGACATCACCGAGAAGGACGTGGTGCTCGACCGACGCTTCGGCGGGCCCGAGTACGGGCTGCCGAACGAGGGCACGCTGGAGGCGATCCGTTTGAGCGCGCGCTTCGAGGGCATGCTGACCGACCCGGTGTACGAGGGCAAGTCGATGCACGGGATGATCGAGAAAGTGCGGCTGGGCGAATTCCCGGCGGGCTCGAAGGTGCTGTATGCGCACCTGGGCGGTGTGCCCGCGCTGAACGCCTACAGCTTCCTGTTCCGCAACGGCTGAACCAGACGGCGGCATGAAAAAGGCCGGCATGTGCCGGCCTTTGCTTTGCTGCGAACGAACTCAGCTCGCGCGGCAAATCTTGAGCATGTTGGTGCCGCCGGGCGCGCCCATCGGCTCGCCGCAGGTGATGGCGTACACGTCGCCGCTTTGCACGATGCCGCGCTTCTTCAGGTGGCTCTCGGCCTGGCGCAGCGCGGTGTCGCGGTCGCTTTCCGAATCCATGAGCAGCGGGCGCACGTTGCGGTACAGCGCCAGCTTGCGCTGCGTGGCCAGGCGCGAGGTCAGGGCGTACATGGGGATGTGCGCGCGGTGGCGGCTCATCCACAGGATGGTCGAGCCCGACTCGGTCAGCGCCACGATGGCCTTGGCGCCCAGGTGGTGCGCCGTGAACAGCGCGCCCATGGCGATCGACTGGTCGATGCGGCTGTAGGTCTTGCCGCTGAAGTCGGCGTCGAGCGTCTTGTCTTCGGCGGCCTCGGCGGCTTCGCAGATGCGGCTCATTTCCTGGACGGTCTCGAGCGGGTAGCGGCCCGAGGCGGTTTCGGCGGAGAGCATCACGGCGTCGGTGCCGTCGAGCACGGCGTTGGCCACGTCGCTCACCTCGGCGCGGGTGGGCACGGGGTTGGTGATCATCGACTCCATCATCTGGGTCGCGGTGATGACCACCTTGTCCATGTCGCGCGCCATGCGGATCATCTTTTTCTGCAGCGCCGGCACGGCGGCGTTGCCGACTTCAACGGCGAGGTCGCCGCGGGCGACCATGATGCCGTCGCTGGCGCGCAGGATTTCTTCCAGCTTCGGAATGGCCTCGGCGCGCTCGATCTTGGCGATCATGCCGGGCTTGTGGCCGTACTCGGCGGCCGCCACGTTGCACAGCTGGCGCGCCATTTCCATGTCGGTGGCGTTCTTGGGGAAGCTCACGGCCACGTAGTCGGCCTGGAAGCTCATCGCGGTCTTGATGTCTTCCATGTCCTTGGCCGTCAACGCGGGCGCCGTGAGGCCGCCGCCCTGCTTGTTGATGCCCTTGTTGTTCGACAGCTCGCCGCCCAGCTTGACGGTGGTGTGCACCGCCTCGCCCTTGACGCCGTCGACCGTGAGCACGATCAGGCCGTCGTTCAGCAGCAGCTTGTCGCCGGGCTTCACGTCGCGCGGCAGGTCCTTGTAGTCCAGGCCCACAGCGTCGACGTCGCCCAGCTCGGTGCGCGAGGCGTCGAGCACGAACTTGGCGCCCGGCTCCAGCCAGATCTTGCCCTGCGCGAACTTGCCGACGCGGATCTTGGGACCCTGCAGGTCGGCCATGATGGCCACTTCGCGGCCGGCCTTGCGGGCCGCCTCACGCACCATGGTGGCGCGGTCGATGTGGTCCTGCGCCGTGCCGTGGCTGAAGTTCAGCCGCACCACGCTGACCTTGGCCAGGATCATCTGTTCCAGCAATTCCGGCGTGCTGGAGGCGGGGCCGAGGGTGGCGACGATCTTGGTGGCGTGGCGGGGGATGCGGTCCGAGCTCATGAAGGGGGTCTCCGTTTTGTATTCGCTACTGTATACACTTTGTGTGTCGAACGGAAGTCAGTCGCCACGGGGGATTTCCCTCCCGTGGCCGGACCGCCGCCGGAATCAGCCCGCCGCGCGCTTGGCCAGGATCTCGAAGGCCGGCAGGGTCTTGCCCTCCAGCACCTCGAGGAAGGCACCGCCGCCGGTCGAGATGTAACCGACCTGCTTTTCGATGCCGTACTTGGCGATGGCCGCCAGGGTGTCGCCGCCGCCGGCGATCGAGAAGGCGCTGCTCTCGGCAATGGCTTGCGCGATGGCCTTTGTGCCGCCCGCGAAGGCGTCGAACTCGAACACGCCCACGGGGCCGTTCCAGACGATGGTGCCGGCTTCGCGCAGCTGCGCGGCCAGGATGGCCGAGGTCTTCGGGCCGATGTCCAGGATCAGGTCGTCCTCGGCCACGTCGGTGGCGGCCTTGACGGTGGCGGGCGCATCGGCCGCGAAGGTCTTGGCCGTGACCACGTCGACCGGAATCGGCACGTCGGCGCCGCGCGCGCGCATGGCGTCGATCACGGCCTTGGCCTGGTCGACCAGGTCGGGCTCGGCCAGCGACTTGCCGATCGAAAGGCCCGCGGCCAGCATGAAGGTGTTGGCGATGCCACCACCGACGATCAGCTGGTCGACGTTGGCCGACAGGCTCTTGAGGATGGTGAGCTTGGTGCTGACCTTCGAGCCCGCCACGATGGCGACCAGCGGGCGCTTGGGCTGGGCCAGCGCCTTGGTGATGGCGTCGATCTCGGCCGCCAGCAGCGGGCCGGCCGCGGCCACCTTGGCGAACTGGGCGATGCCGTAGGTGGTGGCTTCGGCGCGGTGGGCGGTGCCGAAGGCGTCGTTCACGTAGATATCGGTCAGCGCGGCCAGCTTGCGGGCCAGCGCTTCGTCGTTCTTCTTCTCGCCCTTGTTGACGCGGCAGTTCTCGAGCAGCACGACCTGGCCGGGCTTGACGTCGACGCCGTCGACCCAGTTGGCCACCAGCGGCACTTCACGGCCGAGCAGCTCGCCCAGGCGCTGGGCGACGGGCGCCAGCGAGTCTTCGGGCTTGAACTCGCCTTCGGTCGGGCGGCCCAGGTGCGAGGTGACCATCACGGCCGCGCCGGCGTCGAGCGCCAGCTGGATGCAGGGCACGGAAGCGCGGATGCGCGTGTCTTCGGTGATGCGGCCGGCGTCGTCCTGCGGCACGTTGAGGTCGGCACGGATGAAGACGCGCTGGCCGGCGGCCTTGCCTTGCGCACAGAGGTCGGTGAATCGAATGACGTTCATGGGTCTGAGGATGGTGAAAGACGGGACTGCCCGCATTGTAGTTTTCGCCCTCCGGCGCCCCTGCGCGTCTCTTGCGGGGCGGTGATGCTTTTTCAGGCCTTCGGCTGCGCGGTCGCGAACTGCTCCAGGATGCCGACGAAGCTCGCCGCCGCGGGCGACAGCGAGCGCCGCGCCGCGCTGTACACGCAGACCTCGCGGTGGAAGTCGGGCGACTCGAGCCGCACCATCTGCAGCCCGTGCGCGCGCACCAGCGACGCCGAGTAGGTCGGACACACGGTCAGCCCCAGGCCCGAGGCCACCATGCCCAGCGCGGTCGTCATGTACGACACCTCCTGCGTGCCCGGCCGCATCAGGAAGGCGCGCTCCTCGGCCCCCAGCTCGGGCAGCACGCGCTGGCGGAAGTCGCGCGTGGGCGCGATGAAGGTGTAGGGCCCCAACTCGTGCCAGCGCACCTTGCGGCGCTTGGCAAAGGCGTGGCCGGGCGGGCAGATCAGCCAGTGGCGGTCGCGGAAGAGCGTGCGGCGCTCGATGGCGGCGGCGTCCACCGCCACGTCCTGGCCCACGGCCAGCTCGACGTCGCCGGCCGCCACGCCCAGCAGCAGGTGCTCGGGCAGCGTGTCGGCCAGGCGCACGTCCACGTCGGGGTAGGCCTCGCGGTAGGCGGCGATCACGCGCGGCATCAGCGTGCAGGCCATGAGCTGCGGCGCTGCGAGCCGCAACAGCCCTTTCTTCTTGTCACGCAAATCGGTCACGCCCGCGACCGCGCTCGTGAGGTCGCCGAGCAGCCGGTGCACCGACGGCAGGAACTCACGCCCCGCCTCCGACAGCTGCACGCGCCGCGTGTTGCGGTCGAGCAGCTGCACGCCCATCTCGCGTTCGAGCTCGCGCACCAGCACGCTGAGCGCCGACTGCGTGAGGTGCAGCTGCCCGGCGGCGGTGGTGAAGCTGCCGGTTTCGGCCACGGCGGCGAAGGCGCGCAGCTGGCGCAGGGTGAGGTTCATATATATGGTTATTTCATCAATCGATGAATTAATTTCGATTGCATCATAAGACGCCGCATTGCCCAATCGCGGCCTCAACGGAGACACGCATGCCGACGACGACCGCCCCCACGTCCGCGCCCCCCATTCGCGGGCTGCACCATTTCGCCTGGCGCTGCCGCGACAGCGAGGAAACCCGCCACTTCTACGAAGACCTGCTGGGCCTGCCGCTGGCCCACGTCATCAAGAACGACCACGTGCCGAGCACGGGCGAGTACTGCCCCTACGTGCACATCTTTTTCCAGATGCGCGACGGCGCGTACATCGCCTTCTTCGACCTGGGCGACGACACCGCCGCGCTGCCGTCGCCCAACACGCCTTCGTGGGTGAACCACATTGCGCTGCGCGTCGACTCGGTGGCCGACCTGCTGGCCGCCAAGGCGCGGCTCGAAGGCGCGGGCATCGAGGTGCTGGGCGTGACCGACCACCACATCATCGAGTCGATCTACTTCTTCGACCCGAACGGCATCCGCGTGGAACTCACCACGCCGACCGTGCCGCAGGCCGAGATGGACGCGCACGCGCGCCATGCCCATGCCGACCTCGACGCGTGGACCGCGCGCAAGGCGGCGCTTCGCGCAGCGAAAGGCGCCTCGCATGTCTGAGTTGCAACTCGCCGTCATCGACGTGAAGCCCGGCGCGGCCATGGACAGCCAGTCGGGCCTGCAGCTGCTGCGCCCGCGCATCTACGGCGCCTTCCGCGCGCCGCCGGGGCCGAAAAAGATCGCGGCCATCGTGATGCACCCGACCAGCAACTTCATGGGCCACTACCTCATCGGCCCGCTGGCCGAGCGCGGCATCTGCTGCATGGGCCTGAACTCGCGCTTCGTCGGCAACGACACGGTGTTGCTGATGGAGCGTGCGATTCAAGACCTGGGCGCCGGCGTGCAGTACCTGCGCGCGGCCGGCTACGAGAAGGTGTTCCTGGTCGGCAACTCCGGCGGCGCGGCGCTCGCGGCCTTCTACCAGGCGCAGGCCGAGCAGCTCACGGCCACGCACCTGCCCGACGGCGACCCGACCCATCTGCACCCCAGCGACCTGCCGCCCGTGGACGGCCTCGCGCTGTGCGCCGCGCACCTGGGCCGCACGCGGCTCATGCGCGACTGGATCGACCCCTCGGTCACCGACGAGCACGACCCGCTCTCGGTCGACCCCGCGCTCGACATGTACGACCCGCGCCACCGCGTGCCCTACGAGGCAGACTTTCTCGCGCGCTTCAGCGCGGCGCAGAAGGCACGGCTGGACCGCATCGAGCAGTGGTGCCTCGAGCGCCTCGCGCTGCTGCGCGGCACCCCCGGCGCGCCGCGCGACCAGACCTTCGTCGTCTACCGCACGCACGCCGATCCGCGCTGCGTCGACCTGTCGCTCGATGCGAACGCGCGCCTGCCCGGCAGCGTGTGGGGCGATGCGCGGCAGGTGAACTATGCGGCCAACGCGATGGGCCGCACCACCTCGCTGACCGCCTTCCTCTCGCAGTGGTCGTCGCGCTCGCAGGCCGATGGGCCCACCAACCTCGCGCGCACCACGGTGCCGAAGCTGCTGCTGACCTACACCGGCGACCAGTCGACCTTCCCGAGCACGCGCGACGCCTGGATGGCCGCGGGCGGCGCGCGCATCCGCAACGTCGACATCGTGGGTGGCAACCACTACCTGGCGGGCCAGCCCGAGCTGATTCCGCATGCGGCCGATGCCATCGCCGAGTTCGCGCACGCGCTGTAGAAGAGCCATGGAAAACTTTGCATTCGCACCGGCCTACGAGCTGCCGGTCTGGCCCTTCACGCCGCCGCCCGAACTCGGCAGCGCGCAGGTGGTGCGCCACCCGGTCGTGATCGTCGGCGCCGGCCCCTCGGGCCTCACGCTGGCCTGCGACCTCGCGCAACGCGGCGTGCGCGCCGTGCTGCTCGACGAGGATGACACCGTGGGCGTGCGCGGCGCCTCGTCGCGCGGCATCTGCTATGCGCAAAAGAGCCTGGAGATCTTCGAGCGCCTGGGCATCTATGAACGCATCGCGGCCAAGGGCGTCACCTGGTCGTTCGGGCGCACCTTCTCGGGCGACGAAGAGGTCTACAACTTCAACCTGCAGGCCAGCAGCGTCTCGACGCAGCCGCCCTTCATCAACCTGCAGCAGTTCTACATCGAGTGGTTCCTGGTCGATCGCATTCTCGAACTCGGCGTGACCGACCTGCGCTGGAAGAGCCGCGTGACGCGCGTCGAGCCGCTGGCCGACGGTGTGCGCATCGACATCGAGACGCCCGCCGGCAGCTACACGATCGAGGCCGATCACCTGATCGACGCGACGGGCGCGAACAGCCCGATCCGCACGCAGCTCGGCGTGGCATCGCATGCCTCGCGCAGCACCGACCGCTGGTGCATCAGCGACGTGCGCTTCGAGAAGCCGCTGCCCACCGAGCGCTGGACCTGGGTCGATGCGCCCTTCAATGAAGGCCGCGGCGTGTGGCAGCACCTGATGGCCGACGGCGTGTGGCGCATCGACTACCAGATGCCCGAGGACTGCGACCCGGCCGAGATCAGCCGCCCCGAGGTGGCCGGTGCGCGGCTGCGCGAACAGCTCGGGCCCGACGTGGCGTTCGAGTTCGTGTGGATCGGCCCGTACGGCTACCGCGACCACCTGCTCGAGCGCTTCCGCCACGGCCGCGTGTGCTTCATCGGCGACGCCGCGCACGTGGTGAGCCCCTTCGGCGCGCGCGGCGGCAACACCGGCATCCAGGACGCGGCCAACCTCGGCTGGAAGCTCGCGTTGGTCGCGCAGGGGCAGGTCGGCGACGCGCTGCTCGACAGCTACGACGCCGAGCGCCGCCCGGCCGCGCAGGAGAACCTGACGGTCACGAGCCGTTCCGCGCGCTTCCTCGCGCCGCGCTCGCCGGCCGAGCACACGCTGCGCCGCGCTGTGGTGGCGCTGGCCAAGCGCCACACCTTCGCGCGTGCGCTGGTCAACACGGGCCGCATGTCGGTCGCCAACGACTACCCCGCCGCGCCGCTGCTGCCCGAAGGCGGGCGCACGGTGCAGAACCTGCCACTGCGCTGGGCCGACGGGCGCGAGACCACGCTGATGCAGCTGCTGGCCGAGGGCACGCAGTGCCTGGGCCTGTGGTTCGCGCCGACGCGCGCGCAGGCCCAGGCCGCGCGCGATGCCACGGCTGGATTGCCGCTGCGCCTGCTGGCCGTGGGCGGCGACAGCGGCCTGCCGACCTTGCAAGCCGATGAGACGCTGGCACGCCACCTCGGCATCGACCCCAGCGTGGGTGGCTTCGTGCTCGTGCGCCCCGATGCTTACCGCGCTGCGCTCCTTGCGCAAGCCACCTCCGACACGATCGCCGCCGCCGTCCGCACGGCGCTCGCACTCACCGCTTCGTCCTCATGATCACCGAGCCCCGCATCCCCGACCCAGACGGCTTCTACGCCGCCCTGCTGGCCGCGCACGAAGGCCGCGCCGAGGCGCAGAGCGCCGACCTCAACGCCCGCCTCGTGCTGCTGCTGGCCAACCAGTGCGCCGACCAGGCCGTGCTGCTCGCGTGCATCGACGCGGCGGCCGAGGCCGAAGAAGACACCTCCACGACCACGACACCCATCCCATGACCGCCACCGTCTCTTTCGCTTCCGCCTCCGACACCCGCGAGCAGAAGCCCCGGCTGCAGGAACTCGCCCCGGGCGCCTACGGCTACATCAGCGACTTCGATCCCAACTGCGGCTTCGTCGTCGGCGAAGAGCAGGTGGTGCTGATCGACACGCGCCCCACGCCGCGCATGGCGCGCGACTTCCTCGCGGCGATCCGCAGCGTGACCGACAAGCCGATCCGCACCATCGTGCTCACCCACTACCACGCGGTGCGCGTGATGGGCGCGAGCGCCTTCGACGAGGTGCAGGAGATCGTCGCCAGCAACGGCACGCTCGACTGGATCCGCACGCGCGGCCAGGCCGACTTCGAATCGGAAGTCGGCCGCTTCCCGCGCCTGTTCGCGGGCGTGGAAGAGATTCCGGGCCTGACCTTCCCCACCACGGTCTTCGAACGCGAGATGACGCTGCCGCTGGGCGACGGCCGCGAGTTGCGGCTCATGGCGCTGGGCCGCGGCCATTCGAGCGGCGACACCGTGGCCTGGCTGCCCGACAGCGGCGTCCTGTTTGCGGGCGACGTGGTCGAAAACCACTGCGGCGTGTACGCGGGCGACGCCTACATCGGCGACTGGGCCGGCACGCTCGACGCGGTGCGCGCGCTCAAGCCGCGCGTGCTGGTGCCCGGGCGCGGCGCAGTGCTGCAGGGCGAAGCCGCCTGCGCCGAGGCGATCGGGCTCACGAAGGACTTTCTCTCGACGCTGCTCGACAGCGTGCGCGCGGGCATCGCCGCGGGCGAGACGCTCAAGGGCTGCTTCGCGCGCGCCGAGGCGGCCATGACGCCGCGCTTCGGCGGCTGGCCGGTGTTCCAGCACGTGCTGCCCTTCGACGTCTCGCGCGCCTACGACGAGCTGCGCGGCATCGAGCACCCGGTCGTGTGGACCGCCGAGCGCGACCGCGAACTCTGGCAGGTCCTGCGCGGCACCTGAGCCGCCCCCTCACCGATTTTCAACAAAGCAACGGAGACAAAAACGATGAAACGCCTTCTTCCCCTGCTGGCCGCGACCCTCGCGCTCGCCGCCGCGCCCTTCGCGTCGGCACAGCCTGCGGCCTACCCCAGCCAGCCCGTGAAATGGATCGTGCCCTACGTGGCCGGCGGCGGCACCGACAACCTCGCGCGCTCGCTCGCCGAGGCCATGCAGCCGTCGCTCGGCCAGCCGCTGATCATCGACAACCGCCCCGGCGCGTCGACCAACATCGGCGTGTCGGTGATGATGCAGGCCAAGCCCGACGGCTACACGATCATGCAGGCCGAGAACGCGGCGCTGCTGTTCAACGAGCACATGTTCGCCAAGCTGCCCTACAAGCCGGCGACCGACTTCACCTACATCGGCACCATCGGGCGCTTCCCGGTGGCGCTGGTGGTGCACCCCGACTTTCCCGCGAAGAACGTGGCCGAGTTCGTGCGCTACGTGAAGGCCAACCCCGACAAGGTGAGCTACGCCTCGCCCGGCAACGGCTCGCCGCACCACATGGCGATGGAGCTGTTCAAGCAGAAGGCGGGCCTCACGATCACCCACGTGCCGTACAAGGGCGCCGCGCCCGCCATGACCGACGTGATGGGCGGCCAGGTGCCGACGATGATGCTCGACCTGGCCTCGGGCCTGCCGATCATCAAGTCGGGCAAGGTGCGCGTGCTGGCCATCGCGCTGCCGCAGCGCGCCAGCGCGTTGCCCGAGGTGCCGACCTTCGTCGAGGCCGGCTTCAGCGACGTCAACGCCTACGCCTTCCACGGCCTGATCGGCCCGGCCGGCATGCCGCCCGAGGCCGTGGCGCGCATCAACACCGAGCTGCACAAGGCGATGAAGGCACCGAAGGTGGTGAAGCTGTTTGCGGAGTTCGGTTTCGAGGCGCTGCCTGGCACGCCGCAGGACTTCTACAAGCTCTCGCGCGCGGAGAGCGAGCGCTGGGGCAACATCATCAAGACCGCCGGCGTGAAGCTCGACTAGTCTGAGCCGATCACCAGCCCAGGCCGAGGTGCAGGGGCAGGTAGACCGCCATGCCGGCCAGCATCGTGCCGAGCACGCCGCGCCGCCAGAAGTAGTAGGCGCCGCCGACGACCGCCGCGTAGAGGCGGGCGTCGTGCAGCGTGGTGATCAGGTGGCCCTGCGTCATCACGATCTCGGGCGCGATCACGCCGGCCAGCGCGGCGGCCGGCGCGTAGTGCAGCGCGCGGTGCGCCCACTCGGGCAGGCCCCAGGGCCGGTCGAGGATGAAGAAGAAGCAGCGCGTGAGCACGGTGACGCCGGCGAGGCCCGCGATCACGGCCAGGGACCACCAGTCGGTGCCGCCGCCGCTCACTTGTCGTCCTCCGCGTCGGGGTCGAGCCCGAACTGCTTTTCGAGCCAGAAGCACAGCAGCACCGCCACGCCGATCGCGACCACGATGTTGAGCTTGAGCGGCAGCGCGTAGGCCGCGACCGCCGTGGCGCCCGCGATGAGCGCGGCCAGCACGCGCAGCCGCGTCGTCGCCATCGAGCAGACGATGGCCACCAGGCTCAGCACGCCGGCAAAGCCCAGGCCCCAGGTCTGCGGAATGAAGTTGGCCAGCGCGATGCCCAGCAGGCTCATCCCCATCCACGCGCACCAGGTCACGAAGTAGTTGCCGGTGAGGTAGGCCTCTTGCGACAGCCGCTCGGCGGGCGTGGTCGGCGGGGCTGTGTACTGCTTCGTGAAGAGCGCGTAGCTCAGGTCGGCCGTCAGGTAGCCGTGCAGCAGGCGGCGCCAGCGCGGCATGTGCATGAGGTAGGGCCGCAGGTGCAGGCTGAACACCACGAAGCGCAGGTTGACACAGAAGCCCGTCGCCAAAATCACCCAGGCCGGCGCGCCCGCGGCCAGCAGCGGGATGGCGGCCAGCTGCGAGCTGCCGGCGTAGACGAACAGGGTCATCGCCACGGCCTCGAGCACGCTCATGTCCGACTTGACCATGGCCACGCCGGTCATCAGGCCCCAGGCGCCGATGCCGAGCGCGGCCGAGGCCATGTCGCGCATGCCGGCGCGGAACTCGGGCTGGCGGCGCAGCGTGGGCGAGAGGAACATCAGCCGAAGACCTGGCCGGCCTTCAGGTCGAAGCCGCGCAGGAAATCGGCCGCGGGCAGGCGCTTGCCGCCCGGGCGTTGCAGTTCGGTGAGCACCACGGTCGCATCGGCGGCCGCCACGGCGACACCGGTAGCGTCGGCCGAGACGACGGTGCCGGGCGCGGCGCCTGCAGGGCCGGGCGCCACGTGCGCGGCCCAGAGCTTGACGGTCTCGCCGCCGAGCGGGCTGTTGGCGCCGGGGAACGGATCGAAGGCCAGCACGCGGCGCACGATGGCGGCGGCCGGCTGCGTCCAGTCGATCAGCGCTTCGTGCTTCTCGACCTTGTGGGCGTAGGTGATGCCTTCGGTGGGCTGCGGCGTGCGGGTGAGTTGCCCGATCTGCGCCAGCGCTTCGACCACCATGCGCCCGCCGAGCGCGGCCAGGCGGTCGTGCAGGCGGGCGGTGTTCTCGCCGGGCGCGATGTCGAGCGCCTCGCGCAGCAGCATGTCGCCGGTGTCCAGGCCCGCGTCCATCTGCATGATGGTGATGCCGGTCTGTGCGTCGCCGGCCTCGATGGCGCGGTGGATCGGCGCCGCGCCGCGCCAGCGCGGCAGCAGGCTGGCGTGGATGTTGAGGCAGCCGTGCGCCGGCAGGTCGAGCACCCACTGCGGCAGGATCAGCCCGTAGGCCGCGACCACCATCACGTCGGGCTGCCACGCCAGCAGCGTGTCGCGCGCGGCGGTGGCCTCGTCGGGGTACTTGCCGTCCAGCCGCAGGCTGCGCGGCTGCGCCACGGGCCAGTTGTGGGTCACGGCGCACTGCTTGACGGGCGAGGCCTGCAGCTTCATGCCGCGGCCGGCGGGCCGGTCGGGCTGGCTCATCACGCCGACGATGTCATGGCCGGCGGCGGCAATGGCCTCCAGGGCGACGCGCGCGAACTCGGGCGTGCCCGCAAAAACGACTTTCAACGCGCTCAATCCCGGATCCGTTCGAATTCGAGGTCATCCCCCGTGTGGTACCGGCGCACCACGCCGGTGGGGTCGATGTAGATATAGAGCATGCGGCGCTCGTTGATGGCCTTGTAGCGCCAGGTCCAGACGGTGCCGTCGAAGGAGCTGACGCGGCTGATTTCGTAGGGCTTGCCGTAGAAGGCCAGCACCTCGTTCTGGCGCCAGCGGTCGACCTGGATGTCGTGGTCGAAGCGCGCCTCGGTGAGCACCTGGGTCACCGAGACGACCTTGCCGGACGCGTCGAGGTCGATGTCGACCACCTCGAAGCCGGCCGGCATGCGCGAATACTGCAGGCGCTCGCCGCCGCCGTTGAGCGGGTAGCGGCCGGTGGGCGCGCCCAGGCGCTGCAGGGTCTCGGCGGCGGAGGTGCCGGGCTGGATGCGCGTGGGTTCGCTGACGCAGCCCGCCAGGAACAGCAGTCCCGCGGCGGCCAGCAAGGACCACGCAGCCCGACGGTTCATGCCCGTGCTTCTTTCATGTCCTCGCGCTGCTGCTTGAGGAGCTTGCTCTTGATGCGATTGCGCTTGAGCGGCGACAGGTATTCGACGAACACCTTGCCCATGAGGTGGTCCAGCTCGTGCTGGATGCACACGGCCAGCAGGCCGTCGGCCTCGATGGTGTGGGTGTTGCCGTCGGCGTCGAGCGCCTGGACCTTCACCGAGGTGGAGCGCATCACGCCGTCGTAGATGCCGGGCACCGAGAGGCAGCCCTCTTCATTCAGCACCTTTTCGTCGCTGGCCCAGGTGATTTCGGGGTTGATGAGCACGATCGGCTCGTTGCGCTCTTCGGAGACGTCGATCACGACCACGCGCTCGTGCACGTCGATCTGGGTCGCGGCCAAGCCGATGCCGCTCGCGTCGTACATGGTTTCCAGCATGTCGGCAACCAGCGTCTTGATGCGCGCGTCCACGCCCTGCACCGGCTTGGCCACCGTGTGCAGGCGCTTGTCGGGGTAACTCAGAATGATTCGTTTGGCCATGAAATCGGGGGGAAGTTGTGGCTATTTTCGCCAATTCCGCGACGCGTCGCGGCGCATTGGCGCGAAAACGTTGCCCTTGCAAGGGCTTCGGGCGCAGAATTCGTAGCAAATTGTGAGATTCGTATGCGCCACGATACTTCGTGCGCTCACCCATCCAGACATGACACAGCCCAGCTCCACCGAACACCAGCGCCCGACCTTCTTTGCCTTCTGGACGGCCGCCCTGGCGGTGGCCGGCAGTTGCGGCGCCACGGCGGCCTGGGCGCAGACGACCTACCCCGTCACGCCCCAGCAGCGCGCCACCGCCCAGCAGACCGCCCAGGCCGGCGTGCCGTTGAGCGAGCTGTCGCCGAAGGCGCCCGACGAGTACACCGTCAAGCCCGGCGACACGCTCTGGGCCATCTCGCGCCTGTACCTGCTGCGCCCCTGGCGCTGGCCGGAGCTGTGGGGCATGAACATCAACGAGATCCAGGACCCGCACCGCATCTACCCGGGGCAGGTGCTGTACCTGGACAAGAGCGGCGGCCGCGCCCGCCTGACCACGCGCCGCGGCGTCTCTGGCGGCGACGGCGGCACCATCAAGCTGTCGCCGCGCACGCGCTTCGACTCGCTCGCCGGCATGGCCCTGCCCACGCTCAACCCGAGCCTGATCGAGCCCTTCCTCAGCGAACCCATCGTGGTCGACGCCAACACGCTGGACGCCGCGCCGCGCATCGTGGCCGGCAACGACAGCCGCGTGCTGCTGTCGCGCGGCGACCGCGCCTATGCCCGCGGCAACGCCGAATCGCCGCTGGTCGAGAAGCCGGGCCCGGTGCAGCACTACCGCATCTTCCGCAGCGCCACGCCGCTGAAAGACCCCGGCACCGGCGAAATCCTCGGCTACGAGGCGCAGTACCTGGGCAAGGCGCAGCTGCAGCGCGGCGAATCGACCACCATCGAGACGACCGGCGACAAGGACGTCATCACCGTCGTGCCGGCCAGCATCGACATCATTGCGTCGCGCGAGGAAATGCGCGCCGGCGACCGCCTGCTGCCCGAGCCGCCACGCCAGCTGCTGAGCTACGCACCGCGCGCGCCCTCCACCCAGGTGGACGGCCGCATCGTGTCGGTCTACGGCAATGCCGTGCAGTACGCCGCGCAGAACCAGGTCGTGGCCATCAACAAGGGCACACGCGACGGCGTCGACAACGGCCACGTGCTGGCCATTTTGAAGAACGGCGAGACCATCCTCGACCGCACCGGCGCCCGCAAGGAAACCATCAAGCTGCCGAACGAACGCATCGGCCTGCTGATGGTGTTCCGCACCTTCGAGAAAGTCTCGTACGCACTCGTGCTCGAAATCAACGACACTCCCCGCGCCGGCGACTTCCTCGTCAATCCCTGACACGCGCCTGAGGCTTCTTTCTCGCACACTCGTTTGGAACGCGCAGAACTCGCAGGCTGGCTGCGACTTTCACTGACCCCAGGCGTCGGCGACGGCGCCGCACGCCGCCTGCTCGCGGCCTTCGGGCTGCCTGACGCGATCTTCGCGCAGGCGGAGGCGACGCTGGGCGAAGTCGTCAGCACCGCCCAGGCCGCCGCGCTGAAGCAGCCGCCCTCCGGCCTGCAGGCGCAGGTCGACCAGACCTGGCAATGGCTGCACCCCGCGGACGACCCCACCGGCGGCGCTATCACGCGCCGCGTCGTGACGCTCGGCGACGCCGGCTACCCGGGCTCGCTGCTCGAAATGGTCGACCCGCCGCTGATGCTCTACGTGCTCGGCGCCGCCGCCTTCGACCTCACGCAACTCGGCCGCAGCCTTGCCGTGGTCGGTAGCCGCAACCCGACGCCGCAGGGCGCCAGCCATGCGCGCGCCTTCGCACGGGCGCTGGGCGAAGCGGGCCTGCCCGTGGTCTCGGGGCTGGCGCTCGGCATCGACGGCGCGGCGCACCTGGGCGCGCTCGACGCGGCCGGCGACGCACCGGTGCTCGCCACGGTGGCGGTGGTCGGCACCGGCCTGGACCGCGTGTACCCCGCGCGGCACCGCGACCTGGCGCACCGCATCACGCTCCAGGGGCTGATCGTGAGCGAGCTGCCGCTTGGCACGCCGCCGCTCACACAGAACTTTCCCAAGCGCAACCGCCTCATCGCGGGCCTGGCGCGCGGCACGCTGGTGGTCGAGGCGGCGCTGGCATCGGGCTCGCTCATCACCGCGCGCCTCACGTCAGAGCAGGGCAAGGAAGTGTTCGCGATCCCGGGCTCGATCCACTCGCCGCAATCGCGCGGCTGCCACGCGCTGATCCGCCAAGGCGCGAAGCTGGTCGAGTCGGTGAACGACATCCTCGAAGAACTGCCGCCGCTGGCGGCGCCCGCTCGCACGCCTTCCACCGACACGCCTTCGCCGGCCCCGGAGCATCCGCTGCTCGATGCCCTCGGCTTCGACCCGGTGAGCCTCGATGCGCTGAGCGCACGCACCGGCTGGAGCGCGGCCCAGCTGCAGGCGAAGATGCTCGAGCTTGAACTCGACGGGCATGTCTCGCGTTTGCCCGGCGGCCTGTTTCAAAGAGCAGCCGTCGGCTGACGCACGAAGTGCACGAAAGCCTGGGGACACACGACAGATTCCTCGGCTATATTGGGCCCATGTTCGAAGTGCTCGTGTTTGTGTATGAAAACTACTGGCGCGGCGATGCCTGCCCCGAACCCGAACAGCTGGGCCGCAAGCTCAGTGCGCACGGCTTCGAGGCGGAAGAAATTCGCGACGCCCTGCAGTGGCTCGACGGCCTGAGCCTTGCCACGCAAGGCCTGCAGTTTGAACACCAGGCCAGTGAAGGCGATGACGACAACGCCATCACCACTGCCCGCGTCACGCTGGGCGGCGCGCCCGATGCGGCGCTGCCCCAGTCGAGCCAGTCGATGCGCGTGTACTCGCCGTCGGAGCAGGAACACCTCGGCGCCGAGTGCCTCGGCTTCATCCGCTTTCTCGAACTGTCGAACGTGCTGCCCTGCGGCCTGCGCGAGATCGTCGTCGAGCGCGCGATGGCCGCACCGGGTGACCCGGTGGCATTGGACGAACTCAAGATCATCGTGCTGATGGTGCACTGGAGCACCGGCATCGAGCCCGATGCCCTCGTGCTCGATGAGCTCTGCGAGAGCCGCGAAGGCCGTACGGCACACTGAGCTCGCCTCCAAGCTGCGCGCACTTCCCCACAGACGAGAACCGCCGCGCGGCTGACTAGTTCAGCAGCCGCTCGGGATTCGCATCGAGCTTCGCCAGCGCCTCTCGCGTGGCGCGCGCGGTGAGCGTTTCTTCCTCGGCCGGCACCAGCAGGCCGGCCTGCAGGTACATCGCCAGCCGTCCTGCCTGGATGAGGAAGCTGCGGCCGTCGGCCGAGGCGAACAGGTGCAGCTGCTTGCGGTCGCTGCGCCAGACGAACTGGACCTGCGTCACGCGGTCGTTGTGGTCCAGCATGAACCAGTTGCCGACCTGCAGCTCGTGGGTCCACGCGAGCATGTCTTCTGCGACCTTGACGCCGGCGGTGTCGGAAATGACCTCGATGGCGGTCGCGTCCACGCCGAGCAGCAGCTCGATGCTCTGCGCGTCCAGCGGCAGGCTGGAGGCGCTGCCGTCGTCGGTCACGAAGTCTTCCAGGTGCGCCAGCCGCTCGGCCATGGCTTCGATCTTGGCCTGCGGAATGGCCTCGGTCTTCGACATGAAGGCGTCGGTGAGCGTGGCGCCGATGGTCTTGATGTGGCCTTCCTGCGGCTCGCCGACGATGCCCAGCAGGTCCATGCCCTGGCGCAGTCGCTGCAGCAGCTGCGGCAGGTCCTGGATCACGCGGGCGCGGTCGGCGCGGTTGGGCTTGGCGCTGGCGGCCCAGACCAGCTCGGAGGCCACGCGCTTGAGCATCACGGTGTGCTCGCCCTGTGCGCCGTAGCGCAGCGCGGCGATGGCCAGCACCTCGGCCCAGACCTTGAACAGGAACTCGCGGATCTCGTCGCGCACCGGCATGTCGTTGAGCATCTTGCGCAACTCGATGGTGTACTGGATCGCCATCGTCTCCTTCTGCTCGACCTGCTGCGCCACGCTCATGACGCGCTGCGTGGCGTCGCTCTGCGTGAGGTAGCGGCTGAGGAAAGCGACGAACTCGTCGAACACCAGCTTGAATACGCGCTGGCCGGTCTCGGGGTACTGCTCGATCACCTGCACCACGCGCTTGATCTCGTTCTCGAGCGCGCTGCCGGTGATGGCGGCGGCGTCGAAGCCCATCACACAGGAGCCCATGCGGTCGATCAGCATGCGCGCGGGGTGCTGCAGGGTGCCGAAGAACTCGGGCTCGGCGATGGCCACGCGCAGCACGGGCATCTGCAGCCGCGCGAACCACACGCGGGCGGAGAACGGAATGCGTTCTTCCGCGAGGATGGCCTGGAACATCAGCGCCACGATCTCGACCGTGGCCTTGTCGGCCGTGGTGGGCGCGCGCTTCTTGAGCTCGGCGGTGCGCCGGCGCAGGTCGACGGCGGTCTGCTGGATCAGCGTGGCCTGCTCGCCGCCGCCGTCGATGTACTGCGTGGCCGCCATGCGGTAGGCGACCTCGGCATCGGCGATGGCGCCGGCAAAGGTGCGTGAAAACACGCGGGGCGCGGCCACGCCGCCGCCGGTGCCGGTCGTGCCTCCGCCCGGTTGCGAGGCGCCGGCCTCGCCGCCGATGCGCGCGGCGACAAAGCGCTTGAGGCTCAGCAGCGCGGTCTGCGCGCGCTGCCGCGCGAAGGCGAGCGGCGAGCTGCCCATCATCGAGCTGGAAGCCGGCCCCGACGACGGCACGGACGCCGCATGCGAGGCCTGGAAAGCGAAGCCTGGACGCTGCTGCTGCGATGGCTGTTGCTGGCCGTGCGGCACGGCCGCACCTGCCGGCGCGCCCTGCCCCATCGGCATGCTCGACGACACCGGCATGCCCATGGACGACGGGCCGCCGCCCGAATCGCCCGTGCGGCGCACGAAGCTCTTGAGGTCGATTTCGGGCATCACGCCCTGCGCGATCAGGAAGGCGTTGGCGCTTTCGTAGGCCTTCACGACCACGTCCGCCAGCGCCTGCTGCACCGTGCCCTGCACGCGACCCCAGGCCTCGCGGCTCAGGCCGGCGGCCAGCCACTGTTCCACCAGCAGCTTGGCCAGCGTTTCGGGCTTGAGCACGTCCCGGGCATCGAGCTCGTGCGTGCCTTCGAGGTGCTGGATGCGCAGGCGCAGGTCGCTGAGTTCGAAACTGGCCTTGTCGTGGATGGTCTGTGCCAGGCGCGAGGCGAGGATGTTGCTCTCGACCACCTCGTCGCCGATGAGCTCCAGCCGCAGCGCCGCGGGGGCCGACGAGGTGCCGCCCGCCGGGCCCGTGCCCAGCGCCTTGCGCCAGCCGGTCTGCGCCAGCGACACCCACTGCGAGGCATGGCCCTGGAACGCCACGAGGTCGTCGCGGCTTTCCTGCATGGTGCGCGCGCTGCCGACATCGGAGGCCACCGCGGTCAGCCGGTCGCGAATGGCCTGAGCCAGCGGAGCGATCGCACCTTCCGTGGCCGCCACGAAACGCTCACGCGCCTCGCGTGCGAGCTGCAGGGAAGAAGCGGACCGCGCAGTGCTCATTGATGGATCGGAAAGGCCGGAGAGAACGGTTCATCGGCGACAGCCCCGAGCTTGCATCGGGATGCGCCACCGCACAAGTGCGGGTGACGCGAAGCTGGCGCCGAAGTATCCCTCAGACGACGGCGCCGGCGTTCGGGTCGTCGCCGCCCGAATCGCCGTCGCGCTTGACCGGCGGACCCTTGATCAGGTCCTCGCGCTTCACGCCCAGCCACATCGCGATCGCGGCGGCCACGAAGCACGACGAGTAGATGCCGAAGCAGATGCCGATGGTCAGCGCCAGCGCAAAGTAATGCAGCGTGGGGCCGCCGAAGAAGAACATCGACAGCACCACGAGCTGCGTGGAGCCGTGGGTGATGATCGTGCGGCTGATGGTCGAGGTGATCGCGTTGTCGATGACTTCGGTGGTCGTCATCTTGCGGTAACGACGGAAGTTCTCGCGCACGCGGTCGAAGATCACGACCGACTCGTTCACCGAGTAGCCCAGCACCGCGAGCACGGCCGCCAGCACCGCCAGCGAGAACTCCCACTGGAAGAAGGCGAAGAAGCCCAGGATGATCACCACGTCGTGCAGGTTGGCCAGCACGGTGGACAGCGCGAACTTCCATTCGAAACGGAACGCCAGGTAGATCATGATGCCGATCACCACCATGGCCAGCGCCTTGATGCCGTTGGAGGTCAGCTCGTCGCCGACCTGCGGGCCGACGACCTCGATGCCGCGCTGCGTGGCCGACGGGTCGACCGACTTCAGCGCCTGCATGACCTGCGCGCTCTGCTGGTCGGAGCTCATGCCCTTCTGGGTGGGCAGGCGGATCTGCACGTCGCGCGAGGTGCCGTAGTTCTGCACCTGCACTTCGGGATAGCCGAGCTTGGTGACGGCCTCGCGCACCTTGCCGATGTCGGCCGATTGCTCGTAGGCCACTTCCATCACCGTGCCGCCGGTGAACTCCACCGACAGGTGCAGCCCGCGGTGGAACAGGAAGAACAGCGCCAGCGCAAAGGTTGCGAAGGAGATGATGTTCAGCACCAGGGCATGGCGCATGAACGGGATGGTCTTGTGGATGCGGAAGAATTCCATGGCGATGGTCCTCGGCCGTTACTTGGTGTCGACCACGGCCGTGCCGTCGGTCTTGGGCCGCCAGACGGTGCCGATCGACACAGACTTGAGCTTCTTCTTCTGGCCGTACCAGAAGTTCACGAGGCCACGCGAGAAGAACACGGCGGAGAACATCGAGGTGACGATGCCGATGCAGTGCACCACCGCGAAGCCGCGCACCGGGCCCGAGCCGAAGGCCAGCAGCGCAATACCGGCAATCAGCGTGGTCACGTTGGAGTCGAGAATCGTGCCCCAGGCGCGGTCGTAGCCCGCGTGGATGGCGGCCTGCGGCGAGGCCCCGTTGCGCAGCTCTTCGCGCACGCGCTCGTTGATCAGCACGTTGGAGTCGATGGCCACGCCGATGGCCAGCGCCATGGCCGCGATGCCGGGCAGCGTGAGCGTGGCCTGCAGCATCGACAGGATGGCGACCAGCAGCATCAGGTTCACGGCCAGCGCGATCGACGAGAACAGGCCGAACAGCGCGTAGTAGGCACACATGAAGACCATGATGGCCAGGAAGCCGTACATCACGCTCTTGAAGCCTTTTTCGATGTTGTCGGCGCCGAGCGTCGGGCCGATCGTGCGCTCCTGGATGATCTCCATGGGCGCGGCCAGCGAGCCGGCGCGCAGCAGCAGCGCGAGGTCGCTCGCTTCGGCCACCGTCATCGAGCCCGAGACCTGGAAGCGGTTGCCCAGTTCGCCGTTGATCGACGGGGCCGTGAGCACTTCGCCCTTGCCCTTCTCGAAGATCAACATGGCCATGCGCTTCTTGTAGTTCTCGCGGCTGACGTCGCGCATGATGCGACCGCCCTTGGCGTCCATGGTCAGGTCGACCTTGGGCTGGTTGCTCTGCTGGTCGAAGCCGGGCTGGGCGTCGGTGAGGTTCTCGCCGGTGACGAGCACCTGCTTCTTCACGATCACCGGGCGGCCACCGCGGTCGAGGAATTTCTCGGAGCCGAAGGGCACGGGCGCGCCGCTCAGCTCGGCCGCGCGGCCTTCGGCGCTTTCGTCGACCATGCGCATTTCGAGCGTGGCGGTGCGGCCCAGGATTTCCTTGGCCTTGGCCGTGTCCTGCACGCCGGGCAGCTGCACGACGATGCGGTCCAGGCCCTGCTGCTGGATCACCGGCTCGGCCACGCCGAGTTCGTTGATCCGGTTGTGCAGGGTCGTGATGTTCTGCTTGAGCGCGGCGTCCTGCAGGCGGCGGGCCGCCTCGGGCTTGATGGTGGCGGTCAGGCGCCAGTTGGTGCCGTCCTGCGTGTCGGTGGTGCTGAGGTCGGGGAACTGGTCCACGATCAGGCGCTTGGCGGTCTCCAGCGAGGCCGCGTCGCGGAAGGTCACCTCGACGGTCTGGCCGTTGCGGCTGACCTGGGTGCCGCGGATGCTCTTGTCGCGGAAGGTGGTGCGCAGGTCGCTCGCGAACGATTCGGCCTTCTTGTCGATGGCGCCCTTCATGTCGACCTGCAGCAGGAAGTCGACGCCGCCGCGCAGGTCCAGGCCCAGGTACATCGGGAACGCATGCAGCGACGTGAGCCACTTGGGCGAACGCGACAGCAGGTTCAGCGCCACCGTGTAGGGCGGGTCGCTGGCGTCGGGCACCAGGGCGCGCTGCACGACGTCGCGCGCCTTGAGCTGGTCGTCGGTGGTGGTGAAGCGGGCGCGCAGCGAGCCGGCGTCCAGCGTCACCAGGTCGGGCGTCAGGCCGGCCGCCTTCAGCGCCTCCTCGACCCGGGTCTGGGTGGCGGCATCGACCTTGACGGTCGTCTTGGCCGCGGACACCTGCACCGCGGGTGCCTCGCCGAAGAAATTGGGCAGGGCGTAGATGAGCCCCACGAGCAGCACGATCACGATGATCGTGTACTTCCAGACCGGGTAACGGTTCATGAGAAGGCGCTTTTCACAAGCGTTTCAGAAATGGAACACGGCGTGACTTGGGGCCCTGCGCCCTGAAGCGCAAGGTTCAGCTCACGCTTTTATTGCTTGACGGCGCCCTTGGGCAGCACCTGGACCACCGCGCTGCGCTGGATCTTGATCTCGACGCCGTTGGCGATTTCCAGGCCGAGGTACTGGTCGTTCAGCGAGGTGATCTTGCCGAGCACGCCGCCGGCCGTGGCGACTTCGTCACCCTTGGCCAGGGCTTCGATCATGGCGCGGGCCTCTTTCTGGCGCTTCATTTGCGGGCGGATCATGACGAAATACAGCACCACGAACATCAACACCAGCGGCAGCATGCTGCCCAGCGAAGACAACATGTCGCCACCACCGGCGGCTGCGGGCGCGGTTTGAGCGAAAGCAGAGGAAATGAACAAGAGAGTCTCCAGCAGAGGGAAGAGAGAAGAAAAAGACTTCAGATGCGCGGGCCGGGCCCGCGGTTCCGCGCCCACGAGGGATGCGGGCCGCAAGTCAAAGGCTCGGCGGGGGAGGCCGCGCGCAGTCGGGCATTGTATTCGGCGCGGATGGCCGTTTCGCGCCCTTATCCGGCGCACCCCCGAGGGCTTTCAGCTATGGTTTAAATAGCAAAGAGCGCCGCAGGGGCGCTCTTTGTCAGGGGAAACGGGCCTGGCGGATCAGGCCGCTGCGCGCTGCGCCTGGGGGTTGCGCCACTTGCCCATCAGCTCGGTCCAGCGGGTGCGGGCCGCCGCGAGGTTGCGCTCCTTGACGTGGCCGTAGCCGCGGATCTGCTCGGGCAGGCTCGCGATCTCCAGCGCCAGCGCGTGGTTGTCGGCGCGCAGGCCCTTGAGCACTTCCTCGATGCTGGCGCGGTACTCGCCGATGAGGGCGCGCTCGGTCTTGCGCTCTTCGGTGCGGCCGAAGACATCGAGCGCCGTGCCGCGCAGGCCCTTGAGCTTCGCCAGGAAGCGGAAGCCCGTGAGCATCCAGGGGCCGAACTTCTGCTTCTGCAGCTGGCCCTTGGTGTTCTTCTTGGCCATGAGCGGCGGCGCCAGGTGGTAGTTGAGCTTGTAGTCGCCCTCGAACATGCCCTCGACGCGGTCCAGGAAGGTGCGGTCGGTGTGCAGGCGGGCGACTTCGTACTCGTCCTTGTAGGCCATGAGCTTGAACAGGTAGCGCGCCACCGTTTCGGCCAGGCCCGTGCTCTTGCCGACGGCCGACTCGACCTGCTGCACGCGGCCGACGAAAGCCTTGTATTCCTCGGCGTAGGCGGCGTTCTGGTAGCCGGTCAGGAACTCGGCGCGGCGAGCGACGAGCGCCTCGACCGTCTCGCGCTTCTTGAACTCGATGACCTGGCCCGGGCGCACGCGCTTTTGCAGCTCGTCCGGGCGCACGGCGGCCTGGCGGCCCCACTCGAAGGCGGTCTTGTTGTTCTCGATGGCCACGGCGTTCAGCTCGATGGCGCGCATCAGCGACTCGTGCGCCAGCGGCACCCAGCCCTTTTGCCAGGCGTAGCCCAGGATCATCGGGTTGACGTAGATGGTGTCGCCCATCAGCGCGGTGGCGGCGGCATCGGCGTCGAAGGTGCCCAGGCCGTCGATGCCCACGGCGCGCGCAATTTCAGCAGCGCAGGCGTCTTCGGGGTTCTGCCAGTTGGCGTTGCGCACGAAGGCGGCCGTGGGCGCGCTGTGGCTGTTGAGCGCCACGTGCGTGCGCCCTTCGCGCATGCGCGCCATGGTCTCGGCGTTGATCGTCACCAGCGGGTCGCAGGCCAGGATCAGGTCGGCCGCCGCGGTGCCCACGCGGGTGGTGCGGATGTCGTCCTGCGTGTCGCCGATGAGCACGTGGCTCCAGGTGGCGCCGCCCTTTTGCGCCAGGCCCGCCGCGTCCTGCGTGACGATGCCCTTGGCCTCGATGTGCGCAGCCATGCCCAGCAACTGGCCGATGGTGATCACGCCGGTGCCGCCGACGCCGGCCACCACCACGCCCCAGACCTTGCCGCCCGCGAGCGATGGAATGGCGGGCTCGGCCAGCAGGCCGAACTCGGCCGGCGTGGCCGCCTTGTTCTTGCCCTTCTTCTTGAGCTGACCGCCCTCGACGGTCACGAAGCTCGGGCAGAAGCCCTTCAGGCAGCTCATGTCCTTGTTGCAGCTGCTCTGGTTGATGGTGCGCTTGCGGCCGAATTCGGTTTCCAGCGGCTCCACCGAGAGGCAGTTGCTCTGCACGCTGCAGTCGCCGCAGCCTTCGCAGACCAGCTCGTTGATGACCACACGCTTGGCCGGATCGACGGCCGTGCCGCGCTTGCGGCGGCGGCGCTTCTCGGTGGCGCAGGTCTGGTCGTAGATGATGGCCGTGGTGCCGGCGATGGCGCGGAACTCGCGCTGGATGTCGTCCAGCAGGTCGCGGTGCTTCACCTGCACGTGGTCGCCCGGAATGTTCACGCCCTCGTACTTCTCGGGCTCGTCGGTGACGATGACGACCTTCTTCGTGCCCTCGGCATGCAGGCTTTCTGCAATCTGCAGCACCGAATGGCCCTCGGGGCGCTCGCCCACGGTCTGGCCGCCGGTCATGGCGACCGCGTCGTTGTAGAGGATCTTGTAGGTGATGTTCACGCCCGCCGCGATGCTCTGGCGAATCGCCAGCAGGCCGCTGTGGAAGTACGTACCGTCGCCCAGGTTCGCGAAGATGTGCTGGTCGGTCGTGAAGGGCTGCTGGCCGACCCATGGCACGCCCTCGCCGCCCATCTGCGTGAAGCCGATGGTGGAGCGGTCCATCCAGGTCGCCATGAAGTGGCAGCCGATGCCGCCCATCGCGCGCGAGCCTTCGGGCACGACGGTGCTGGTGTTGTGCGGGCAGCCCGAGCAGAACCAGGGCTGGCGCGTGGCGTCGGCCACGCTGGTGGAGGCCTGCTGCACCACCATCGCGCGCTCCTTGGCCTCCAGGATGGCCAGCTGCGCGTCGATGCGCGCGGCCATGTCGGCGCCAGCGGCGGCCAGCAGGCCCGTCTTCTTCAGGCGCGCGGCGATGGCCTTGGCGATGAGGGCCGGGTTCAGGTCGGCGTTGGCGCGCAGCAGCGTGTGCGAGGTCGGGTTGGGCATCGACCATTCGCCGCCGGAGTAGCCGTCGTCCGTGGAGCTGGCGCCTTCGTCGAACTTGCCGACCACGTTGGGGCGCACGTCGGAGCGCCAGTTGTAGAGCTCTTCCTTGAGCTGGTATTCGATGACCTGGCGCTTCTCCTCGACCACCAGGATTTCCTGCAGGCCGGTGGCGAATTCGCGCGTGAGCTGCGCCTCCAGCGGCCACACCACGCCCACCTTGTGCAGGCGGATGCCCAGCTGGCGGCAGGCCGCGTCGTCCAGGCCCAGGTCGATGAGCGCCTGGCGCGTGTCGTTGTAGGCCTTGCCGCTGGCCATGATGCCGAAGCGGTCGTTCGGGCCTTCGATCACGTTGTGGTTCAGGCGGTTGGCGCGGATGTAGGCCAGCGCGGCGTACCACTTGTAGTGCATGAGCCGGGCTTCCTGCTCCAGCGCATGGTCGGGCCAGCGGATGTGCAGGCCGCCGGGCGGCATCTCGAAGTCGGTGGGAATGACGATGTCGACGCGCTCGGGGTCGATCATGGCCGTGGCGCTGGACTCGACGATCTCCTGGATCGTCTTCATGCCCGACCACACGCCCGAGAAGCGGCTCAGCGCGAAGGCGTGGATGCCCAGGTCGAGGATTTCCTGCACGTTGGCCGGGAAGAACACCGGCGTGCCGCAGGCCTTGAAGATGTGGTCGCTCTGGTGCGCGGCCGTGCTGCTCTTGGAGATGTGGTCGTCGCCGGCCACCGCGATCACGCCGCCCCAGGCGGTGGTGCCGGCCATGTTGGCGTGCTTGAAGACGTCGGAGCAGCGGTCCACGCCCGGGCCCTTGCCGTACCAGATGCCGAAGACGCCGTCGAACTTGTTGGTGCCCTGGGGCGAAAAGCCCAGCTGCTGCGTGCCCCACAGCGCCGTGGCCGCGAGCTCTTCGTTCACGCCGGGCTGGAAGACGATGTTCTGTTCCTTGAGGAACTTGCTGGCCTTCCACAGCGCCTGGTCGTAGCCGCCGAGCGGGGAGCCGCGGTAGCCGCTGATGAAGCCGGCGGTGTTCTTGCCGACCTGCTTGTCGCGCAGGCGTTGCAGCATCGGCAGCTTGACCAGGGCCTGCACCCCGCTCATGAAGGCGCGCCCGTAATCGAGGCTGTATTTGTCGTCGAGCGTGACGGTTTCTAGCGCGCGGCGAATGTGCTCGGGCAGCGGGGCGTTCATGTTCTCTGTCTCCGTATTGGCAGGGCTTTGTGGGCCTGGCTGAGGGGTGTGGGTCTGTGCCCGGTAGGGCGCAAGCCCATGGTGACGCAAAGTGTATGCCGGGGTCTGCGACAGGTGTTTGCGTTTTTTGCTTCGAAAAAACGACTTTCAGAAAGAATCTTGCTTAACATCCACCCCCATGGAAAGCATTGACAAGTTCGACCTCGCTATCCTGCAAGAACTGCAGACCGATGGCCGCCTCACGAACGCCGAGTTGGCGCAGCGCGTTGGCCTGTCGGCGGCGCCCTGCTGGCGCCGCGTGCGCGCGCTGGAAGACGCCGGCTTCATCAAGGGCTACCGCGCCGAGATCGACCGCCACAAGATCGGGCTGGGCGTGCTGGCCTTCGTGCGCGTGGACACCGAGCGCGTCACCCACGAGGCCACGCGCAAGCTGGAAGACGCGATCCGCAAGATGCCCGAGGTGGTGGCCTGCCACTACATCAGCGGCACCGGCACCTTCGAGCTGCAGGTGGTGGCGCAGGACCTGAACGGCTTCTCGGCCTTCGCGCGGCAGAACCTCATGAACCTGCCGAACGTGAAAGACCTGCACACCAGCTTCTCGCTGGGCGAGGTGAAGGCCAACAGCGCGCTGCCGCTGGGGCACCTGGCGAAGTAACCGCCCCTCCAAAAAGAAAAGGGCCGCCTCCCGCGAGGGAGCCGGCCCGACCATCCGCCCGAGGGCGGTGCACCTTCTATCTGGTTAGAAGGTGATGTCCTTCTCGACGTCCTGCAGCTTGCGGCGGGCCAGCGCCAGGTTCGACTTCGCCTTGTCGAGCACGAAATAGATGAACACGCCTTCCTTCTGCGCCATCGGGCGCAGCAGGTGGTACTGCTTGCCCAGCGTGATGAGGATGTCTTCGATGGTGTCGCTCAGGCCCAGCGCGCGCATCGTCTTGAGCTTGGCGCGCATCACTTCGGTGTTGCCGGCGGCGGCCACTTCAAGGTCCACGCCGGAGCCGGCGGCGCCCAGCATCATGCCGCTGGCGGAGTCGACCACGGCAGCGCACAGGGCGCCGTCGGCGGTCAGGAGGGTGTCGAGGCTGGTCTGGATCGAGGCCATGTCAGTAAGTCCTGTGAGTGAAATTCATGCGACTGAAAAAAGAGGGTGGGGACGTCGCATGCCAATCCGTCCCCGCCCGTGAATTCGTGTTGGATGCGGTCTAGAACTGCGGCGCCTCGAGCGCCCGCACGCAGGCCGCCGTGCGGTACATCGCCTGCGCGAGCACCGCGTCGGCGTCGGCGATGACGTTCACCACCAGCGAGGTCTCGCCGCTGTGCACCGGGCTGACGAGCGCAAAGCCGTTGTCGGTCGCGACCGTGATGCAGGTGCAGCGGCCCAGGCGCGCCTCCTGCGACACCACGGCGCCGATGGCGGCGATCGAGCTGGCCATGGCGGCGATGCGCGCGGGCTCGACGTCGCGCCGCGCGACGCTGGCGATCTCGAAGCCGTCGGGCGTGGCCACCACCACCGAGGCGACGCCGCTCACTTCGTCGAGCACGCGGCGGGCCTCGACCGCGGCGCGCAGCTTCAGGGCGTGGGGAATCTTCATGGCGCGGCCTCCTCGTCGAGCACTTCGATCTGCATCAGCAGCGTCTCGATCAGCGCGACCACGTCGTCCTTGCGACGCGGGTCGACCGCCAGCAGCGGCAGCACCAGCCCGCGCGCCGCCAGCGCCTGCGCGTAGTCGTCCAGCGTGGGGGTGGGGTGCGAGGGCAGGCGGCTCACGCCCACGGCGCAGGGCATGCGCTCGAGCGCGCCGGCGAAGCCGTCCAGGTACTGGGCCAGGTCGGCCATCGGGTCGGGGCGGCTGTTGTCCAGCAGGATCGCCAGGCCCAGCGCGTCGCGCACCAGGATCTTCCACATGAAGTCGAAGCGGCTCTGGCCCGGCGTGCCGTACAGGCGCAGCCGGTCGCCGTTGTCCAGCGTCACCTGGCCGAAGTCGAGCCCCACCGTGGTGGTGGCCTTGGCGACCGAGGTGTCGGCGTTGGCGACCTCGGTGGCGATCGGTGCGGTTTCGCTGATGGCCGCGATGGCCGTGGTCTTGCCCACGCCCATCGGGCCCGTGAAGACGAGCTTGAAGTCCCTCATGCCGGCGCCCTGTTCAGGCCAGCCCGAGGCGTCGGCGGATGCGCGAGAGCAGGCCCCGCTTGTGCTGCGCGGCCTCGCCGCCGGCACCGACCCCCGAGGGGCGCGGCGCGCGGGCTTCCTCCGACCAGGTCAGCGCGCCTTCTTCCTCCAGCAGGCCGAGGAAGGTGCTGCACTCCTGCACGTCGATGCGGCCCAGCACGCTCAGGCTTTCGGCCGATTGCGCGCTCTTGGACAGGGCGGCCGCCAGCCGCACGTAGATCGGATGGCGCTGCAGGGTCACCTGCGAGGGCCAGCGGATCAGCGAGGCGCGCGCGCGGATCGAGCGCACCATGGCGCGCGCCGCGTCGCCCGAGGCCCCGCTGGGCGCGACCTGGTTGAGCAGCGCGACCAGCTCTTCCGCGTAGATGGGACGCGCCAGCGTGCGGCGCGCGGGCGCGGCGGCCACGGCCTCGCCGCGCGCCACCATCGGCACCACGAAGCGCGCGGCCGGCGTCTGCCGCTCGGCGGCCGGCGCATCGCCGTCCACCAGCAACAGGTCGCACGGTTGCGACTCGCTGACCGTCCACAACGACCGGAGATTGGAGCTGAGGCGAACGATGATCCGCAGGAGCTCGACCTCGACCTGAGGGAGCCCCATGACGCCCAAAACCAATGGCATACCTTCTTCCCTGAGCAATTGCTTTTAATAGTTCCTTATTGTTATATGTGTTAACTAATTGATGCGTTGTGTATCGAGTCGATGCCCAAATTTGGACGCGCACCGAGAAGTAACGCACACGCTTGGAGCGCCGGGCCGGCGGCGCGGCCCTTCGCGAGACCTCTGGGACACTGGGGCCCATGAATTCTGAAGAAGCTGGCCCACGGGCCCTGTCGCACCTGCACACCCTGGGCCTGCTGACCGACGCCGAACACGCGCAGGCGCTCGCGCACCCCGACCTGCCGGACACGCCGCTGCGCACCCCGAGCGAAGCGCTGGGCTGGGCGGCCGCCAAGGGCATCGTCGCGCCGGAGTCGCTGCCCGGCCTGCGCGCCCGCGCCGCCCCCGGCGCGCAAGACGAGGCGCACCGCACCGTGGCGAATGCGGTGGCCATGGTCAGCGGCCAGGCGCCGGCCTGGGTGCTGCTCGAGATCAGCCTCATGGCGAACCGCCTGGAAGACGGCGTGACCGAGAGCGCCCTCGATCAACTGCAGGCGCTGCAGTTGATCGATCCTGCGCAGCACGCACAGGCCCTCAGCCTGCTGCCCGCACAGGACCCCGAGTGGGCGGCGCCCGCCTCGCCGGCCGCCACGCTGGCCTGGGCCGTGCGCACCGGCGTGCTGACGCCCGCGCAGCTGCAGATGCTTGCCACGCCGATGTCCGCGGTCTCGCCGGAGGGCCGGCAGGTCGTGGCCGATGCGCTCGCCCGCACGGAACGCAGCAGCGGCGGGCGCACGAAGACCGTGCGCACCCACAGCGTGACGTGGAGTTCCACTGGCGCCTCCGGCTCGCCCCGCGCCGGCAAGGTGATCGCTGTCGTGGCCGTGGTGGCCGTCGCGCTCTACCTCCTGTTCGCCCGGTAGGCGGCAAGGGGGTCCCGATAGCGACCGCCTAAAATGCTCGCCCACCGCTTCCCGCCGGGCGGCAAAGACACAAGGACCCCGAATGAACTCTCTACGCCGCGCCCTGGCCCTCGGCCTCGCTGCCGCCACGCTCGCCTTCGGTGCCCAGGCCCAGAACCGCGAACTCACCGTGGCCTCCAGCGCCACCTACGCGCCGTTTGCCTTCGAGAACAAGGACAAGCAGATCGTCGGCTTCGACATCGACATCATCAACGCCATCGCCAAGCAGCAGGGCCTGAAGATCAAGATCGTCAACACGCCCTTCACCGGCATCTTCGGCGCGCTGAACAACGGCGACGTCGACCTGGTGATCTCGGGCGTCACCATCAACGAGAAGCGCAAGCAGAGCTACGACTTCACGCCGCCGTACTTCGCGGCCCGCCAGCTCATCGCGCTGCCGAAGAACAGCACCGTGGCCTCGCTGAAGGACCTCACGGGCAAGAAGATCGCCGTGGTCAGCGCCTCCACCGCCGACGACATCGCCTCGCGCGAGTTCGGCAAGACCAGCCCCAACATCCGCCGCTTCGAGAGCACGCCGCTCATCATTTCCGAGCTGGCCGGCGGCGGCGTCGATGCCGCCATGGGCGACAACGGCGTGATCGCCTACCGCGTGGCGCAGCACCCCGAGCTGAAGACGCTGGACGACAAGTCCTTCCCCGAAGAAGGCTTCGGCATCGTCGTGAAGAAGGGCGACAAGGCGCTGCTCGACAAGCTGTCGGCCGGCCTGGCGGCCATCCGCGCCGACGGCAGCTACGTGACGATCTACAAGAAATGGTTCAACAAGGACCCCAACGTGCGCTGAGCCGCACGGCATTTTCCTGAACACGGCCGCCCTCACGCGGCCGTTTCGTTTTTCCGCTGACCGACAGATAGACAGAGAGTTGAGGACGCAAGCATGGAACAACCAGTGCTGCTTTTCGGATGGTTCCGCTGGGACATCCTCGTGGAATACAAGGACCTGTTCTGGCAGGGCGCCTGGATGACGCTGCGCATGACCGTGGTCTGCGTGCTGCTGGGCGCCAGCTGGGGCCTGTGCCTGGCGCTGGCGCGGCTGGCGCAGGCGCGCCACGCACCATGGACCTGGGTCACGCGCCTGCTGCTGCGCTGGCCGGCCACGGTGTACGTGAGCTTCTTCCGGGGCACGCCGCTGTTCGTGCAGATCCTGCTCATCCACTTCGCGGTGATGCCGGTGTTCATCCACCCGAGCACGGGCATCCTGATCGACGGCGAGCTGGCGCGCACGCTCAAGCAGGAGCACGGCGCCCTCATCTCCGGCGTGGTCGCGCTCACGCTGAACTCGGCGGCCTACATCTCCGAAGTGTTCCGCGCCGGCATCCAGTCGATCTCGCGCGGGCAGTTCGACGCCGGCCGCTCGCTGGGCCTGAGCCCGGCGCAGGTGATGCGCTACGTGGTGCTGCCGCAGGCCTTTCGCCGCATGCTGCCGCCGCTGGGCAACAACGCGATCGCGCTGCTCAAGGACACCTCGCTGGTGTCGGCCATCGGCCTGGCCGAGCTGGCCTACGCCGCGCGCACCGTGGCCGGCGCCTATGCGCGCTACTGGGAGCCGTACCTGGCGATCTCGGTGGTGTACTGGGTGATGACGCTCGTCCTCACGACCTTGCTGCGCCGGCTGGAACACCGTCTCGCGCGCAGCGACCGGGGCTAGGCGCGCCACGTCGCGCCACAATAGCGCGACATGCCGCCCATATCCCCCGAAGAGACACCCCTCCCGCCGGCCCGGCCGCAGCCCTCGAACCTCGCGGCGCTCGAGCCCCTGAAGCTCCCCGTGTTCCGCATGCTGTGGAGCACCTGGCTCATCGCCAACATCTGCATGTGGATGAACGACGTGGCGGCGGCGTGGATGATGACCTCGCTGACCACCTCGCCGATCTGGGTCGCGCTGGTGCAGTCGGCCTCCACCCTGCCGGTGTTCCTGCTCGGTCTTCCGAGCGGCGCGCTGGCCGACATCCTCGATCGCCGGCGCTGGCTGGTGGCCACGCAGTTCTGGCTGGCCGGCACCGCCGTGGTGCTGTGCGCCGCCATCGCGCTCGACGTGATGACCGCGCCGCTGCTGCTGGCGCTCACCTTCGCCAACGGCATCGGGCTGGCGCTGCGCTGGCCGGTGTTCTCGGCCATCGTGCCCGAGCTCGTGCCGCGCCAACAGCTGCCGGCGGCCCTGGGCCTGAACGGCATCGCCATGAACGCCTCGCGCATCGTCGGCCCGCTCACGGCCGGCATGCTGATCGCGAGCGCGGGCAGCGTGTGGGTGTTCGCGCTCAACGCGGTGCTGTCGGTGGCCTCGGGCTTCGTGGTGCTGCGCTGGCGCCGCGAGCACACGCCCAACCCGCTGGGGCGCGAGAAGCTCATCAGCGCGATGCGCGTGGGCGTGCAGTTCGTGCGCCAGTCGCAGCGCATGCGGGCGGTGCTCACGCGCGTGTCGCTCTTCTTCTTCCACTCGACGGCGCTGCTGGCGCTGCTGCCGCTGCTGGCACGCAACCTCCAGGGCGGCGGTGCCGGCACCTTCACGCTGCTGCTGGCCGCCATGGGCACGGGCGCGATCATCGCGGTGCTGTTCCTGCCGCGGCTGCGCCAGGCGCTCGGGCGCGACCAGCTGGTGCTGCGTGGCGCCATGCTGCAGTCGGCCGCCACGGCCGTGATGGCCGTGGCGCCCAACGCCTGGGTCGCGGTGCCGGCGATGTTCTTCGGCGGCATGGCGTGGATCACGGTGGCCAACTCGCTGTCGGTGTCGGCCCAGCTGGCGCTGCCCGACTGGGTGCGCGCGCGCGGCATGTCGACCTACCAGATGGCGATCATGGGCGCGAGCGCGATCGGCGCGGCGCTGTGGGGCCAGGTGGCCACCGTCACGTCGCTCAAGCTGAGCCTGGCCATCGCCGCCGTGAGCGGCACGCTGCTGATGCTGGCGGCCATGCGCTGGGTGACCGACGTGAGCGGCGAGGACGACGTGCGCCCCGCCCAAGCCGGTTGGGCCACCGGCCCGCCGGCCGAGGCGCCGCAGGAAGACGGCCGCGTGGTGATCACGGTCGAGTACCTCATCGACCCGTCGCGCGCCGCGGCCTTCCACCTCGTGATGCAGCAGACCCGGCGCGCGCGCCTGGGCCAGGGCGCCATCGGCTGGGAGCTGCTGCACGACATCGCGCAGCCCGAGCGCTACGTGGAGCAGATCGTGGACGAGTCGTGGACCGACCACCTGCGCCGCTTCAACCGCGCCACCGCCGCCGACATGGCGCTGCGCGAACGCCGGCTGGCCTTCCACCTGGGCGAATCGCCGCCGGTGATCACGCGCTTCGTGGTGCGGCGCTGAGCCGGGCCGTCAGCGGAAGAACGCCAGCCGCGCGAGGAAGGTGTGGTCGGCCTCCGCCGCCATCAGCCCGACCAGCACCAAAAGGCACAGCGGCGGCAGCAGGATCGCGTAGACCAGCGCCATCCGCTCCCACGCCATGTGCATGAAGACCGCGACGATGAGCCCGGCCTTGAGCAGCATGAAGACGATGATCAGGCCCCAGCGCAGGTAGCTCTGCACATGGAAGTAGTCGACCATGTACGACATCGCGCTGAGCACGAACAGGAGCCCCCAGATCTTCAGGTACAGGCCGATCGGGTGCTGCTGGCCGGTGGTGGCGTGGGTGGCGTGGGTGGTGTTCATGATGATGGTCCTCACCAGAGATAGAACAGCGCGAAGATGAAGACCCACACCAGGTCGACGAAGTGCCAGTACAGGCCCACGATCTCGACCACCTGGTAGTTGCCGGCCTTGTCGTAGTCGCCGCGAATGAGCTTGAAGGCCACCGCGAACAGCAGCACCACGCCGGCCGACACGTGCAGCCCGTGGAAGCCCGTGATCATGAAGAAGGCCGCGCCGAACTGCGCCGCGCCCATCGGGTTGCCCCAGGGCCGCACGCCCTCCTCGAGGATCAGCTTGGACCACTCGAAGGCCTGCATGCCCACGAAGAGCTCGCCGAAGGTGGCGGTCACGAGCATCAGCGTGGCGGCGTTCACGCGGTCGCCGCGGTAGGCGAAGTTGACCGCCATCGCCATCGTGCCGCTGCTGCTGATGAGCACGAAAGTCATGATCGCGATCAGCAAGAGCGGCACGTCGGCCCCACCCACGTGCAGCGCGAACACCTCGCTCGGATTCGGCCAGGCCACGGTGGTCGAGACGCGCACCGTCATGTAGCCCGTGAGGAAGCAGCTGAAGATGAAGATGTCGCTCAGCAGGAAGATCCACATCATGGCCTTGCCCCACGAGACGTGGAAGGCCTGGCGGTCGGACGACCAGTCGGCCACCAGCCCACGCCAGCCGCTCATGGCGACGGCGGAGCCGGTGAGGGTTGCTGCAGTGCTGGAGTTCATGCGAAACCTCCTCACGCCGTGCCGCAAAGGACGCGCGCCACCTCCGGCGTCACCCACCCCAGCAGCGCGAACAGCGCCAGCCACACGGCCAGCATGAAGTGCCAGTAGCGCGCGCACAGCGCGATGCGCCATCCGGCGCGGGCGGGATCGGCCCACGCGACGCGCGCCGCCATCGCCCACCCGACCAGCCCGCCCGCCAGGTGCAGCCCGTGCATGGCGGTCAGCAGGTAGAAGAAGCTGCCCGACGGGTTGCCGGCCGGCAGCACCTGCGCGTGCGCCATCGCGGCCCAGGCCCACAGCTGCACGCCGAGGAAGCCCACGGCGCACAGGCCGCCGGCCAACAGCAGGCGGCGCATGCGCGCCGGGTCCACGCGGCGCATGCGCGCCGGGTCCACGCGGCGCGAAGCGGCTTCCAGCGCCACGCTGCCCGCCGCCAGCAGCGCCGAGCTGAGCCACAGCTGCCACGGCAGCGCGAGCGCGACCGCGTCGCCACTGCTCATGCGCATCACGTAGGCCACGGTGAACAGGGAGAACAGCGCGGTGACCACGCCCATGAAGACCCACAGGCCGATGCCCGCCGCGCTGGCGTGCGCGTCGCGCAGCCGCACGTCGCGGGGCAGGCCGCGCAGGCGCAGGGCGGCGTCCGCGTTCATGCCGGGGCTCCGCGCGCGCCGCTCACCGGCACGTCGTCCTTGTCGTCGCTGGCCTGCGGCGGTGCGTTCTGCGCGATGAAGTCTTCCGCCGCGCCCGGCACGCCGTAGGCGTAAGCCCAGCGGTAGGCCACGGGCAGCCGCGACCCCCAGTTGCCGTGGCCGGGCGGCGTCTCGGGCGTCTGCCATTCGAGCGAGGCGGCGCGCCACGGGTTGGCGCCGGCCGGCCGGCCGCGCCAGGCGCTCCAGGCCAGGTTGACGATGAAGAGCAGCTGCGCCGCGCCGACCACCAGCGCCACCACGGTGATGAATTCATTCAGGCTGAAGGCCGACGGCGGGATGAACTTGTAGCCGTCGAAGTTGTAGTAGCGCCGCGGCATGCCCAGCACACCCAGGTAGTGCATGGGAAAGTAGATCGCGTAGGTGCCCAGGAAGGTGATCCAGAAATGCAGCCGGCCGAGCCGGTCGTCCAGCATGCGCCCGGTGATCTTGGGGAACCAGTGGTAGATGCCGCCGAACACCACCAACAGCGGCGCCACGCCCATCACCATGTGGAAGTGCGCCACCACGAAGTAGGTGCCCGACAGCGGAATGTCCACGCTCACGTTGCCCAGGAACAGGCCCGTGAGCCCGCCGATGACGAAGGTGCACACGAAGGCCAGCGCGAACAGCATCGGCACCGACAGGTGGATGTCGCCGCGCCACAGCGTGAGCAGCCAGTTGTAGACCTTGATCGCCGTGGGCACCGCGATGACCAGCGTGGTGGTGGCGAAGAAGAAGCCGAAGTACGGATTCATGCCGCTCACGAACATGTGGTGCGCCCACACCACCACGCTGAGCCCGCCGATGGCCACGATGGCCCACACCATCGTGCGGTAGCCGAAGATGCGCTTGCGCGCGTGCACGCTGATCAGGTCCGACACGATGCCGAAGGCCGGCAGCGCCACGATGTAGACCTCGGGGTGGCCGAAGAACCAGAACAGGTGCTGGAACAGCAGCGGGCTGCCGCCCTTGTGGCCCGACAGCTGCCCCATCGACACCAGCGCCGGCATGAAGAAGCTGGTGCCCACCGTGCGGTCCAGCAGCAGCATCACGCCGCTGACGAACAGCGCCGGAAAACCCAGCAGCGCCAGCACCGTGGCCACGAAGATGCCCCACACCGTGAGCGGCATGCGCAGCAGCGTCATGCCCCGGCAGCGCGCCTGCAGCACGGTGGTCGCGTAGTTCAGGCCGCCCATGGTGGTGGCCACGATGAAGATCAGCAGCGACACCAGCATCAGCACGATGCCGCCGCCGTGGCCCGGCGTGCCGGGCAGGATCGACTGCGGCGGGTACAGCGTCCAGCCCGCACCCGTGGGGCCGCCCGCCACGAAGAAGCTGGCCATCAGCACCACCACCGACAGCAGGTAGACCCAGAAGCTCAGCATGTTGAGGTAGGGGAACACCATGTCGCGCGCCCCCACCATGAGCGGGATCAGGTAGTTGCCGAAGCCGCCGAGGAACAGCGCCGTGAGCAGGTAGATCACCATGATCATTCCGTGCATGGTCACGAACTGGTAGTAGCGTTCGGCGTTGATGAACTCGAACTGGCCCGGAAACCCCAGCTGCAGCCGCATCAGGTTGGACAGCACCAGCCCGACCACGCCCACCGCGATGGCGGTGCAGGCGTACTGCACGGCGATCACCTTGTGGTCCTGGCTCCAGACATAGCGGCGCAGGAAGCCCTGCGGCGCCGCGTGGCCGCCGTCGTCGTGCTCGTCGTCTTGAGTGAGCGCAGAAGAAGTCATCGCGCGGCCTTCTGTTCGGTGGCAGCCTGCGCCGGCGGGCTGCCCAGACTCTGGATGTAGGCCACCAGCGCGGCCAGTTCCTCGTCGCTCAGGTCGATCTTCGGCATCACCGGCGGGAAGCCCTTCACGTGGCGCGCCTGCGGGTCGCGGATGAAGCTGCGCAGGTAGGCCTCGTCGACCAGTGCGGTGCTGCCGTCGGCCATCGACTCGGTCTTGCCATACAGGCCCTTCCAGGTCGGCCCCACGCGTGTGCTGCCGTCGATGGTGTGGCAGGCCACGCAGCCCTTGGCGTCGGCCAGCGCGCGGCCCTGGTCGACGCGGCCGCCACCGCCGGCCGGTGCCTGGGCAGCCTGCGCCGCCTTGGCCGCTTGCGCCAGCTGCATCGCGCCGAAGGTCGGCAGCGCCGAGCGCCACGCGTCGTAGGCCGCCGCGTCCTCCACCACCACGAAGCCGCGCATGTTCGGATGGCCCACGCCGCACAGCTGCGCGCACAGCGCCTCGTAGCGGCCCGCGACGGTCGGCGTGAACCAGAAGCGGCTGACCTGCCCCGGCACGATGTTCATGCGGGCGCGGATGGGTGGCACGAAGAAGTCGTGCAGCACGTCGTGCGAGCGCATCAGCACCAGCACCGGCTGGCCGATCGGCAGGTGCACCTCGTCGCCGGGAACCAGCAGGTCGTCCAGCCCCGCCGCGTCGGCCGGGTCGAGCCCGAAGGGGTTGGCGGCGCTGACGAAGCGCGCGTCGGTCGCGCCCAGCTTGCCGTCCGCGCCCGGCAGGCGAAAGCGCCACTGCCACTGCTGGCCCAGCACCTCGAGCACGCGCGCGTCATGCGGCGTGCGCACGTAGTTCGCGTACACCACGAGGCCGGGTGCCAGCAGCGCCATGATGCCGACGGTGGTGCCGCCGATGAGCCAGCGCTCCAGCGTGCGGCTCTCGGGCGCATGCGGCGCCACGCGGCGCCCCTCGCGGTGGCGAAAGCGCACCACGGTGTAGGCGAGGAACAGGTTGATGACGACGAAGAACAGGCCCGTGATGAGCAGCGTGATGGTCAGCGTGTCGTCCATGCGCTGCCAGTTGGAGGCCAGCGGCGTCGTCCACCACGGGTTGACGGCGTGGAACGCCACCGAGGCCACCACGATGAGCAACAGGACGACGGCGATGGTCATGTGCTGCGCTCCCTGGGGTGGCCATCGTGGGTTCCGGGAGTCGCATGCGCGGCGGCTTCAGCGGATCGCCGGGATCCGCGGCTCTTCGCCCTCGAAGCGGGCCTCGGGGTGCGTGGCCTCCAGCATCGCCTCGACCTCGCGCACGCGCGCGGGCGGCAGGTCGACCATCAACAGGACCTGGCCCTGCGCGATGGCGCTCTCGAAGCGCGCCAGCCGCGGGCTCGGGATCGACACGCCGACCATGGTGGCCGACCAGGCGCCCACCACGCCGCCCAGCAGCGCCAGGCCCACGGCCACTGCCCATTCGGGCTCGTCGCCGAACACGGGGAACAGCAGCGCGGCCAGCAGCCCGACGACCACCCCGCAGGCGGTGCCGAGCACCCAGCCGGTCTTGGCGGCGTGAACGAGGTCGGAGGTCTGCCAGACGTTGGCCGCATGGAGCCCGGCCATGTCCTGGCCTTCGCGTGCGGCGAAATGCAGGTGCGCGATGTCGACACGCGCCTGCAGCAGATCGTGCATCGCCTGCCTGGCACTCGCCAGGTCCGGCAACAGCCAATAGATGCGTCTTTTCACGGCGCCTCCTTTCCGTCTTGCGACGAGCAAGAGACCATGCTTGAGTTATAGGCTCAACAAGGGCCGCATTCAAGTCGGCGCGCCATCGGGACCGACCCGGTGAGTACGGAAGTTCGTCGGTTTCCAGAAGGGCAATTGCACTGAATAATCCGCCGCTCCAGGCCCCCACGGCCTCATGAAAAACAAGAAGGAGCAAACGACATGCGCATGGAGCGAGGCCCCCGGTTTTCCCACTTTTCTCGGTTTTCTTTTCCCCGCCGTCATCCGGCATCCCCCCTTCCCTGGCTCGCGGCCGCCCTTGCAGGGCTCGCAGGCGGCGCCGCGCACGCGGCCTGCGGCCCCACCGCCACGCCGGTCACCGGCGACACGGTGGTCTGCGACGGCACCACGACCGTATCGCCCAGCGTGATCGCCACGCCGGGCAGCACCGGCGTCACCATCACCGTGAACAGCGGCGCCACGCTGACCACCAACGCCACGCAGGCGCTGCTGGTGCGCGATGCGAGCACCATCACCAACAACGGCACGATCACGGTGTCGGGCGGCTCGGGCTCGGCGCGCGCGGCGATGGTCGCCACGGGCAACGACAACACGCTGACCAACAACGGCAGCCTGCGCACCACGAGCAGCGGCACCTCCGGCATCCTGGTGACGTCGAACAGCAGCACGCGCACGCGCATCACCAACAACGGCAGCATCGTCACCACGGGGGGCAGTTCGCATGGCATCTCGCTGCTGGGGCCGGGCAACACGGTGGTCAACAACGGCAGCATCTCGGCCATCGGCACCTCGGCCAAGGGCGTGTACCTGCAGGGCGGCAACCTCGTGGCCAACCTGCTGGTGAACACCGGCAGCATCGCCACCACGGGCGCCAACTCGCCGTCGGGCGGCGCCGACGCGGTGCATGCGAACACGCTGGGCGGCACCTTCTTCTCGCGCGTGGAGAACCGGGCCGGCGCCACGCTCTCGAGCGCCAACGGCTACGGCTACCGCGGCCAGAACGGCAACGACGTGCTGGTCAACGCCGGCACCATCGAAGGCCACGGCGGCACCGCCAGCACCGACGCGATCTACATGGGCGCGCTCGGCAACGGCACGCTGATCCTGCAGACCGGCTCGGTCATCAAGGGCGGCGCCGACGGCGGCGTCGGCAAGACGGCCAGCACTTTCCTCGAAGGCAGCGGCACGGTCGACAACGCCTTCCGCAACTTCCAGCACCTGACGATGCGCGGCACCGCGTGGTCGTGGCAGACCGACGCGAGCTTCTCGGATTCGATCCGCGTCGAGTCCGGCCGCTTCACCCTGCCCGCCACGCTGACCAGCCCCGTCATCACGGTGTTGCCCGGCACCATCGTGGCCGGCACCGGCACCTTCGCGGGCAACGTCACCAACCAGGGCACGCTGCTGCCCGGCCCGAACGACGGCGTCGGCTTCGGCGCTTTCACGGTGCGCGGCAACTACGTGGGCGGCAGCGGCGCGCTGCTGCAGGTCAACACCGTGCTGGCGGGCGACAACGCGCCCTCGGACAAGCTGGTGATCGACGGCGGCGCGGCCACGGGGTCCACCGGCCTGCGTGTGGTGAACCGCGGCGGCCTGGGCGCGCCCACGCTGGCCGACGGCATCCTGGTGGTGCAGGCCGTCAACGGCGGCACCACGGCCGACCAGGCGTTCTCGCTGACCCAGGCGGTGGAGGCCGGCGCCTACAACTACCGGCTGTTCCGCGGCGGCGCGACGGGCGGCAACCGCGACAACTGGTACCTGCGCAACAACGGCTACCTCGTGGGCGGCACCGTGGTCGGCTCGCTGGAAGAAGCCGCCGAGGTGATCGCCGAGTCGGGCTCGCCGGCGACGGTGGAGCAGGTCAAGCTCTACCGGCCCGAGGTGCCGCTGTACAGCGCCCTGCCGATCGCCGTGCGCCGCCTCGGGCTGGCGCAGCTGGGCACCTTCCACGACCGGCAAGGCGATGCGCAACTGCTCGCGGACGGTGAAGGCCGGCAGGCCTCGTGGGGCCGCGTGTTCGGCGAAAGCACGCGGCAGCGCCTGCGCGGCGATGCCAATCCGCAGTTCGACGGCAGCGTGAGCGGCCTGCAGCTGGGCCACGACTTCCTGGCGGCCACCGACGGCGCGGGCGGGCGCCACCGCGTCGGCGTGCTGGGCGGCTACACGCGGGCCAGCGGCCACGCGAGCGGCGTCGCCGGCGGCGCCACCAACGCGGCGGCCGGCCGGCTCACCGTCGAGGGCTACAGCCTGGGCGCCTACTGGACCCGCATCGCGAGCAGCGGCTGGTACAGCGACGCCGTGCTGCTGGCCACGCGCTACAAGGCCGATGCGCGCTCCACCCTGGGGCGCGGCGGCCGTCCGCACGGCACCAGCGTGACCGCCTCACTCGAAGCCGGCTACCCGCTGGCGCTGAGCGACACCGTCACGCTGCAGCCGCAGGTGCAGCTGATCTGGCAGCGCAACTCGCTCGACGACTTCGACGACGGCCTCTCGACCGTGCGCTTCCAGCGCGACAACGCCGTCACCGGCCGGCTGGGCGCACGGCTCGAAGGCCGCTTCGAGGCGGGCGGCGGCGTCTGGAAGCCCTACCTGAAGCTCAACCTGTGGCACACCTTCAGCGGCAGCAACGCCCTCTACTTCGGGCCGAGCGACCGGGTCGCCAACCGCCGCAACGCGAGCGCCCTCGAAGTGGGCGGCGGCATCGTCGGGCAGGTGAACAAGACGCTGTCGGTCTACGGCGGCCTGGCCTACACCAGCGCCATCGGCATCACCGAGCAGACCGGCGTGCAGGGCCAGCTGGGGCTGCGCATGCGCTGGTGACCCCGGGGCGCCGGGCGCCCGGGCGGCTCGACTTTTGACCGTCCGGGCAATTTTGATGGCATGCGGTTTGCTTGATAAAGATCAACGGGTATCCACGGATAGCCAGTCTTTTTTGACCGTATGGATAATTTAGCCCATCATCCCGTCCGCCCGCCACGAGGTACACCCCGATGAATCACCCCCCCTTGCGCAGCCGTTTCTGGTCCGACCTGACCAGTGAAGAGTTCTCCCGCCTCGACCGCGAACGGCTGATCGCCGTGCTGCCGGTGGGGGCGACCGAACAGCACGGCCCCCATTTGCCGATGTCGACCGACACCGCCACCATCGACGGCATGGTGCGCGCCAGCCTGCCCTACCTGCCCGACGACCTGCCGGTGCTGTTCCTGCCCACCGTGCCCTACGGCAAGAGCAACGAGCACTCGCGCTACCCGGGCACACTGACGGTGTCGGCGAACACGCTGATCTCGCTGTGGAAGGACGTCGGCGCCTGCGTCGCCAAGGCCGGCGTGCGCAAGCTGGTGCTCTACAACAGCCACGGCGGCCAGATGAGCGTCATGGACATCGTGGCGCGCGACCTGCGCGAAGAGCACGACATGATGGTCGTGGCCGCCAACTGGTACACGCTGGGCCTGCCCGAGGGCCTGTTCACCGCGCACGAAGGCAAGCACGGCATCCACGCCGGCGACCTCGAGAGCTCGGTGATGCTGCACCTCACGCCCGACTACGTGCGCAAGGATCAGTTCCAGAACTTCGGCTCCATGACCGAGCAGCTTGCGGCCGAGAACAAGTTCCTGTCGATCACGCCCAGCGGCAAGCTCGGCTGGCAGATGCACGACATCAACCCGGCCGGCGCCGCCGGCGACGCCACCCGCGCCAGCGCCGAGAAGGGCGCCGCGGTGCTCGACCACGTGGGCCAACGCTTCGTCGAACTGCTGCACGAGATCGACCGCTTCCCCCTCTCGCGCCTGGCCAACGTTCCGGCCTGGCGCTGACGCCAAGGAGTCCCATGGAAAGCACCACGCCATCCACGCCGCCCCTGGTCCGCCTGCGCAACGTCGGCAAGCGCTTTGCCAACGGCACGCTCGCCCTGCAGGGCATGACGCTCGACATCGGCGAACACGACTTCGTCAGCTTCCTGGGCCCCTCGGGCTGCGGCAAGAGCACCGCGCTGCGGCTGATCGCCGGGCTCACCCGCATCAGCTCGGGCGACATGCAATGGTCGGGCGCCAACACCGGCAGCGCCAAGGACAGCAAGAGCGACCGCGACCTGGGCTTCGTGTTCCAGGAACCCACGCTCATGCCCTGGACCAAGGTGTTCAACAACGTCTGGCTGCCGCTCAAGCTCGCGGGCATGAGCCGCGACGAAGCCGCGCCGGTGGTGCAGCACGTGCTGGAGCTGGTCGGCCTCTCGCGCTTTGCCGACGTGTACCCGCGCGAGCTCTCGGGCGGCATGAAGATGCGCGTGTCGATCGCGCGCGCGCTGGTCACGCACCCGCGCCTGCTGCTCATGGACGAGCCCTTTGCCGCGCTCGACGAAATGACGCGCATCAAGCTCAACAACGACCTGCTGGCCATCTGGCGCGAGCACCGCTTCTCGATCGTGTTCGTCACGCACAGCGTGTACGAGTCGGTCTACCTGTCGAACCGCATCGTCGTGATGGCGGCACGCCCGGGCCGCGTGATCGACGAGATCGCCATCGACGAGCCTTACCCGCGCGGCGAGGCCTTCCGCACCTCCAGCCGCTACAACGCGCACTGCACGGCTGTTTCGCAATCTCTGCACGGAGCGCTCCATGGCCTCGACATCGACCATTGAAACCGTGATGCCCCTCGACACCAACGAAGCCACGCCGTCCGCCGAGACGCTGCGCGCGCACGAAGACAAGCTGCGCCGGCGCGAGGCCACGCTGCGCATCGTCGTGCCGGTCGTCATCGTCGCGGCGCTGCTGCTGGTGTGGGAATGGATGGTGCGCGCCAACGACATCCCGCACTACATCCTGCCGGCGCCCTCGCTCATCCTGCGCACGCTGTTCGACAACTGGGGTTCGCTCTCGGGCGCGCTGTGGTTCACGGTGAAGCTCACGCTGCTCGCGCTGGGCGCCGCCATCGTCGGCGGCGTGCTGCTGGCGATTGCCTTCGCGCTGTTCAAGTGGGTGGAGATCGGCCTGTTCCCGATCGCCGTGATCCTGCAGGTGACGCCGATCATCGCGATCGCGCCGCTCATATTGATCTACGTGTCGAGCACCACCGCGGCGCTGCTGCTGTGCGCGTGGATCGTGGCCTTCTTCCCCATCTTGTCGAACACCGTCATCGGCCTGAAGAGCGCCGACAGCAACCTGCGCGACCTGTTCCAGCTGTACAAGGCCTCGCCCTGGCAGACCTTCCGCTACCTGCTGGCGCCCAGCGCGCTGCCGTACTTCATGGCGGGCCTGAAGATCGCCGGCGGCCTGAGCCTGATCGGCGCGGTGGTGGCCGAGTTCACGGCCGGCACGGCGGGCAAGGAAACGGGGCTGGCCTCGCGCATCCTCGAGTCGAGCTTCCGCACCGAGATCCCGATGATGTTCGCGGCGCTGCTGCTGGTGTCTCTGCTGGGCATCGTGATCTTCATCGTGTTCGCCGCCCTGTCGCGCCTCGTGCTCGGCCACTGGCATGAAAGCGAAATGCGCCGTGAACGCTAGAACCCCGCTGTCCACCGTCGACTGGGACGCCGTGCGCGAGGACCTGCGCGGCCTGAACGTGATCGCCACGCCCAGCCAGCGCAAGCAGCTGTCCAAAGACTTCTACTGGTACAGCCCCATCCTCACGGCGCAGCTCGCGGGCTGCGTGGCCGACCTCGTGGTCAAGGTCAGCACCGAGGACGACGTGCGCCAGGCCGCGGCCGTGGCCGCGAAGTGGAAGCTGCCGCTCACCGTGCGCGCGGGCGGCACCGGCAACTACGGCCAGTGCGTGCCGCTCGAAGGCGGGCTCGTGCTCGACGTGACGCAGATGTGCCGCGTGCTCGACCTGGCCGAGGGCCGCATCCGCGTCGAGGCCGGCGCGCGCATGCACGACATCGACCTGGCCGCGCGCGAGACCGGGCAGGCGCTGCGCATGTGGCCCTCGACCTGGCACGTGGCCAGCATCGGCGGCTTCATCGCGGGCGGCTTCGGCGGCATCGGCTCATTCCGACACGGCATCCTGCGCGACCCCGGCAACCTGCTGCGCGCGCGCGTGATGACGGTGGAGCGCGAGCCGCGCGTCATCGAGCTGGTGGGCGACGAGATCCAGCAGGTGCACCATGCCTACGGCACCAACGGCGTGATCCTCGACGTGGAAGTAGCGCTGAGCCCGGCGGTCGACTGGGTGCACTGCACGGCGCTGTTCGACACCTACCGCGGCGCGCTCGACTTCGGCATCGCCGCGCAGGCGCCCTCGCTGGACATCTTCCTGCTGTCGACCGTGGAGGCGCGCTTCTCGCCCTACTACACGGCCATGGGCGATCGCTTTCCGCCCGACCGGCACGCGGTGTTCACCATGGTCTCGCCCGACTCGATGGCCGAGTTCCGCGCGCTCGCGGCGGCGCACGGCGGCACCCTGTCGGTGGCCGGCACCGAGGCCGAATTGCAGGCCGAAGGCCTGCCGCCGGCCTACGAGTGCGCCTTCAACCACACGACGCTGCAGGCGCTGAAGGCCGACCGCAGCTGGACCTACCTGCAGGTGGCCTACGCCCAGCCCTTCGACCCGGCCGTGGTCGAGCGCCACATGCAGGTCTTCGGCGACGACGTGCTGCAGCACCAGGACTTCGCGCGCGCCAACGGCGAGTGCGGCACCTTCGGCATCCTGCTCGTGCGCTGGAAGGGCGAGGCCCACCAGTACGAGGTGATGCGCGAGATCGAGTCGCAGGGCGGCGCGCAGATCTTCAACCCGCACGTCTTCACCATCGAGGACGGCGGCATGAAGACCATCGACACGCAGCAGATCGAGTTCAAGAAGCGCAGCGACCCGATGGGCCTGATGAACCCCGGCAAGACGCGCGGCTGGACGCCCGACATGGCCGTCGAGCGCTGAAAAACAATTAGTCTTCGCATCCCGTCCCCACCCCAACCTCCACAGGAGTCCGTCCCCATGCGCATCCCCGCTTTCTCTCTTCGGCCGCTGGCCTTCGGCCTGGCCCTCGCAGGCGCCGCCTTCGCCGCACAGGCCCAGGACAAAGTGGTGTTCGCCACCAACTGGAAGGCGCAGGCCGGCCACGGCGGCTTCTACCAGGCGCTGGTGGACGGCACCTACAAGAAGTACGGGCTCGACGTGGAAATCATGCAGGGCGGCCCGATGGTCAACAACCGGCCCATGCTGCCGGCCGGCAAGGTCGACTTCCTGATGACCGGCAACCTGCTGCAGTCCTTCGACAACGTGAAGAACGGCGTGCCCACCGTGGTGGTCGCGGCCATCTTCCAGAAGGACCCGCAGGCCATGTTCGCCCACCCGGGCCAGGGCTACGACACCTTCAAGGACATGACCAAGGCGCCCGTGGCCTTCATCGGCAAGGACGGCCAGTTCAGCTTCTGGCAGTGGATGAAGTCGGAGCACGGCTTCAAGGATTCGCAGCTCAAGCCCTACACCTTCAACGTCGGCCCGTTCCTGGCCGACAAGAAATCCATTCAACAGGGCTACGCCATCTCGGAGCCGCTGTCGATCAAGGCCCAGGCCGGCTTCGACCCCGTGGTGCACCTCTTGGCCGACCACGGCTTCTCGACCTACGCCACCACCATCGAGACCCGCGCCGACCTCATCAAGACCAAGCCCGAGACGGTGCGCAAGTTCATCGAGGCCTCGATCGTCGGCTGGAACAACTACCTGTACGGCGACAACAAGGCCGCCAACGAACTCATCGCCAAGACCAACCCCGACGCCACGCCGGCCGCGCTGCAGGGCTCCATCGATCTCATCAAGAAGATGGGCATCATCGACAGCGGCGACTCGCTCACCAAGGGCATCGGCGCCATGGACGAAGCACGCGTGAAGGACTTCTACGACAAGATGGTCAAGGCCGGCCTGTACAAGCCGGGCGAGATCGACCTGTCGAAGGTCGCGACCACGCAGTTCGTCAACAAGGGCGTGGGTGTCGACATCCGCAAGAAGCTCACCGGCAAGTAATTCGCTTCGTTTTTTCCCGTGGGTCGCGCGGGGCTTGCGCCGGGGTCAGATGCCGGCGCCTGGGTTGCCATAAGGCACTGCGCGGCCTTTGTTCCCTTGGGCTCTGACCCCGTCTCGCCGAACAGGCGAACCGGCCCGAACCATGAAAACGCTCGTCGTCCATTGCCATCCGAACCCTGACAGCTTCAACCACGCGCTGTACCGCACCGCCCTCGAGGCCCTCACGCCGCGACATCCCGTCAAGGCCATCGACCTGTACGCCGAGGGCTTCGACCCGACGCTGACACGCGAAGAGCGCATCGCCTACCTCGACAACCCCGAACTGATCCGCGAACGCGTGAAACCCCACGTCGAAGCGCTGCTGTGGGCCGAGCACCTGGTGTTCGTGTACCCCACCTGGTTCCATGGACCGCCGTCCATGCTCAAGGGCTGGCTCGAGCGCGTGTGGCTGCCGGGCGTGGCCTTCCTGCCCGCCGAGCGCAAGGGGCAACTCGCGAAGTCGGGCATGCGGCACATCCGCCGGCTGACGGTGGTGACCACCGGCGGCTCGCCGCGCTGGTTCGTGATGGCCATCGGCGACCCGGGGCGGCGGCTGTTCACGCGCGCGCTGCGGGCGCTGTTCGCGTGGCGCTGCAAGGTGACGTGGCTGCAGCTGCACGACATGAACGCCGTCACCGACCGCGACCGCACCCATTTCATCGCGCGCGTGGCGCGCACGCTGCACAACATCCAGTAGACACGCAGGGAGACACACACCATGAGCCTCGAACGCACGCTGACCGTCCGTGTCGAACGCATCTCGCGGCAGACGCCGGAAATTTTGGCCTTCGAGCTGGCGCATCCGTGGGGCCGGCCGCTGCCCGGCTACGAGGCCGGTGCGCACATCGACGTGCACATGCCCGGCGGCTTCTCGCGCCAGTACTCGCTGGCGCGCGCGCCCTCGGGCAGCGGCGGCTACGTGATCGGCGTGAAGCGCGAGCACGCCAGCCGCGGCGGCTCGGCCTCGATGCACGAGCGCGTGCGCGAGGGCGACCTCATTGCGATCAGCGCACCGCGCAACACCTTCCCGCTGCGCGCCGAAGCCCGCCGCCACCTGCTGCTGGCCGGCGGCATCGGCATGACGCCGCTGCTGGCCATGGCGCAGGCGCTGGCCGCGCGCGGCGCCGACTTCACGCTGTGCGTGTTCGCGCGCAGCGAGGAACACCTGGCCTTCGCCGAGGCGCTGCACGCGCCCGCGCTGGCGCCGCACCTGAGGCTGCACCTGGACCAGGGCGATGCGACGCAACGCATCGACCTGCGCGCCCTGCTGGCCGAGCGCACGCCCGACACGCACCTGTACGTGTGCGGCCCCGGCGGCTTCATGCAGGCCGTGCGCGAGGCCGCCGCGCACTGGCCCGAGGACGCGCTGCACACCGAGTACTTCGCCGCGCCCACCGGCACGGCCGCCGCCACCACCGGCCTGCCCTTCACGCTGAAGCTGGCGCGGCGCGGCATCGAGGTGCCGGTCGCGGCCGACCAGACCGCGGTCGACGCACTGCACGAAGTGGGCATCGACATCCCCGTGTCCTGCCAGCAGGGCCTGTGCGGCACCTGCGTGGTCGAGGGCGACGGCGAAGGCGCCGAGCACCGCGACTTCTGCCTCACGGGCACCGAGCGGCGCACCAAGGTGGCGCTGTGCTGCTCGCGCGCCAAGGGCCCCGACCTGGTGCTGCAGCTGTGAGCGTGACGGACACCGACAGCGAAGCCCCCGCCACGCGCGGGCGATCGCGCAAGTACACGCAGGTGCTGGGCCTCATCAACCAGGCCGCCATCGAGGTGTTCGCCAGCGAAGGGCTGGCCGGCGCCTCCACGCAGGCCATCGCCGACAAGGCGGGCCTGTCGAAGGCGCAGCTGCACTACTACATCGAGAGCAAGGAGGCGCTGTACCGCCAGGTGCTGCAGGACATCCTGACCGACTGGATCGTGGTGTTCGGCTTCAGCGACGAGGCCTTCGGCCCGCGCAAGGTGCTGGGCGACCTGATCCAGCGCAAGATGATGTTCTCGTTCGAGCACCCGCTGCGCTCGCGCATCTTCACCGCCGAGATGATGCGCGGCGCGCCCGTCATCAACAGCATGATGGACACGAGCAAGCAGCGCACCGACCAGGCCGCCGCCGTGATCCAGAACTGGATGAACCAGGGCCTGATGGACACCGCCGACCCGATGCTGGTGCTGTTCCACATCTGGGCCGTGACGCAGTTCTACGCCGACCACGCCACGCAGGCCGCCTACTACCGCAACACGGCGCAGCAGGGCGAGGACAAGGACCGCCGCTACCTGATCGAGCAGGTGACGGAGTTCCTGCTCAAGGGCGCGGGCGTCAAGTAGCCGCGCGCTGCGGCAGGTACATGGTGGCTTCGACCTCGACGAACACCTCGTCGCCCGGCAGGAAGCGCGACACCTCGACCACCGTGCTCACCGGCGGCTCGCCCGGATAGAACAGGCCGCGCACGCGGTTGTAGAAGGCGTAGTGCGGCAGGTGGCGGAAGTACTGCACCAGCTTCACCACGTCTTCCATGGTGCCGCCGTGCTCGGCCGCGATCTGGCGGATGCGCTCCAGCACGAACCAGCTCTGCGCCACGATGGGCGCCTCGAAGATGTCGACCGACATCTGGCCCGTGGCATAGCCCACGCCCTGCAGCGCGGTGCGGGCTTCTTCCGGGATGGCGTCGTAGCCGGCCACCGCACGGCGCGTGGCCGGGTCGACGGCGACCACGCCGCTCATGAAGACGAAATCGCCGACGCGCTTGGCGGCGGCATAGTTGGCCATCGGCTTGCCCATGCTCATGGTGTGTTCTCCAGTGCCCGGCCTGCACGGTAGACGGTGCGTTGCCGTCCGCGCGGGCCGATGAGTTCGTGTTCGTCGGTGGCGGCCAGCACCACCAGGTCGGCCGGGCAGCCCGGTGCGATGCGGCCGTCCCACGCGAGGCCCAGCGCCTTGGCGGGGTTCACGGTGATGGTGTCGAGCCAGTCGGCGGCAGGCGCGAGGTGCGCCATCTGCACGCCCAGGCCGAAGGTCTCGAGCAGGTCGTAGCTGCCGTAGGGATAGAAGGCGTCCTGCACGTTGTCGGTGGCCAGGCTAGCGCGCAGGCCGTGCGCCGCGGCCTCGCGGATGCGCGTGATGCCGCGCGCCACGGGCGTGCGGTCCCACGCGCCCTGCAGGTAGAGGTTGGTGGTCGGCAGCGCGACCAGGTGCAGCCCGGCGCCGGCGCACAGCGTGAGCGTCTCGGCGGCCACCGCGTCGTCCTGCACCGAGAGCGAGCAGGCGTGGCCGCAGACCACGCGGCCCTTGAAGTCGCGCGCGCGCACCAGCTGCGCGATGCTGCGCAGGCCGCTGGCGTCGGTGTCCAGGCCTTCGTCGACGTGGAAGTCGAGCCCCAGCCCGTGCTGCTGCGCGAGGTCGAACACGCGGCCCAGCTTGGCGAAGAGGCCGTCGTTGCGGTAGATGAAAGCGCCCAGCGAACCGCCCGCGCGCTTCACGTCGCGCGCGATGCGCTCGCCAGCCGCGAGGTCGGCGAACACGTCGAGCGGCACGAGCGCGACGAACTGCAGTTCGATGCGGCCGGCCCATTCTTCGCGCAGCGCCTCGAACACGGCCAGCGCGGCCGGCGGTTCGGGCTCGACCCAGTCCAGGTGCGTGCGCAGCGCGCGCGTGCCGGCGCGCCAGGCCTCGTGCAGCGCGCGCTCCATGCGCAGGCGCAGCGAGGCGCCGGTCCAGCTCGCGCGGTGGCGGCCCATGCGTTCGATGGCGGTGAACAGGTCGCCCTGCGCGGCGCCGACGTCCTGCACGGTGAAGTTCTTGTCGATGTGCGCGTGCGCCTCGACGAGCGCGCTCAGCAGCGTGCCGCGCGCCTGCGTCTGCGAGGCGCTGGGTTCGATGGCCGCGACCTTGTCGCCGTCGATCGTGACGTCGAAGACCTGCGCGTCGCCCGCCGCTGCAAAGCCCCGCAGCGGCGCCGGAATGCGCAGCGCTTCGAGCGTCGTGGTCGTCATGCGCGCTGGCGCCAGTCGCGCAGCCAGCCCAGGCCGGCCGAGGTGCCGCCGGGCTCCATGCCGCGGCGCGGGCGGTACTCGCAACCGACCCAGCCCTGCCAGCCGCACTGCGCCGAAACTTCGTCGATCACGCCGAAGAGGTAGTCGTAGTTCTGCTCGCCCACATCGGGCTCGTGGCGCTCGGGCACGCCCGCGATCTGCAGGTGGCCGACGCGGCCGGTCGGCAGGTACTGGCGCAGCTTCATCGCCACGTCGCCTTCGACGATCTGGCAGTGGTACAGGTCCATCTGCACCTTGAGGTTCGCGGCGCCGACCGTCTCAACGATCTGGTGCGCATGGTCCTGCCGGTTGAGGAAGAAGCGCGGAATGTCGCGCGTGTTGATCGGCTCGATCAGCACGTCGCGCCCGGCCTTCGCGGCCTCGGCCGCGGCCCAGCGCAGGTTCCCGACATAGACGGCTTCTGCGGCCTCGCGCGTGAGGTTGTCGGGCACGAGGCCGGCCATGACGTGGATGCGCGGGCAGTCGAGCGCCACGGCGTAGTCGATGGCTTTCGCAATGCCTTCGCGGAACTCGCCCTCGCGCCCCGGCAGGCAGGCCAGGCCGCGCTCGCCGCCGGCCCAGTCGCCGGGCGGGCCGTTGAACAGCACCTGCTGCAGGCCGTTGTGCTTCAGGCGGGCGACGATTTCCTCTTTCGAGAAGTCGTAGGGAAAGAGGTACTCGACGGCCTGGAAGCCGTCTTTCGCGGCGGCGTCGAAGCGGTCGAGAAATGCGAGCTCCGGGTAGAGCATCGAGAGGTTGGCGGCGAATTGGGGCATGGGGTGTTTGTACTACCAGCGCGCACCGAAAGTGCGGCGCAGTTCATCGATCTGGTCGGGGGCGAGCGGTGCGGGCCGGGTGGCCTGCGTGAGCATCTGCAGGCGCGCGGTTTCTTCCAGCTCTTCGAGCACGGCCATCGCGGCGGCCGGCGTCTCGTGCCAGACGTTGGGGCCCAGGCGCGCGAGCATCGCCGCGCGGATCGGCGTGCCGGCCGCGCCGTAGCGCGCGATGGTCTGCGCCACCTGCTCGGCCGCCTCGGGCGCGCCGGGACGGTGGTACGGGATGACCGGCACATGGCCGACCTTCATCACGAAGTAGGGCGTGAGCGCGGGCAGCAGTTCGGCTTGCGGGTTGCCCAGGGTCAAGGCGACGCAGTGCGTGCTGTGCGTGTGGATCACGCAGGCCGTGGCGGCATCGAAGCCGCGCGCGGCGGCGTAGATGCGCGTGTGCAGCGCGATGGTCTTGCTGGCGCGGTCGCCGCCGGTCTGCTGGCCTTGGGCATCGAGCCGTGCGAGCCGCGCGGGGTCGAGAAAACCCAGGCAGGCGTCGGTCGGCGTGATGAGAAAGCCGTCGTCCAGCCGCACACTGATGTTGCCGGCCGTGGCGTGCACGTAGCCGCGCTCGAACAGGCTGCGGCCGACGCGGCAGATTTCGTCGCGGGCTTCGTTCTCGGTCATGCGAGCACTGTAAAAGCTTTGGTGAAGAAATCGTCGCTGCCGAAGTTGCCCGACTTCAGCGTGATGTGCAGCCCCGCTTCGGGCGCCGCATCGCAGCGCGCATGGCACCACGGCACGCCGGGGTCGATCTGCGGACCGATCTGCATCTGCGCGATGCCCAGCGCCTGCACGCAGGCGCCCGAGGTCTCGCCGCCGGCCACCACCAGCTGGTGCACGCCGCGCTCGACCAGGCCGCGCGCAATGGCGGCGATGGTGCGTTCGACCATCGCACCGGCTTCTTCCACGCCGAGCCGCCCCTGCACCGACTTCACGGCACCGGCTTCGGCGGTCGAGTAGACGAGCACGGGGCCCTTGTCGATGAGCGGTGCGGCCCAGGCCAGCACTTCGGCCGTCACGTCCACGCCCGCCGCGATGCGCAGCGGGTCGATGGCCATGGCCGCGCCGCCGCGCTGGATGAAGTCGAGCACCTGCCGGTTGGTGGCGAGCGAGCAGCTGCCCGACACCACCGCCGTCTTGCCGCCGGCCTTCGGCAACGCGCTGGCCTGCGACGACGGCGCGAGGCCGAAGTTGGCCGGCAGGCCGATGGCCACGCCCGAGCCCGCCGTGAGCAGCGGCAGCTTCGCGAGCGCCGGGCCCATGCGCAGCAGGTCGTCGTTCGACACGGCGTCGACGATGGCGATCGACACGCCCTCGGCCTTCAGCTGCGCGATGCGTTCTTCGATGGCCGCTGCGCCGCGTGCGACCACCGCGTGGTCGATCAGCCCCACCTTGCGCGTGCACTGCGCCTGCAGCACGCGCACGAGGTTCGGGTCGGTCATCGGCGTGAGCGGATGGTTCTGCATGCCGCTCTCGTTGAGCAGCACGTCGCCCGCGAACAGGTAGCCCTTGAACACGGTGCGCTTGTTGTCGGGGAAGGCGGGCGTGGCGATGGTGAAGTCGCAGCCCAGCGCGTCCATCAGCGCCTCGGTCACGGGGCCGATGTTGCCCCTGACCTCGCCGGTGAAGGTGCTGTCGAAGGTGGAGCAGTACTTGAAGTAGATCTGCTGCGCGCCCTGCGCCTGCAGCCAGCGCAGCGCATCGAGCGACTGCGCGATGGCCTCGGCCGGCGCGATGGTGCGCGACTTGAGCGCGACCACGACCGCATCCACGTCGGCATCGAGCGGGCCGGTGGGCACGCCGATGGTCTGCACCACGCGCATGCCGGCGCGCACGAGGTTGTTGGCCAGGTCGGTGGCGCCGGTGAAGTCGTCGGCGATGCAGCCGAGCACGAGCTTCGCCATCGCTCAGCCCTTCAGCGCCAGCGTGACCGCCTGCGCGTTCTCGCGCACGTAGTCGCGCAGGATGGCGTCGAAGCTGGCGTCGGCCTTCAGGCCCAGGGCCTCGGCGCGCGCGGCATGGATGCGGCTGGGCCAGCTGGTGACGATCTTCGCGATGGCGGCGTCGGGTTCCCAGTCGATGAGGGCGGTGGCCTCGGCGCCGGCGATGCGCTCGAGCGCCTGCGCCATCTCGCGCACGGTGGTGGTCAGCGCGGGCAGGTTGACGGCGGTGCGCGCGCCCCATTCGGCGGCGCCGGCGGTGGCCGCGCGCACGATGCCGGCGACGGTGTTGCCGGGCGAGGCCAGCGCGACCGGCGTTTCGGGCGCCACGGGGCAGCGTGCGCGCACGCCGGCCAGCGGCTCGCGCAGCATGCCGCTCAGGAAGCTGGAGGCTGCGCCGTTCGGGCGGCCCGGGCGCACCGACACCGTCATGAGCCGCACGTTGCGGCCCTGCACGAAGCCCTTGCGCGTGTAGTCGGCCACCAGCTGCTCGCCGATGAACTTCTGGATGCCGTAGCTGTTCTGCGGCGTGGGCAGCGTGGTGTCCTCGATCACCGCGGGCAGGCGCTGCTCGGGCGAATCGCCGAAGACGGCGACGGAGCTGGAGAACACGAACACGGGCGCATGGCCCGCGCTGCGGCAGGCGTCGAGCAGGGCGCGCGTGGTGTCCAGGTTGCTGCGCATGCCGAGGTCGAAGTCGGCCTCGCACTCGCCGCTCACGGCGGCGGCGAGGTGGAACACGGCGTTGGTGTCGGCCAGCGGCAGCGCGCCGTTGGCGGCCTGCTCGTACAGGTCGCCCTGCACGAACTGGATGCGCGCGTCGGCGGCGAGGTCGGCGGGCGGCGGCACGCGGTCGGCGAGCGTGATGCGTGCGATGTCTTGAGGCTGGCCGCCGGCCAGTGCGAGCGGGCCGCCGGCGAGCAGGGTGCGGGCGAGGCGGGCGCCGAGGAAGCCGCAGCCGCCGGTGATGAGAACGTTCATGGTGTGTGTCTTTCCTGGGTCGGTGGAGCGCTCGCGCTCGATGTTATTTTTTCGATTCTTTCGCAGCGGGCAGTTCGATGCCCGGGAAGATCTTGATGACCGCGCTGTCGTCCTCGCGCGCGAAGCCGGCCGTGGAGGCCTGCATGAACATCTGGTGCGCGGTGGACGACAGCGGCAGCGGAAACTTGCTGGCGCGCGCCACGTCGAGCACCAGGCCCAGGTCCTTCACGAAGATGTCGACGGCCGACAGCGGCGTGTAGTCGCCCGCCAGCACGTGGGCCATGCGGTTCTCGAACATCCAGCTGTTGCCGGCGCTGTGGGTGATGACCTCGTACAGCGCGTCGGGGTTCACGCCTTCGCGCAGGCCCAGTGCCATCGCTTCGGCGGCGGCGGCGATGTGCACGCCGGCCAGCAGCTGGTTGATGACCTTCACCTTGCTGCCCGCGCCGGCCGAATCGCCCAGGCGGTAGACCTTGGCGGCCATGGCGTCGAGCATGGCGCCGGCCTTCTCATAGGCCGCGGGGGTGCCGGCGGTCATCATCGTCATCTGGCCGCTGGCGGCCTTGGCGGCGCCGCCGGAGATCGGTGCGTCGAGGTACAGGACGCCCTGCTGCGCGAGGCGCGCTTCGAGCGCCACCGACCAGTTCGGGTCGACGGTGGAGCACATCACGAACAGGCTGCCGGGCTTCATCGACGCCGCGCAACCGGGCGTGGTGCCGTCGCCGAACAGCACCGACTCGGTCTGCGCCGCGTTGACGACCACGCTGACCACGATGTCGCACTGCGCGCCGAGCGCGGCCAGCGTGTCGCAGGCGGTGCCGCCTTCGCGCGCGAAGGCTTCGGCCACGCCGGGGCGCACGTCGAACACATGCGGCGCATGGCCCGCGCGACGCAGCGATTGCGCCATGCCGCTGCCCATGGCGCCCAGGCCCACGAGGCCGACGACGGGGGTGTTGGTGGAAGAAGAAGTCATGTCGTGCGTCCTTCGATCAGCGGTTGACCAACTGCTTGGGCGTGAGCCACACGCCGATGGCGCCGAGCACCAGCGCGCCGGCCAGCACGTACATGCCGATCTGCGTGCTGCCCGTGAGGTCCTTCAGGTAACCGATGAGGTACGGGCTCACGAAGCCCGCGAGGTTGCCCACCGAGTTGATGACCGCAATGCCAGCGGCCGCCGCCGTGCCCGAGAGGAAGGCGGTGGGCAGCGACCAGAACAGCGGCGCGCAGGTGAGCACGCCGGCCGCGGCGAGCGACAGGAAGGTCAGCGACACGACCGTGTTCTGTGTGTACGAGGCCGCGACCGTGAAGCCCACGGCGCCCATCATCGCGGGAATGATCAGGTGCCAGCGGCGCTCGCGGCGCGCGTCGGCACTGCGGCCGAACAGGTTCATCGCGACGATCGCGCACAGGAACGGAATGGCGCTCAGCAGGCCGATGTTGAAGTTGCCCTGCACGCCCGTGGCTTTCACCAGCGTGGGCAGCCAGAAGGTCAGCGCGTACTGGCCCATGACGAAGGCGAAGTAGATGAGCGCCATCCACCACACGCGCGCGTCGCGGAACATCGCGCCCACCGAGTGCGGGCCCTTGGCGCCGTGTGCCTGGTCGCGGTCGACCTCGCGCTGCAGCAGGTTCTTCTCTTCAGGCGAGAGCCAGCGTGCGTGCTTGATGCCGTTGTCCAGGTAGAACAGCACCATCACGCCCACCAGCACGGCGGGAATGGCTTCGATGATGAACATCCACTGCCAGCCGTGCATGGCCGACACGCCGTGGAAGGCGTCCATGATCCAGCCCGACAGCGGGTTGCCGAAGATGCCCGCCACGGGAATCGCCGACATGAACACCGCGATGATCCGCGCGCGCCGGTGCGACGGGTACCAGTGCGTCAGGTACAGGATCACGCCGGGGTAGAAGCCGGCCTCGGCCACGCCGAGCAGGAAGCGCAGGATGTAGAAGCTGGTCGGCGTTTCCACGAACACGAAGCAGGCCGACAGCAGGCCCCAGGTGATCATGATCCGCGCGATCCACACGCGCGCGCCCACGCGGTTGAGCAGCAGGTTGCTGGGCACCTCGAACAGGAAGTAGCCCAGGAAGAAGATGCCGGCGCCCAGGCCGAACACGGTTTCGCTGAAGCCGAGGTCCGCGCCCATCTGCAGCTTGGCGAAGCCGACGTTTACGCGGTCGAGGTACGCGACCACGTAGCACAGCATCAGGAAGGGCACGAGGCGCCAGAACACCTTGGCGTAGGCGCGTTTTTCGAGCGCGGCGTCGGGCGCGTCAGCCGCGAGGGGCGCGCCGGCCTGGAGGGTGGAAGTCATTGGGAGGGAGTCCGCTGGATGAAAAAACGGGGCCGTCCCGTCACCCTGCGGCGCGGTCGCCCCTTACTTGTCAGGTCATCATACAAATTTAAGACAAGCTCCCGGATACGGGATAACCCGCACATTCTGCCCTCTTCAGAAAATCGTAAGCGTGGGCTTACTTGCCTGCTGGCCAGCCTTCGACCAGGGGTCGGGCGAGCTGGGCGCCTTCCTGCTGCCAGAACGCCGGGTCGGCCTGCTCGATGCGGCGGATGGCGTTGTCCATGTGGGCCTTGGCGGCTTCGCGCGCGGCCAGCGGGTCGCCGGCGTCGATGGCCTCGACGATGCGCGCGTGTTCCTGCGCCACTTCGCGCACGAAGTCGGCACGGCGCGCCTCGTTGGCGCGCGTGACGCGGGTGGCGCCATGCAGGAACTGCCGCAGGTACTGCAGCGTGCCGATGAGGAAGGGGTTGCGCGCGGCCTCGGCGATGGCGCGGTGAAAGCGCACATCCTCGTCGGCCCCGTTGCCGCCCATCGACACCGCCGCGTGCAGCGCATCGATGGCGTCGCGGATGCGCAGCATGTCCTCGGGCGTGCGGCGCTCGGCCGCGAGCGCGGCCACCTCGGCCTCGAGCGCACGGCGCAGCTCGACCATCTGCACCACCGCTTCGCGCGAGGCCACATGCGGCATCTCGAAGCGCAGCGGCTCCACCCCGGCAGCGCGCACGTACACGCCGCTGCCCTGGCGCGAATCGACCAGCCCGAGCGACTTCAGCCGCGACACCGCCTCGCGCACCACCGTGCGGCTCACGCCGAACTGGGTGGCCAACGCGGTCTCGGTGGGCAGCCGGTCGCCTTCCGACAGGCGCCCGCTGCGCACCTCGGCCACGAGCGCTTCCGCCACCTGGTCGGCCAGGCGGACGGCGGGAGCAAGGGACTGAAAGCGGGCGGTCATGGGCGCGGGAAGGCGGTGGGGCCTGCGACTCTAACGCAGGCACCGCACCGTCACGCCGCATGGCCGCGCTGGCGCTGTCGTCAGGCGCCGAGCGCGTGGCGCGCGGCCCGCGCGATGCTCGCCGCGTCCACGCCGAAGAAACCGCGCAGCGCGGCGCGCGTGTCGCTGCGACCGAAGCCGTCGGTGCCCAGCGTGAGGTAGCGGCGGCCTTCGGGCAGGAAGGCGCGCACGCTCTCGGGCAGGGCGCGCACGTAGTCGGTGGCGGCGACGATCGGGGCCTTGCTGCCTTTGCCGAGCTGCTGCGCGACGAAGGGCGTGCCGGCGTCTTTCTCGCCGGCCAGCGCGCGCTGCTCGCAGGCCTGGCCGTCGCGCGCCAGTTCACTCCAGCTCGTGACGCTGAACACCTCGGCCGCGATGCCTTCGTCGGCCAGCTGCTGCGCGGCCTTGATGACCTCGGTGAGGATCGCGCCCGAGCCCAGCAGCGTGACGCTCTGCTTCGCCTTGCCCGATGTCGGCGCATACGTGCCGAAGCGGTAGCAGCCGCGCAGGATGTTGGCCTCGGCGCCGGCCGGCAGGTCGGGCTGCGCGTAGTTCTCGTTCATGAGCGTGACGTAATAGAACACGTCCTGCTGCTCGACCATCATCTCGCGGATGCCCGCGTCGACGATGACGGCCATCTCGCCCGCGAAGGCCGGGTCGTAGGCCTTGCAGTTGGGAATCGTCGCGGCCACGAGGTGGCTGCTGCCGTCCTGGTGCTGCAGGCCTTCGCCGCCGAGCGTGGTGCGCCCCGACGTGGCGCCCAGCAGGAAGCCGCGTGCGCGCTGGTCGGCAGCCGCCCAGATGGCGTCGCCCACGCGCTGGAAGCCGAACATCGAGTAGTAGATGTAGAACGGCAGCATCGCCAGGCCATGCACGCTGTAGCTGGTGGCCGCGGCCGTCCAGCTGGCGATGGCGCCGGCTTCGCTGATGCCTTCTTCGAGAATCTGGCCGTCGGTGGCTTCGCGATAACTCAGCACCGAGCCGATGTCTTCCGGCGCATAGCGCTGGCCCACGCTCGAATAGATGCCGACCTGCTTGAACAGGTTGGCCATGCCGAAGGTGCGCGCCTCGTCGGCCACGATGGGCACGATGCGCGGGCCCAGGGCCTTGTCCTTCATGAGGTTGCCCAGCATGCGCACGAAGGCCATGGTGGTGCTCATCTCCTTGCCGGCGGCGGCCGTGGCGAACTGCGCGTAGGCCGCGATGTCGGGCTTGGGCACCACGTCGCACGCGGTCTCGCGGCGCGGCATGGGGCCGCCGAGCGCTTCGCGGTGCTGGCGCAGGTAGCGCATCTCGGCGCTGTCTTCGGCCGGGCGGTAGAAGTCCATCGCGGTGGCCTGCGCGTCGGTGAGCGGCAGGTTGAAGCGGTCGCGGAACTCGATGAGGTCCACGTCGCCCATCTTCTTGTGCGAGTGCGTGGTCATCTTGCCCTGCGCGGCGCTGCCCATGCCGTAGCCCTTCTTCGTGTGGGCGAGGATCACGGTGGGCTGGCCCTTGTGGGCGGCAGCGGCGGCGTACGCGGCATGGATCTTCACGAGGTCGTGGCCGCCGCGCTTCAAGCGGTCGATCTGCTCGTCGGTCATGCCTTCGGCCAGGCGCGCGAGCTCGGGGTTCTGGCCGAAGAAGTTGTCGCGGTTGAAGCGGCCGTCCTTGGCGGCGAAGGTCTGCATCTGGCCATCGACGGTTTCGGCGAACACGCGCGCGAGTGCGCCGCTCACGTCCTGCGCGAACAGGCCGTCCCAGTCGCTGCCCCACACGAGCTTGACGACGTTCCATCCTGCCCCGGCGAAGAGCTTTTCGAGCTCGTCGATGATGCGGCCGTTGCCGCGCACCGGGCCATCGAGGCGCTGCAGGTTGCAGTTGACGACCCACACGAGGTTGTCGAGCTTCTCGCGCGCGGCGAGCGTCAGGGCGCTCATCGATTCGGGCTCGTCCATCTCGCCGTCGCCGAACACGCCCCAGACCTTGCGGCCTTCGCAGTTCAGCAGGTTGCGGTGCGTGAGGTAGCGCATGAAGCGCGCGTGGTAGATCGAGCTGATCGGGCCGATGCCCATCGAGCCGGTGGGGAACTGCCAGAAGTCCGGCATCAGGTACGGGTGCGGGTAGCTGCACAGGCCGCGCGCGCCGCTGCCGTCGGTGAAGGCCGGTGCGGTGAGTTCCTGGCGGTAGTGGTTCAGGTCTTCTTCGCTCAGGCGGCCTTCGAGGTAGGCCCGCGCATACACGCCGGGCGCGCTGTGCGGCTGGAAGAACACGAGGTCGCCGCGGTGCGCCGGGCTGCGTGCGTGGAAGAAATGGTTGAAGCCGGTCTCGAACAGGTCTGCCGCGCTGGCGTAGCTGGCGATGTGGCCGCCGAGTTCGCCGTACGCCTGGTTGGCCTTGGCCACCATGGCGAGCGCGTTCCAGCGCATGAGCGAGGCGAGCTTTTCTTCCACCGCGAGGTCACCCGGGAACGGCGGCTGGTCGGCCGCGGCGATGGTGTTGACGTACGGCGTGGCCAGCTCGGGCTGCCAGCCGATGCGTTGCTGCCGCGCCAGGCGCGCCAGCTCGGCCAGCATCTGGCGCGCGCGCTGCGGACCTTGCGTCTGCGCCAGCGCCAGGAAGGCGTCGCGCCATTCGGCGGTCTCTTCGGGGTCGGGGTCGTGCGACGGCGGCGTGTCGAGCAACAGGGCGCGCATCTGGTCGGCGGAGATCGGGGCGTTCATGCCAGCACTTTAAGCCGCCTCGAGGAAAATTAGCTACCGGCACCTCTGATTTCATGGCTATTCTGAAGCATAAAATGCCGTCATTCAACAGTTTCGCGGAATTTCATGGAACTCGATGCCATCGACCTGCGCATTCTCGACGAGCTGCAACGCGACGGCGCGCTGTCGAACGTCGAACTGGCGCGCCGCGTGCACCTGTCGCCCTCGCCCTGCTTGGCGCGCGTGAAGGTGCTGGAGACCAGCGGCGTGATCGACCGCTACGTGGCGCTGGCGAACGCCAAGGCGCTGGGCCTGGGGCTCAACGTGTTCATCTCGATCAGCCTGACCACGCAGAGCAAGCAGTCGCTGGCCGACTTCGAGCAGCGCATCGCCGAGCACGACGAGGTGATGGAGTGCTACCTGATGACCGGCGACAGCGACTACCTGATCCGCATCGCCGTGGCCGACATGGCGGCGCTGGAGCGCTTCATCATGGAGCAGCTCACGCCGATTCCGGGGATCGAGAAGATCCGCTCGAGCTTTGCGCTCAAGCAGGTCAGATACAAAACGGCGCTGCCGTTGCCAGCAGCGCCGTTGTAGTGGGTGCTCCCCCAGGCTTCGCGCACTTCGTGTCGCTGCGCCAACCCCCTCGCCGGGGGCAACACCAGTGGCCCGGCAAAGCCGGTTCCACGGTGTTTCCCGAAGGGGGCTGAGGACGCTTGGACGCTTACAGGCCGATCAGGCCGCCGTCGTCCTTCGTGATGACCACGGTGGCCGAGCGCGGGCGGGCGTTGCCGCCCTGCGGCCAGTGGCTCAGGAACTTCGTCGGATCGGTGATGTCGGCCCTGCCCGTACCTTCACCCGGATGCTGGATGTTGACGAACAGCGCACGGCCATCGCCCGATTCAGCGATGCCGGTGATCTCGCAATCTGCCGGGCCGACCAGGAAGCGGCGCAGGCCTTCCGTGCCGGGGGCCTTGCCCACGAAGGTGTTCTGCGTGCGGGTGGTGTTGGTCGCGGCATCGACGTTGGTGATCGCCTTCGCGCCGCCGTCCCCCACCTTGCCCGGCAGTGCGGCCAGCAGCATGCAGTTGGTGACGTCGGTGTAGGCGCCGTCGTCGGTCTCGAGCCACAGCAGGCCGGGCGCGGCCTGGCTGAACCACATGCCATCGGGGCTGGACAGGTCGTTGTCGGCCGTGAGCTGCGAGAGGTTGACGTCGGCCGAGGCCGTCGAGCGCGCGCCAAAGAGGTACACGTCCCACTTGAAGCTCAGCGACGTCGGATCGGCGTTGTCGTCCGCGAAGCGCACGATGTGGCCGTTCGGGTTGCCCTTTTGCGACTTGTTGGCGGTGGTCTTGTCGTCGTAGAAGCGCGGATTGGCGGCGTCGGTGCTGCCGATGGGGCGCGCGCTGGCGCTGGTGTTGGTCAACGTCACGTAGACATCGCCGGTCTTCGGGTTGACCGCGGCCCATTCGGGGCGGTCCATCTTGGTCGCGCCCGCGGCGTCGGCGGCCAGGCGGGCGTTGGTCACGACGTCGGCGGCGTCGGCGAAGGCGTAGGTCAAATTGCTGGAGGTAATGCCGTTCACGCCGAGCTTCAACTCGAGCCACACGCCCGTGCCGTCGGCGTTGAACTTCGCCACGTAGAGGCGGCCGTCGTCCATGTACTTGTCACCCGCGGCCATGCCACCGCCGATGTCGGCCGCATCCCAGTTCTTCGTGGAGACGAACTTGTAGATGTACTCGTTGCGCGAGTCGTCGCCCATGTACCAGACCAGCGGCTTGCCGGCCACGACCGGACCGAGACAGGCGCCTTCGTGGCCGAAACGGCCGAGGGCGGTGCGCTTCTTCGGCGTGCTCGTCGGGTTGAACGGATCGATCTCGACCACCCAGCCGTAGGTGTTGTGGCCATTGCGGTAGTCGTCGGTGGCGGTGGCGCCGACGACTTCGGTGTTCCAGCGGGCGTGGATGTCGTCGCCGCCGGCGACGGTGGCCCAGAGTTCGCGGCCGGTACCGGCGACGCCGTAGCGGCTGAACGACTTCAGTTCCTTGGCAGTGCGGTTCTTGTCGTCGTTGGTCATGCCCGCGATGCGACGGAAGTAGCCCGCCCAGTTCTCTTCGCAGGTCAGGTACGTGCCCCAGGGCGTGGTGCCGTTGGCGCAGTTGTTGAGCGTGCCACGGGTCTTGCTGCCGTCCGTCGAGTACTTGGTCTTCAGGTAGTCGGTCTTGGCGGCCGGGCCCGAGAACTGCATTTCGGTCAGCGTGTGGACGCGACGGTTGAAGCTCGAGTCCTGCTTGTAGCTCCAGGTGTTGCCGCTCTTGTTGACCTCGATCACGCTCACGCCGTGCAGGTAGAACTCGCGCAGCACTTCGTCAGGAACGTTGCGCTGCCCGTCGACCAGCGACGTGCCCGTTGCGCTGCTGTAAACCGGGTTGAGCGCCGTCTGCCCGTTGGGATGCAGGAACAGCGGCGTGATGGCTTCATGGTTCATCACCAGCAGGCCGCGCGAGGCGTTGGCCGCGTCCCACTTGTTGGTGGCGTTCATGCCGAAGAAGGTCATGCCGTCGTGGTGGTCGCCGGCGCGGCGGTCGTAGGTGGCCGGATCGTCGGAGCCGTCGTTCTTGTACGCGGCCACGCCGGCGGCGATCGGGTCGCCCAGACGGTAGAGCACGCTGGCCGTGTAGCCGGCGGGCACGGTCACGACGTCTGCCAGGCTCTTGGCAACGGCGTTGAAGCCCAGCTTCATCGGCGGGGGCGCCGGGACGGGAGCCGGTGCCGGCGCGGGGGCCGGTGCGGGCGGAAGGATCGGGAACGCGGTGCCGCCACCGCTGCCACCACCGCAGGCCTGCAGCAGCGCAGTGCCGGCGGTGCCGACGCCCAGCCCGAACAGATGGCGGCGGCTCAGGCGCGATGCGATCAGGTCGGTGAAGGACGGGTTCGCGGTCGGGTTGGTGCCGACATCGTCGAGATCGACGCCGTGGGCGTCCGTGCGGGTGTTTGCGGTCATGCGCAATATCTTTCGTGGGTTGGGATTGAAACCAGCCCGCGAAGTTAGGCACTTCGCATGACATGCCTGTGAAACGCTCGGCCGTTGGTTGGGGTACGGCGAGATTTCGTCAAAAAACCTTCACGCCCGCGCCACACATTGCAGCGCGGGCGCTGCACCCCTCAGGGCGCCGGCAACTGCCTCGGCCACAACGCCCACAACCGCAGCGGCTGGTTCACGCTCGCCGCCAGCCGGCCGGCCTCGGCGCCGGTGCCTGCGAAGTAGTCGGCGCGCACGGCGCCCAGGATGGCGCTGCCGGTGTCCTGCGCCACCACCAGCTTCTGCAGCTGCGCGGTCGGGCCGCTCGATGCGAGCCACACCGGCGTGCCGTAGGGAATGCTCTCGCGGTCGACGGCGATGGAGCGCCCCGCCGTCAGCGGCACGCCCTGCGCACCGCGCGGGCCGAAGGCGGCGTCGAGCTCGCTCATCGTCTCTTCGCGGAAGAACACGTAGCGCGGGTTGCTCCACAGCAGCTGCGACACGCGCTGCGGGTTCTGCGCCACCCAGGCCTTGGTGTCGTCGGGCCACTTGCCGACCTTGGCCACGCCCTGGCTCATCAACCACTGCTGCACGCTGCGGTAAGGCTGCTCGTTGGTGGCCGCGTAGGCCACGCGCACGGTGTGCTGGTAGCCGTTGGCCTCGGTGATGCGCAAGCGGCCCGAGCCTTGGATGTGCAGCATCAGCGCGTCGATGGGATCGGCCATCCAGGCGATCTCGCGACCGCGCAGCGCGGCCTGGGCCTCGGGCAGGGTCTCGATCTCCTGGCGCGTGAACCAGGGGCGCTTGGGCACGAGGCCGTCGGGCGCCTGGTACAGCGGCACGCTGAAGCCGGCCGAGGGCACACGCGAGGCTTCGTACACGGGCTCGTAGTAGCTGGTGAGCTTGCCTTCGCTCTGGCCCGCGAGCGATTCGACGCGGTAGGGCTGCAGCCGGTCGGTCATCCAGCGGCGCTGCTCTTCGGGCGTGGCGATGGCCAGCTGGCGCACCTCGCGGCACAGCGGCGCGAAGGCGGCGTTGGGGCGCGCGCAGTTGGCCAGCAGCGCGATCCACGCCTCGTGCAGCGGGTCTTCGCTGAAGCCCGGCAGTTCGGACCAGCCCACGGGCACCCAGCGGCTTTTCGGATGCGCGAGCGATCCGGTCAGCGGACCGAGGTCGCGCGGCGGGGTGACGGTGGGTCGGGTGGGGGCGTCGGGGGCGCGGGGGCCGAGGGAACAGCCGGCAAGCGTTGCTACGATCGCAAGCCCGACCAGCCACTGGAGTCCATTTCTCATGGGTTTGATTCTGCTTGAAGCCCTCGCCGCGGGACTCGTCCTGATCTTGATCATCTGGTGGACCATGTTTTCCGGGCGTAACAAGGGTGAATTGCATGACGACCCCGACGCCGAGCGTGAGGACACCGATTCGCCGCCCAAAGTGTGAATTGCTCGTGTAGCCACACGGCGCGGCCCACTGTCGGACAAGCACCCTATTGCTACAACTTTAGTAGCAATCATCGCAGCATTCACGGGCGATGGCGAAAGTTTTCTTATTTTCCGTAGGGCTTTGAGCACGTACCATCGCATACCCGCCGGGGGCTAAGCTGTGGCCCGCTTGATTCAACCTTGAAAGGGATCGCCATGAAAAAGTTCGTTCTTGCAACCACCGCAGCTGCCCTCGTCCTGTCCGGCTGTGCCGGCGGAATGACCGACACCCAGCGCAACACCGGCATCGGTGCCGGCATCGGCGCGCTCGGCGGCGCCGCCATCGGCTCGGCCACCGGCGGCAACCGCGGTGCCATCGGCACGGGCGCGGTGGTCGGTGCGGCAGCCGGCGCACTCGGCGGCTACCTGTGGTCGCAGCGCATGGAAAACCAGAAGCGCCAGATGGAAGCCGCCACGCAAGGCACCGGCGTGGCCGTGACGCAGACGGCCAACAACGAGCTCAAGCTCGCCATTCCGAGCGACGTGTCGTTCGACGTGGGCCGCTCCAACATCAAGTCGAACTTCGCGCCCGTGCTCGACCAGTTCGCCAACGGCCTGCGCAACAACCCGAACGCCGAGGTGCGCATCATCGGCCACACCGACAGCACCGGCTCCGACGCCATCAACAACCCGCTGTCGGTGGACCGCGCCGCCAGCACGCGCGACTACCTGGTGGCACGCGGCGTGAGCGCCGCGGCCTTCCGCATCGAAGGCCGTGGCTCGCACGAGCCGGTGGCCGACAACAACAGCGACGCCGGCCGGGCACAGAACCGCCGCGTCGAGATCTACGTGGGCGAGCGCGCACAGCGCGGCTGATCGCCGCCCCACCGGGAAACCGGCCGCCCTATCGAACGGCCGGTTCCCGCTTCAGTTTTCATTGGTCCAAGCAGAGGGAAAATTCATGAGGAAGTTTGTTGTGTCTAGCGCGGCCCTGGCCGCTGTGTTGTTCATCGCGGGGTGCGCATCGTCGACCCCGCCGGCCGAAGCACCGGCCGCACAGCAGGCCGCACCGGCCAACAGCTGGACCGCCCGCCTGGACGCGCTGAAGGCCGAGCTCGAAAGCTCCACCAAGGGCACCGGCGTGGTGATCTCGCAGACCGCCGACAACCAGCTTCACGTCGTGATTCCGAATGAACTCTCGTTCGACACCGGCCGCGCCAACGTCAAGCGCAACCTGGCGCAGGTGCTGGACAAGGTCGCCGAAGGCCTGAAGAGCGCCACCACCGCCAGCCTGCGCGTGGTCGGCCACACCGACAGCACGGGCAGCGAGGAAGGCAACGAGCGCCTCTCGGTGAGCCGCGCCGACAGCGTGCGCAACCACCTGGTGGGCCGCGGCGTGTCGACCACCGTGATCACCACCGACGGCCGCGGCTCGCGCGAGCCGCTGGCGGACAACGGCACGGCCGCCGGCCGCGCGCAGAACCGCCGCGTCGAAATCTTCGTCGCCGAGAAGATCTGAGCCCAGGTGCTGCGCGCACGTCGCGCGGCACCGTCAGGAAATCCCGCATGAGGGCACGGCACCGCCGGCCCTAACATCGCGCGGCCTGCACGCGGCGCGCGCACCGCGCGCCGGGCGGACACGAGAGGAAACTCCGATGAACGCCATCGCGCCGGCCCCATCGAGCGTCGCATCCCGCTTTGCCCCGGACATCATCGCCGCGGGCACCGGTGCGCAACCCCAGTACCTCGTGACCGGCGGCGACCAGCTGTTCGCCGCCCGCTGGCAGCAGGACGCGTGCTGGCTGCCCTTCCACGGCGCGGCGCATCACGTGCTGGTGCTGCACGAGAACGGCAGCACGGCGGTGCGCAAGTACGAACGCGGCAAGCTCGTCGCCTCGCGTTCGCGGCTGGGCAGCGTGAGCTTCATCCCCTGCGACGGCACCGAATGGGAAATCGGCGGGCGCTGCGGCGTGGTGCACCTGTACATCGGCCAGGCGCTGATCGCGCGCGTCGCCACCGAGGAAGGCCTCGGGCCGGCGGCGGAGATCGACCCCTTCTTCGCGATCCGCGACCCGTGGCTGCAGGGCTTCTTCCAGATGCTGGTGAGCGAGGTGGAGCTGTACGGCAGCGTGCCCGCGAGCCCCGATTCGCTGCTGCTCTCGCAGAGCCAGCACCTGCTGGCCCATCACCTCGTGCGGCGCCACTGCGCACCGGGGCGCGGTGCGCCGCCGCGCGCGGAGGGCGCGCGCCGGCAGCCGGTCCTGACGCCGCGGCAGCTGCGCCGCGTGACCGAGCACATCGACGCGCACCTGGCCACGCCGCTGGGCCTGGCCGACCTGGCAGCGTTGGTGCACCTGTCGCAGGACCACTTCATCCGCAGCTTCAAGGCGGCCAGCGGCATGGCGCCCTACCAGTACCTGCTGCGCCGCCGCCTGGAAGGCGCCGCCGAACTGCTGCGCACCAGCGACCTGCCCATCGAGGCCGTGGCCGCGCGCATGGGCTTTGGCGGCGCCGCGTACTTCTCGACGCGCTTCCGTGCGTTCGTCGGCTTGGCGCCAAGCACCTATCGCCGCATGCGCTGAACGGCGCAGCGACTTGCGCAAAAGCGCGCCGCTTTCGACATCCCGTGCTTCGTTCGGGCCAACAGGCCATGGCGTGGGAAGCCGCTCCTAGACTGGCTTCGCAGGCCGATCCCGGCCGCATCACCCACGGAGACACCATGACCCTGACCGCCCTGAAAGCCACGCCGCCTGCCAGCGCCGCCCATGCGCGCATCACGCTGCCGTACCCGCATTTCCAGAAGCTCGAGCGCTATCCGTGGAAGCCGTGGGTCATGCCCGGCGTGGCCTACAAGCTGCTGAGCATCAACCGGCGCAGCGGCGGCTTCACCTGCCTGCTGAAGGTCGATCCCGGCACCGAGGCGCCGGTGCACCACCACCTGGGCGCCATCGAGGTGATCGTGCTCGAGGGCGACATCTACTACGAGCGCAACGACATCGGCCGCCCGGGCGACTACATGCACGAGCCCGCCGGCGACATCCACCAGCCGCGCTCCGACGGCGGCTGCGTGCTGTTCTGCGTGTTCGAGGGCGCCATCGCCGGGCTGGGCGAGGACGGCAACGTCGTCGGCATCGTCGACGGCCGCAGCATGCTGGAGATGGCCACGCGCGACGGCGCCGCGCAGCACGTGCACAGCTGAGGTCCAGCCTGCGGTGGGGGCTAGAGGTCGCGCAGGCGGTTGGCCAGCTCCACCGCCGACTTCACTTCCATCTTCTCGAACACGCGCGCCCGGTGGACCTCCACCGTGCGCACGCTGATCGCGAGCTGGTCGGCGATGAGCTTGTTCGGCAGGCCCTCGACCACGAGCCGCATCACGTCACGCTCGCGGTCGGTCAGCTCGGCGATGCGGTCGGCCAGGCCGCGGCGCACGCGCTGCACCTCGAGTGCGCGCTGCGACATGCCCAGCGCCTGCTCGATGCGGTCGACCAGCGCGTTGTCCGAGAACGGCTTCTCGCAGAAGTCGAAGGCCCCGCGCTTGACCGCCTCGACGGCGGTGGGCACGTCGGCATGGCCGGTCAGGAAGATCACGGGCATCTCGGCCAGCAGGCCGCGTTCGGCCAGCCGGTCGAACAGCACCAGCCCGCTCATGCCGGGCATGCGCACGTCCAGCAGCAGGCAGCGCGGCTGGTCGGGCAGCGGCGCCTCGTCCAGGTACTGCTCGAAGGCCTCGGCGCTGCCGAAGTGCTCGCTGGCCAGGCGGCGCGAACGCAGCAGCCAGGCCAGCGCCTCGCGCACGCTGGCGTCGTCGTCCACGATAAAGATCAAGCCATCGATCAGCGGTTGCATGCCATGAGGTCCAGCGGAACAGAGAAAACGAAGAAGAAAAAGGCGGCTATCCCGCAGCCGGGAGCGTAAACCTGAAGACGGTGCCCCGGGGGCGGTTGGGCTCGAACATCAGCGCGCCGCCATGCTGCTCCACCACGGTGCGGCACAGGCTCAGGCCCAGGCCCATGCCGTCGGGGCGCGTGGTGAAGAAGGGCGTGAACAGCCGCGCCGCCACCTCCTCGCTGATGCCGCAGCCCAGGTCGGCCACGGAGAACTCGAGCCAGCGGCGGCCGTCGGCCGGCACGGTGGCGCCCACCGGCAGGGCGCGCGCCACGCGCAGGCGCAGCACGCGGCTGCCGGGCGCGTGGTCGGCGCCGTCCATGGCCTGCATGGCGTTGCGCGCCAGGTTCAGCAGCACCTGCTCGACCAGCGTGCGGTCGCACACCACGGCGGGCAGGCGCTCTTCGCACACGATCTCGATCGTCACGTCGAGCTTGCGCGCCTGCAGCCGCACCAGCGGCAGCACGGCGTCGATCAGCGCCTGCGGCGCCACGGCCTCGCGCATGCGGTCGCGCCGGCGCACGAAGTCGTGCACGCTGCGGATCACCTGGCCCGCGCGGTCGGCCTGCTCGGCGATGCGCTTCACGGCCATGGCCACCTCGGCCTGCTCGCCGCGCGCCTCGGGCCCGATCAGGTTGAGCGAGCCGGTGGCATAGCTGGCGATGGCGGCCAGCGGCTGCGTGAGCTCGTGGCTCAGCAGCGAGGCCATCTCGCCCACGGTGGCCAGGCGCGCGCTGGCCTGCAGGCGCTCCTGGCTGGCGCGCGAGAGTTCCTCGACGCGGCGCTGCTCGCTCACGTCGATGAAGGCGCTCATCCAGCCGGTCTGCACCTTGTGCGCGTTGATCAGCGGCGCCTCGAAGATGAGCACCGGAAAGCGCGTGCCGTCCTTGCGCATGAAGACCGACTCGAAACCCTCGCGCGGCGGCAGGCCGCCCGCGAAGCGGCGCGTCTGGCGCAGGTGGTATTCGTGCGCCAGCTCGGTCGGCCAGTAGGGCGCCTCGACGCTGTCGGCCATGAGCTCTTCGGGCGTGAAGCCGACCATCTCGCAGAAGGCTGGGTTGACGTAGGTGATGCGCCCCTGCAGGTCGCGCGCTCGCAGGCCGGTGATGACCGAGTCTTCCATCGCCTTGCGAAAGGCCAGCGCGTCGGCCAGGTCGCGTTCGGCGCGCAGGCGGCGGCGGGTGTCGCGCGCCAGCAGCACGAGCACCGACACGAGCGCGATCGAGATCGCCGTGACCAGCGCCGTGAGCATGTTCGGGAACAGGTCGGGCGCGGCGCGCCAGCCGTCCACGCGCAGCATGAGCGAGGCGCCCGGCAGGTCGATGCGCTGCTGCGAGGTGAACACGCGCGTGCCGATGCGCCGCGAGGTGCCCAGCGCCACCAGCCGCGTGCCGTCGGCCTCGGTGAAGGCGACCTCCTGCCCGCGCGTGAGCGTGGGGCCGACCAGCTCGACCAGCGTGTCGCGCAGCGAATAGCTGGCCACCAGGTAGTCGCCGGCGTCCATCGGCAGGCACAGCTCCATCACCTCGACGCCGCCGCCGCCGGCCACGGGCACGTAGTGGCTGGGCGAGTAGGCGGGCGCGCCGGCCTTGCGCGCGGTGGCGCAGGCTTGCGCCACGTCGGCCTGCGCGGGGCCGCGGTTGCTCTCCTCGAGGATGCGCGTGCGGTAGGGCGTGTTCACGGCCTCGATGGGTTGCAGCTGCGCGTCGCGCCATTCGAGCCGCAGCCATTCGCGGTGCTCGCGCAATTGCGCCGCCGCGCGGTCGGCCCAGTGCGTGCGCTCCATGCCCGGCGCGAGCGTGGCGCGCAGGCTCTGGGCGTTGCGCTGCAGGCCGCTGCGCAGGTCGACGACGGCGTCGGCGGTGTCGCGCTCCAAGGCCGCCTGCACCTGCTCGACCTCGTGCCGGCCGGCCAGCCACACGACGGTGACCAGCAGCGCCGACACCAGCACCGCCAGCAGCAGCCACAGAAACCAGCGCTTCCACAGCGAGCGCAGGCGCGCGAAGGCGACGCCCCATCCCCGGCGCTGCGGCTGCTGTTGCGGCGGCGGCGGTGCAGGAACGTCGAGCGCCTCGTCGGCCATCGTCAGGCAAGCACGCGGTGCGACAGCGCGGGCAGCTGGGCGCGCGTGCGCTCGACCTGCCGGGCATCGAGGTCGAACAGCACCACGCCCTCTTCGGCGGCCTGCTGCGCCACCACCGTGCCCCAGGGGTCGATGACCAGCGACTGGCCCCAGGTCTGGCGGCCGTTCTCGTGCGTACCGCCCTGCGCGGGCGCAACCACCCAGGCCAGGTTCTCGATGGCGCGCGCGCGCAGCAGCACCTCCCAGTGCGCGGCGCCGGTCGTGCGCGTGAAGGCGCTGGGCACCAGCAGCAGGTCGGCGCCCTGCCCCGCCAGCGCGCGGTACAGCTCGGGAAAGCGCAGGTCGTAGCACACGCTCATGCCCACGCGCCAGGCGTGGCCGTCGCGCGAGGGCAGCTCGAACACCACGGGCTGCGCACCCGGCGCGATGACGCGGCGCTCGTCGTAGCGCTCGGTGCCGTTGTCGAAGAAGAACAGGTGGATCTTGTCGTAGCGCGCCACGCACTTTCCTTCGGGCGAGAAGGCCAGCGAGCTGTTGAAGACGTGGTCGGCGTCGTCGCTCTCGATGGGCAGCGTGCCGCCCACGATCCACAGGCCGAACTCGCGCGCCGCGTCGGCCAGGAAGCCCTGCACCGTGCCGGCGCCGGCGGTTTCGCGCAGGCCGAGCTTGTCGGTGTCGCGCGCGCCCATCATGCAGAAATACTCGGGCAGCACCGCGAGCTCGGCGCCGTCGCGCGCCGCCTGCCCGAGCAGCGCATGGGCGCGCACGAGGTTGGCTTCGCGGGCGATGGCGGACACCATCTGGATGGCTGCGACTTTCATTGCGTGGTCTCCGTTTTCTTGCCTTCGCTGGCGCCCGTCGATGTCGATCCGCCCGGCAGGCCGGGCAGCAGCTGCAGCGAGCGCGGCACCTTGGCGATCTTGGGGTCGGCCCAGGTGCCTTCGACGTGGAACTCCTGCGTGGCGGCCGCGGCGAGCGGCTTGCTCAGCACCCACTGCGCGAGGAAGGTGCCCAGGCCGATGGCCGGGTTGATGGCGGTGGCCACCAGCGCGGCCGTGCCGGCGTTGATCTCGGGCACCACCACCACGCGCAGGTTCTGCGTCTCGCGCACGATGTCGGCCGAGCCGTCCATGAGCGCGGCGGCGTTCACGCCCTTCATCTGCAGGTTGTTGGTGCTGGCGATGCCCTTGTTGATCTTCGCGTCGCCGCGGATGAAGTCGAAGGCGAAGCCCTGGCTGAACACGTCGCGGAAATCGAGCGTGAGCCGGCGCGGCAGCGCCTGCAGGCTCAGCACGCCCAGCAGCTTGGCCAGGCCCGGGTCGGCCTTGAGGAACTGGCCCTGCTCCACGTCGACCTGCAGCTGGCCGCCCAGGCTGGGGTAGTCGAGCGAGAACGGCGAGCCGCGCCAGTTCACCTCGCCCTCGAGCCGCCCCTTGCCGCGGCGCAGCACGCCCGGCATGCCGAAGCGCGTGAGCAGGTCGCCGGCGTCGGCGATGTCGAGCTTGAAGTTCATGGCCGTGGTGCGGCGCTGGCCGGCGCTTGCGCCGCCGCCCGCCGACGCGGCCCAGGTGCCCTTGGCGGTGAAGGTGGCCTCGGGCACGCTGAAGGCGAGCTTGTTGAGCAGCCATTCGCGCCCGCCGCGGTTGACGGCGTCGATCTCGGCGCGGCCCAGGCGCTTGCCGAGCAGCTCGAAGTCGTCGACCACGATGTCCAGCGCCGGCAGGGTGCCGGGTTGCTCGTCGAGCAGGGTCTCGACCTGCGTGGCCTCGGCCGGTGCGATCTTCAGGCGCGCGAGCCGCGCATAGAGCCGGCCGGCCTGGCTGTGGCTGTACTCGGCGTAGCCGCTGAGCTCGGAGGCGTCGACGTTGGCGCGCCACAGCGCACCTTCGCGCGTGCCGCCGAGCACCACGTTGTGCAGGGTGCGCCCCGCGATGCCCAGCTGCTGCGCGCGCACCGCGATGCGCGTGGGCAGGTAGGCCAGGTCGGGATCGTCGGCGCGCTCGCCGCCGCCGACCACCGCGGCGGTGCCCACCAGCGTCTGCCAGGCGCCCATGTCGAGCTTGGCGACGTTGACGTTGGCGAACACGCCGCGGTCGGGCGGCAGCGCCGTCTCGCCGGGCGCCAGCCCGATGCCGATGCCGCCGCGCAGCACGTGCGCCTGGCCGTTGGCCGACAGCTCGCGCACGTACTGCACCGAGCCGACGCGGCCGAGTTCGAGCGTCAGCTGGTCCTGCGTGGCGCGGCGGGCGTCGCGCGCCAGCACCTTCTTCTCGATGCGCAGCGGCATCAGCTCTTCGGCCGTCTTGACCAGCGGCGTGGGCAGCGCCAGCGCCAGCCCCTGCAGGCTGCTGGTGAGCGAGAACTCGGGCGTGTCGTCGCGCATCGAGAAGGTGGCGGCGTAGGGCGTGCTGCCGGTGGCGTGCTTGGCCAGGCGCGCGAGCCAGTCGACCTCGCGCGCGCCGCGCAGGCCTTCGGCGCTGGCCGTGCCCTGCGCCTTCAGCGCCAGTTCGCGCTGCGGCCCGCTGAAGCGGCCCTTGCCCTCGACGCGCACCTCGCCGCCCAGCAGCCGGGCCTGCACGCCGGCCAGCGAGAAGCCGGTGTCGGTGAAGCTGAGCGTGCCGCGCGCCTGCGTGAACGGCGGCGCCTCGGGCACCACCTGCAGCTCGTTGTCGGCCAGCGTCACGGTGGCCTGCACCTTGGTGTTGTCGACGTTTTCCAGCGGCAGGTCGAGGCGCAGCTTGTAGTCGGCCGAGCCGGTGGCGCGCGCGCGCTGCAGGAAGGGCCCGGCCTCGCCGGCCAGCGGCGCGCCGGCGCGCAGCACCTCGCCCAGCGGGCCCTTGGCCTGCGCATCGACACGCAGCAGTGCGGCATGGTGCGACATGTCGGCGATCTGCGCCTCGGCCTTCGTGACCTCGACGCCGGGCGCGCCGGCAATGCGCCCGCGCGCATTGCGCACCAGCATGCCCGCGCGCTCGAACACCAGTTCGCCCGACACGCCGGTGAGCGCCGGCCACACGGGCGGCGGCGCGGCGGGCGGGCCGGTGCGCGACGCCGGGGTCGCGGGCGCGGCGGTGGCGGCCGCGAGCGAGGGCGGCACGTAGGCGTAGTGCACGTCCGACACCTTGGCCGCGATGCGGAACTCGCCCTGCTTCGGGTCCATGAAGGGCATGTCGTGCAGGTCGCCGCGCACGCGGAAATCGACCGTGCTGGCGGTGCCCTTGACGACCGATTCGCGCACGTAGTCGCGCGTGTGCTGCGGGATGTCGAGCGGCAGGTAGCGGAACACGCGGGTGCCATCGGCGCGCGTGAGCTTGCCCTGCAGGTCGAGCACGCCGGGGTGCTGCGCGCGGCTGCTCGAGGTGGCCGGGTCGCTGGTGCGCCAGTGGGCCTCGGCCTCGCCCTCGGCGTCGGCGTTGGCGAAGCGCAGCTTCGACACCTGCACCTGCATGGCGCCGTTGTCGAGCTTCCACTGCAGCTGGGTCGAGAGGCGGTCGATGGGGATCACCGGGTCTTCGAACACGCCGGGGAACTCGAGCGTGCCCTTGGCCATGGCCAGCGTGGCGGTGCCGCCGGTGTGGCTGGCGTCGAAGTCGAGCGTGGCGCCGCTCAGGCCGGGGGTGCCGGGGTGCACGCGCGGCGGCGCGGCGGGCGCACCGGCCGGCGCCGGGGTGCTTTGGGCGGTGGCTGCAGGCGCCGGCTGCGAGGCCACGCGCAGGCCGCTGACCCGGCCCTTGGCCTGGTAGCGCGCGATCGCGTCGGGCGCGCCCTGCCAGTTCATGTCGATGCGCTCGACCAGCCCGCGCGGCGCGTAGGCGCCCAGCACGCGGTGCGTGGCCTCGCCCAGCGGCAGCCGGTCGGCGATGAGCGCCAGCGCCGCGAGGTCGAGCCGGTCGGCCTTCAGCGCGCCGTGCTCGGGCGTGCGGCCCTTGGCGGGCGTGTGCTGCAGCCACAGGTTGCCGCCCGGCCAGCGCAGGCCGTCGACGGTGTCGAACTGCAAGGCGGTGGTCGAGAACTCGAAGGTGTCCGCGTTCATCTGTCCCGCCAGCCGGCCGGTGACGGCGCGCAGCACCAGCGGCTGCAGCCCCTTGCCGAGCGAGGCGTCGATGCGGTTCAGGCCCAGGTCGGCGGCGCCGCCGACGATGCGCCCATCGTCCACGTCGGCCCACAGGCGCAGCGCGCCGTTGCCTTCGCGGATGCGCGCGTCGAGCGAGACGTACTGGCCCAGGCGCGTGACGTCGATGTAGGGCAGGTCGGCATAGAGCTGGCCGTCCCAGGTCTGCCAGTGGCCGCTGCGGATCGACAGCAGCGGCTGGCGGAACTGGCCGCGCAGCGTGAAGCGCTCGCCCCAGCCGGCCGGCGGCGTGGCGTCCAGCCGCAGGCCGTGGCGGCGCGCGCCGTTGCGGGACACGAAGCGCACGTCGGTCAGCAGCAGCGGTTCGGCGCGGCGCTGCTCGTCGGTCCAGCGCACGGTGCCGCCTTCGATGACGAACTCGCGCTGCGCGAAAAACCAGTCGGCGGCGCGGGTTTCTCCGGTCGTGTCGGTCTCCATGTGCAATCCAGCCACATGGAGTTTTCCCTGAGTGTCGCGGCGCACGTCGAGCTGCGGGCCCTCGATGTAGAGCTGCTCGAAATTCAGGCGCCACAGCGACCGCGGCGACACGCTCGCCACCACCCGCACGAGGCGAAGGGCCTCGCGCTGGTCTGCGTCCTGCAGCACCACGTCGCGCAATTCGAAGGCCGGAAATAGCCCTTCGGAACGGGCGGTGATGGCGCCGATGCGCACCGGGACACCGATGGCCTTGCTAGCCTGCGCCTCGAGTGCACCGCGAAAATCGCCGATTCGCGGCACAATCCACGCGTGCAGGACCACGACTGACAGTGCCAGCAGAAGCCACGCAGCGAAGAGCAGACCCAATAGCCAGCGCGCTGTCACAGCGGTGATTTGGAGCAGACGTGAAGGGGAAGACGCCGTGTCGTTCATTGAGGATCGCGCTGTGTCGGGAATTATGACCGCCAGCCTTGAGCCGGGTTCCGCGCCAACCCACACCAGTGTGAATCAGTTGCCATCCAATCCGACGCCTCCCGCGTTTTCTTCCAGTTCCCGATTCGTCCAGCGGCTGCGCCGCCGCTATGCGGCCGAGCTCGAATTGCTGCCGCCCGGCGAGCCCCGGCGCGAATCGATGACCGTCGCCTACGACGCCCTGCGCGCACGCGGCGTGGCCGTGGGCGATGCATTGCGCATCGTGCGCCAGCTCACGATGGAACGTCTGGTCACACTCGACTGCGACCAGCAGGCCCCGCTCGCGGTGGTGACCACCGCCGTGACCGAGCTGGCCGAACTGGCCCTGGACATCGCCTGCCAGGACGCCTGCCATGAACTCGACGCCCAGCACGGCGCGCCGCTCGGCCCCGAAGGCCAGCGCTCGCAGCTGTGGGTGATCGGCATGGGCAAGCTCGGCGCGCGCGAGCTCAACGTGTCCAGCGACATCGACCTCATCTACCTGTACGACGTCGACGGCGACACGGCCGGCGATGCCGACGGGCGCGGCAAGCTGTCCAACCAGGAGTACTTCGCGCGGGCCGTGAAGCGCATCTATGCGCTGGTGGGCGACGTGACCGAGCACGGCTTCGTGTTCCGCGTCGACCTGGCGCTGCGGCCCAACGGCAACTCGGGGCCGAGCGTGGTCTCGCTCGACGCGCTCGAAGAGTATTTCCAGGTGCAGGGCCGCGAATGGGAGCGCTTTGCCTGGATGAAGAGCCGCGTGGTCGCGCCGCGCGCCGTGGTGCTCGACGGCCAGGCCCAGGCGCTACGCAACGTGGTGCTGCCCTTCGTGTTCCGCCGTTATCTCGACTACAGCGTGTTCGACTCGCTGCGCATCCTGCACCGCCAGATCCGCGAACAGTCGGCGCGCCGCAGCGCCGGACGCCCCGAGCGCGCCAACGACGTGAAGCTCTCGCGCGGCGGCATCCGCGAAATCGAATTCACCGTGCAGCTGCTGCAGGTGGTGCGCGGCGGCCAGTTTCCCGAGCTGCGCACGCGCCCCACGCTCGACGCGCTGCAGCGGCTGGCGCGCGCCAACCTCATGCCGCAGGACACGGCCGACACGCTGGCCGCGGCCTACGAGTTCCTGCGCCGCGTGGAGCACCGCATCCAGTACCTGGACGACCAGCAGACCCACGTGCTGCCGGTCAACGACGACGACCTGCGCTGGATCGCACAGTCGATGGGTTATGCCGACTGCTGCCCCTTCCTCGAACAGCTCGACACGCACCGCGAGTTCGTGGCCCAGGAATTCGACAAGCTGCTGGGCGGCGAGAAGCCCTGCAACGGCAAGTGCAACGGCAAGAAGGCCGCCGCGCCCGCCGACCTGGCCGACCTGCTCGACGACCTGCCGCCCGTGTTCGCCGAGCGCATCCGCGACTGGTGCGAGACGCCGCGCGTGCTTGCCCTGCGCGAGGAAACCCGGGGCCGCCTGCGCCAACTGGTGCAACGCACCGGCCAGTGGCTGAAGGAGCCCGACGGCGAGGGCGCGGGACAGACGCCGCGCCACGTCGATGCCGCCATGCGCTGGGCCGACTGGATCGAGCCGCTGATGCGCCGCGAGAGCTACCTGGCGCTGCTGGTCGAACGCCCCGCCGTGCAGGAACGCCTGCTGCGCCTGCTGGGCGCCGCGAAATGGCCGGCGCGCTACCTCATGCAGCACCCGGGCGTGATCGACGAGCTCGCGAGCGACGAGATGCTTTCGGGCCGCTTCATCGCCGAGGAATTCGAGCGCGAGCTCGAAGCGCGCCACACCTCGCTCACCCGCACCGGCGAAGCCGACGAAGAGCGTTTGCTGAACCTGCTGCGCCACGCCCACCACGCCGAGGTGTTCCGCACGCTGGCGCGCGACGTGGACGGCCGCATCACCGTCGAGCAGGTGGCCGACGACCTGAGCGCGCTGGCCGACACCACGCTGCGCGTGACCGCCCGCTGGTGCTGGCCGCACGTGCGCAACCGGCACCGCGAGGTGCCGCAGTTCGCGATCATCGGCTACGGAAAACTGGGCGGCAAAGAACTCGGCTACGGCAGCGACCTGGACATCGTGTTCGTCTACGACGACGACGACGAACGCGCCGGCGAGGTCTATGCGGCCTACGTGCGCAAGCTCATCAACTGGCTCACGGTGAAGACGCGCGAGGGCGACCTGTTCGAGATCGACACCGCACTGCGGCCCAACGGCAACTCGGGCCTGCTCACCACCAGCTTCGAGGCCTACGAAAAGTACCAGCTCGGTCGCGGCAGCAACACCGCATGGACCTGGGAGCACCAGGCCATGACGCGCGCGCGCTTCGTGCTGGGCAGCGCCGACCACGGCGCCGAGCTGGGCGCGCGCTTCGACCAGGTGCGCGAAGCCGTGCTGGTGGCGCCGCGCGACCGCGAGGCGCTGAAGGCCGAGATCATCGGCATGCGCAACAAGCTGCGCGGCGCCCGCCCCGTGAAGGCCGACCGCTTCGACGTGAAGCACAGCCCCGGCGGCATGGTCGATGCCGAGTTCGCGGTGCAGTTCCTGGTGCTGTCGGCCTCGGGCGCGCACCCCGAGCTGATTCCCAACCTGGGCAACATCGCGCTGCTGCTGCGCGCCGAACAGGCCGGGCTGCTGCCCGAAGGCGTGGGCCGCAACGCCGCCACCGCCTACCGCGAGCTGCGCCGCGTGCAGCACACCGCACGCCTGAACGAAGAGCCCACGCAGGTCACGCCGCCCGCCCTGAGCGCCGAGCGCGACGCCATGCTGGCCTTGTGGAAGGCGGTCTTTGGCTGACCGCGCCCTCGCCTCCCGCGCGCTGACGGCCTGCGCCCTGGCCGCCGCGCTCGTGCTGGCCGGCTGTGCCAGCGGACCGCGCAGCAGTGGCGGCGGCGTCGCCAGTGGCCGCGACGGCCCCGGCAGCAACATCCCGTCCGACCTCGACCGCGTGCCCGACGCCGAACCCCGCATCGAGACGATCCGCAGCAGCGGCGGCACCAGCAAACCGTACACGGTGCTGGGCCGGGGCTACGTGCCGATCACCGACGACCGGCCGTTCCGCGAATCGGGCATCGCCTCGTGGTACGGCCGCAAGTTCCATGCGGCCTCCACCGCCAGCGGCGAGCCCTACGACATGTACGCCATGACGGCCGCGCACAAGACGCTGCCGCTGCCGAGCTACGTACGGGTGCGCAACCCGGCCAACGGGCGCGAGGTGATCGTGCGCGTGAACGACCGCGGCCCCTTCGTGGACGGCCGCGTGATCGACCTGAGCTACACGGCGGCGCTGAAGCTCGACCTGCTGCGCGGCGTGGCGCCGGTGGAGATCGAGCGCATCACCAACGAAGACATCCGCACCGGCGCCTGGCGCCGCGATGCGGGCACGGCCTATGCCGCGGCGCCTGCGCCGGCGCCGGCCCCCGCGCCCGTCCGGGTGGCGGCGGCGCCGGTGGCCGTGCCGTCGGCCTGGGTGGCGCCGGTCGCGATGACGGCCGCTGCAGCCCCCGCCGCGACGATGCCCGTGGCACCGCAAACGCCGGTGATGGCCGCGGCGCCGTCGGAACCCGAAGCACCGGCCGGGCCGCGTGAAGCAATGGTGGTGACCGACCTTGCGCCGCTGGCCCCGCTCGCCGCACCTGCCACGTCATCGGCGCCATCGACGCCCTCTTCCGCTGCCGCCGGTTTCTGGGTGCAGCTCGGCGCTTTCCGCGAACGCGACGGCGCCGAGACGCTAAGAAGCCAGGCCGCGCGCGGCCTGCCCACGCTGGCACCGCAGCTGCGCGTGTTCAGCGAAGCCGGCACGCACCGCCTGCAGGCCGGGCCGTTCCCGTCGCGCAATGCGGCGGGCGAGGCCGTCACGCAGCTGCGCGACAACCTGCGCATCGCGCCGATGGTGGTCGAGCGGCGCTGAGGTTCAGGGCATCGCCTTGGCCACGACCTGCGAACGCAGGCCCACACCGAGGCGGTTCCAGGCATTGATCTGCGCCACGGCGAGCGAGAGCTCGACGATTTCCTGGTCGCTGAACACGGCCTTCAGGGCTTCGAACTCGGCATCGCGATCGGCGTGGTGGTCGGCCAGGCGCGTGAGCGTTTCGGCCCAGTCCAGCGCGGCGCGCTCGCGTTCGTTGAACAGGCTCACCTCGCGCCAGGTGGCCAGGCTGTTGATGCGCTGCCAGTCTTCGCCCTGCACGCGCAGGTCGCGCACGTGCATGTCCAGGCAGTAGGCGCAGCCGTTGATCTGCGAGACGCGGGCAAAGACGAGGTCGATCAGCACCTTGCCGAGCGTGCTCGACTCGAAGCTGCCGTTGACGGCGATCATGGCCTGGAAGGACTTGGGGGCGAACTTGGTCCAGGCGAGACGGAGGGCGGGGGCTTGGCTCATGAGATGTACTCCAGGGTGGTTGAAGGAAAACAGCGAAATTTGCTTGCTACACCCTGAAGACGCGCCAGCCACCGGCCCTGTGACAGGCCGCGCGAATTTTTTCTTCAAGCGCCCCGTTTGGCCGCGAACAGCTGCGCGATGCGCGCCAGCTTGTCGGGGTTGCGCTGGGCGCGGATGCGCACGATGCGCTCGCCCTCGATCTCGAAGGTCTGGGCCGATTCGAGTTCGCCGTCGAGAAAACGCAGCATCCCGGGCTCGCCGTTGAGCTCGACCAGCTCCATGCGCACGCCCGCGCCCATGCGGCGCCAGAGCGAGAAGTACAGCTGCGCCAGCCGCTGGCTGCCGCGCAGGATCTTGCTGAAGGTCTGCACCTTGCCGCCGCCGTCGCCGATGAGTTCGACGTCTTCGGCCATCAGCGCCTTCAGGTCCTGCATGCTGCCGCGCGCGGCGGCGTCGGCGAAGGCGCGCAGCAGGCGCTGGTGGGTCTCGCGCGAGACCTGGAAGCGCGGGCGGGCCTCCTGCACCTGGGCCTTGGCGCGGTGCACCAGCTGGCGGCAGGCGGCCTCGCTCTTGCCCAGGGTCTGGGCGATCTCGTCGTAGTCGGCGTCGAACACCTCGCGCATGAGGAAGGCGGCGCGCGCCTCGGGCGCGAGGCGCTCGAGCACGGCCAGGAAGGCGACGGAGATGTTGTCGGCGCGCGCTAGCGTTTCCTCGGGCGTGTCGGGCGACCCGGTGAGGGTGGGCTCGGGCATCCACGGGCCGATGTAGTGCTCGCGCTGGACCTTGGCGCTGCGCAGCCGGTCGATCGACAGGCGCGTGACGACGGTCACGAGCCAGGCTTCGGCGCTGTCGAAACTGGCCTTGTCGGCTTCATGCCAGCGCAGCCAGGCGTCCTGCACCACCTCTTCGGCCTCGGCCACGGAGCCGAGCATGCGGTAGGCGATGCCCTGGAGGCGGCGGCGGTGGCTGTCGAAGGTGAGGGTCGGGTCGTCCATGCCCGATTAGACGTTCGAGGCCGGCGGGCTGTGACAGCCGGCGCCCAAAAAAAATCGCCCCGGCATGCGGGGCGATTCTTTGGATCTTGGGAGCGGCTCAGGCGCCCTGGTATTCGGGCTTGGGGCCCAGCGTGGCCGAGACTTCCTTGCGGTAGCGGTTCAGCTCCTGCACGGTCTTGAAGCTGCGGTTCATCAACAGGCTCAGGTTGTGCAGGATGCGCTCGCCGACCTTGGTTTCCCAGCCGGCGTCGAACTTGATCTGCTTGTCCAGCCAGTGCTCGAGCCAGTCGGGGTCGGGCATGCGGCTCTGGATGGTGTCGTTCGGGAACAGCGCCTTGTTCACGTGCAGGTTGGTCGGGTGCAGCGCCTGGGCGGTGCGGCGCGCGCTGGCCATCAGCACGCCGACCTTGGTGAAGGCGGCACGGGCTTCGTCGCCGAACTTTTCCATGGCGCGCTTCATGTAGCGCAGGTAGGCGCCGCCGTGACGAGCTTCGTCCTGGCTCAGCGTGGTGTAGATGTGCTTGATGACCGGCTCGGTGTGCCACTGGGCGGCGCGGCGGTACCAGTGGTTCAGGCGGATCTCGCCGCAGAAGTGCAGCATGAGGGTTTCGAGCGGGGGCGCCGGGTCGAAGTCGAAGCGCACCTCGTGCAGTTCCTGCTCGGTGGGCGCGTGCTGCGGGCTGAAGCGCTTCAGGTACTCCATGAGCACCAGCGAGTGCTTCTGCTCTTCGAAGAACCAGATCGACATGAACGCCGAAAAGTCGCTATCGTGCCGGTTGTCGCGCAGGAACATCTCGGTGGCCGGGAGCGCCGACCACTCGGTGATGGCATTCATCTTGATGGTCTGCGCCTGCTCTTCAGTCAGCAAGGAAGCGTCGAACGACTGCCAGGGGATGTCCTTGTCCATGTCCCAGCGGACGGATTCGAGTTGTCTGAAGAGTTCCGGGTAGAGCATCAAAGTCTTTCAATGGCCGCCGATTTTAGTCGGGCCGTTTGGCGCGCCCGTGACAGACGCGCGATGATGTGCTTGCGCGCGCGCCCGCGCCATAGATGCACACCCCCCTTTTCGATCCAGGAGCCCGTCATGCGAACCCCCGCCCGATTGTCGATGCTGCGACGTTGCGCCACGGCCTTTTCCCTCGTGGCGGGCCTGTCCGCCGCCCTGTCGGCGGGTGCCCAGACGGCCCCCGCCGCCCCTGCCGCACCCGCGGTGGGCGGCGCCGCCGGGTGCCCGGCGATCCTGCAGCACAGCTTCCCGCGGCTGCAGGATGAAAAGCCCCAAAACCTGTGCCAGTACTCCGGGAAAGTGGTCCTGGTGGTCAACACGGCCAGTTTTTGCGGCTTCACCCCGCAGTACAAGGGGCTGGAGGCGCTGGACATGAAGTACCGCGCCCGCGGCCTGGTGGTGCTGGGCTTCCCGTCGAACGATTTCTCCCAGGAATCGGGCTCCAACAAGGAAATCGCCGATTTCTGCGAAAGCACCTTCGGCGTGAAATTCCCGATGTTCGCCAAGTCGTCGGTGCGCGGCACCGACGCCAACCCGCTGTTCAAGCAGCTCGCACAGGCCTCGGGCACGACGCCGAAGTGGAACTTCTACAAGTACCTGATCGGGCGCGACGGCAAGGTGGTGCAGGCGTGGTCGAGCATGACGGCGCCCGACGAGAACGGCTTCATCCAGGTGATCGAGAAACAGCTCGGCCCCAGCGGCGACTGACCGGCCCTGCAATGTGAACTTTGAGTCACAAACGTTTACCACTCGAACGGGAACCGTGCGGCGGAGCCGCGCTCATACTTGAGCGTGGGCGGCCAAGGCCCACAGGTTTTCATGTTGCGAGGTCTTCCGGGCGCCTGCCGTCCGGTTGAAATCCCGAGGCGATTCTTCTCCTCCTCCCTCCCTCCCTCCTTCGTGTCGGGGCGCCTCGCAGCATTTTTGTCTTCCCGCCGACAGCGGGGCCCGCGATGACGCAGCGCCCCCCTCGGCCTTCCCGCATGCGGTGGCCCGAACGGCCCCAAGAAAAAAGCGCCCCGCGGGGCGCTTTGTCGTTTCAGGGCTGGGTGTCGATGAAGCTCGGCCGCAGCATGAGCTTGTCGTACAACTTGGCCAGGTTGGCGTGGTCGCCGCGCCAGTCGATCTCGGGAAAACGCAGCCCCAGCCAGCCCAGTGCGCAGCCGACCGCGATGTCGGACAGGCTCAGGTGGATGCCGCTGCAGAAGGGCTTGTCGCCCAGGCCCTTGGCCATGGCGGCCACGCCGGCCTGGACCTTGGCGCGCTGGCGCTCGATCCAGGCGGCGCTGCGCTCGGCGTCGGCGCGGCCGGTCCAGGTGGCTTCGAGGCGCCAGAGCACGCCGGCGTCCATGACGCCGTCGGCCAGCGCTTCCCAGGTCTTGACCTCGGCGCGCTCGCGGCTTTGCTGCGGAATGAGCTTGCCCACGGGCGACAGGGTGTCGATGTATTCGACGATGACGCGCGAGTCGAACATCGCCTCGCCGCCTTCCATGATCAGGCACGGCACCTTGCCCAGCGGATTCGAATGGGCGATCGTGGTGTCTGCGGACCAGACGTCTTCGATCACGAACTGGTAGTCGAGCCGCTTTTCGGCCAGCACCACGCGCACCTTGCGCACATACGGGCTGGCGGCGGATCCGATCAGTTTCATGAAGGCTCTCTCCCCATCGCTTGTTAACGTTTGTTCGCAGGCATTTTAGGTGAAGGGAAAAAGACAGCGCCCGAATTCCCCCGCGGCGCGGCCACCCGGCGGCCGCCTAAAATTCGGGCATGAGCTTTTCCACCGTCTCCGCCCTCTCCCCCCTTGACGGCCGCTATGCGGCCAAACTCGCGGCCTTGCGCCCGCTGATGAGCGAACAGGGCTATATGCACCGTCGCGTGCAGGTGGAGGTGGCCTGGTTCATCGCGCTGTCCGACTGCGGCTTTGCCGAGTTCAAGCCCCTCACGGGCGGCGCCCGCAAGTACCTGATGGGGCTGGTGTCGCACTTCTCCGAGGCCGACGCCCTGGCCATCAAGGACATCGAGAAGACCACCAACCACGACGTGAAGGCCGTCGAATACTGGATCAAGTCGAAGTTCGAGGCCCGGCCGGAGCTGCTGGCCGCCGCCGAGTTCGTGCACTTCGCCTGCACCAGCGAAGACATCAACAACACCAGCCACGCCCTGCAGATCCAGGCCGCGCGCGACACCGTGGTGCTGCCGGCCATCGACGGCCTGATCGCCAAGCTGCGCGAAATGGCACACCAGTTCGCCGACGTGTCGATGCTCTCGCGCACGCACGGCCAGACCGCCAGCCCGACCACCGTCGGCAAGGAAATCGCCAACGTGGCGGTGCGCCTGACCAAGGCCCGCGCGCAGATCGCCGCCGTGCAGCTGCTGGGCAAGATGAACGGCGCGGTCGGCAACTACAACGCCCACCTGGCCGCCTGGCCCGAGTTCGACTGGGAAGCCTTCAGCCGCAAGGTCGTCGAGACGCCCGCGCCGCTGGGCCTGGGCCTGAGCTTCCAGCCGTACAGCATCCAGATCGAGCCGCACGACTACATGGCCGAGCTGTTCGACGCCGTGGCGCGCGTCAACACGATCCTGGTCGACTTCTCGCGCGACATCTGGGGCTACGTGAGCCTGGGCTACTTCAAGCAGCGCCTGAAGAAGGGCGAGATCGGCTCCTCGACCATGCCGCACAAGGTCAACCCGATCGACTTCGAGAACGCCGAAGGCAACCTGGGCCTGGCCAACGCGGTGCTGCGCCACCTGAGCGAAAAGCTGCCCATCAGCCGCTGGCAGCGCGACCTGACCGACAGCACGGTGCTGCGCAACATCGGCGTGGCCTTCGGCTACGCCACGCTGGCTTACGCGAGCCTGGCCACCGGCCTGGGCAAGCTCGAGATCAACCAGGAAGCGCTGGCCGACGACCTCGAGGCCTCGTGGGAAGTGCTGGCCGAGCCGATCCAGACCGTGATGCGCCGCTTCGGCGTGCAGGGCGCCTACGAGCAGCTCAAGGAAGTCACGCGCGGCAAGACCGTGACGGCCGAGGCGCTGCACGGGCTGATCCGCTCGCTGGCCATTCCCGAGGAAGAGAAGACCCGCCTCCTGGCCATGACGCCCGCCAGCTACACCGGCAAGGCGGCCGAGCTGGCCCGTAGAATTTAGGCTTCCCCCGCGACGATCCGCCGGCCCGTGCCGCCCACGGCCGGCGAGCCTCGTTCGCCCACCGATACCTCCCAGCCAACGTGCCCTGTGCAGGGCACGTCAGCCGACAACCCTGACGGGACGCCCCGACGTCCCCGTTGTTCATGCGGCGCGCCCCACTGAGACGCCTCTGGCTCACGCTCCACCGATGGATCGGCCTCACGCTCGGGCCGCTGCTCGCCCTCACGGCGCTCCTGGGCGCCCTGCTGGTGGTGGCGCTGCCGCTCGACCGCGCAGCGCATCCTGAGCTCTTCGTCGCGCACAGCAACAGCAGTGCGGCTCCGGCGCCGCTGGAGCCCCTGCGCCAGCGCCTGCTCGCCGAGTTCGGCCCCGACACCAACTTCACGCTGCGCCCGCCGCGCCAGCCCGGCGACACGCTCTGGGTGCTGGTGCGCGGCCCGTGGGACGGCACGCTCTACCTCGACCCCGCCACCGGCGCCGAACAGGGCCGCCGCGGCACGCACGAAGGCGCCTACAACCTGCTGTTCGAGCTGCACAGCAGCCTGCTGCTGGAAGACACGGGCAAGGGCATCCTCGCCATCGCCGCGCTGGCGTACCTGTTCCTGCTGGTCACCGGCGTGGTGCTGTGGTGGCCGGCGCGCTGGCCGCCCTCGCTGCGCATCGTGCTGGACCGCGGCCTGCTGCGCGGGCTGTTCGACCTGCACCGCACCGGCGGCGCCGTGCTCGGGCTGCTGATCGCAGTGTCGGTCTTCACCGGCGCCTACATGGCCTGGCGACCGCTGGGCGGCTTCATCTCGACCGCGCTCGGGCAAACACCTGCCAAGGCGCCCGGGGTGCCCAAGGGCACCGCCACCGGCCCGCGCCTGCCGCTCGACGCGCTCGTCGCCCGCGCGCAGGCCGTGTTCCCCGGCCAGCCCATCGGCTACGTGCAGGTGCCCGGCCGCGCGGACCGGCCGCTGCGCGTGCGCTTCCGGCTCGCCGACGACCCGCACCCGAACGGCATCGGCTCGGTGTGGGTGCACCCGGTCACGGGCGAGCTGCTCGGCGTGCGCCGCTGGCAGGACATGGACACCGGCAACGGCGCGGTGGCCGTGATCTACCCGCTGCACACCGGCGTGCTCGGCGGCGTGGTGCACCAGGCGGTCACCGCGCTGCTGGGCCTGGCGCTGGCCGGCCTCGGCCTGAGCGGCGTGTGGCTCTGGTGGCGCCGGCGTGCCGTGGCTGCGGCCGCGCGCAGCCAGCCGCTGTCCCGCGGCACGGCGCCCTGAACGACACACACCCCATCCCTTCATCCATCACAAATACATCGAGGAGGACTCCCCTTGTTCCCGCACAAAAAGACCGCCATCGCCCTGGCCCTGCTGCCCCTGAGCCTGCACAGCTTCGCGGCCGACGCCGAGCCGTCGAAGTCGCTCGAGGCCATCACCGTCACCGGCGACTGGCTCGGCACGCCCACCGAGACCAAGGTGCTCGAGCACGCCGGCGCGCGCAGCATCGTGGAGCGCCAGCAGATCCAGGAAAGCGGCTCGGCCAGCGTGCGCGACGTGCTGCGCCAGGTGCCCGGCGTGCAGGTGCAGGAGAGCAACGGCACCGGCGGCAGCGACATCTCGCTCAACGTGGGCGTGCGCGGCCTGACCTCGCGGCTGTCGCCGCGCTCGACCGTGTTGCTGGACGGCGTGCCGCTGGCCTACGCGCCCTACGGCCAGCCACAGCTGTCGCTGGCACCGGTGTCGCTGGGCAGCCTCGAGGCGGTCGACGTGGTGCGCGGCGCGGGCTCGGTGCGCTACGGCCCCCAGAACGTGGGCGGCATCATCAACTTCGTGACGCGCTCGATCCCGAAGCAGTTCGCGGGCGAAGTCGGCGTGGGCGTCGAGAGCGCCAGCCACGGCGGCGGCACCAAGAGCACGCCCAGCCTGTTCATCGGCGGCACCAACGAGAACGGCCTGGGCCTGGCGCTGCTGTACTCGGGCACGCACGGCGACGGCTTTCGCCAGAGCAACGACAAGACCCGCATCGACGACCTGATGCTCAAGGGCGCCTACCGAATCTCGAAGACCGACGACATCGCAATCTCGCTGCACCACTTCGAAGGCAAGGGGCGCATGCCCGGCGGCCTGACGACGGCGCAGTTCGCGGCCAACCCGTTCCAGTCGGACCGCCCCTACGACGAGTTCACGGGCCGCCGCACCGACGGCTCGCTCAAGTACACGCACAACGACGGCGTGAACAAGTTCGAGATGCTGACCTACTACACGGACTCGTACCGCAGCAGCTACCTCGAGCAGGAAGGCACGGGCGCCAACGCCAACCGCCGCCGCCTGACCACCGCGCCGCGCAACTACAAGACCTACGCCTTCGAGCCCCGCTACTCGCGCCTGATCGACTCGGGCAGCGTGGTGCAGGAAATCAGCATCGGCGCGCGCTACCTGAAGGAAGAGGCCTCCGAGGTGGCCACGCGCAGCAGCTACTACCGGCCGGCGCCGGGCTTCGACGCCTACGCGCTCGCGCAGCCGGCGTACCAGACCAGCAAGGGCGGCACGACCGCGCACGCGTTCTACATCGACGACCGCATCGACTTCGGCAACTGGACGGTCACGCCCGGCGTGCGCTACGAGTCCTTCCGCTCGCACAACGACGTGTTCACGGTGGCCAACAACCGCATCACCAACGCGATCTACCCGAAGATCGATTCCAACGAGGTGCTGCCCACGCTGTCGGTGCTCTACCGCATGAGCGAGCGCTGGACGCTGTTCGCCAATGCCGGCGTGTCGTTCGGGCCGCAGCAGTACGCCCAGCTCGCGCAGTCGACCACCAGCCTGCATCCCGAGAAGGCCAAGACCTACGAGATCGGCACCAAGTACAAGGGCGAATCGTGGAGCGGCGAGCTGACGCTGTTCAACATCAACTTCGACAAGGAGCTGCAACTGGCGCGCTCCATCACCGGCGACGTCGGCCAGTGGACCGACCTGGGCGCCACGCGCCACCGCGGGCTGGAGTCGGCGCTGCGCTACGACCTGGGCAGCCTGAGCGACGCGCTCAAGGGGCTGTCTGTGTCGGGCACCTACACGTACACGCAGGCCACCTCGAAGGCCGGCGTGTTCGCGGGGCGCGACCTGCCCTTCTACTCGCGCCATGTCGCGACGATCGGCGCGCGCTACGAGCGCGGGCCGTGGACGCTCAACGCCGACCTCTACGCGCAATCCAAGCAGCGTTCGCCGGGCTCGCCGGACGACGGCGCGAAGTACATCACCGTGGAAGACCCGAGCGGGCGGCTGGGCGACATCCCGGGCTACGGCGCGGTGAACCTGCGCGCGGCCTACGACTTCGGCCCCTCGCTGAGCCACCTGAAGCTGGCTGTGGGCGTGAAGAACCTGTTCGACCGCCGCTACTACAACCGTTCGGTCGACAACAACGGCGGCAAGTACGTGGGCCAGCCGCGCACGGTGTACCTGCAGGCGTCGCTGGCGTTCTGAGGCCGAAGGGGCGCGCGCATACACTCGCGCACCCATGGCTCTCAAATCCACCATCTTCAAGGCCACCCTCGCGGTGGCCGACATCGACCACGGCTACTACGCCGACCATGCGCTGACCCTGGCGCGCCACCCCAGCGAGACCGACGAGCGGATGATGATCCGGCTGGTCGCGCTCGCGCTCAACGCGCACCAGCTGCAGGACATCTGCAACGGCGATGGCACGCTGGCCTTCGGCGCGGGCCTGTCGAACGTCGAGGAACCCGACGTGTGGCTGCGCGACTTCACGGGCCAGACCAAGATCTGGATCGAGGTCGGCCAACCGGAAGACAAGCCCATCATCAAGGCCTGCGGCAAGGCCGACGAGGTGATCGTCTACTGCTTCAACCACGCGGCCGAGATCTGGTGGCGCGGCATCGAGAGCAAGCTCACGCGGCCGCAGAACCTGAAGGTCTACCGCGTGCCCACCGAGGCCTCGCAGGCGCTCGCCAGGCTGGCGCAGCGCAGCATGCAGCTGCAGGCGACGATCCAGGAAAGCACGCTGACGCTGGGCGACGGCGTGAACAGCATCGACGTCGAGCTGCTCAAGTGGAAGTAAAGAGCCCGGGCGGCTAGGCCGCCGGCATCATCTCGCCGCACTGCCAGCACTGCTCGAAACCGCCTTCGACCTGCTCGCCACACACGCACAGCCAGCTGCGTTGCGGGCGGTTCTGCAGCTCGTGCAGCAGGCGCTTCGCGAGTTCGTACTGCGATTCGTCGTCGATCCAGATCTCGGGCAGGCACTGGTCGGGCGGCAGCTGGCCCATGACCGCGCCGAGGAATTCGCGCTGCACCGTCGCGGCCACGCCCTCCTCGCACAAGGCGTGCGCCCACACGGTCGCGATCGCGAGGTTGGGGGCTTGCGCGAGGCGGCGCATGGTCAGGGGGCCCAGTGCTTCTCGTCGTCCGGGTCGAACTCGGGCTGCGCGGCGGTGGGCTCGGCTTCGCGTGCGCGCTCGGCATAGCGGTTGAAGCGCCAGGCCGAGTCTTCCATGGTGATGCGGCGCCAGGTGACGCGCTTCTCGACCGGCGTCATGGCCGGCCAGTACTGCACCTCGTCGAAGCTGCGGCCGCAGCCCTTGCACTCGTCGTCGCCCTGGCTGGTCGAGCAGATCGCGATGCAGGGCGTGTCGGGCGTGCTGTGGTACCAGTCGAGCCAGGCGGCCCAGGCCTTGGCGGGAAAGCCGACCTCGTCGACCTCGTCTTCGTGGTGGAAGACCATGAGCGCGTAGACCTCGGCCAGCGCGCGCAGCTCGGGCGCCAGCGTGATGCCGTCGGGCGAGGGAGACTTCTCGCGCCAGTGGTTGATGGCGGCCTCGATGTCGGTGATGTGGATGGCGGCCATGGAGAGTGAAAAAACAGCGAGCGGCGATCATAGTCCCGCAATGTCCCGCTCCTTCTTAGGGCCATAGTCGCTCCCAAAAATGGAGCATCCAATGCCCACTGCATGCGCCCCTCCGGACATTTGCCCTCAAATGTAAAGAAAACTTTTGATTGCCTCGGCGCGGTCTTCAATGCTCTAATCCCGCCCACGAAGGGGAGTAGCTCCCGATCGCTGTCCCCGGGCAGCGTGAATCGTCAGGTCGTCAATACGAAGCACAACACTTCCGGCCTGTCGGGCGACACACGCGCGGACGCAGGTCGGCGCGCTTGCTGTTGTCGAGCGAGACCTTCGATTTGAACCTGCGCAGGTTTGGTCGAAGCGTTCGCAAGTCCCCGGTGTCACCCGGCCTTCGCTCCCCCGCTTTCGACCGCACCCGCGCAGGGTGAATCGAAACGCATCGGCATGCCGCTGCCCGTCGTGGTCCCCATCAGGGAGCTGCGGGCGTGGCGCCAAGACAAAGAGGAATCTATGGAACAGTTCATGGCCCCGGAATTCTGGGTCGCGGTCGGTCAGATCATCATGATCGACATTCTTTTGGGCGGCGACAACGCCGTCGTCATCGCGCTGGCCTGCCGCAAGCTGCCGCCCGCGCAACGCACCCAGGGCATCCTGTGGGGTACCGCCGGCGCCATCGTGCTGCGCGTGATCCTGATCTTCTTCGCGCTCACGCTGCTCGCGATTCCGTTCCTGAAGCTGGTGGGCGCGATCCTGCTGCTGTGGATCGGCGTGAAACTGCTGGCCCCCGACCATGACGACGCGCACGGCAACATCGCCGGCAGCGACCGCCTCTGGGGCGCCGTGAAGACCGTGATCGTGGCCGACCTGGTCATGAGCGTGGACAACGTGATCGCCATCGCCGGTGCCGCACAAGGCGCGGGCGACGGCCACCAGATGCCGCTGGTGATCTTCGGCCTGCTCGTGAGCATCCCGATCATCGTCTGGGGCAGCCAGCTGGTCATCAAGCTGATGGACCGCTTCCCGATGATCATCACGCTGGGCGGCATGCTGCTGGGCTGGATCGCCGGCACGATGGCCGTGTCCGACCCGGCCCTGGCGAATCCCGCCAACTGGACCTGGGTGCCGAAGGTGCCGCAGACCGACACCATCAAGTACGCCGCCGGCATCATCGGTGCGCTGCTGGTGCTGGCGATCGGCAAGTGGGTGGCTTCGCGCAAGCCGGCCCCCGCCACCCCGGCCCACTGAGCGTTCGTTGAACGATAAACGCCCCGCACTGAAACTTCTTGCATCAATCCGGTCTCTGTCACTCTAACTATCAAAGGAGAGCACTCATGGAAAAGATCATTCTTTACGTCGACGACGCCGTCTATGCCAGCGAGCAGTTCGCCGAACTGGCGCCGGATGCCGACAACGTCGTGGCGCGCCATTGGGTGCTCGTGGCCTGCGCGCCGCGCATGACACACCGGATCAGCAAGTGGGTGAGCCACAGCGCGCGCGAGAACTGGCGCGCCAAGTGGTTCAGCAAGGTGCAGGCGCAGATGCTGCCGCTGCTCGAACGCAACGGCGGCCAAGTGACGGCGGTGCTGGCCAAGGGCCCGCTGACCGACCTGACGCAGCAACTCAAGCGCGAGCACGCGGCCACTCACGTGGTCGATGCGCGCCGCCCGAAGATCGGCGTCGACCTGGAACCGGTCACGCCCGACCAGACCCCGGCCAAGCAATCGGGCTGGGCCTTTCCCGGCGCCGTGATGGGCATGGGCGCGCTGCTGGTGCTAGCCAACGAACTGGCCGAGTAAGCCCGGGGCGGGGCCACACGCCCGGCCCTCCCGAACCGACACAAGCCCCGCTGCGGCAACGCAGCGGGGCTTGTTCTTTTGTGCGGGCCCGTGGGGTATCCTGCGGCGCATGCGCATCCTCCTCAAATGGCTGCTCAGCGCCGTCGCGCTGCTCGCGGTCGCCTACCTCTACAGCGGCGTCCAGGTCCAGAGTTTCGGTTCGGCGCTGCTCGCGGCGGCCGTGATCGGCCTGCTCAACATGGTCGTGCGGCCGGTGCTGGTGATCCTGACGCTGCCGGTCACCATCGTCACGCTCGGGTTGTTCCTGTTCGTGATCAACGCCCTGCTGTTCTGGGCCGCCTCGGGCCTGCTCGGCGGCTTCCATGTGAACGGCTTCCTCGCCGCGCTGCTGGGCTCGCTGATCTACTCGCTGCTCGGGCTGCTTATCGAGAGCGCGCTGGGCGGGCTGCTGTCCTCCCGGCGCTGAGCGCCGCTCCTCGATGCTTCACTACTTCAGCGGCGGCTCCTCGGCCTGCTGCTTGACCAGCACGTCGACGGCGCGCGCGCGCGTGTCGATGATCGAAGCCTCGTAGTGGTCGATGGGCGCGCCCGACTTGCGGACCAGCTCCTGCGCCGCCTTGAAGCGATCGCGCGCCGCCGGGTAGTCGAGGATCGCCACGTTGGCCTCGGCATCGGCACGAATGGCGCGCAGCGTGTCGTTCTGCGCGCCGTACAGATTGGCCAGCGTGCGCCAGGCCGTGGCGTCCCGCGGATGAACGGCCACCCAGTCGCGCAGCACGGGCACCATCGGCGCGGGCTGGCGCTGGGCGATCGCGGCTTCGGCTGCGAGGATCATCTCGGGCCGCTCCTTCGACTTGGCGTCGAGCAGCGCCGCCGCGCGAGAGGCGCCACCGGCCGCGAGCTCGATCTCCGCCTGCAGCCAGCGCGCCTGCTTGGATGCGGCCGCATCGTCGGCCGTGCGGGCCACGAGCCGCTCGGCCAGTGCGCGCGCCGCCTTGAAATCGCGCAGCTCCTTGGCCGCCATCGCCGCCGCGTAGAGCGTGCCCGCCTGCTGGGCCGGTGAACTGCCCGCGAACTCGCCGCTCGACGCCGCATTGACCCACAGCCGCAGCACATCGACGCCCGGGCGCGTCAGCACGCGGGCGCGCGAGGCGACCATGGCGTGGTCCATGACCAGCGGCACCGTCGGCGGTGCCGCTTCGGCACGGAACTGGAACCGGCCCTGCATGTCCGAGATGCGCTCGGTCGTCAGCGGGTGGCTGCGCAGGTAGGGGTACGAGCCGTTGTCGTTCAGGCGCGAGGCGTACTGCAGCTTCTCGAACATCGCCGCGGCGCCCTGCGGCGCAAAGCCCGCCTGCGTCATCACGCCGAAGCCGATGCGGTCGGCCTCGCGCTCCATGTCGCGCGAGAAGCTCAGCTGGTTCTGCATGAACAGCGCTTGGCTGCCCATGATCACGGCCTGGCCGGCGTCGGAGTTGCGGCTCTTGCTGGCCGCGATCATCCCGAGGATCAGGCCGGCGATCATCAAGGGCATCTGCTTGCCCTGCTTGCTCATGATGCGCGAGATGTGGCGCTGCGTGACGTGCGACAGCTCGTGCCCGAGCACCGTCGCCAACTCGTCGCGGCTGCCGACCGCGGCCAGCAGCCCCAGGTTCAGCCCGAGGTAGCCGCCCGGCAGCGCGAAGGCGTTGATGTTGCGGTCGCGCCCCAGCAGGATGGTCCAGGCGAAGCGCTCGTCGAGTTCGGGCGTGAGCTCGCCGCGCGCGCGCGCGGCGGCCAGCAGGCGCTGCCAGATGTCCTGCACGTAGGCGGCGATCACCGGGTCGTCGATGTAGTCGGTGTCGCGGTACAGCTCGCGCACGATCTGGTCGCCCAGCCGGCGCTCGGCACTGGCCGTCATCTCGCCGCCGTCACCGAGGCCCGGCAGGATCTGCTGCACCTGCGCCAGCGCGGGGGCCGGCAGCAGCACCTGGGAAGCTATCAAAAAAGTAGCGCACACCGCATGCCGGAGGGGCGTCGGGCGGGTTTTCTTGTGGGGAGAGGGAGTCAAGCGCGGCATTCCTCGTCTGTGGCTCGGGCTCGTATGATGCATCTTCAAAACGAACGTTCACCGATGAGCACCCTCACCCATTTTGACGCCCAGGGCCAGGCCCACATGGTCGACGTGGCGGCCAAGCCCGCCACCCACCGCGTGGCCGTGGCCACCGGCCGCATCGAGATGCAGCCCGCGACGCTGGCGCTGATCGAATCGGGCACCGCCAAGAAGGGCGACGTGCTGGGCATCGCGCGCATCGCCGGCATCCAGGCTGCCAAGAAGACCAGCGACCTGATCCCGCTGTGCCACCCGCTGGCGCTGACCCGCGTGGCCGTGGCCTTCGCGCTCGCCGAGGGCGGCCAGGCGCCGCAGGTGGCCTGCACCGCGACCGTCGAGACCGTCGGCCCGACCGGCGTGGAAATGGAAGCCCTGACCGCCGTGCAGGTCGCGCTGCTCACCATCTACGACATGTGCAAGGCCGTCGACCGCGGGATGCGGATCACCGACGTGCATGTGCTGGAGAAGCACGGCGGGAAGTCGGGGAGCTACGTCGCGACGGCGGGCTGAAATCCAGCGGCTACAGCTCGGGCGCGTCGTCCGGTCGGTTGTCCAGCCAGCGGGCGAACGCGGCCGGAAACGCCACCCGGAAGCGCTCGGCCCATGCATGCGCCTCGGCATCGCGGCCCAGCAACTCGGCGCTTTCGATCAACTTCACGATGACGCGCGGCTCGGGCGAAAAATGCAGCACGCGCCCGGCCAGGTCGTGCATGTGCGCGGCATTCACCGGCGTGACGGCTGTCAGCGTCACCTCGGCAAAATCCACCTGGCGTGAAAACAGCCACGAGCCCTGGAGCTTGGCGAGCGTGTCGTCGCGGTAGGCCGGCATGCGGGCGTCGCGCGGCAGGTAGATCTGGCTGATGCGGGTGTAGTCCCAGGCGGCGTAGCCAATGACGACGACCCAGGCCGCGGCGGCTGCGAACGCGGCGAGCTTTCTGCTGTTCGCGTTCGTGCGCTTGGGCGATGCCGGCCACAGGATGCCGAGGCACAGGCCGAACACCAGCTGGAACGGGCCGTACCAGAGCGGGTACTCGAGCAGGCTGTGCACGAGGATGACGCCGAGCAGGCCCCACGCCATCAGCCGCAAGGGGTCGCGCTCGCGCCACGGCTTCGCCGCACCCACCATCCACAGAAAGCCCCCGCAGATCAACAGCGCCGCCGGAATGCCCAGCTCGACCGCGAGGTGCAGCGGCAGGTTGTGGGCGTTGTCGAGGGTCACGGGGAAACGCGGGCCGCTGTACAGCGTGGCGAAGTGCGCGAAGCTGAGCTCGCCCCAGCCCCAGCCGGTGAGGGGGCGCTGGGCGATCAGGGTGAGAGCGTTCTGCCAGAGGACGATGCGGCTGTCGGTGGTGACGGCGGCGGGTTGCAGGCGGTGGAGCATGCCGGTGCCGGAAACCGCAGTGCCGGCACTGGCCAGGTACGGCAACAGCCAATGAAATGCGGCATACAAGGGGATCGCGCCGAGCAGGACCCACGGCGCAGGAAGACCGAAACGCTCGCTCTGCGAGCCTCCTTGCGACTTGCGGCGCTCCCGCCATGCCATGACGGCGGCGATGCCGGCGATCAACAGCAATTCCAGCAAGCCCGTGCGGGACACTGACGCCGCCACGGCTGCAACCAGCAGAACGGCGGCGACACCCAACGCCCAGTCGGCGCATCGAGATCGCCGCGACGCATACAGCCATAACGCCGCGACCAAGGCCAGGTTGATCAGCGTCGCGAACTGGTTGCGCTGGCGAAGATTCCCCCAGGCACGTCCTTCGGAGGGAGAGGTGGTCAGGTGACCAAGAAACTCCGCCCAGCCGTAGTACTGGAGCAGGCCAAGGACCGCGGTCAGCGAGCCTGCGACGAGCAGGCCCACCGCCACTGAACGGGCATGCGGCCCTTGACCGCTGACCGCCCCCGCGCCAATAGAGGCTGCAGCGCCTATTCCCACGAACACGCCCAATGTGGGCCACAGGATCGCGGTGACTCGGCCCGCGTCTGACAGCACGACGAAGAACGCACTTGCGGCCAACCAGATCCACATCTTTCGTTGCAGAGGGGCTGTTGGCATCAGCACCAGCAGTCCTGCAAGGCATGCCCCTGTGACGAACGACTGCCAGGTATTGACTGAGGGTCCCGCGACCAGCGGGCTCAAGAAAGGGAATGCCACCAGCCCCGCAAGCACCACGAGACTTGCGCGGTCGGCCACAGGTGCGGGGGCGCGGGCAATGTCAACGGTCATCCGTTGACATTGTGCCCTTGGCCCGAATTTCCGAACGGCGGCCCGGTCGGGCCAGAGAGCAACGCCCGACAACCCTGCCGGCGACAGCTCGCCGTACCGTCAGGATCTCAGAACGGTGGCGAAACCACCGGCCTCCAGGCGCGGCGCCAGACCTTGGGCGCCGAGCAGCCGTCACCGGCCTTCTGCGTGCCGCCCACCCCGGTCAGATAGCCAGTTTCGTTGGTGCAATCGACATCGGGCCTCAGGTCCGGCCGGCCTTCGTTCGGCTGGCCGATCATGTTGCGCGAACTCACGTTGCCACGCGTGAAGCCACCAGCAGGAATGGAGACGATCGAATAGAAATCGAAGCTGCCATTGGAATCGACGTCGAAGGAATACTTGTTCTTGCCCGTCAGCGCGTCGAGCACGTAAATGATGTTGGGCAGGCTGCCAGTGGCCGTGCAGGACTCGAGGCCCAGGTCCTTACTCTCGGGCAGAAAAGACGTGATCATCACGCTGCTGCCCAGGTTGGCCAGGTCGCCCACAACGCGTTCACCATTGGCCATGGCCCCGGTGTAGTTGATCACCCCCAGATTCAGCAGCCACCCCTTCTTGGTTTTCCAGTCCACGGGATTGGCACTGACCTGGTAGAAATTCTTGCCGTTCTCGATGCCGGTTCCCAGTTTCGCCGACCCCGTGTCGATGGTTTGCGCCACCAGATCCGTGAGCACGACCTTGTTGAAGCCCGCCTTGTCGTTGCCCCCGATCGGCGTCTGGTCCCAGATGCCGTAGATGGCCTGCTTCGTGGCCGGCGTCTTCAGATCGTCTTCGTCGAGCAGGATGCCCGTGCCCACCACCACGATAGCGCCGCACTGCGAGGTGGTGCTGTACGTGCAGGCACTCGCGTCGCCAGGATGGACCTGCCATGTCGGTGCGGCGTAAATGGGCTGTGTCTTGCCACCCGGCGTGGTGAACAACGGCCGGTCATAGGACACCACAAACTTCGAGCTTCGCAGGTCGAAACGCCACAGATTGCCGTTGGCGTCGCCGGCGTAGGCGGCCACGATCTTGCGGGTGGTGTCTCGCACGGCGACCACACCGCCCAGACCGCGGTTGCCGTCGGTGACGTCGTTGCCAAATGCCGCCGGCAGCGGGATGAACTTCTTTAGCTTGCCGGTGAGCGCCTCCACCACGTACAGGCCGACCTGCTTGCCTGTCGCCGGATAGTGCCCGCTGCCCGTCAGCATGACCCAGGTGCCATCGTCCAATTGGCCCGCGGCGGGGTTGTTGGTCACGTTGGCCAGATCACCATATCCCGTGGTCTTGTTGTCCAGTTCCCAGAGAAAGTGATCTTTGGTCGGCGTCCGGTTGCCCGCGTTCATGGGCGACTCCAGACCGTACATGAAGCTGCCTGCCCGGCCGCCCGTGCCCAGCACCAGTTGACGCCAGGCAACTCCGCCTGCGGGGGTGAGGTTGTTCTTGTCGTACACGTCATGCTCCACCAGTGGCCCGTCCAAGGTGTAGCGGAAGCGGAAATTCGAGTTGGCCAGATCGATCTGCGAAGCCATGGCTCCTTTGGGCATGAACTCGGCCAACTCCGTGCCAGCGGGGATACCTGACAGGGTGGTGTCGGTCTTGGCGGCGTTCAGTACGTGGACCTTGCCGTTGTTGGTAGCGGCAAAGATGGTTGGAGGCAGCGATGTCTTGTTGCCCTTGTAGGTGGCATAGGTATCCTTGCCATCGACCGATCCGTAGATGTTGTAGCCCATGTCGATGCGTCCGCCAACGAACACCGGAGGCGAATTGACCGAGGCACCGATCGGCTGCTTGCGCGAGCGATAGACGGTGTTGTTGATGTCCTTCTGCGGGTCTTCACCCAGCAAATAGCGGATGAAGCTGCTGTCGGTCTTCTGCAGGCTGTTTGCGTTGAGCAGCGCGTTGAAATCGGCGGGCAGACTGCTCAGCGTTGTGTTGTAGTTCAACTCCACGCGCTTGGCGGCCGATTTGCTGGGGACGTTGGCGTCGTAGTCCGACAAGGAGAAAATCTTCCGACTCGTCAGGGCCGGCATCTTGGCATTGGCGGACCAAGCGGGGACTGCCTTGCCAGATGCATCCACATCCAGATTACCACCATTGGCATTCAGCCGAAATGCCTTGATATCACCGCTGTTGTCCGCGGTCTGATATTCAGTCGTGTATTTGTACTGGTTTTCAAGTGTCTGAAATTCACTGCTGTTTCCGGAAACCGCGACACCGGCATCGTTGCCGGAACCCACCATACTGCTCAAAGCACTGTCGAGTGCCTGTCGAACATCTTCACCGGAATAAACGCTGTAGGAGCGACCTCCACCCGTGAAGCCCGCCCGGATAAAATCATTCACTCGCAACGAATCGTCGACGTATTTACTGTCCAAATCGACATCTGAATTGCCATCGGCCCATTTGGGTCGCGTCACCGTCAGACCGCCCAACCAATCATTATTGTATTTGGTTATTTGATCCCATTTCAACCCACCAGATACTCCCGCATCTCCGGAGGGGGTCAAGCCCCAGCCAATGGTGAACGTCGTCATGTTTTGCCAGAACGTGGGATTGTGCTGACCATCGATAGGCGGCACATTGTTGGCCAAAGAAGAAAAATCCGTATCCCAAAAATAGCGCGCCGTCAGATCTGCAAATCCTTTGCTGCTAATTCCTCCGTCTGTATAGGGAATGTAGAGATTTCGAGCCGCCAATTTCTTTTCTAGGACGTTGCTGTTGGCATCAGCAGCGCCTTGCGGCCTGTATTGAAGCGCGGCCGAGTTACCCATGGGCGTGCCACTGAAATTTGTTCTCGTCGTGCTGGCGTATTTGGTGTCCGCATTGGCCGAGGTCTCCGCGTTCCACGCTCCATCGGACAAAACAATCGAATAAGACCGGCGGCAACTCAAATCTTCAGTACTGTTTACGGCAGATGTGCTGGCAGGGTCATTTTTCCAAGGATTTCCGTAAGTGGACCTCACATCGCCATTGTAATAGTTGGCCGCCAAGATCAATGCGTTGTGACTCGGCGTCCCTCCTGCAGGAATAACGCCATAAATCCAATCATAAAACTCACTCTTCGACTTGACCCCAGAGGTTCCCGTGTCATCTTTGAAATAACGGGCTCCACGAACAATATTGCTCGCAGTACCATAATTTTTGGCGCTGGTGTTTGTGAAATTATATTGCGTATAGCCAACGCGAAATTTGTTATCGTAATTTTTCATCGCCTGTCCGACAGCCGTTCCCACTGCCAGCACGCGATTTCTGTACCACTGGTACCAATTCAGGACATTTGCCAACTCCAAATCCCTGGTGCAGGTCGTAGCATTTGGCCCGCAGTCTGTTCGTTTATGGCTGGCTGGCAAATTGATGGACGTTGCATCGGATGGATAAGTTAAATCAACGGTGACGCGAGTTGAGCAACTTGAATTGGTGCATCGCACGTAGGAAAATTTCGCTCCACTGGGAACTGACCCTGTATAAACGCTGTAGTAGGGAACATAGACTCCCGAATTGAGCCGACCGAATCGATCAATCCCCCACTTGTACCCAACACTCGGCGTGTCGATATAAAACTGTCCCGTCGATTGGTTATCGACAAAAACAGGAGGATTGGCAACTGTGATTGCAGTGCCCGTAGCATTAATTCTGGGAAGATATGTCGTGGCGGGGTTGTAATATTGGGTATTGACATCGCTTGATCGCATGCGATACCACGCATAACCACAACTCTGGCCCTTGCAATCGTCGTCCATTGAATACCCTTCCTGGTATTCAAATCCCATGGACCCGGAGTTATCCAATACGAACATCACATTGGGCTTTGCACCCGGTACCGCGCTGTACAACGGCGCTTGGCTGGGCGTACTGGCAGCGAGCGCGTCACTCGTGGCCAAGGTTGCCGAAACCCAGGCAGCGACAAAGCCCATGGTCGTCAGCAGCAGGCGCCATCGTGCACGCTTGGCTGTCGCCGGTGTCGAAACGAGTGCTTGGAGAGTGGCTTTCATGCTGTCTTCCCTGTGAATCAGAGGGGTCTCATGGGCGTTCATACGTGTCCAGTCGGCCGTGCATATCCGGACGGTGCGAGAGGTTCGTGCTGGGGTCAGGCAAGCGGGGCAGGAGCACCTGTCGCTATTTCCAGCAGTCCGCAGCGTCGAGGCCTGTGGCTGCGTTCACTACACCTTTCACCCCTTGGCTGTTCAAGGTCAGCGTGCCGCACTTGTCTGCACTCATGCTCCCCGTGCGGGTGGCCTTGAGGGTGTAGTTGTGCGTGGTGTCGGGCGCGAACACGGCAATGGTGTAGTTGGCGGTGCCCGTCTTGGGCGAATTGCGCAGGTTCGCAGGAAGCATGCTGACGTCGCCGTTCTTCTGTTCGACTTCGCTGGCGCTTGTGCCTCCCGTGCTGGCGGTGTAGCGGTCATTGGCCGAGTAATAGCGCTGCATGAACTGCGCGGCTTCCATCAGGATGGCCTGAGCTTCAGCACGCTTGGAACGGCGCACGTACTCCTGATAGCTCGGCAACGCGACGGCCGCGAGGATGGCAACGATCGCGACGACGATCATGACTTCGATCAACGTGAAGCCGCGACGGTGCCTGCGGGAATCGAAAGATGGGTGTGTCATGGCGGGAATAGGCGGGAGCATGGGAATCAACTGCTACGCGACAGCACGGACTGCATCCACGATTCGGCGCCCCGGACGGATTTCCCGGTCGCGTCGTCGAACTTGGCGTTGTTGGCGAAGCCCCGCGCGGTGATCAGGTAACCCGTGAGCTTGGGCGTGGATGTGCTTTCGATCTTCTGGATGAGGCAGCGTGGTTCGATGTCCAACTGCGCAGAGTCGATGTCTGAGCCGGACGGTTTCTTGTTGTAGTAGTCCGCCGGAAGTTTGATCACCTTGTTGCCAGTCCAACTGGCACTCTTGCGCCACTCCGCGTCGGGATCGAACTCCGACCCGATGGTGGTGGTGATGATCCTGCCGCGCAGGCCTTGGGTGGCCGTGCCGTACTCCGTGTAATCCTTGCCGTCGCCATCGAAGATGGCCACCTGCTCGCAGAAGCGCAACGCGGTTTCTGCAGCCTCGCGAGCCACTTCAGCCGAGCGGATGCCGTTGATGCTGCGCTCGCTCTGGGTCGCATTGCGGATCGCGAAAGTGCCCAGCAGCGACAGGATCACGATCAGGATCAGGGTGATGACCAGCACTGCGCCGCGTTCTTGCCGGAAAGGGGGGTGTCCCGAGAAGCTGCACGGGCCACGATGGTTGGAGGGCATGATGCTCATTGAATGATCAGGCGGTTTCTCAGCAGCACCGTGGTGATGTAGGCTCTGCGCAGATAGCCGTCGTTGTTCGTGACGTCAACGTTGCTGCAGTTCTTGTAAGACGTCCCACCGGCGGGCACGTCCTTCACGGTCCGATCGCTGCGCATGAGCAAGCACACACGCACGCTCAACACTCGGCTCCAGCGGTCTTCAGTGAGATCGGGAAGGACACCGCTGCTGGCCAATGCGTCGACCTCGGAGGCATTCAGGTACTTGACGATCTGGTGCCGCATGGGATCGTAGGTGGAGGCCAATTCGGCGCTGGGGCGATTGGCCACACCGTAGAGGATCTGCATGTCTTCGACATTGGCCAGCAGCGGTTGCGCGGCGCCGATGGTGTTGGCCGTGGCGCCGCTTTTCTCCGATCCGCGGCAGGACAGCATGGGCTGCGTACTCGCGTCAGTCACCGAGTAGCGGTTGTCTGCCAGGGTGTAGTTTGGCGCTGCAGACGCAGGCGTCGGAGGTGGGGCCACCTGCGAGGGGGTCGCCGCGAAGATGCCGGTGCCCACGCAATTTGTCGCCAACGGCGTGCTGTCGGTCGAGGGCGTCGTGTTGTCCGTGGTGGCCTCGTACCGGATGGCGATGGCGTCGCTGCCGCCGCCCGGTTTGCACGCCAGGCTGCCAAAGGCGCCCGCAGCGGTGGCATCGGTAAAGCCACCGTCGCACCCACGCACAGCCGGGCCCGCATAGTTGCCCATTACAGTGGCACCGCTGCCTGGAATGATCTGCCGCGAGTAACCAGCTTGCTTGAGTTGCTGCTGGATCAGGTTGAGAGCGAGGATGCCGTCCTCATTCATCTGCGTTTCGACCTGGGACATCTGGCTGCCCCGACTGGATGCGACATAGATCGAGAGGCTGGACGCCAGGATCACCAGCCCGAGCGTCAGCGCGATCAGCAATTCGAGCAGGGTGAAGCCGGCGATGTGCTGCCGGTGCGCACGGGGCGAGAAGCTTGCGGTGTTTCTCATAGCGTGACCCGGAAATACATGCAGGTCAGCGAAGCCTCGGTCGTCTCGGAAATGTTGGCGCCCTTGGGACACGGCTGCGACTGACGAAAGCCATCGCCCTCCTGGATCGAGGTCCAGATCAACCAGATGTTCAGCACGCGGGTGGCTGGCAGGCCGTTCACGCCCGCCGGTGCGTCCGTCAGGTCTGCGGTGACGTAGGCGGTGCCGCCCGGCAACCGATTGGCGACGTTGGTGAGCCACTGGGACTTGTCGTAGTTCGCAATGGCCGCGCCGCAGGTATTGATGGGATTCGTGGGATTGGAGGTATCGACCTGGCAACTGGCCGGTGCCTCCGTGGGGTCGGTCGTAGCGGCCGAACGCGTGCTGGCGGTGTACGCCGTGATGTTGGCGTAGTTCGCAAATCCAGAGAGATTGGCTCGGGCGCGCTCCGTGTAGTCGGTCACCAGGCTCAAGCCGGTGGCCCGCATGCGGGAGAACTGGTTGTACTTGATGGCCGAGGACGTGAGCCCCGCCATGCCGAACAGGGCAACGGCCAGGATGACGATGGCCACCAGCACCTCGATGAGGGTGGCGCCTCGTTGTCTGTTGTGGGTTTTCATGTCCGTGAAGAGAGGGCGGGGCTGTCCATGTACGGCCGAGCTGTCGGGCGACCTCATCCCTCGTTGCTATCGCAGTCGGTCGCGTTCGCTACGTAGCGGACACGACCAGGCTTGGTGATGCAGAGGGCCTTGCGCGCCCACGGCGTGGCGCTGACGCTGCTGAAACCGGTGGCGTCGATGTCGATGCCGTTGGCAGCGCCGTTCAGCAGACCGTTGGGCATGAAGACAAAGCGCCCTGCGGTCTTGAGCTTGATGGACGCGATGCCGGAGGGCTCCACCTGACGAAGCAACAGTTCATCGCCGTTCGTCGAAGAAAAATCGTTGTTGGCGTCGCGATCGTTGTTGACGAACACGATCCAGCCGCTGGCGTAGCCCTTGGCGCCCGCGGCGGTCTCGCAGGCGGTGGCCGTGCTGGACGCTACCCGGCACACGACGACCGGGCGTCCGCGCGCAATCGCCTCGGTACGCGCAATGCGCAGCGAGCCGGTCAGGGCGTTGACGGTATTGGAAGCACGCCACTGGTTGACGAAGCGCGACATCGAGGGGGCGGCAATGCCGACCAGGATCGCCAAGATGGAGAGCGTGACCAACAGTTCGATGGCTGTCAGACCGCATTGGCGACGCGAGGGCTGAAGGCCAAGGCGTGCCGCGCACAAAAGCCCACGCGACTCGTGCTCAATAGCTTGATTGGCCGGCCGGAGAGGTTTTTGCACTTGTTTAATAATGTGTCTTTATGTGACTTTCAATGCTATGCGATGCATTCGATCAGCAAATGCCGCACATCGCGCAACAGCAACCGCTTGGCGGCATCCAGCAAACTTGAACAACGCAGATCAAGATGCCGGTTGTCTCGCTGGTCTTGGCCTGCCTGCAAAACCAGCAAGGACGGCCTTACCCCGCCATCCATAGACGCCCCGGCGCAGTTCTCAAACCGCGTAAAGCGCCGCGCTCAAAGACCGCGCCGCGCAGACGCAAAAAAGCCGCCCGAGGGCGGCTTTTCAAGAGGACTCAGAGCTTAGCGGCACGAACCAGGAGCGTACTTGGCAGCAGCGCCGTACGAAGTGCACTTCCACTCATACACTTGAGTGCCTTGGCCGCCGTTGGCAGCGCTCAAGGCATACGCAGTCGAAACGGGGGCAGCAGCCGTGCCAGTGTTGCGGTAGGGCGTCAGCTTGAGGTAGTCAGCGTTGGCCACAAAAGCCGTTGCTTGGCCCAGATTGGTGAGGTGCGGAACAACAGTGATTTCGCCCGTCAGAGGATCGGCCACGATCGAATTAACCATCTTGGTGGGGCCCGAAGCATCGCATCCATAGGCGTTGACGTCGGCTGCGGTAAACACCTTGGCCAAATCCATGCTTTGGAGCGTTTCGCTGATGGTCGTACGGCACTGCGACGCGGCCAGAACCACTTCAGACATGCGGGCCTTGATGGTGTAGTCCTTGTACGCCGGCAGAGCGACGGCAGCCAAGATGCCGATGATCGCCACAACGATCATCAATTCGATGAGGGTGAAGCCGGCTTGTGCGCGGCGAGCGAGAGTGCGACGGTTCATTCGATTAACTCCAAGTTGGTTTGTAGAGCCCGGGAACCAGCCCGGAGCGAGGAACCTTCCGCAGCATCCGTGCCACCCGGTTCCCTCACCCTGCAGCCCTCGATCAGGCCGCCTTTGGTCACAAGTTGGTTACATGATGTGACACAACTCGCACTCAGATGCCAATTGTGTCGACAAATTTGTCATGCCCGACCGGGCCCTGTCAGAAGGTCAGCACTCCATCCGCCTTGAGCCAACGGATGTCCCGCTGCGCCAACCCAGCCACCTCCCGCCCCGCCAGCATCTCGATCTGGCTCATGATTTCTTCGGTCTCTGCGGGCTTGGTGTGGGTGATGTAGATCGGGTACTGCTTGCCCGGATCGATGTGCGCCAGCTCATGCGCCAGCGCCACCGGCGACAGGTGCAGGCTGCGTTCGGCCAAAGCCTCCTCGCGGGAGCTGAAGGCGGTCTCGATGACCAGCATCGCCACGTCGATCGCGTTGACGCGCTCCCAGAACGGGGGATTGCGTTCGGTGTCGCCGCTGAAGACCCAGTGGGCGCCGCCTTCGGCCCTTCGGATGGCGAAGCCGCAGGCCGGCACGGTGTGGACGGCCGGCAGCACTTCGATCAGCTTGGGGGCATCACTGCCCAGTTCGAGGCGTTGCCCGACCGTGATCTCATGAAAGCTCACGAACGGTGATTCGGGGCTGGGAATGCGTTCGAAATTCGGCCAGATGACGTTGTTGAACACATGCGCCCGCAGTGCGTCGATGGTGGCCGCCAGGGCATGCACGCGCAGGGGCTGGGCGCGGCGGCTGCCGACGGCGTCGAGCATCAGGGGCAGGGCGGCGATGTGGTCGAGATGCGAGTGGGTGAGCACCACGTCGTCGATGGCAGCCATCTCGTCGAGGGTGAGGTCGCCGACGCCCGTGCCGGCGTCCACGAGCAGGTCCGCATCGACCAAGAACGAGGTGGTGCGGCAGTCCTTGGCGATGGCGCCCGAGCAACCCAGCACGCGAACCTGCATTGTGGAAGACCCCTTGTATGCGTCTGTCGTCATTTGGTGTCGAACCGGGTGGCGCCGTCCCAGTCCGGGTCCTGCGGGCGAAGCGCCATCGAGGCTAAACGCTGGGCGTAGAGCTGGTAAAGGACTTTTTTCGCATCCGCGGCGAGCAGGGGAGCCAGCAAGTTCCGGCCCAGCGCCCAATCCTGGCGGCGGTAGGCGGCGAGCACCTGGCTCCAACGGTCGAGTTGCTGCCGTGTGTCCTGCGCCTCGGCCGCAGCTTCCGGCGCGAGCGGGGTGTAGATGGCGACGGCCTGGGCCTTGCCCTTGACGCGCACGCTGTCGAGTTCCTGCCAGACGAACCCGGGCGCCGCCTCGCGGGTGGCGCCGCTGGCCACGATCTCGACCCCGTAGTGTCCGCTCAGGCCCTCCAGCCGGGACGCGAGATTGACCGCGTCGCCGACCACGGTATAGCTGCGGCGCGCGGTCGAGCCCATGTCGCCGACGCTCATGAGGCCGCTGTTGAGGCCGATGCCGGCGCTGATCTCGGGGCGGCCGTTGGCGCGGTGCTGGCGGTTGATGTCGTGCACGGCGGCGGCCATGTCGATCGCCGCCTGCACGGCGAGCGCGGCGTGGCCGGGCGTGTCGATGGGCGCGCCCCAGAAGGCCATGACGCAGTCGCCCATGTATTTGTCGACGGTGCCGCGGTGCGCGCTGATCACCTCGGTCAGCCGGCTGAAGACGGTGTTCAGGAAGGCCTGCAACTCGGCCGGCGCCATCTGCTCGGACAGCCGGGTGAAGTCGCGCATGTCGCAGAACATCACGGTCATTTCCTTGCTCTCGGCGCGCATGCTGTAGCGGCCGGGGCGCACGAGCATTTCGTCGACCAGTTGCGGTGGCACGTAGGTGCCGAAAAGCCGCACCAGCCCGCGCCGCGCACGCGATTCGACGAAGTAGCCCCAGCTCATGTTGAGCGCGAAGGCCAGCGCCACCATGACGAGCGCCGACGCCAGCGGGAGCACGAGGCTGTGGCCGACGTAGAGCCAGGTGTTGAGGCCGACCAGCGCGGCGACCACGCCCGCGCCGAGCAGCACGGCGCGCGATGCCGACAGCAGCGACAGTCCGAACGCGAGCAGCAGCCCCGCCGCCAGCACGGTCAGCACTTCATAACCCGGCGCGTAGTCGGGCACGGCCAGCAGGCGCCGGTCGAGCAAGCCCGAGACGATGTTGGCGTGCACTTCGACGCCCGGGAACGCCGCGCCGACCGGGGTGGCGCGCAGGTCCTGCAGGCCGGGCGCGGTGGCGCCGAGCAGCACGATCTTGTCCTTCAACTCACCCGGCGCCAGTCGGCCCTCGAGGACGTCGGCAGCGGCCACGTAGCGGAACGACCCTGCGCGCGGCCCGCCGGGGCCGCGAAACGGCACCTGCAGGCTGGCACTCTGGTCGACCGGGATGCGCAACGACCCCAGCACCAGCGCCTGCAGGCGCGGAAAGTTGCCGTCGCCGGCCACGAGCGCCGGCCGCACGGGCGGCGAACCGTTCGCCAGCCGGTACACCGCCAGCGCCAGCGACTCGTAGTGCCCGGGCGACGCATGCTCGCCTTCGTAGCGGGCGATGAGCGGCACGCTGCGGATCACGCCGTCGTCGCTGCCGTCACCGACCAAGGTGTTCAGGAACCCCGCGACCGGCGCCGCGCGCCCCAGCACCGGCAGGCTGGCGCCAAAGCCGTTCCAGAGCGTGACGAAGGAAGCATGGGGCGGAAAGGCGTCGGGTGGCAGCACGGGCGTCGCCGGCAGCAGCCCCTTGGCGCTGGGCTGTTCGGTGCGGGTGAAGTAGTAGCCGAGCGCCACGGGCTGGCCACGCAGGGCCTGAGCCAGTGTGGCGTCGTGGTCGAGGGTGGGCGCGAGCTGGTCGATTTCGGCAGCGAGGCCCGGCACGCCGCTCAATGGCCCGGCTGCGATCTCCTTCAGGCGCCCGAGGCCCGAGCTGCGATCGGGCTCGAGAAACATCACGTCGAAGCCGAGCACGGCCACGTGCTGACGGGCCAGCAGTTCCGTCGTGAGGCTGGCGATCTTGTCGCGCGGCCAGGGCCACTGGCCCTCGCGCGCCAGGCTGGCGTCGTCGACATCGACGATCACGACCCGCGTGTCGGGCGTGCCCGGCATGGTGGCGCGCAGGCGGGCGTCGTAGATCAGGTGGTCCAGGTGCTCGATCACGCCCAGCCGCCAAACGCCGGTGGCATGGAGCAGCGCCAGCAGCACCGGCAGCAGCGTGATGGCGATGCGCGGCCAGTGCCGCCGCAATGCGCTCATGGCTGGTCAGCCTTGGACAACGGATGCCTGTCGGCAAAAAAACGGGGAGCGGAGAAGGGCGCCCGCGCCGACTCAGATCCGGACGAACTGCATGCGCGAGGCGCCGCCGAGTTCGAGCACGTCGCCTTCCTGCAGCGCGACGGCCTCGGCGCCCAGCGGGGCGCCGTTGAGCGTGACGCTGCCGACGACGGTGGCCGCCACGTAGCCCTGGCGGCGGCGGGTGACGACGGCCACGGCGACGCCGGGCTTGCCGATGGTAGTGACCACCTTCTGCAGCGGGACGTCCTGGCCTTCGTTGGTGCCCGAGAGCACGCGCAGCACGGGCACGCCCAGCTCGACCAGCGCGCCCGATTCGGTGGGTGCCGACGAGAGCGGCATCGGCGCCGAATACTCGGAGAGCGAGGCCCGCACGGAGCCGGGGCCGGCCATGAGGTTGCTGTGCGAGCGGAAATGGATGCGGCAGCCGCCGACCTCGATGACGTCGTTGTCCTGGAGCGCCTGCTTCTGGACGGCCAGCGCATTGACGTAGGTGCCGTTGGTGCTGTTGAGATCTTCAATTTCGACTTCGCCACCGCTCATGTGCAGCACGGCATGCTCGCCGCTGACGGCGAGATTGTCGATCACGATGTCGTTGTAGGCGCGCCGGCCCAACGTCGTGCGGTTCTTGGCGAGCGCCACTTGGCCGATGACGACGCCATCGACCGAAATGATCATCTTCGGCATGGCCGATTACTCCCCGTTTGCAAAGATCCAGCACCGTCAGGCGGCGCAAACGGTCCGCCGCCTGGGTTGGCTGCTACATGGCCCCGCGGGTCGCTTCGCTGACGCCCGCCTTGGCCAGAACAACTGAAATGTTATCCCGTCCGCCATTGTCGTTTGAAATTGCAACCAAAAGTGAAGCCATCTCCTTCAGCCCCAGATCACGGCTCAAAAGCGTGAAAAGCTGCGCATCCGGCACCATCTCGCTGAGCCCGTCGGAGCACAGCATGTACAGGTCGCCCGGCCTGGCGCTGTGCTCGTGCATCTCCAGCAACACCTGGGCTTCCACGCCCACGGCCCGCGTCACGAGGTTGCGGGTGGGGGAGTTCAGGGCTTCTTCGGGCGTGATGGCGCCCGCGTCGAGCTGCTGCTGGCGCAGCGAATGGTCGCGCGTGAGCTGCTCCAGCTTGTTGTTGCGCAGGCGGTAGCAGCGCGAATCGCCGATGTGGCCGACCACCACGCGCTGCGGGCGGAATGCCGCCAGCACCAGGGTCGTGCCCATGCCTCGCAGTTCTTCGTGGGTGATGCCCGCCTGGAGGATGGCGCCGTTGGCCTCGTCGGTGGCCGCCTGCAGCGCACGCCGGACCACGCGGGCGGGCGCCTGCATGCCGGCCTGGGCGAACCAGCGGCCGAAGCTCGCGTGCATCAGCGAAATGGCCATGGCACTGGCCACCTCGCCGCCCTTGTAGCCGCCCATGCCGTCGGCCAGCAGCGCCAGGCCGAGGGCCGGGTCGACATGCACCGCGTCTTCGTTGTGGGCGCGCAGGCGCCCGACATCGGTCAGCGCCGCAAACTCCCAGCTCAGCGCCGGTCGACTGGAGAAAAGGGAAACGCCAACACCTGCCATCGTTTGTCAGCGCTCGCTTTTTAAGGGGTCAGTGCGCAGCGGCGCGTGCGCGCCGTTGCAGGAAGCGGCCCAGGGCCACGACGAGCACCGCGCCGGCGATCGCGCCCACGTAGTGCATCCAGGGGTTGGCCGCCAGCGCCTCGTGCAGCGACACGTCGCTCACGATGGTCTCGCCGCCGACCCAGCCGATCAGCGCGGCGCCCAGCATGACGATGATCGGGAAGCGTTCCATGAGCTTGATCATGAGCGTGCTGCCGAAAATCACCAAGGGGATGCTGATGGCCAGACCCAACACCAGCAGCACCATGCTGCCTTGCGCGGCGGCCGCCACGGCGATCACGTTGTCCAGGCTCATCACCAGGTCGGCCAGCAGGATGGTCCGCACGGCCGCGAACATGCTGCCGTATTCCTTGGACTCGCCGTCGCCTTCGTCTTCCTCGCTGAGCAGCTGCAGGCCGATCCACAGCAGCAGGGCGCCGCCGATGATCTGCAGGTAGGGCAGCGCCAACAGCTTGGCCGCCACCACCGTCAGCACGATGCGCAGCACGACGGCCGCACCCGAGCCGAACAGCACGGCTTTTTTCTGTTGCGCGGGCGGTAGCGATCGCGCCGCCATGGCGATCACGACGGCGTTGTCGCCCGAGAGGATGATGTTGATCCAGACGATCTTGATCAGACCGATCCAGAAGTCCGTGCTTTGAAGAAGTTCCATGTCTCTGATTCCACTGTGTTGTAGTTAAAAAAGCGCCCGCAACTCAATGCGGGCGCTTTTTCATTTCTGCGTGGTAATGCGAGCGGCGGGAATGCCGCCAGCGGTGCGTGTGCTTTTTACAGCTTGCCCTTGAGCAGCTTGGCCAGCTCCGAGAAGTTGCGCGTCACGGTGAAGCCGCACTCTTCCATGATGGCGAGCTTGGCTTCGGCCGTGTCGGCACCGCCCGAGATCAGCGCGCCGGCGTGGCCCATGCGCTTGCCGGGAGGAGCGGTGACACCCGCGATGAAACCGACGACCGGCTTCTTCATGTTGTCCTTGCACCAGCGGGCTGCGTCAGCCTCGTCGGGGCCGCCGATTTCGCCGATCATGATGACGGCGTCGGTGTCCGGATCGTCATTGAAGGCCTTCATCACGTCGATGTGCTTCAGGCCGTTGATCGGGTCGCCGCCGATGCCGACTGCCGACGATTGGCCCAGGCCGATTTCCGTCAGTTGAGCCACGGCTTCGTACGTCAGTGTGCCCGAGCGCGAGACCACGCCGATGCGGCCCTTGCGGTGGATGTGGCCGGGCATGATGCCGATCTTGATTTCGTCGGGCGTGATCAGGCCGGGGCAGTTCGGGCCCAGCAGCAGGGTCTTCTTGCCGCCGGCCGCTTCCTTGGCCTTCATCTTGTTGCGCACTTCGAGCATGTCGCGAACCGGAATGCCTTCGGTGATGCAGATCGCCATGTCCAGGTCGGCTTCGACAGCTTCCCAGATGGCGGCCGCGGCGCCTGCCGGCGGCACGTAGATCACCGACACGGTGGCGCCGGTCTGCGTGGCGGCTTCCTTCACCGAACCGAAGATCGGGATGTTGAAGATCGACTCGCCGGCCTTCTTCGGGTTCACGCCGGCCACGAAGGCGTTCTTGCCGTTCGCGTATTCCTGGCACTTCTCGGTGTGGAACTGGCCGGTCTTGCCGGTGATGCCTTGCGTGATGACTTTGGTGTCTTTGTTGATGTAGATCGACATGACTTGTTCCTTAGGCCTTCTTGACTGCTGCCACGACCTTCTGGGCCGCGTCCGCCATGGTGTCGGCGCTGATGATCGGCAGGCCCGACTCGGCCAGCAGCTTCTTGCCTTCGACTTCGTTGGTGCCCTTCATGCGCACGACCAGCGGCACTTGCAGGTTCACGGCCTTGCAGGCTGCGATCACGCCGGTGGCGATGGTGTCGCACTTCATGATGCCGCCGAAGATGTTCACGAGGATGGCTTCCACGTTCTTGTTCTTCAGCATGATCTTGAAGGCTTCCGTGACCTTCTCGGGGGTGGCACCGCCGCCCACGTCCAGGAAGTTGGCCGGCTCGCCGCCGAACAGCTTGATGGTGTCCATGGTGGCCATGGCCAGGCCGGCGCCGTTCACCAGGCAGCCGATGTTGCCGTCCAGCGAGATGTAGGCGAGGTCGAACTTCGAGGCTTCGACTTCGGCCGCGTCTTCTTCGTCCAGGTCGCGCAGGGCCACGATTTCGGGGTGGCGGAACAGCGCGTTGCTGTCGAAGTTGAACTTGGCGTCCAGGGCGACAACGTTGCCCTTGCTGTCACGGTTGAGCGGGTTGATCTCGACCAGCGAGGCGTCCGTCTCCATGTAGCAGGTGTAGAGCTTCTTCAGGATGTCGACCGTCTGGGCGGTCGAATCGGCCGGCATGCCGATGCCGTCGGCGATTTCCTTGGCTTGCGCGTCGGTCAGGCCGTCCTTGGGGTCGGCGTAGACCGTGATGATCTTCTCGGGGGTGGAATGGGCCACTTCCTCGATGTCCATGCCGCCTTCGCTCGAAGCGATGAACGCCACCTTCTGGGTGGCGCGGTCGGTCACGGCCGAAATGTAGTATTCCTTGTTGATGTCGGCGCCGTCTTCGATGTAGAGGCGACGCACCTTCTGGCCTTCAGGGCCGGTCTGGTGGGTCTTGAGCTGCATGCCGAGGATCTCGCCAGCCAGCTTCTTGACGTCTTCGATCGACTTGGCGACCTTGACGCCGCCGCCCTTGCCGCGGCCACCCGCGTGGATCTGGGCCTTGACGACCCAGACCGGGCCTCCAAGCTTCTGGGCGGCCTCGACCGCCTCCTGAACCGTATAGGCCGGGATGCCGCGCGGCACCGGCACGCCGAACTTGGCAAGGATTTCCTTGCCTTGGTACTCGTGAATCTTCATGAGGGATGTCTCTCGGAAGGAGGAGGTTGAGAACGGGAGATCGGGAGTGAGACTGTTGTTTCTGCTCTGTTGTTCGCGGGCGACGGCAGCCTGACGGCTGGGGGCGGCGAACAACCGCGGACTGTATCATGGTGCGCCGCACCAATACTTGATGCGCGGTTGCGGTCAATACGTACTTTCTTCTAGCCACCCTACGCATACTCCGATATGGCCAAGGTTTTCATCGACGGCGAAGCCGGCACCACCGGCCTGCAAATTCGCGAGCGGCTGCAGACGATGCCGCAGATCGAGCTCGTGAGCATCGCGCCCGAGCTGCGCAAGGACGTGGACGCCAAGCGCGAGCTGATGGCCGGCGTCGACCTCGTGGTGCTGTGCCTGCACGACGACGCGGCACGCGAGTCGGTCGCGCTGATCGACCAGCTCCCGGGCAAGAAGCCCAAGATCATCGACGCCTCGACCGCCCACCGCATCGCGCCGGGCTGGGTCTTCGGCTTCCCCGAACTCGTCGAAGGCCACTGGCAGGCCGTGGCCCAGGCCGACCGCGTCGGCAACCCCGGCTGCTACGCCACCGGCGCCATCGCCATGGTGCGCCCGCTGGTCGACGCGGGCCTGCTGCCGGCCGACTTCCCGGTGTCGCTGCCTTCGGTGAGCGGCTACTCCGGCGGCGGCCGGACCATGATCGAGGACTACGAGGGCGGCAAGGCGCCGCTGTTCGAGACCTACGCGCTGGGCCTGAAGCACAAGCACATCCCCGAAATCATGACCTACACCGGCCTCACGCGCCGCCCGGTCTTCATTCCGTCGGTGGGCAACTTCAAGCAGGGCATGCTGGTGCAATTGCCGCTGCACCTGGACCTGCTGCCCGGCAAGCCCAAGGCCGGCGACCTGCAGGACGCCCTGGCCGCCCACTACGCCCGGAGCAACACGCCCGAGCAGTTCGTGAAGGTGCTGCCGCCGACCGACGACGGCAAGCTCGACGCGCTGGCACTCAACGACACCAACCAGCTCGAGATCCGCGTGTTCCCGAACGAGGACCACCGCCACGCCGTGGTGATCGCGCGCCTGGACAACCTGGGCAAGGGCGCCAGCGGCGCCGCGGTGCAGAACCTCAAACTGATGCTGGCGCTCTGAGCCACGTCAAACACTGACAAGAGAAAGGCCGGCCCGCAAGGACCGGCCTTTTTGCTTTCAGTCGGCCCGCATCGTGCCCGTGTCGCGATAGCGCACGTGCCACGAAAACGCCTCTTCGAGCCGGTGCGGCGTGTGGCCGCCGCAGGTCGCCACAGCACGCGTGTAGTAATCCTGCAGCATCGCGCGGTACGGCTCGGCCGCGCAGTTGGCGATGATCGCCGCCGCCCGTTCACGTGGCGCCAGCCCGCGCAGGTCGGCCAGGCCCACCTCGGTGACCAGGATGTCGACGTCCTGCGGCGCATGGTCCACGTGCGACACCATCGGCACGATGCTCGACACCGCGCCCTGCTTGGCGACCGACTTGGTCGCGAAGATCGACAGGTAGGCGTTGCGCGCGAAGTCGCCCGAGCCGCCGATGCCGTTCATCATGTGCGTGCCCAGCACGTGGGTCGAGTTGACGTTGCCGTAGATGTCGGCCTCCAGCGCCGTGTTCAGCGCGATGATGCCCAGCCGCCGGATGATCTCCGGGTGGTTGCTCACCTCCTGCGGCCGCAGCACCAGCCGGTCCTTGTAGCGCGCCAGGTCGCCGAACACCTGGCGTGCCTTCGCGGGCGACAGCGTGATCGACGAGCCCGAGGCGAAGTCGAGCTTGCCGGCGTCGAACAGGTCGAAGGTCGAGTCCTGCAGCACCTCCGAGTACATCGTGAGGTGCTCGAACGGCCCCGCACCCAGCCCCGACATCACCGCGTTGGCCACCGTGCCGATGCCCGCCTGCAGCGGCAGCAGCCGCTCGGTGAGCCGGCCCTGCGCCACCTCGCGCTCGAAGAAGGCCACCAGGTGCGCCGCGATGGCCGCGGTCTCGGCGTCGGCCGGCAGCACGGTGGAGGTGCTGTCGGCCTTGTCGGTGATGACGATGCCCAGGATCTTCTCGGGCGGGATCTGGATGGCGCTGGTGCCGATGCGGTCGTGCGGCGCCACCAGCGGCATCGGCTCGCGCTGCGGGCGGTGCTTGGGAATGAAGATGTCGTGCAACCCTTCGAGCGCGGTCGACTGCGAGGTGTTGATCTCGACGATCACCTTGTCGGCCAGGATCGCGAAGCTCGCGCTATTGCCGATCGAGGTGCTCGGCACCAGCGCGCCGGTCTCGGTGATGGCCACGGCTTCGATGATCGCGATGTCGATCGGCGGAATCTGCCGCGTGCGCAGCATCTCGACCGTTTCCGACAGGTGGTGGTCGATGAACATCACCTCGCCGCGGTTGATCGCCTGGCGCAGCACGGTATCGACCTGGAACGGCATGCGCCGGCTGATGGCGCCGGCCTCGGTCAGCTGGCGGTCCACGTCGCCGCCGAGCGAGGCGCCGGTCATCAGCGTGATCTTCATCGGCGCGCGGCGCGCGCGGGCCGCGAGCGCCAGCGGCACGGCCTTGGCGTCGCCGGCCCGCGTGAACCCGCTCATGCCGACCACCATGCCGTCGCGGATCCATTCGGCGGCGGCCTCGGCGGTGGTGATCCTGCTGCGCAGGGCGGGCAGGCGGATGCGGTCTTCGTGCGGCATGGGGGACAAAACGTCTTTCTTTCGTCAGGCAGGGAAAAGAAAAGCCGGCACCGCGCGCGCGGCGGGTGTCAGCGCAGGAAGTAGTCGACCGGCACCAGCGGCGCCGGCGCCGGGGCGCCCACCGACTGGCACAGGTCGATCTCGAGCGTGCGGCACAGGGCCTCGAGCGGCAGGTCGTTCGACTCGGTGCCGAAGGGCTCCTCGATCTCGTCGCCGAGCGCGTCCAGGCCGAAGAAGGTGTAGGCCACGATCAGCACCACCACCGGCGTCATGAACCCGACCGAGTCCACCAGCCCGAAGGGCAGCAGGTAGCAGTACAGGTACGCCGTGCGGTGCAGCAGCAGCGTGTACGAGAAGGGAATGGGCGTGCTGAGGATGCGCTCGCACGACGCGGCCGCGGCGCTCAGCGCCGACAGCGTGCCGTCGACGCCCGCCGCCAGCGCCGGATCGATGCGCCGCGCACGCAGCGCTTCGCGCAGGTCGGCGCCCATGTGCATCAGCAGCGCATGCGGCCGGTTGGCGACCTGCGTCAGGCCCTGCCATTCCGCTTCGCACAGGAAGGGCCGGGTGTCGGCGGCGGCGTCGGTGCCGCGCAGCTGGTGGCGCAGCACATGGGCGAAGGCCGCGGCGCGCAAGGTCATGCGCACGCGCAGGTCGTCCAGGCGGCGGACGGTGTCGGCGCCGGCGTTCACCGGCGCATCGCCGTCGATGAGGCTCTGGCACTGACGCGCCAGGTTGCGCGAACGCAGGATCACCTCGCCCCAGAGCTTGCGCGCCTCCCAGAAGCGGTCGTAGGCCGCGGTGTTGCGAAAGCCCAGGAAGATCGCCAGCGGCAGGCCGAGCAGCGCGAAGGGCACGGTGCCGAGCGGGATCTTGATGGAGCCGAAGCGCCCGTGCAGCACCGTGACGACGATGGCCACGATCACGTTGAGCGTCAGCGCCGCAGCGATGCGCGGCAGGACGGAGCCCCGCCAGGACAGAAACAGCTTGAGCCCGGACGGGCGTTTCCGGACGATCATGAAAGCGGGGGGCAGGGGAGGCAGGCAGGCATGGAGGCCGCGCTCACCGCAAGGCCCGCGCGGGCGCTGATTGTCGCCGAGGCGTCAGCGCCGCAGCAGCTGCACGCCTCAAGACCAACGAAGACGGTCGGGCTCAGCGCACGAGCCACAGCCCCACGCCCAGCAGGACGGCCTGCGCCACCAGCGCGATGTAGAAGAGCTTGCGCGAGGGCGTCGCCATCTCCTGCAGCACCTCGTGGATGCGGCGCGTGAGCAGGGCGCGCAACGCGGGGTCTTCGCCCGTCGCCGGCGTCGTCGCACCGTGCGCGGCACGCTCCTGCTGCCACTCGGCCAGCATGTCGCTCAGGGGCAGGCGGCCCAGCACGAAGCCGACCACCGCGCGCACGGCCCGGCCTTCGCCGAGCACCGGCGCGAGCTGCTGGCACAGGGCGTCGGGCGAGAGCCAGTCGGCCACGCGCTGCAGGCCGCCGTGCGTGCGCGGCATGGCTTCGATGCGGCCCGCGATGGCGTCACCCAGGCGCTGCGACACGGCCTCGCCGCGCGCCGCGACCAGGTGCTGCATCGCGCGGGCGCGGCCCCGCTGCACGCCGAGCAGGAAGTACACGCCGACGAACAAAGACAGCAGCACGGCCACCAGCAACGGCGGCGACATGAGCAGCGCCAGGATGGCGCCCGCGCCACCGGCGCGCGCCGCCGGGATGCCCGGGCCCTGCAGCTGGCTCAGGTAGTAGAAGAACACGCCGCCGCCGAGAAACAGGCCGATCAGCGCGCCCTTGATGGCCGAGCCGGCGAAGGCGAAGCCGGCCTTGGCGCCGGTGCGAACGAGGGACTGCGGGTGGGCGGGTTGCGACGACATGAAGGGTTCCTCCGGTTTTTCTGGAAAGCCGCCTCCTGCGAGGCCGGTCGCTGGCGATCATGCCACCGCCTTCCCGCACCATAATCGCGCCACACAACAACGAGGAGGATCGTCATGGGAACCGTCAAGTTTCAGAAACCGACCGGCGCATTCGTCGCCGCATCCTGGGCCGCGCTGATCATCGGCGCCATCGTGTACCTGCTCGGGCTGTGGAATGCCGCGATGCAGCTCAACGAGAAGGGCTACTACTTCACCATCCTCATGTACGGCCTGTTCTCGGCCGTGTCGCTGCAAAAGACGGTGCGCGACCGGCTCGAGGGCATCTCGGTCACCGGCATCTACTTCGGCCTGTGCTGGGTCTCGCTGCTGCTGTCGGTGGGCCTCTTGGCCGTGGGCCTGTTCAACGCCTCACTGGCGGCGAGCGAGAAGGGCTTCTACGCCATGGCCTTCCTGCTGAGCCTGTTCGGCGCAGTGGCGGTGCAGAAGAACGTGCGCGACATCGCCGCGTACAAGGCCGAGAACCCGCTGGCCGACGACGTCACGGCCACCGAGTAAGCCGGGCCGGGCTCAGCCCGCCTCGAGCAGGCGGCGCAGGGCCTGCAGGTCGCACGCGATCCATCCGGCGTCGCGTGCAAAGGCCGCATCGTCCATGTGCGGCTGGCGCAGCAGCGTGAACTGCAGCTCGCACACGCCGGGCGCCACGCCGATCACGCGAAACGGCAGGTAGACCTCGGGCACGCCTTCGGGCGCCACCCAGTGGTCGAGCACGCCCAGGTCGTTGGGCGCCGCAAAGCGCATGCGGGCCTCGCCGCTTTCGGGCGTGCGCACGATCCAGTGGTCGCCGTGCGGCACCAGCGCGCTCTTGGCGAGGCCACTGGCCCAGTCGGGCAATCGCTTCGGGTCGGACGCGAGCGCATAGGCGTCGCGCCATTCGCACTGCACGCGCTGCGTGATGACGCGGGACAGGGCCGCGTCGCCTTCATTCGCCGTTGGGGTCGTCGCTTGGGTCATCGAAGTCGCTCCTGAGCACCTTGGACACGACGGCGCCCGAGAAACCGCGCGCCATCAGGAATCGCATCTGTTTCGCGCGCTCCTTCGCATCGGCGGGTGGCGCGTCGAAGCGGCGGCGCCACAGGGCCGTGGCGCGCTCGACTTCGGTCTCCTGCAAGCCGGCCACCGCTTCGGCGATGGCTTCGGGCGCGATGCCCTTGGCCTGCAGTTCCTGTTTCACGCGCAAGGCACCCGAGCGGGCCGCGCGCTGGTGCAGCACCGAGGCCACGACGCGCGGCTCGCTGATGAAGTCCTTGGCGGCCAGTTCGTCGAGCGCTTTCGCCAGCGTGCCGGGCTCTTCCTCGTGCCTGGCCAGCTTGCGCTCCAGCTCCGCGCGCGAATGCTCGCGCTGGCTCAGGAGGCGCAGTGCGCGGCCTTTGAGGGAGGGGGCGCTGAAGGCCATTCGGGGATGCTGGGTCGCTCACGCGGCCCACGCACTGCGCGAAGGCCGCCTATCTCGAACTTACTCCGCCGCCTTGTCGGCCTTCGAGGCCTTGGCGGGCTTCTCGGCCTTCTCGGGTTCGCTGCCGGCGTCGGCCGCGAGCAGCGGAATGCCCAGCGACTCGCGCACCTTGTTCTCGATCTCGCGCGACAGGTCGGGGTTCTCGCGCAGGAACTCGCGGGCGTTGTCGCGGCCCTGGCCGATCTTCTCGCCGTTGTAGGCGTACCAGGCGCCCGACTTGTCGATGATCTTGGCGTTCACGCCCATGTCGATGATCTCGCCCTCGCGGCTGATGCCTTCGCCGAACAGGATGTCGAACTCGGCCGTCTTGAACGGGGGCGACACCTTGTTCTTCACCACCTTCACCTTGGTTTCGTTGCCGATGGCCTCGTCGCCCTTCTTGATGGTGCCGATGCGGCGGATGTCTAGGCGCACCGAGGCGTAGAACTTCAGCGCATTGCCGCCGGTGGTGGTTTCGGGCGAGCCGAACATCACGCCGATCTTCATGCGGATCTGGTTGATGAAGATGACCATGCAGTTGGTCTTCTTGATCGTGGCCGTGAGCTTGCGCAGCGCCTGGCTCATCAGGCGGGCCTGGAGACCCGGCAGCGAGTCGCCCATTTCGCCTTCGATTTCGGCCTTGGGCGTGAGCGCGGCGACCGAGTCGACCACGATCAGGTCGACGGCGCCCGAGCGCACCAGCGAGTCGACGATTTCGAGCGCTTGTTCGCCGGTGTCGGGCTGGCTGATCAGCAGGTCCGACAGGTTCACGCCGAGCTTCTGGGCGTACTGCACGTCGAGCGCGTGCTCGGCGTCGACGAAGGCGCAGGTGCCGGCCTGCTTCTGCATGGAGGCGATCACCTGCAGCGTGAGCGTGGTCTTGCCCGAGGATTCCGGGCCGTAGATTTCAACGACGCGGCCACGGGGCAGGCCGCCGACGCCCAGGGCGATGTCCAGGCCCAGCGAGCCGGTGGAGACCACCTGGATGTCTTCCAGCGCCTCGCCTTCGCCCAGCCGCATGATCGTGCCCTTGCCGAACTGCTTTTCGATCTGGGCCAGCGCGGCCTGCAGGGCCTTGGCCTTTTCACTGTTGGCGACCGAGATGCTTGCGCCCTTGACGACTGCGTCCATGTGGAAATCTCCTTGAATATCAACGGTTTGTGTCGGGATTCATCCATCTGCTTTTAACCACAGGCTGGATGCTTGAACAGTAGTGTAGGGGCTCATGGCGTTTCGCAAACCCACTTTAAAGTCAGTTTGCCTTACCATCTGAAGCCATGGCCGACCCCGCCTTTCCCACCGATCCCGACGCCTGGCGCCAGACCCACCTGGGCCGCCTGCTGGGCCACGCGATGCGCCGCTTCGACGAGCGCGTGCTGGCGCTCATGGCGCACGACATCGACGTGCCGCTGGCGCTGTCGAACCTCGCGGCGCGCGCGCAGGTGAGCGCGGCGCACATCCACATCACGCGGCACCTGGCGCGCGAGGGCTCGCGCCTGACCGAGCTGGCCGAGCGCGCCGGCATGACCAAGCAGGCCATGGGCACGCTGGTCGACCAGTGCGAGGCCTGGGGGCTGGTCACGCGCGGGCCCGACCCGCTCGACGCGCGCGCGCGGCGCGTGCTCTTCACGGCCGACGGGCTGGCCTGGCTGGACGCCTTCCGCCGCGCCGTGACGCAGACCGAGCGCGAGTTCCGCGCCAGCGTGGGCGACGAGATCGCCACCGTGGTAACCATCGGACTCGAAGCCTATACAGCGGGCTAGACTCGCGTTGAGACAAATGTGAACTGCGCCGGCATGGCGCCTGAATCCGCCGGAGGTGGCTCATGCGAATACTGATTGCCGAAGACGACCAGGTGCTGGCCGATGCCCTGCTGCGCAGCCTGCGCACCTCGGGCGCGGCGGTCGATCACGTGGCCAACGGCTCGCAGGCCGACACCGCGCTCATGACCCACAGCGAGTTCGACCTGCTGATCCTCGACCTCGGGCTGCCCAGCCTGCACGGCATCGAGATCCTCAAGCGCCTGCGCGCGCGCGGCTCGCAGCTGCCGGTGCTGGTGCTCACGGCGGCCGACAGCGTGGAAGAGCGCGTCAAGGGCCTGGACCACGGCGCCGACGACTACATGGCCAAGCCCTTCAGCCTGCAGGAGCTCGAGGCGCGCGTGCGCGCCCTCACGCGGCGCGGCATGGGCGCCACCAGCAACGCGATCCGCCACGGCCCGCTGGTCTATGACCAGGCCGGCCGCGTGGCGACCATCGACGGCAAGATGATCGAGCTGTCGGCGCGCGAACTCGGCCTGCTCGAGGTGCTGCTGCAGCGCGCCGGCCGGCTGGTCAGCAAGGACCAGCTGGTGGACCGGCTGTGCGAGTGGGGCGAAGAGGTGAGCATCAACGCCATCGAGGTCTACATCCACCGCCTGCGCAAGAAGATCGAGAAGGGACCGGTGCGCATCGCGACGGTGCGCGGGCTGGGCTACTGCCTCGAGAAGATTCCCGGTTGAGCGTGCCCCGCCCGCGCGAAATGCCGTCAGGGCTGCTTGCGCAGATTGACGAGCAGCGTGGCGCCGGTGTTCGAACGGATCAGGAACATGAGGCTGCGGAAGTAGCCGTTGCTGTCGTACACGCCCGCCGGCACCAGCCCGATGATGGCCGGCCCGGCATAGCTGCCGGTGGCGGCGGGGGTGAGCTTGCAGTCGTTGGTGCTGGCCGTGGCGGCATTCACGGCCTTCAGCGTGAGGCTGTACATGTTCTTGGCCGAGCCGGGCTGCGCCAGGGCGACAGTACCCGAGAGCGTGCACTGGCCGATCTGCACGCCGCTCGTGCTGCCAGTGAACACGCCCTGGCCATCGACCTGCACCGTCACGCCCAGGCTCGGGCTGCTGTCGGTGTTGGACCACGTGCCGGTCATGCTGGCCTGCGACACCGCCAGCGCGTTCTCGATCGTGTAGGCCAGCGGGCCGACATCGGACGGCCTGCGGTTGTCGTAGGCGTAGGTGCCATCCACCGACTTCTTCGGCGTGAAGGTGCCCGAGCCCGTCACCGGATATGCGTTGGGCGGAACATACAACTCGGTGTCCGGGTTGAACGACCAGTCGAGCCCCGTGACCTTCAGCGAACCCCACATCGTGCCCCCGAGGAAGCTGCCTGCCAACGAACCGTTGGTGCCGACGAAGGCAATGCCTCGCACGCCCGCGTAGATGCCTTCGCTGTCGTTGCCCACCGCGGCGGTGGAGCCGGGCTGCGGCGCGCTCAGCGAGGGCGACGGCTCGGAGCCCGGCACAGCGGCACGGTTCTCGGCCGGTGCGGGCGCAGGCGCGGGGGCCGGGGAGGGCGCGGGGGCGGGCGCCGGAACCGGTGCGATCGGCAGCATCGGCATGCCACCACCGCCTCCGCCACCTCCACCGCCGCATGCGGTGACACCCACGCTGGCGGCCAACACGGTCGCGGCCATCCAGAGCGGCTTGGGGCAGCCGCCCACGGTCTTTTGCTTCATGATTTCTCCCTGATGTTTTTGAATTGCAGAAACTGCACGTCAAGGCTACAACCAGTCACACCTTGTCAATGAAACGTCACACCTGCGAATCGCAGTACTAGTTCACGCTCGCCCGCGTTCTTTCGCCTTGCCAGGAACTCCCTTGAAGCTCTTCCAGCGCGCCCAGCGCTCCCTGTTCGGCGAGATCCTCGACTGGATGCTCACGCCGCTGCTGCTGCTCGTGCCGGTGAGCATCGGCGTGACCTGGCTGGTGGCGCAGGGCATCGCCAACGCGCCCTTCGACCGCGCGCTGGAGCACAACGTGAAGGTGCTGGCCGAGCTGGTCACGGTGAAGCAGGGGCAGACGCACTTCGTGCTGTCGCAATCGGCGCGCGAGATCCTGCGCGCCGACGACGCCGGCCACATCTACTACCAGCTGCTCGACGGCCACGGCACGCTGCTGCACGGCGAGCGCGACCTGCCGCAGCCCAACGTGGACGACCCGCCCGGCACCAACGTGGTCCTGCTGCACAACAGCACCGTGCACGGCCGGCCGGTGCGCGTGGCCTCGCTGTGGATTCCCAGCGGCAGCGAGGACGTGCCGCCCTCGCTGCTGCAACTGGCCGAGACGCGCGAGAAGCAGGCGGTGCTCGCCACCGAGATCATCAAGGGCGTGCTGCTGCCGCAGTTCGCGATCCTGCCGCTGGCGGTGCTGCTGATCTGGCTGGCGCTGGTGCGCGGCATCAAGCCGCTGTCGGTGGTCGAGGCGCGCATCCGCGAGCGCCGTCCCGGCGACCTGAGCCCGCTCGACGAGTCCTCGGTGCCGCTCGAAGTGGTGCCGCTGGTGTCGTCGGTGAACGAGCTGCTCGACAAACTCAACGACTCCATCTTCACGCAGAAGCGCTTCCTGGCCGATGCCGCCCACCAGCTCAAGACGCCGCTGGCGGGCCTGCGCATGCAGGCCGACCTGGCGCAGCGCGAAGGCGCCAACGCCGACGAGCTCAAGCAGTCGCTCAAGCAGATCGGCCGCGCCAGCGTGCGCGCCACGCACACCGTGAACCAGTTGCTGTCGCTGGCACGCGCCGAGGGCACCAGCGCCATGACGCACTGCCAGCCCTGCGACCTCGCGCGGCTGACCATCGAGGTGGTGCGCGAGGCCGTGCCGCGCGCCATCGAAAAGCGCATCGACCTCGGTTACGACGGCGTCCAGGCCGGCGCGCCCGGCGTGATGGTCGACGGCAACCCGACGCTGCTCAAGGAGCTGGTGCGCAACCTGGTCGACAACGCGCTCAACTACACGCCCTCGACGCCCGAACGCCCCGGCGTGGTCACGGCGCGCGTGCTGGCCGACCCCTTCGGCCACGTGCAGCTGGTGCAGGTGGAAGACAACGGCCCCGGCATCGCCGAGGCCGACCGCGAGCTGGTGTTCGAGCCCTTCTACCGCGTGCTCGGCAACGAGGCCGACGGCTCCGGGCTGGGCCTGCCGATCGTGCGAGAGATCGCCAACCAGCACCGCGCACGGGTCAAGCTCGAAGACGCGCACCCCGGCAAGCATCCGCCGGGCGCGCTTTTCACCGTGCGCTTCGAGGAGGCTCCGTCGGAATGAATCCGCTCGACACGCTGCGCCAACGCTTCCTGGAAATCCGCCTCGACACCGACGTGTCGGACATGTTCGACTTCGGCGCCGATCTGCTGGAACAGGATTCAGCCGAGGCGCTCGCCTTCCACTACACGCTGCTGCACGACACCGGCATGGACAGCGAGCTCTACGACTGGCTCTGCCGCAAGTTCGGCGAGCGCGGCGACGAAGCCGAAGACCACCTGCTCGCGCAGTTCGAGCGGGAGACCGATCCAGCCATGCAGGCCACGGTGCTGCAGCTGCTCGGCGGCTTCAAGTACCGCAAGGGCCGTCGCCTGAAAGAGACCGCGGCCCTCGCGCGCGCCGCGCTCGCGTCGCCGCACGACGAGCTGCGCTGCAAGGGGCTGTGGGTGATCGGCTGGCTCGGCGGCACGACCGACATCGCCAAGGTCGTGCCGCTGCTCACGCACGATGCCGTCGCCACGAACCGCCGATGGGCCGCGAGCGCGCTGATGCAGATCGTGTTCAACCGCCGCAGCGCTGCGCCCAAGGCGCTCGAGCCCTTGCGCCAGGCGCTCGACACCGAGACCGATCCGGCCGTGCTGGGCGGCATCCTGGTCGCGGTGCAGGAGATCGCGGGCAAGAAGTTCGGCCTGAGCTCGAGTTCACACGAGCCGCCCTCCGAAGAGAAACTGCAGGCCGCCTTGGCCAAGGCGCGGCGCATGTTCGCGCGCGCGGCTGCTGCCTGATCCAGGTCAGGGCGCAGGCGTGCTCGAAGGCTTGGCTTCCTTGCGGATCTGCACCCACTCGGGGTGGATTTGCCGCGCCATGCGCTGCGGCTCGCGCTCGTCGAGCGCCGCGGGCGCAAGCCCGAAGCCGGCCAGGTCGCCGCGCGTCCACAGCCAGTAGCCCGCGTTGGCGGCGAGCAGGGCGATGAGGACCAGGCGCAGCTTCATGCCCTCGCTCAGAAAGACATGCCGCGCGGGCGCACGCTCACTTCGTCGCTGGAGATCAGTTGCAGGCCGGCGTCGGTGCGCACCTGCAGCTCGCCGCCCCAGGCCACGCCTTCGCACAGGCCCGCGGTGCCGTCGCTGAGCGTCACCTCGCGCCCGCGCAGCACGTCGCGCGCCGCAAAGCGTTCGGCAAAGGGCGCGAAGCCGTGGGCCTCGAAGGCGAGCACGCTGCGCACCAGCGGCTCGGCCAGCGACAGCAGCACCTCGGGCGCGGACGCGTCGGGCTGCCACTGACGCAGCCAGGCCGGCGGCGTGCGCATGCCGTCGCCCTCGCGCGGGCCGATGTTGATGCCGATGCCGACCACGAGGTAGCGCGCGGCATCGGGCCGGGCGGTCTGCGGCATGGCGGTCTCGATGAGGATGCCGACCAGCTTGCGGTCGTTCACCCAGATGTCGTTGGGCCACTTGAGGCCGACCTGGTGCGCGCCCGTCGGGTCGAGGCTTTCGGCCACGCTCACGCCCACGGCCAGCGACAGGCCCGACCAGTCGGCCGGCGCCAGCGGCATGCCGAGCGAAAAGGTGAGGGAGGCGGGCGCCTCGGGCTGCTGCGCGCTCTGCCAGGGGCGGCCGAGACGACCGCGCCCGGCCGTCTGGCGCTCGGCCACGAGCAGCACGGGGTCGGTGCGGCCGGCGCGCGCGCGGCGCATCAGCTCGGTGTTGGTGGAATCGATTTCGGCCACGGCCTCGACCGCGAAGCCGGGCAGCAGCGGCGCGACCGTCGCGGCGATCCGGTCTTCGAACCAGGCGCTGGCCGGCGTCGTGGCCATCGTCAGTCTCCGGCGGCGGCCGGGGCGTCGCCCTTGGACTTCTTCTTGCCGTCGGCCTTTTTCTTGTCGGCCTTCTTGTCCGCTTTTTTCTTCTCGGCTTTCTTTTCAGCCTTCTTCGCTTCCTTGGCCTCGGCCTTCTTCTTCTCGGCTTTTTTCTTGGCCTTCTTCTTTTTCTTCTTGTCTTTTTCTTCGTCCTCGTCCTTGGGCGTCAGCAGCGTGCCGCGGCACATCTCGGAACCACACCAGCACGGGAACTCGGACAGCAGCTTCTCGGTGTACGGCTCGTCGATGATCAGGCCGTAGTCGTAGTTCAGTTCCTCGCCGGCGGCGATGTTTCTCAGGGCCTTGATATAAACGCGCCCATCGACTTCGTCAGCCTCGCAGTTCGGCTCGCACGAGTGATTGATCCAGCGCGCGTCGTTGCCCTTCACGTTGCCGTCGATCACGCGGCCGTCGTCGATGTGGAAGTAGAAGGTGTGGTTCGGCTGGGTCGGGTCGTGCGGATGGCGGCGCAGCGCCTCTTTCCAGCTGATGACCTCGCCCTTGTATTCGATCAGCGTTTCACCTTCGGCCAGGTCCTGCAGGGCGAACACGCCGTTGCCGTGGACGTCCGAGCGGCGCATCTGGATGCGCCGGCCACCGGAGCGCGTGGCGGCGGACCGTGCCTCGGGCTCGGTCACGGGGGCGGCTTCCTTGTCGCGGCCGGCGGAAAGTGGGGATTTGGAAGGCATCGCCGAAGTCTGTTAGGTTGAATATGCACACATGCGTGTGCGCGCGTGCGCACGCGGAAGCCGCAGAGTATAGAGAGCCCTCAGATGACAAAGACTTTGGTAATCGCAGAAAAGCCGTCGGTGGCCCAGGACATCGTCCGGGCCCTCACGCCGGTGGCCGGCAAGTTCGACAAACATGACGAGCATTTCGAGAACGACACCTACGTCGTGACCAGCGCCGTGGGCCACCTGGTCGAGATCCAGGCCCCGGAGGAATTCGACGTCAAGCGCGGCAAGTGGAGCTTCGCCAACCTGCCGGTGATTCCGCCGCACTTCGACCTCAAGCCGGTCGACAAGACCAAGACGCGCCTGAACGCCGTGGTCAAGCAGGCCAAGCGCAAAGACGTGACGCAGCTCATCAACGCCTGCGACGCGGGCCGCGAGGGCGAGCTGATCTTCCGCCTCATCGAGCAGTACGCCGGCGGCAAGAGCCCGCTGGGCAAGCCGGTGAAGCGGCTGTGGCTGCAGTCGATGACGCCGCAGGCGATCCGCGACGGCTTCGACGCGCTGCGCACCGAAAAGCAGATGCAGGGCCTGGCCGACGCCGCGCGTTCGCGCTCCGAGGCCGACTGGCTGGTGGGCATCAACGGCACGCGCGCCATGACCGCATTCAATTCGCGCGACGGCGGCTTCTTCCTCACGACCGTGGGCCGCGTGCAGACGCCGACGCTGTCCGTCGTCGTGGAGCGCGAGGAGCAGATCCGCAAGTTCGTCTCGCGCGAGTACTGGGAAATCCACGGCAGCTTCGCGGCCGAGGCCGGCCAGTACCCCGGCAAGTGGTTCAACCCCGACTGGAAGAAGGCCAACGCGCCGCTGCTGGCCAACGGCGAGCCCGATGCCGAGCAGCGCGCCGACCGCGTGTGGAGCGAGCAGGAAGCCCGCGCCATCGCCGACGCCTCGCGCGGCAAGCCCGCCACCGTCACCGAAGAGAGCAAGCCCACCACGCAGGCCTCGCCCGCGCTGTTCGACCTGACCTCGCTGCAGCGCGAGGCCAACGGCCGCTTCGGCTTCAGTGCCAAGACCACGCTCGCGCTCGCGCAGAGCCTGTACGAGCGCCACAAGGCGCTGACCTACCCGCGTACCGATTCGCGCGCACTGCCGGAAGACTATCTGCCGGTGGTCAAGCAGACCATGGAGATGCTCGCCAACAGCGGCATGAAGCACCTGGCGCCGTTCGCGCAGCAGGCGGTCGACGGCAACTACGTCAAGCCGAACAAGCGCATCTTCGACAACGCCAAGGTGTCGGATCACTTCGCCATCATCCCGACGCTGCAGGCCCCGAGCGGCCTGAGCGAGGCCGAGCAGAAGCTGTACGACTTCGTGGTGCGCCGCTTCCTGTCGGTGTTCTTCCCGAGCGCCGAGCACCAGGTGACCACGCGCATCAGCACGGTGGAGCAGGGCGGCAAGAAGTACCCCTTCCGCACCGACGGCAAGGTGCTGGTGAAGCCGGGCTGGCTCGCCATCTACGGCAAGGAAGCCCAGGACGACGAGAAGGAAGACGACAAGGACGGCAAGCGCCTCGTGCCGGTGAAGCCGGGCGAGATCGTGCAGAACGAGTCGGCCGACCTCAAGGGCCTGAAGACGCGCCCGCCCGCACGCTATTCCGAAGCCACGCTGCTGGGCGCCATGGAAGGCGCCGGCAAGACCATCGACGACGACGAGCTGCGCGAGGCCATGCAGGAAAAAGGCCTGGGCACGCCAGCCACGCGCGCGGCCACCATCGAAGGGTTGATCGCCGAGAAGTACATGCTGCGCGAAGGCCGCGAGCTCATCCCGACCGCCAAGGCCTTCCAGCTCATGACGCTGCTGCGCGGCCTGGGCGTGGAAGAACTCTCCAAGGCCGAGCTCACGGGCGAGTGGGAATACAAGCTCGCGCAGATGGAGAAGGGCGCGCTGAGCCGCGACGCCTTCATGCGCGAGATCGCCGAGATGACGGAGCACATCGTCAAGAAGGCCAAGGAGTACGACCGCGACACCGTGCCCGGCGACTACGCCACGCTCGCCACGCCCTGCCCGAACTGCGGCGGCGTGGTGAAGGAAAACTACCGCCGCTACGGCTGCACCGGCAAGAGCGGCACGGGCGAGGACGCCTGCGGCTTCTCGTTCGGCAAGTCGCCGGCCGGGCGCACCTTCGAGGTGGCCGAGGCCGAGCAGCTGCTGGCCAACAAGCACATCGGCCCGCTCGAGGGCTTCCGCTCCAAGGCGGGCTGGCCCTTCACGGCCGAGATCATCCTCAAGTACGACGGGGAAGAAGCGAAGAACTGGAAGCTCGAGTTCGACTTCGGCGACGACAAGAACGAAGACAGCGGCGAGATCGTCGACTTCAGCCAGCAGGACACCGTGGGCCCGTGCCCGGTCTGCGGCGCGCCGGTGTTCGATCACGGCAGCAACTACGTCTGCGAGAAGTCGGTGCCGACGAACGAGCAGCCGACCCCCAGCTGCACCTTCAAGACCGGCAAGATCATCCTGCAGCAACCGGTGGAGCGCGACCAGATGGAGAAGCTGCTGGCCACCGGCAAGACCGACCTGCTCGACAAGTTCGTGTCGATGCGCACGCGCCGCGCCTTCAAGGCCTTCCTCACGTGGAACGCCGAAGAAGGCAAGGTGACCTTCGAATTCGCACCGCGCGAAGGCGGCAGCAAGTTCCCGCCGCGCAAGACCTTCGGCAAGCCGGCCGCCAAGACCGCGGCGGCCAAGAAGGTCGCGGCGAAGAAGACGCCCGCCGCCAAGAAGGCACCGGCCGAGAAGAAGGCGGCCAAGCCGCGCAAGCCGGGCGCGGGCCTCAAGCCCAGCGACTCGCTGGCCGCGGTGATCGGCGCCGAACCGGTGGCGCGCACCGAGGTCATCAAGAAGCTGTGGGACTACATCAAGGCCAACGGCCTGCAGGACGCGACCAACAAGCGCGCGATCAACGCCGACGCCAAGCTCAAGCCGGTGTTCGGCAAGGACCAGGTGACGATGTTCGAACTCGCGGGCATCGTGGGCAAGCACCTCTCGGCGCCCGACGCGGCCTGACGACGCATGCAGCGCCGACACCTCGCGGCCCTGTGCGCCGCCGCGCTGCTGGGCGGCGCAGGCCTGGCCCAGGCCGCCGCGTGGCCTGACAAGCCCGTCAAGCTGGTCGTGCCTTTCCCACCGGGACAGGCCACCGACATCTTTGCCCGCGCGCTCGCCGAACAGCTCGGCAAGCGGCTGGGCCAGCCCGTGATCGTCGACAACAAGGCGGGCGCGGGCAGCAATATCGGCACCGAGTTCGTGGTGCGCGCACCGGCGGACGGCTACACGCTGGTGGTGGCGGGCAGCGCGATGGCGGTGAACCAGACGCTCTACGCCAAGCCGGGCTTCGACCCGCGCAAGGACCTGGTCGGCATTTCGCTCATCGCGAAGGTGCCGCTGGTGTTCCTGGCCACGCCCGAGAGCGGCATCCGCACGCTGGCCGAGCTCACGGCGCGCGCCAAGGCCGAGCCCGGCAAGCTGAGCTACGCGAGCGCCGGCATCGGCGGCACGCAGCACCTGTCGGGCGAAATGTACAAATCGGCGGCGCATGTGTTCATCACGCACATTCCGTACCGGGGCAGCGGCCCGGCGCAGGCGGACTTCCTGGGCAACCAGGTGCCGCTGATGGTCGATTCGGTGACGGCCGCGCTGCCGCACATCAAGGTGGGCAAAGCGGTTGCGCTGGCGGTGACGTCGGCCACGCGCTCGTCGCAGCTGCCCGAGGTGCCCACCGTGCGCGAGAGCGGCGTGGCCGGCACGAAGAACTTCGAGGCCGTGGGCTGGCTCGGCCTGATGGCGCCGCGCGGCACGCCGTCCGAGATCGTGGCCCGGCTGAACCACGAAGTGACCGACATCCTGAAGAGCGAGCAGATGGCGCGCTTCATCCGCGACCGGGGCTCCGAGCCGGCGCCGACGACCGGCGCCGAGTTCGACCGCTTCGTGGCGAGCGAGATCGGGCTCTGGGGTGCGGCGGTGAAGGCTTCGGGCGCCAAGCCCGAGTAACCCCTGCTCAGTTCTGCGCGACCGGCGGCAGCACGGTCGCTTCCCCGCTGCGGTCGACCTCGGCCAGCAGCCAATGGCGGAAATGATCCAGCGTGGCCAGTTGGCCGCGCCCTTCGGGGTAGCAGAACCAATAGCCCTCGCTACCCCGGTAGCCGCCGTTGGGCAGCGGCTCTTCCACCAGCCCCGACGTGATTTCGTCCTGCACCAGGCAGCGCGGCACCAGCGCCACGCCCATGCCGGCCATGACGGCGCGGATCATGGTCTGGAACTGGTCGAACTGCAGGCCGGCCAGCGGGTCGAGCCCGCGCACGCCGTGCGCCTCGCTCCAGTGCAGCCACGACTGCGGCACGCTCACGTGGCGCAGCAGGGTGCAGCGCGCCACGTCCTGCGGCGTGCGGATGGGGGCCTCGGCCTGCGCGGCGCGCGGGGCGATCAGCGCCACGTCCTGCCCCGCGAGGTAGTGCGAGCGCGCGCCGGGCCAGTGGCCGTCGCCGAACAGGATGGCGCAGTCGAGCTCGGGCCGCTCGAAGTCGTAGCCGTGCACGAAGGGCACGAAATGCAGCGTGATCTGCGGGTGGCGCTGCTGGAAGTCGGGCAGGCGCGGAATCAGCCACTTGGCGCCGAAGGTGGGCAGGGTCGACAGGTGCAGCGCACCGCCGCCGTCGCCACTGGTGATGAGCTCCAGCGTGGCCGCCTCCAGCTGCGCCAGCAGGGCGCGCACGGCCTTTTCGTAGCGCTCGCCGGCGGGCGTGAGCGCCAGGCGCTTGCGGCTGCGCTCGAACAGCGGCGCGCCGATCCAGCGCTCGAGCTCCTGCACCTGCTTGCTCACCGCGCCCTGCGTGAGGTGCAGCGCCTCGGCCGCGCGCGACACGCCGCCGAAGCGCACCACGGTGGAGAAGGCGCGCAGCAGGTTCAGGGGCGGGTTGAGGCGTCGCAGCGGCATGGGGGAGCCCATCAAGTCATTCCAGATTGGAATGATATCGGGTATATCCTTTGCTTCAGGTGAGCTGCAGCTTTGCACATTCACTCATCGTTCCATTGGAAGAACCCTCATGCAACGTCGTCATTTCCTCTCCACCCTGGCTGCCGTTTCTTTCGCCCCAGGAATATCCTTTGCCCAAGGCAAGCCGATCCGCCTGGTCGTGCCCTTCCCGCCCGGCGGCGCCACCGACATCACGGCCCGCGTGCTCTCCGAGCCCCTGGCCAAGATCCTCCAGCAGCCCGTGGTGATCGACAACCGCGCCGGCGCGGGCGGCTCGATCGGCATGGCCGAGCTGGCGCGCGCCACGCCCGACGGCCTGAGCTTCGGCGTGGCCACGCTGTCCACGCACGGCGTGAACCCGGCCGTGTACCAGAAGCTGCCCTACGACCCGATCAAGGGCTTCGCCGCCGTGACCGAGCTGGTGAAGGCGCCGGGCGTGATCGTCATCAACCCGGCCGTGCTGCCGGTCGGCAGCTTCGCCGAGCTCGTGAAGTACCTGAAGGCCAACCCCGGCAAGGTGTCGTACGCGTCGCCGGGCAACGGCACCATCGGCCACATGTGGGGCGAGCTGTTCAAGAGCAGCACCGGAACCTCGATGGTGCACATCCCCTACCGCGGTGCGGGCCCGGCCATCAACGACGTGCTCGCGGGCCAGGTGCCGGTGTACTTCGACCAGGTGGCCTCGTCGCTGCCGCACGTGAAGGCCGGCAAGCTGAAGGCGCTGGCCGTGTCCTGGAGCGGCCGCCTCGACGTGCTGCCCGAAGTGCCGACCTACGGCGAGCTGGGCTACGCGGCCAGCAACGACCCCTCGTGGTTCGGCATGATCGCGCCCGCCGGCACGCCGCCCGAGCTGGTGCTGCGCATGCAGCAGGCCGTGGCCACGGCGCTGAAGGACCCCGCCGTGCGCGAGCGCCTCGCGCTGCAGGGGCTGTACGCCTCGGGGACCACGCCGGCCGAGTTCACGAAGCAGATCGCGAGCGAGATCGAGAAGATGAAGAAGGTGGCCGCCTTCGCGCGCATCCGATTGGACTGACCGACACCGCCTATGCATCCAGTCCTGAAACTGATTCAAACCCGCGCCCAGGTGACGAGCGTCGCCGGGCACACCCCGCTGGTGCTGGACTCTCCGCACAGCGGCACCGTCTACCCCGAGGACTTCCGGCCCGTGTGCGAGCTCGCCACGCTGCGCCGGGCCGAGGACACCCACGTCGAGAAGCTCTACGCCTTCGCGAGCGACATGGGCGCCGCCTGGATCGAGGCGCACTTTCCGCGCAGCTACCTCGACGCCAACCGCGACATGACCGAGGTCGACACCACCATGCTCGACGGCCCGTGGACCGACCCGGTGTCGACCGACCCGCGCGTGCTGTCGAAAGTGCGCCTGGGCAAGGGCCTGATCTGGAAGCTCACCGACGAGGGCCTGCCGATCTACGACCGGCCGCTCACGGTGGCCGAGGTGCGCCAGCGCATCGACCAGTGCTGGCGCCCGTACCACGCGGCGGTGGCCCAGGCCATCGACGACGCGCATGCGCGGCACGGCTACAGCATCCACATCAACTGCCACTCGATGCCCGCCATTGCGGGCAGCCATGCCACCGACTTCCCGGGCCTGGCGCACGCGGACTTCGTGATCGGCGACCGCGACGGCAGCACGGCCGACCCGGCGCTGTCGCAGCGGCTGTGCGCGCACCTGCGCGCATGCGGCTACAGCGTGGACTACAACCACCCGTACAAGGGCGTGGAGCTGGTGCGCCGCCACGGCGACCCGGCGGCGAACCGGCACAGCATCCAGGTCGAGATCAACCGCAAGCTCTACATGGACGAGGCCACGCTGGCGCTCGACGAGGCCGGCGCCGCGCGGCTGCAGGCCGACCTGCGTTCGATGGTCGAGATGCTGCTGGCGACCGACCCGCGCGTGGCAGGCTGAACGACGCAGCCCCTGCAGGGGCTGGTGTCTTTGTTACAGGGCGGCCGGGGGCCCCGGCCTATAGTGGGACGTCCTTAGTTTTCTGGAGTCCTGCCGTGAAGTCGATCCTTGCCGCCCTCGCCGTCCTTGCGACCGGTCTGCTGGTCTCGGGCTGCGCCGGCACCGCGCCATCGCCGTCTTCGTCCTCCTCCACGTCTTCATCGGGCAGCGGCGTGACGGTGTTCGGCACCATCGACGCCGGCGTCAGCGGCACGACGAACAAGTCGTCGCGCTGAGCGAGAGCCTCAGGCGACCGTCGCCAGGTAGCCCCGCAGCGCATCGCGCAGCTGGCGTGACAGCGTCTGCAGGTCGGGCCGCCCGCCCGTGCCGATGTGGGTGTGCGCGACCAGGCCGTAGATGATGGTCTGGCACACGCGCGCCGCCTCTTTCTTCTTCGGGGCGTCGGCCTTCACGTCGCCCGCCGCGTCCAGCACGCCCACCCATTCGGCCACGAAGCGGTCGTACATCTTGCGGTAGGCCTCGGGGCTGGAGAGGTGGCGCTCCAGCAGGTAGTGCGCGCCCCAGGCCACGGGCTGCGTGCGGTGCGCGTCGAGCTGCGCATCGATCACCGCGTCGACGATCTCGCGCCATGGTCGGCCTTCGTTCGTGGCCACGACCGCGCGCATGTCCAGCAGCAGCGCCTTGGAGCGCAGGTGCAGGCACACGCGCGCCAGGTCTTCCTTGTTCTCGAAGTATTCGTAGAAGCTGCCCAGGCCCGTGCCCGCCACGGCCACGATCTCGCGGATCGTGATGGCGGCGTAGCCCTTCTCGACCAAAAGCCGAACAAAGGCTTCCTGCAAGGCCTGCGAGGTGTGGCGCGCGCGGGACTGGCGAGGCTTCCTCCTCGGGGCGGCGGCGGGTGCGCGGGCGCCGGTCATGGCCGCCGAACCCGAACACCTCGCGGGCGGGTTGTTCCTAGAATTTTTGATCCCATCGAAAGGCATTCTGCAATGACCTCGCCCGACCGCGCCCCCGAGACAACGCCCCCCGCCGTCTACACCGGCGAGGGCGACGCGTGGCTGCCCGACGCGCTCTCGCGCGGCCCGTGGGACCCGCGCGCGCAGCACGGCGGCGCGCCTGCCGCCTTGCTCGCCCACATCGCCGAACGCGCCGCGCCCGGCCCCGGCTGGCAGCTGGCGCGGCTCACGCTCGAACTGGTGAAGCCGGTGCCGGTGGCGCCGCTGGCCACACGCACGCAGTCGCAGGCCTCGCGCGCCACGGTGCGCGTGGGCATCGACCTGCTCGCGGGCGACACGGTGGTGGCGCGCGCGCACGCGCTGCTGCTGAAGACCTCGCCGCTGACCTTGCCGGCGAACCTGCCCACGGGCGACGCGCCGCGCGAACTGCTGCCGCGGCCCGAGGACTGCACCGAGCGACTGCGCATTCCCGGCCTGCCCGACGGCCTCTCGTTCCACCAGACCGCCGTCGAATCGCGCCTGGCGCAGGGCGACATCGCGCGGCCCGGCGCGGGCGCCGCGTGGTTCCGGCTGGCGGTGCCGCTGGTGCGCGGCGTGGCCACCTCGCCCGCGATGCGCGCGGCGGCGGCGGCCGACTTCGGCAACGGCCTGAGCTGGGTGCTGTCGCCCGCCGACTTCCTGTTCTCGAACGCCGACCTGAGCCTGAACCTGTTCCGCGTGCCCGAGGGCGAGTGGATCGGCCTGCGCGCCAGCACCGAGATGCACGCCGGCGGCGCGGGCCTCACCGTGTCCCACCTGTACGACACGCGCGGCCTCATCGGCCTCGCGACCCAGACGCTGGTGGTGCGCGAACGCGCCACCGCTGCCTGAACACGCCCCTCTTTCACCGCTTCACGGAGACAACGCCATGACCATTCCCGGCATCCATCCCGACAACCAGGTCCCCGAGCTCAAGGACTACAACGTCTACACCAGCGACCCCGCGCTGCGCGGCGCGGTGGGGCGCGGCGGCGCCGCCTGGCGCGACGACGAGCTGGTGCGCCAAGGTGCCGAGTACGGCGCCGAGGCCACGCTGCGCGCCGCCGAGGACGCCAACCGCCACGAGCCCGAGCTGCACACCCACTCGCGCACCGGCACGCGCATCGACAGCGTGCAGTTCCATCCCGCGTGGCACACCATGATGTCGATCGCGCGGCGCAACGGCATCGCCAACCTGCCGTTCTTCGACGAGCGGCCCTCGGCCTGGGTGGGCTACGGCGCCTCGCTGTACATGCACAGCCAGATCGAGTCGGGCTCGACCTGCCCGACCACCATGACCAAGGCCTGCATCCCCGTGATGCGCCGCAACGCTGCGCTGTACGCCGACCTGCGCGACAAGCTCGCCGCCCACGTGCACGACCCACGCGACATCCCGCTCAAGGGCAAGACCTCGATGACCGTCGGCATGGGCATGACCGAGAAGCAGGGCGGCAGCGACGTGCGCACCAACACCACGCGCGCGGTGCCGGCGGGGAGCATGGCAAGTGGCCCGTGGGGCGAAGAGTTCCTCATCACCGGCCACAAGTGGTTCTTCTCGGCGCCGATGTGCGACGGCCACCTGGTGCTGGCCAAGACCGACGAGCACGGCTCCTCGTGCTTCTTCGTGCCGCGCTGGCGGCCCGACGGCAGCAAGAACGCGATCCACATCCAGCGCCTGAAGGACAAGGTCGGCAACCGCTCCAACTCCAGCAGCGAGGTCGAGTTCAAGGAGGCCTGGGGCGTGCTCGTGGGCGACGAAGGCCGCGGCATCCCGACCATCATCGAGATGGCCACCGTGACGCGCCTGGACTGCGCGCTCACCAGCGCCGGCTTCATGCGCCAGGGCTTCGCGCAGGCGCTGCACTACACGCGCAACCGCTTCGCCTTCGGCAAGGCGCTGGTCGACCAGCCCGTGATGACCGAGCTGCTGGCCGACATGGCGCTGGAAACCGAAAGCGCCACGCTGCTGGCGATGGAGCTGGCCTCGCGCTTCGGCTCGCCCGCGCCGCTGGACACCGCCTGGCGCCGCCTGCTCACGCCCGCCGCCAAGTTCTGGAACTGCAAGCGCGCGGTGGCGCTCACCGGCGAGGCGATGGAGGTGTTCGGCGGCAACGGCTATGTGGAAGACGGCCCGATGGGCCGCCTGTTCCGCGAGGCGCCCGTCAACTCGATCTGGGAAGGCTCGGGCAACGTGATGTGCCTGGACGTGCTGCGCGCCGTGTCGCGCAACCCCGACGACGCGCACCTCGTGCTCGACCACCTGCAGGAAGTGACCGCCGGCGAAGCGCGCCTGCAGACCGAGGTGCAGGCCCTGCGCCAGATGGTGCAGCTCGCGCCGCAAGACCTGGAACGCCAGGCGCGCCGCTTCACGCAGCGGTTGGTGCGCGCGGCGCAGGCCGGCCTGATGCTGCAGCACGCGAGCCCGCTCGCCGCGGCGGCCTTCGTGTCGAGTCGCTTCGATCCCGACTGGGGCCCGGTGACCGGCATCAGCGCCGGCACCAGCGACCCCGGCGCGCTGGTGCGCGCCGCCTGGCACTGAGCACGGAGCCGACCCGGATGGATTTCGTTTCCCTGCTCGACCAGCACGCCCGCACCCAGCCCACCCACGAATGCCTGCGCGCCGCGGGCCGCGCGTGGACCTACGCCGAGTTCGCCGACCTCTCGCGCCGCGCCGCCACCGTGTTGCGCGGCCAGGGCGTGGGCCCTGGCGACAAGGTCGCGCTGCTGTGCTTCAACACGGTCGGCTTCGTCGCCGCGATGTTCGGCGCCTGGCGCCTCGGCGCGGCCGTGGTGCCGGTCAACCACAAGCTGCAGGCGCCGGAGATCGACTACGTGCTGGCCCATGCCGGCGTGCGCCTGTGCGTGGCCGACGGCTCGCTCGCCACGCAGGTCGCCGCGCGCATCGCGCACCGCTGCGACTGGCTCGCGACCGACAGCGCCGCCGACGGCCTGCCGATGTTCGACGCGCTGATGGCGCAGGCCGCGCCGATCGGCGACGACGCCCCGGCGCCCGGCACCGACACGCTGGCCCAGGTGCTCTACACCTCGGGCACCACGGGCAAGCCCAAGGGCTGCCTGCACAGCCACCGCAACGTGTTCATGGCGGCGGTGTGCACGGCGGCGGGCATGTCGCTGTCGCGCAACGAGCGCACGCTGGTCGCGATGCCGGTGTGGCATTCGTCGCCGCTCAACAACTGGCTCCTGGGCACACTGCTCATGGGCGGCACCGTGGTGCTGCTGCGCGAGTACGCGCCCAAGGCCTTTCTCGACACGCTGGCCGAGGAGCGCATCACCTTCACCTTCGGCGCGCCCATCGCCTTCCTGGCGCCGCTGTCGGTGGTGCCCGATGTACAGAAATACGACTTCAGCGCGATGCGTCTGTGGGCCTACGGCGGCGGCCCGCTCGGCGCCGACATGGCGCGCAAGCTGGCCGACAGCTACCGCAGCGACCGCTTCGTGCAGGTCTACGGCATGACCGAATCGGGCCCGCTGGGCACGGTGCTCTACCCGGAAGACGCGATCGCCAAGGCCGGCTCGATCGGCCGCGCGGGCGTGCCCGGCGTGGCGATCGAAGTGCGCCATCCCGACGGCCGGCGCTGCGGCGCCGGCGAGGTCGGCGAGATCCACCTGCGTTCGCCGGCCGTGATGCAGGGCTACCTCGACAACCCGCAGGCGAGCGCCGAGGCCTTCGACGCGCAAGGCTGGTACCGCACGGGCGACCTCGCGCGGGTGGACGAGGACGGCTTCCTGTTCATCGTCGACCGGCTGCGCGACATGATCATCACGGGCGGCGAGAACGTCTATTCGAAGGAGGTGGAAGACGCGCTGGGCGCCCACCCCGACGTGCAGGACGTGGCCGTCATCGGCCGCCCGCACCCCGAGTGGGGCGAGACCGTGACGGCGGTGCTGGTGGCGCGCGGCGGGCGCGCACTCGAGGCGCGCGAGCTGGTGCGTTTTCTCGAGGACCGGCTGGCGCGCTACAAGATCCCGCGCATCTTCGAAGTGCGCGAGAGCCTGCCGCGCACGGCGACGGGCAAGCTGCTCAAGCACCTGCTGCGCGACGCGGGCTGAGCGTTGGACAGTGCGGCCGTTGATCGGCCGGCACAACGACAGCGCTCAGCGGGCGCAGGACACTGGGTGCTTCCCGCAGCGAAATCAAGGAGGAGGCCGAAGGCCGGGGGACATTCGCGGAGGGAAGTACCCGGTGGCCTGTGCACGCGCCCCGAACAGCAACACTCAGCGCCGCAGCAGCGCCTGCCGCAGCAATCGCGCCGCCCGGTTGCGAATGCGCCCCTGCATCTCGCGCATGCTGGTGCGCGGCGCCACGCGGGCGGTGGCGCAGGCCCACAGGAAGTCGTGCAGGATCGGCGTGTCGTCCACGGTCTCGGTGCTGCCGTACTTGTGAAACTCGGGGTGCCACTGGGTCGCCGCGATGTAGCCGCGCCCCTTCTCGGGCCGGCGGCGGATCGCCTCGGGCACGCGGTCGGGCAGACTCCAGGCCTCGATCTCGAAGCCGGGCGCGAGCCCCTTGATGCCCTGGTGGTGGATGCTGTTGACGCGCGCCGTGCGCACCTCGGGGTACAGCTTCGCCAGGCGCGTGCCTTCGACGATCTCGATCTGGTGGAAGTTCTGGTCGTAGGTCACCGGGTCGCGGTGGCGCACCGTCTCGGGGTGGCCGTGCTGTTCCTCGATGTCCTGGTAGAGCGTGCCGCCGAAGGCCACGTTGATCAGCTGCAGGCCCCGGCACACGCCGAAGATCGGCTTGCCGGCCTGCTCGAAGGCCTCGACCAGCGCCAGGTCGTACAGGTCGCGGATCTGGTCGCCGATCCAGGCGTCTTTCAGCGGCTCCTCGCCGTAGCTGCCGGGCCACACGTCGGCGCCGCCGTGCATCACCACGCCGTCGAGCCACTCGGCGTAGTGCGACAGCTTGGTGTCGCCGCGCGCCGTCTCGCCCGTGGGGCAGGGCACCATCACCACCATCGCGCCGGCCGACATGAGCCAGTGGGCGATCGATTGTTCGACGTACTGCAGCGTCTTGTTCGTGAAAAGCGAGCGGGCCGGGTCGGCGTGCGAGAAGCAGGCGGACAAGCCGATCTTGAGCCGGGCGGCGACAGGCTGAGACATGTCGATGGGTTCCCTGTGGACAAAGTTCATTGTGCGCCCATCGAACTTCGGTCGTGTGTCAGCCGAACCCCCGAAGTATGCTGTGCGGCGCATCAGGAGACACGCATGAAGACGATCAAGGGGCCGGGCATTTTCCTGGCCCAGTTCGCGGGCGACACGGCCCCGTTCCACTCGCTCGACGCCATCGCCGGATGGGCCGCGGGCCTCGGCTACAAGGGCGTGCAGATCCCCAGCTGGGACACGCGCCTCATCGACCTGAAGCGCGCCGCCGAGAGCAAGACCTACTGCGACGAGATCAAGGGCACGCTTGCGGGCCACGGCCTGGAGATCACCGAGCTTTCGACCCACCTGCAGGGCCAGCTGGTGGCGGTGCACCCGGCCTACGACGCGGGCTTCGACGGCTTTGCGGCGCCCGAGGTGCGCGGCAACCCCGTCGCGCGCCAGCAGTGGGCGGTGCAGCAGCTGCACCACGCGGCCAAGGCCTCGGCCAATCTCGGGCTCACGGCGCACGCGACCTTCTCGGGCGCGCTGGCCTGGCCGTACCTGTATTCGTGGCCGCCGCGCCCGGCCGGCCTCATCGAGGAGGCCTTCGACGAACTGGCGCGCCGCTGGCGCCCGATCCTCGATGCCTTCGACGCCGTGGGCGTCGACGTGGGCTACGAGATCCACCCCGGCGAAGACCTGCACGACGGCGTGAGCTACGAGATGTTCCTGGAACGCGTGGGCAACCACCCGCGCGCCTGCCTGCTGTACGACCCGAGCCACTTCGTGCTGCAGCAGCTGGACTACCTGGCCTACATCGACCACTACCACGAGCGCATCAAGCTCTTGCACGTGAAGGACGCCGAGTTCAACCCGACCGGCAAGCAGGGCGTGTACGGCGGCTTCCAGAGCTGGATCAACCGCGCCGGGCGCTTCCGCTCGCTGGGCGACGGGCAGGTCGACTTCAAGGCCATCTTCTCGAAGATGGCGCAGTACGACTTTCCGGGCTGGGCGGTGCTCGAATGGGAGTGCTGCATCAAGCACCCGGAAGACGGCGCGCGCGAAGGCGCCACCTTCATCCGCGACCACATCATCCGCGTGGCCGACCGCGCCTTCGACGACTTCGCGGCGGGCGGGGCGGACGTGGCGGCGAACCGACGGATGTTGGGAATCGGCTAACTCGTCGAGCGGATCGCGTCGTCGAGTATTTCCAGGCCGCGGTCGATTTCTTCCGGCTTCACGTTCAGCGGCGGCGCGATGCGCCACACGGCCGCCATGCCGCCGACGGCCACGATGTTCATGCTCAGGCCGCGCGCCATGCAGGCGTCGGTGATGGCGCGGCCGCGCTCGGCGTCGGGTTCGCGGGTCTCGCGGTCTTTCACCAGCTCCACGCCCTGCAGCAGGCCGTGGCCGCGCACGTCGCCGATCACCTCGTGCCGCGCCTTCAGCGTGGCCAGGCCCCGGCTCAGCCGCTCGCCCATGGCGGCGGCGCGCTGGTTGAGCCCTTCTTCCTCGAGCACGTCGAGCACCGCCAGCCCGACCTCGGCCGGCAGCGGGTCGGACACGTGCGAGGTGACGTGCACGAAGCCCTTCTCGTGGCAATCTTGTTCGATCGCTTCGCTGGTGACTGTGGCGCCGATCGCCAGGCCGCCGCCCAGCGTCTTCGAGACGGTGAGGAAGTCGGGCACCACGCCCGCCTGCTCGAACGCGAAGTTGCTGCCCAGGCGGCCGAAGGCGGTCTGCGCTTCGTCCAGGATCAGCAGCATGCCGCGCTCGCGGCACTTGGCCTGCAGCTTCGGGAAGTAGCCGGCGGGCGGCACGATCACGCCGCCCGAGCTCAGCACCGGCTCGGCGATGAAGGCCGCGAGCGAGCCGCTGGACTGCGCATCGACCATGTCGAAGCCGACGTCGAGGCAGGTGGTGTCGCAGGTATCGCGGCAATGGCGGATGGGGCAGCGGTAGCAGTTCGGCGCGGGGATCGACATGGTGCCGGGCTTGCGCGGCCCGTAGTCGACGTGGTGCCGGCCGGCGAAGGTGAGTGCGGCCATGCCGCCGTTCACGCCGTGCCAGCCGCCGTTCAGGCCCACGATCTCGTAGCGGCCGGTGGTCACGCGGGCCATGCGCGCGGCGGCCTCGTTGGCCTCGCCGCCGGTGGACAAAAACAGCGATTTCGACAGCGACGGCGGCAGCATCGCCGCCAGCCGCCCGGCCAGCGCCGGCACGGCCGGCCCGACGAAGCCGCTGTACAGGTGCAGCGCGCCTTCGCAGGCCTTCTCGATGGCCGCGACGATGCGCGGGTGGTTGTGGCCGATGGTGGCGCACATCTGGCCCGAGGTGAAGTCGAGGATCTCGCGCCCGTGCTGGTCCCACAGCGTGGCGCCGCGCGCCTTGACGATGACATGCGGGCTCAGCCCCATGCCGTAGCGCACGAGGTGCTTGCTGACCACAGGGTCGTAGGTTGCGCCTTCGGCCATCGGATGCTCCTTGTTCGTCGGGGGAGCCCCAGCGTAGCCATCGGCCGCGAAATCCGGTGTCGTTGTGCGGGCCCGAAAACGAAGCCGATTGCGCGCACCTTGCGCCACACTGGCGGCACCATGAAAACCGGCACCCTCGATCGCATCGACCAGTGCATCCTGGCCGAACTGCAGGCCGACGCGGGCCTGCAGAACCAGACGCTGGCCGAGCGCGTGAACCTCTCGCCCTCGGCCTGCCTCAAGCGCGTGCAGCGGCTGCGGCGCGCGGGCGTGATCCGCGAGGAGGTGGCGATCCTCGATGCCGCGCGCGTGGGCTTTCCGGTGCTGGTGATCTCGCGCGTGTCGCTGCGCAGCACCACGCGCGAGGCGATCGGGGCCTTCGAGCGCAAGGTGCATGCGCTGCCGCAGGTGCTGCAATGCCACTGCGTGGCCGGCGAGACCGACTTCGTGCTCGTGATCTGCGCGCGCTCGCTGCCCGACTACCAGGCCTTCGCGCAGGAGCAGCTGGGCGACGCGCTGGAGCTGGAGAACTACTCGAGCGACATCGTGCTGTCGACCACCAAGTTCACGACGCGGCTGCCGCTGGACAGCGCCTGAGGGCGCCGCCGCTACAGCAGGCGCACCAGCCGCCGGATGGCGCCGTCGATCTGCGACTCGGCGATCAGGCCGAAGCCGAAGGCCAGCCCGTTGGGTGCGTCGGGCGCCTGCGGATCGGGCGCGAAGCGCGACAGCGGCGGCAAGGTGATGCCGGCCGCCGCGGCGCGTTCGACCACCACGTGGTCCCGCGCGCCGCCGTGCAGCCAGGCCGACAGGTGCAGGCCGGCGTCGGACGGAATCGCCTCCAGCCGGCCCGCGCCGTGGCGCGCCAGCGCGTCGAGCAGGGCGCTGCGCCGTGCGCCGTACAGCTTGCGCATGCGGCGGATGTGGCGCGCCAGGTGCCCTTCGGCGATGAAGGCCGCGAGCGCTTCCTGCCCGAGCACCGGGCCGTGCCAGTCGGCCAGCTCGCGCGCCCGCACCAGCGCCGCGCGGGCCCAGGGCGGCGCCACCACGAAGCCCAGGCGCAGCGCGGGGAACAGGCTCTTGGAAAAGGTGCCGACGTAGAACACCGAGCCGGCGCGGTCGAGCGTCTGCAGCGCGTCGAGCGGGCGGCCGGCAAAGCGGAACTCGCTGTCGTAGTCGTCCTCGATGAGCACGGCGTTGCGCGCCCGCGCAAAGGCCAGCAGGGCGGCCCGGCGCGGCGGCGACATGGCCACGCCGGTGGGGAACTGGTGCGAAGGCGTCACGCAGACCACGCGCGCCTCGGGCGGGATGCGGTCCACGCACAGGCCTTCGTCGTCGGTCGGCACCGTGACCACCTTCGCGCCCGCGGCCAGCATGGCCTCGCGCAGCGAGGGATAGAACAGCTGCTCGACCGCCACCACCGTGCGCCCCGGCACCACCAGGATGCGCGCGAGCAGCCCGAAGGCCTGCTGCGCGCCGGCCGTGACCACGATGTCGTCGGCCGTGCAGCCGACCGCGCGCGTGAACGACACGTGCGCCGCGATCGCCTCGCGCAAGGCGCCCTGGCCCTGCGGGTCGGCGTAGTCGGCGGTCTGGCGCGCCACGCGGCGCAGCGCGCGGTCGGACAGGCGGCGCCAGATGTCGAACGGAAAGGCGCCGACATCGGGCAGGCCGACGCGGAAGTCGTCGCGCGCGGCCCGCGGCTGCAGCGTGGGGGCGAGGTCGGCGCCGGGCACGTTCAGCGGCACCAGCCGCGGATCGCGCCGGGGCGCGGCGCCCGCCTCTTTCGGCGCGGCCCGGCCGCGCCGCAACGCCGGCAGCGTGTCGGCCACGTAGGTGCCGGAGCCCGGGCGCGCCAGCAGGTAGCCCTCGCTCAGCAGCAGGTCGTAGGCCGCCAGCATGGTGTTGCGCGACACGCCCAGCCGCTGCGCCAGCGCGCGCGTGGCGGGCAGGCGCGCGCCGGGCTGCAGCCGGCCGTCGAGGATGGCGTCGCGCAGCTGGCGGTGCAGCGCGCGCAGCAGGTCGCGCGAACCGGCGGCCGGCAGGCGCAGGGCAAGCTCGAAAAGTGGCTCCATGATCTTTGCCGATTGTGGTTCTTTTGAAGAGCCGCCTGCAATCCTATTCTGAAGGCCTTGGAACACCCACCCATGGAGTCCTTCACCATGCACACCGCTCCTGAAACCCCGCAGCAACCGCCCGCCGAACGCCTGCCCCTGGGCCTGGCCTGGCTCGCGCTGGGCGCCTTCGCCATCGGCACCGAAAGCTTCATGGTCGCCGGCCTGCTGCCGGTGCTGGCGGCCGACCTGCAGGTCAGCGCCGCGCGGGCCGGCCAGCTGGTGCTGCTGTTCGCGCTGAGCTATGCGATCGGCTCGCCGCTGATGGCCGCGCTGCTCGCGCGCTTCGGGCGCCGCCCGCTGCTCATCGCCAGCCTCGCGACGTTCGCGGGCCTCACGGCGGCGGCTTCGATGGCGCACGGCATCGCACAGCTGGCCCTGGCGCGCGTCGCGCTCGGGCTGGTGGCGGGCGTGTTCCTGCCGACGGCCAGCGCGGTGGCGGCGGCGATGGTGTCGCCCGCGCTGCGCGGCCGGGCGCTGGCCATCGTGACCGGCGGCGGCACCGTGGCGGTGGCGCTCGGCGTGCCGCTGGGCGCCTGGATCGCGGGCTGGGGCGGCTGGCGCACGGCCTACCTGCTGATCGCCGCGGTGGCGGCACTGGCCACCTGGGGCCTGTTCGTGGGGCTGCCGCGCACGCTGGTGCAGGCCCCCACTGACGCGGCCCCGCGCACCTCGGCCTTCGCCGTGGCGCGCGAACCCGGCGTGGCGCCGGCGCTGCTGGCCACCGTGCTGTGGGCCACGGGCGGCTTCAGCTTCTACACCTACATCGCGCTGTTCCTCGGCCACACGCTGGGCTTCGGGGCCGAGGGCGTGGGCGCGGTGTTCTTCGCGATCGGCGTGGCCGCCGCGCTGGGCACCGCGACCGGCGGCTGGGCCACCGACCGCTTCGGCGCCGACCGCATGGCGCGGGGCTTCGCGCTGGCGCTGGTGGTGATCATGGGCGGGCTCTCGTTCGCCGCGCAGATGCTGCCGCGCGGGCTGGCGCTGCCGCTGATCGTGGGCCTGTCGGCACTGTGGGGCTTCGCCGGCTGGGGCTTCGGCCCGGCGCAGGCGGTGCGGCTGATCCGTCTGGCGCCCGAGCGCGCACCGATGACGCTGTCGCTCAACGCCTCGGCGGTCTACCTGGGCATCGCGGCGGGCTCGGGGCTGGGCGGCGCGACGATCGCGTGGTTCGGCGTGAGCGCGGTGGGCTGGGTGGGCGCCGCCGCCCAGCTGGCGGGGCTGGTGCTGCTGTGGCGCGCGGCGCGGCGGGCCCGGTCGGCCGCGCCTGTGGCGTCATCGGCACCGGCCTGCGCCTGACCCTGCGGCGGGTTGCTATATTTTTAATAGCTACCTTTGCAGGATGGATGGCCCTTCGGGGCCTTTTTCATGCGGACGTTGTTTTTAAGACAAGCAACTGTCATGCCCTGCAAGCTATAATGTCGGGTTCGTTTCGATACCACGACGAAGAATTTCGTCACCCCCGCCGGCCGATCTGCGTTGCCATCTGAATCCGGGATCCAGGATTCATCAGGCTTCTCGTTTCCAGCCCTCGGGCCACGCCGGCTTTCACAGTGTGTTGGAGCGCCAGACCGGGCGCCCATGAATGCCACCACTGCCTTCGTTCCTGTTGAAGCGAATCGCGCGTGCGGCGCGTCCGTTCTCACTAATTTTTCGGCATTGCGCGCCCCGCACCGGCACGCAGCGCCCCAGGCTTCATGGACACTTTCGCAACAGCATCGCGGTGGGCAGGTTTCTGCTTCCCGCACCGCAACGACAGATTCCTGGACGCCGGCTGACCCGCCGGCCGACTGAAACCAACACGCCCATCTTCATCTCCAACACACATCGAACGATTCAGAGGTAATCACACATGCCCAAGGAAGAACTGATCGAAATGAACGGCGCAGTGACCGAAGTCCTGCCCGACTCGCGCTACCGCGTCACGCTCGACAACGGCCACCAGCTGATCGCCTACAGCGGCGGCAAGATGCGCAAGCACCACATCCGCATCCTGGCCGGCGACAAGGTCTCGCTCGAGCTGTCGCCCTACGACCTGACCAAGGGCCGCATCACGTTCCGTCACCTGGAACGCCGCGGTCCCCCGCCGACCAACTCGGGCAACAACACGCCCCGCCGCTGAGCGACGCCCGGCCGGCCTTGCAGAGCGCCCTCCCGGAGGGGGCCCTGCAAGGCCTTTGTCTTTTCCGGGCCGTCACTTTTCCCCCTTTGCGTTTTCCTGTCTGTCTGTCTCCGGCTGCCGAACGATGAACTCCACCACCTCCCCAGCCGGCGGCCTCCAGGCCGAACCCCACGGCTTTGCCACGCTGGCGCTGTCGCCCCAGATGCTGGCCAACCTCACCCAGCTCGGCTACACGCAGATGACGGCCATCCAGGCCGCCGCGCTGCCGCCCGCCCTGCTGGGCAAGGACCTGATCGCCCAGGCCAAGACCGGCAGCGGCAAGACCGCCGCCTTCGCGCTGGCGCTGCTGTCCAACCTGAACCCGCGCCGCTTCGCCATCCAGGCGATGGTGCTGTGCCCCACGCGCGAGCTGGCCGACCAGGTCACGACCGAGATCCGCCGCCTGGCGCGCGCCGAAGAAAACATCAAGGTCGTCACGCTGTGCGGCGGCGTCGCGCTGCGCGGGCAGATCGCCAGCCTGGAGCACGGCGCGCACATCGTGGTGGGCACGCCGGGCCGCATCATGGACCACCTGGAGCGCGAGAACCTCGACCTCTCGGCGCTCAACACGCTGGTGCTCGACGAGGCCGACCGCATGCTCGACATGGGCTTCTTCGACGACATCGTGAAGGTGGCGCGCCAGTGCCCCAAGGAACGCCAGACGCTGCTGTTCTCGGCCACGTACCCCGAAGGCATCGCCAAGCTCGCGCAGCAGTTCATGAAGAACCCCGAGCAGATCACGGTGCAGGCCCAGCATGAAGGCAGCAAGATCCGCCAGCGCTGGTACCAGGTGAAAGACAGCGAGCGGCTGCACGCCGTGAGCCTGCTGCTGGACCATTTCCGTCCCGTGAGCACGCTGGCCTTCTGCAACACCAAGCAGCAGTGCCGCGACCTCGTCGACGTGCTGCAGGCGCAGGGCTTCAGCGCGATGGCGCTGTTCGGCGAGCTGGAGCAGCGCGAGCGCGACCAGGTGCTGGTGCAGTTCGCCAACCGCAGCTGCTCGGTGCTGGTGGCCACCGACGTGGCGGCGCGCGGGCTGGACATCGCGCAGCTCGAAGCCGTGATCAACGTCGACGTGACGCCCGACTCCGAAATCCACATCCACCGCGTGGGCCGCACCGGCCGCGTGGGCCAGCAGGGCGGCTCGGAAGGCCTGGCGCTGAACCTGGCCAGCATGAACGAGATGGGCTTCGTCGGGAAGATCGAACAGCTGCAGGGCCGCGAGTCCGAATGGCACCCGCTCGCCGAGCTCACGCCCGCCAAGGGCGCACCGCTCACGCCGCCCATGGCCACGCTGCAGATCGTCGGCGGACGCAAGGAAAAGATCCGCGCCGGCGACGTGCTGGGCGCGCTGACCGGCGACTGCGGCTACACCAAGGACCAGGTCGGCAAGATCAACGTCAACGAGTTCTCGACCTATGTCGCGGTGGACCGCGGCATTGCCGAAGAAGCCGCCCGCAAGCTCGGCAACGGCCGCGTGAAGGGCAAGAGCGTCAAGGTGCGCCTGCTGACACCGCAGTCCACCTGACATCCCTCCCATGCTCCTGTTTGGGCGCTTGGCAGACGAAATCTGCCGATGTGGCCTAATCGGGGGTCGAACATCTTTTTTATCCGAGCTTTCCATGCCCAAGAAAATCCGTACCGAAGCCGACCGTCTTGCCAGCCCGAAGCCGACGCCCATGCCCGGCTACACCGTGCCGCGCAACGGTGGCGGCCAGAAGATCAGCCTCGAGCGCGGCACCGCCACGCGCAGCAAGAAGAACCCGGGCAAGCGCCCGAGCAAGGGCGGCTGATCCAGCCCCCGCGGCTCTTTCTTCGGAGCCACGACGAACGCGCCCCCGGGCGCGTTTTGTCATTGGGGCCTGCCCTGCATCACGCGCCGCCATGTCCGACGACAACCAGATCTACATCCCGCCCTCGTTCTTCGCGATCTACAGCGACGCGCGCCAGCGCCTGCGCGAGCCGATCGACGTGGTGCGCGCGCGCTACGAGATCTGCGAAGACCTCGCCGGCCACCTCGTGGGCCATGCGCAGATCCAGCACCACACCGAGGTGCCGGTCGAAAGCGAGATCCTGCGGCGCATCCACGCGGGCCTGGCCACGCCGGAATCGGGCGTGTCGGTGCCCGAGGCCGGCTGGATCGTGCAGCGGCTGGCCGAGCTGCTGGGGTGGGAAGCGCCCGAGATCGCCGAGCCGGCGGGCGACTAGCCTGCGCGCGCCTCAACGCGCCGCGAACCGCTCCAGCAGGAAGTCGACGAAGGCGCGCGTCTTCGCCGCCAGGTGACGCGAGGGGTACACGGCGTACACCGGCGTGCGGTCGGCCTCCCAGTCTTCGAGCACGGCTTCGAGCCGGCCCGCCGCCAGCTCCTGTTCGACATAGATGCGCGGCACCAGGCTCAGGCCGAAGCCCGCGAGCAGCGCGTCGCGCACGGCGATGCTGGAGCTGACCTTGTAGCGCCCGTCGATGGGCACCGCCACGCTGCGCCCGGCGCGGCGGAAGGTCCATTTGTTCGCGTGGCCCGACAGCGTGAACTGCACGCACTCGTGGGCCTTCAGGTCTTCGGGCGCGGCGGGCCGGCCGTGGGCCGCGAAGTAGCCGGGCGCACCGCACAGCACGTGGGTCATGGTCATGAGCTCGCGCGCGACCAGGCTCGAGTCTTCCAGCCGGTCGCTGCCGCGGATCGCGAGGTCGTAGCCCTCGCCGATCAGGTCGATGCGGGTGTCCTGCAGGTTCAACTCGAGCCGCAGGTTCGGGTGGCGCGCCATGAAGGCGGGGATGTGCGGCGAGATGCAGGTCAGCGCGAAGGTCAGCGGCGCGCTCACGCGCAGCACGCCGCCCGGGCTCGCGCCGACGGGCGCCAGCGCGGCGTCGGCCTCGTCCAGGTCGTCGAGGATGCGCGCGAGCCGCTCCACGTAGGCCGCGCCGGCCTCGGTGAGGCTCATGCTGCGCGTGGTGCGGTTGATCAGCCGCACCTTCAGGTGCGCCTCCAGCTCGGCGATGTTCTTGCTGACCGCTGCGGCCGACAGCCCCAGCTGCCGCGCGGCGCCGGCGAAGCTGCCCGCCGCGGCGGTGGTGCGAAAGACCTTGAGGGCGGTGAGATGGTCCATGGGCCGGCGATCGATTAACGACTGTCAGTAAAGAATCAATTCATTATTCGAGCATTCACAACCACAGGTCAACGCCGTAGATTCGAGCCATGACCTCCCGCACCACCGACCTCCTGCTCACCGCGATCGCGCCCGCGGTCTGGGGCAGCACCTACATCGTGACCACCGAGCTGCTGCCGGCGAACTACCCGCTGACGGTGGCGCTGCTGCGCGCGCTGCCGGCCGGCCTGCTGCTGATGCTCATCGTGCGCCAGCTGCCGCCCCGGGCGTGGTGGGGGCGCATCCTGCTGCTGGGCGCGCTGAACTTCTCGGTGCTGTGGGCGATGCTGTTCCTGGCGGCCTACCGGCTGCCGGGCGGCGTGGCGGCCACCATCACCTCGGTGCAGCCGCTGTTCGTGGTGTTCCTCGCCGGCCTGCTGCTGGGCGCGCCAGTGCGCGCGCTGTCGGTGGCGGCGGCCGTGATCGGCATGGGCGGGGTGGCGCTGCTGGTGCTCACGCCGAACGCCGCGCTCGACGCGCTGGGCATCGCCGCGGCGCTCACGGCGGCGGTGTCGATGGCCTTCGGCACGGTGCTCAGCCGGCGCTGGCAGCCGCCGGTGTCGGCGCTGACCTTCACGGCCTGGCAGCTGACGGCCGGCGGCCTGCTGCTGCTGCCGGTGGCGCTGTGGCTGGAACCGCCGCTGCCCGCGCTCACGGCGATGAACTGGGTCGGCTTCGCCTGGCTCGGCCTGGTCGGCGCCGCGCTCACCTACATCGTGTGGTTCCGCGGCGTGGCGCGGCTGGAGCCCTCGGCGATCGCGCCGCTGGCCTTCCTGAGCCCGGTGACGGCGGTGATCCTGGGCTGGGCCTTGCTGGGCCAGAGCCTCTCGGGCTGGCAGATGGCGGGCATCGGCATCGTGATCGCGAGCATCTGGCTGAGCCAGCAGGCGCAGCGCGGTGCGCAGCCGGTGGCGGCGGTGCAGCCCGCACCGAGTCGTTGAGGTTTCAGCCCACAGGCGCGGCGCGGCGCAGCAGCTGCAGGTAGCCGGGCTGCACTTCCATGCGCGCCGTCGCGCCCTGGCGCTGCAGCAGGCGGTGCGCCTTCGGCAGCGCCCAGCAGGGCAGGTTGGTGAACATGTGGTGCTCGCAGTGGTAGTTGACCCAGTAGGGCGCCACGAAGATGCGTTCGAGCCAGCCGGCGTGCGTGGTGCGCGCCTGGCGCAGCGGGTCGGCCTCGTTCTGCGCCACCAGCGCATGCTCGGCGATGTTGCGCACGCGGCTCACGAGCGGCAGCCAGGTCGCCATCGGCAGCAGCCACATCAGCACCCAGGCCCACCAGACACCAGCCAGCGTGAAGGCCAGCAGGCCCAGGCCGTTGCCGATGAGGAAACGCTTGTCTTTTGCCAGCTCGCGCCCGAACACGCGCAGCGCCGATTCGCCCGGCGCACGCTGGCGCAGGGCGTCGGCGATGTGGCCGAAGCGCTGCTTGTAGAAGGTCTGGCCGCTGAGGTCGCGCACGACCTTGCGCCACATCGAGTCGCGCGAGATCGGGAAAGGCGCCGACAGCACGAGGTCGGGGTCTTCGGTCTGCTGCACGAAGCGGTGGTGTTGCAGGTGATACGGCCGGTAGTCGCGCAACGTGGGCGAGCACAGCCAGTAGCCGACCCAGTCGTTCACCTTGCGGTGGCGGTGCAGCCCCGCGTGCGCGGCGTCGTGCATGAGGATGAACAGGCCCAGCTGGCGCGTGCCGACGATCGGCACCATGAGCGGAATGGTCCACGGCCACACGATGCCCACGAGCATCGCGGCGCCGATCACGCCCCAGCAGTGCGCCACCAGCCACAGGCCCCGCCAGGACGAACGCGTGGTGAGCGATTGCCACTCGTCGGGGGTGAAGAAGTCTTCGGGTCGAGCGCGGGGTGCAGCGGCCATCGGGCCAGTATGCGGCGAAGGCGCCGGCAGATCACGCGTAGTTCCCCGGTGTGGGCGGGGGCAGGCGAGGCCCTTCGGCCTACTTGTCGATGATTTTCCGGGCGAAGACTTCGAGGTAGTCCATGAGCCGCTCGGCGCCCGCGATGGCCGCGGCCTCGTCGCCGGTGGCAATGCCCTGCGCCAGCTCGAGGTGCGCGTTGGCGCCCTCGACGATCTCGCCCTCGTGCTGGTAGGCGTACCAGAAGCGCCGGCACTGCACGATCAGCGGCACCACCGCCTTCACCGCCGAGTCGTTGTGGCTCGCCTGGTGCGTGACGAGGTCGAGCGCGCGGTCGGCCTGCATGTAGTCGTTCAGGTCGCCGCGGCCCGCGGCCTCGACCATGGCCTCGGCGCAGCGCACGATGGCCTGGCGCTGCGGCGCGGTGGCACGGCGCGCGGCGCAGGCGGCAATCAGCTGCTCGAGCACGCGCCGAGTCTGGATCACGTCCAGGTGGTCGGCCAGGTCGATGGTCGACACCAGCAGGCCGCGGCGCGGCTGCTGCACGATGAGGCCGATCGACACCATGCGCATCAGCGCCTCGCGCACCGGTGTGCGGCCCAGGCCCGTGCGGTCGGCCAGCTCGGCCTCGACGATCTGGCTGCCGGGCTCCAGCTGCATGGTGGACAGCAGCGCCTCGATGGCGTCGTAGGCCAGGTCGGCCGCGCGGCGCTTGGGCGGGGGTCGGGGAGCGGTCTTCGGGGCAGCCATGGTGGGGGTGTGGATGTGCTCGTGCGTGTGCGGATGCGTGGCCGTCATTGTCGGGCGTCGCCGGGGGCTGCAAGCCCGGCCAGTGTCTCGATGCGCACCGGCACCAGCGGCGGGCGCGGCGCGGGCGGCGTCCAGCCGAACAGGAACTGCGCCGCGTCGCCGCACACGCGCCCCTGGCAGGCGCCCATGCCGCAGCGGCGGTGCAGCTTGGCATCGGTCCAGCCGGTGCAGGCAGAGAGCGCGGCAAAGGGCACGTCCTCGCAGCGGCACACGAGCGTGTCGGGGCAGGGCAGGGCCTTGAGGTCGTCGGCCAGCGCGAAGCGGCGGTGTAGCTGGGCCGCGAAGGCGTCCCAGCGGGCGCGTTCGCGGTCGTGCGCGCGGGCCTGGGCGGTCTCGCCGATGGCGGCATGGCCGGCGATGGTGCCCTGCACCAGCGCGCGCTCGCTGCCGCCGAAGCCGGTGCATTCGCCGGCCGCGTAGATGCCTGCGACGCTCGTGGCCTGCAGCGCATCGACCGCGAGCCCCGGCCCTGCCAGCGCGCAGCCGAGCAGCTGGCCCAGCTGCGTGTTGGGCGTGAGCCCGAAGCCACAGGCGATGCGGTCGCAGGCCATCTCGACCTCGCGGCTGCCCTGGCGCAGCCGCACCGATTCGACCTGCGTCGCGCCCTGCGCCGAGACGATGCGCGACGCGGTGCGGTAGTTCGCATCGGCCAGCGTGAGCGCCTGCACGGCCTTGCCGGGCCACCGCACGAGGCTGGCACCGAAGGCCGCGACCGAGGCGAACGAGGCCTGCTCGGCGATGCGCAGCACCTGCGCGCCCGCCGCCTTGGCCGTGGCGGCGGCGGCCAGCAGCAAGGGCCCGCTGCCTGCGACGACGATGCGTTCGCCCTCGACCGGCAAGCCCGCCTTGATCAGTGCCTGCAGGCCGCCCGCGCCCGTCACGCCGGGCAGCGTCCAGCCGGGGAAGGGCAGCAGCAGCTCGCGGGCGCCGGTGCACAGGATGAGCTTTGTCCATCGCATGCGCGTCGCGCCCTCGGCGTCTTCGAGCAGCAAGTCATGCGGAGCAGGCGCAGCGACGACACGCGCGCCGCTGCGCACGCGAATGTTCGCGTGGCGTGCGAGCGCCTCGCGCCATTGGCGTGCCGCCGGTGGCAGCGATGCGCCGGGGCCGTCGCGCCAGATCTGTCCGCCGGGTGCGGGGTTGTCGTCGATCACCACGACCGACGCGCCGCTGGACGCCGCCGCCACGGCCGCGGCCATGCCCGCGGGGCCCGCGCCGACGACCAGCACATCGCAGGTTTCGAGCGTGACGCCGCTCATGCCGTGGTCTCCACGCGCATGCCCTCGGCGCACACGGTCTGGCAGGCGAGCCGGCGCCGCCCGTCGATCTGCACGCGGCATTCCTGGCACACGCCCATGCCGCAGAACGGCGCGCGCGGCTGGCCCGTGACCGAGGTGCGCGCCGCGCCCATGCCGCCGGCGATGCGCAAGGCGGCGGCGACCGAGCTGCCGGCCTTCACGCGCACGGGCTGGCCATCGATGTGCAGCAAGGTCTGATCGCTCATGCCCTCTCCCGCAGGCCGCGCGGCGCATACGGCGCGGCGTCGAAATCGGGCGCCGTGCCGGTCATCAGCGCCGCGAGCACATGCGCGCTGCCCGGCGCCGTGGTCACGCCGAGCCCCTCGTGCCCGACCGCGAGCCAGAGCTTCTCGCGCCACGGATGCCTGCCCAGCAGCGGCAGGCCGTCGGGCGAGGCGGCGCGCAGGCCGGTCCACGCGCGCACGGCGTTCAGGTCGGCGAGCCCCGGCAGGTAGTCGAGCGTGCGCTGCAGCATGCGCGCGAGCATCGGTGCCTCCACGGCCAGGTCGGTCGTGTCGAACTGGCGCGACGAGCCCACCAGCAGCTGCCCCGTGGGCCGCGGCTGCACGTTGAAGGCGACCGAGTCGCCGTCGCTGTGGTGCGCGCTGGTCACGTAGCCGAGTTCGACGAGCTGGTGGCGCACCGTGCCCGGGTAGCGGTCGGTAATGAGCAGGTGGCCCTTCTTCGGGCGGATCGGCAGCTCGGGGCACAGCGTCGTCGCCTCGATGCCGTTGGCGAGCACGACCTGCGGCGCGGTGCGGCGGCTGCCGTCGGCCAGGCGCAGCGTGCCGTCGTTCTCGAGGGCCTCGACTTTCGCGTGCTCGACCTGCACCAACGTCGCGTGCTGCGCGAGCAGCCAGCGCGCCGCGTTCGGCGCATAGAGGATGCCGTCGCCGGGCACTTCGAGCGCGCCCGACAGGCCGGGGCGCAACGCGGGCTCGGCGCGCGCGAGTTCGGCCGCGCCCAGCAGCCGGCTCTCGATGCCGAGCGCGCCCAGGCGCTGCTGCTTGCGTTCGGCCTCGGCCATCTCTTCGTCGTTCGCCGCGATCCAGAGCGTGCCGCAGGGGCTGTAGGCGCAGTCGGCGCCCAGGCGCGGCGCGAGGGCGCGCCATTGCGCGACCGAGTGGCGGCTGAGTTCGAGCTCGGCCGCGTTGTCGTCCATCACCACGAGGTGGCCCATGCCCGCGCCGGTGGCACCGCCCAGGCGCGCGTCGAGCACGCACACGCGGCGCCCGGCCTGCGCCAGCGCATGGGCGCACGCCGCGCCGACGATGCCGGCGCCGATGACGATGACGTCCGCGTCCATGCGCCCCGGTGTCAGAGGCGGATGCCCCAGCCGAAAGGGTCTTCGTCGTCGATGAGCAATGTGGCTTCGGCACTGATGTGCGCGCGGCCGCGCAGCGTGGGAATGACGTGGTCGCCGTCCATCGCGTAGCTCGCCTCGAAGACGCTGCCGATCACGCTGGCCTGCCGCCACACCGCGCCCGGCGCGAGCTTGCCGTCGGCCGCGAGGCAGGCGATCTTGGCGCTGGTGCCGGTGCCGCAGGGCGAGCGGTCGTAGGCGTTGCCGGGGCACAGCACGAAGTTGCGGCTGTCCGCGCCGTCGTCGTCATTGGCGAAGAGTTCGATGTGATCGATCTCCGCGCCGTTCGCGCCCGTGATGCCCTGCGCTGCGAGCGCGCGGCGCAAGGCGGCCGTGTAGTCGGTCAGCGCCGCGAGGTTGTCGCTCGCCACGCGCTGGCCGTGCTCGCTCACGAGGAAGAACCAGTTGCCGCCCCACGCCACATCGCCGCGCACCGTGCCGTGGCCCGGCAGGTCGACCGCCACCTGGTGCAGGTGCCGGTAGGCGGGCACGTTGCGCACGCTCACCGAACCGTCTTCGTGCAGCGTGGTCGTGACCGTGCCCACGGGCGTCTCGATGCGGTGCTCGCCCACGCCGATGCGCCCCATGTGCGCCAGGCTCGCGACCAGCCCGATGGTGCCGTGGCCGCACATGCCCAGGTAACCGGCGTTGTTGAAGAAGACCACGCCGGCCGCCGCCTCGGGCGACACCGGCTCGCACAGCAGCGCGCCGACGACGACGTCGCTGCCGCGCGGCTCGAGCACGGCCGCTGCGCGCCACTTGTCATGCTGATCGGCCAGCAGCGTGCGGCGCTCGGCCATGGAGCCTTTCCCCAGATCGGGAAAGCCGCCGATCACAAGGCGCGTGGGCTCGCCGCCCGTGTGCGAGTCGATGACCTGGATGCGTTGCATGGGTGTGAGGCTCACTCAGTAGCTGGCAATGGGCACGGGGGCCGCGTTCTTGAACGTGAAGACGGTGATGGGCGCCTGCTTCATGTTGCCCTTGTCGTCGTACGCGTAGGTGGCGGCCACGCCCTTGTAGGTGGCCTTGTAGAGCTCGGCGCCGACCTTGTCGGGGTCGATGGCGTTGGCCTTCTTCATCGACTCGCCGATGAACAGCACCTGGTCGTAGTACGAAGCGGCGTACGCATCGGGATCGACGTTGAAGCGCTTCTTGAACTTCTCCTTGAAGGCCGGACCGCTTTGCGCCTTCTCGAGCATGGAGCCGCCCTGCGCGCAGAACACCAGGTCGTTCACCGCGTCGCCGCCGATCTTGCCGGTGGCCGGGCTGCACACGGTGTCGCCGCCCAGCAGCTTGCCGGGCACGGCCAGCTGCTTCATCTGGCGCGCCATGGGCGCGGCCTGCGGCGCATAGCCGCCGAAGAAGATCGCCTCGGGCGCCTTGCCCTTCATGTTGGTCAGGATGGCGGTGAAGTCGACGGCCTTGTCGGTGGTGAACTCCTGGCCCACGATGGTGAGGCCCTGTTTCTTCGCTTCCTTGGTGAACTCTTCGGCGAGGCCCTGACCGAAGGCCGTGCGGTCGTCGATCACGCCGACCTTCTTCACCTTCAGTTCCTTGGCCGCGTACACGGCCATGGCGCCGCCGATCTGGTTGTCGCTGGCGATGATGCGGTACAGGTTCTTGTAGCCGCCCTGCGTGACCTTCGGGTTGGTGCCCACGGTGGACACCAGCGTGCCGCCGTCGCTGTAGATGCGCGAGGCCGGAATGGCCACGCCCGAGCAGTACGGGCCCATGACGAACTTGATGCCGTCGTCGACGAACTTCTGCGCCACGCTCACGCCGGTCTTGGCGTCGCACTGGTCGTCTTCGGAGACCAGCTCGAACTTCAGCGTCTTGCCGCCGACGCTGAGCTTCTTCGCGTTGAGCTCCTCGATGGCCAGGCGGATGCCGTTTTCATTGTCCTTGCCCGCAAAGGCGTTGGGACCCGACAGCGGACCGCTGTGGCCGATCTTGACCACCTGCTCCTGGGCCTGCGCGGGACTGGCCACGGCCAGGGCGACCAGGCCCGCGAGACTGAGTGAGGAAACCATGCCTGCTTGTGACTTCATGCTTCTTCCTAGGGTTGGGAACAATGAAAACGACAGGGCCCGGCTGCATGGGAGACCTGTCTCAGTTTAAATATATTAAGTACATATCTTGTAGATATCTGTGGGGCAAGCGCTCTTTCGGTGGCTGGGGTTCTGTGATATCTGTGAACGAACGGGCCGTTCGGGGCGCGATCCCGCCGACGGGGAGCCTTGCTCCGCGAATGTCCCCCGGCCTGCGGCCTCCTCCTTGATTTCGCTGCGCAAGGCACCCCATCGACGTGATCGGGTCAGTGCGGTGGTTGATCGGCGAAGAACCCACAGCGTGCCCCGTGCCCGGGACACTGGGTGCTTCCCGCAGCGAAATCAAGGAGGAGGGGCGAAGCCCCGGGGGACATTCGCGGAGGGAAGTACCCGGTGGCCCGGGCACGCGCCCCGAACAGGAGCGCCAACCCAAGCAAGCAAAGGTCAGTCGACCTTCGCCCCCGAAGCCTTCACCACCACCCCCATCGCATCCCAATCCGCACGCAGCAGCTTCTGGAAGGCTTCGGCACTCTGGCTGCGCGGCTCCACGCCCAGGCGCTTGAAGCGTTCCTGGATCACCGGATCGGCCAGCACCTTGTTGGCCGCCGCGTTGATGCGCTCGACCTCGGCCTTCGGCGTGCCCGCCGGGGCCAAGAGGCCAATCCACGAATCGAAGGCGTAGCCCGGCAGGCCGCTCTCGCCCACCGTCGGCAGCTTCGGCAGGAAGGGGCTGCGCGCCTGGCCCGTGGAGGCCAGCAGCTTCACGCGCGCGTCGTCCTGGAAACCCATCACGCCGATGCTCGACGAGATCACCGCCTGCACCCGGCCAGCGAGCACCTCGTTCACGGCCTCGCCGGTCGACTTGGTCGGGATGTGCGTCATCTGCAGGCCGGCCTTCGCGAGGAACGACGCCATCGCGAGGTGCGTGGCGCTGCCGTTGCCGGCCGAGGCGTAGTTGTACTTGCCGGGGTTGGCCTTGACCTCCTTGATGAAGTCGGCCGTGGTCGACACGTTCATGCCGCTGGCCACCGCCAGCACGTAGCCCGCGTTGCCCACGTTGGCCACACCGACGAAGTCCTTCAGCGGGTCATAGGGCAGCTTGCTGTACAGGAAGCCCGCGATGTTGTGGCTGGCCGCCGCCAGCACCAGCGTGTTGCCGTCGGCCGGCGCCTTGGCCGCCACCGCCGCGCCCACCGTGCCGCCCGCGCCCGCGCGGTTCTCGACGATGGCGCTGCCGCCGAGCGCGACGCCCAGCTCGTTGTTGAAGGCGCGTGCCACCGTGTCCTGCACGGCGCCCGTGCCGAAGGGCACGATGATGTGGATCACGCGCTGCTGCGCGTGCGCGGCGCCAAGGCCGCCCAGGGCCACGGCGGCTGCAAGCGCAGCCAGCGAACGTCGGGTGAACAGGGGAAAAGTCATCGAGGTGGCCGCTTTCATCGTCAACAAAAAAAGTCGTTTTTCAGGTGCCCGACGGCAGCCAGCGCTGCACCAGCTTCACGAAGTAGCTGGCACCGATCGGGATGATCTCGTCGTTGAAGTCGAACGAGGTGTTGTGGATGATGCAAGGGCCGGGCCCGTGGCCGTCCAGCCGGTGGTCGCCGTCGCCATTGCCGAGGAAGGCGTAGCAGCCGGGCCGCGCGAGCAGCATGTGCGCGAAGTCCTCGGCGCCCATCACGGCGGGGAAGTTGTCGGTGACCATGTCGTCGCCCACCACCTCGCGCATCACGCCGGCGGCAAAGCGCGCCTCGGCCGGATGGTTCACGGTCGGCGGCGAGGAGCGGTTGAAGTACACCTCGGCCGTGCAGCCATGCGCCGCCGCCACGCCGGCCGCCACTTCGCGCAGTCGCGCCTCGAGCTTGTCGATGGCCTCGATGGAAAAGGTGCGGATCGTGCCGCCCACCGTCGCCACATCGGGAATCACGTTCGGCGCATCCGAACCCTGCAGTTGCGTGACCGCCAGCAGTGCGCGCTCGGTGCTGGGAATGGTGCGCGCCACGATGGTCTGCAACTGCTGCGCCAGCGTGACCACCGCGGCCACCGGGTCGATGCCGGTGTGCGGCATCGAGGCGTGCGTGCCGCGCCCGCGCACGGTGATCTTGTAGGTGTTGCTCGACGCCATCAGCGCGCCTTCGTTGAGCGCGAAGCGGCCCACGTCGCCGACGGGAAAGTTGTGCAGCCCGAAGACCGCGTCGCACGGAAAGCGCTCGAACAGGCCCTCGTCGATCATCTTCCTGGCGCCGGCCTTGCCCATCTCCTCGGCGGGCTGGAAGATGAAATGCACGGTGCCGTCGAAATCATCGGGCCCTTGTTGCGACAGGTGCCAGGCAGCGGCCAGCAGCATCGTCGTGTGGCCGTCGTGGCCGCAGGCGTGCATGCGGCCGGGGTTCGTCGACTTGTGGGCGAACTCGTTGGCCTCGTGCAGCGGCAGCGCGTCCATGTCGGCGCGCAGGCCGATGGAGCGCGTGCCCGTGCCCTTGCGCAGCACGCCGACGAGGCCCGTGCCCGCGATGCCGCGGTGCACCTCGATGCCCCATTCGGCGAGCAGGCTCGCGACCTTCTCGGAGGTGCGGTGCTCCTCGAAACCGAGTTCAGGGTGCGCGTGGATGTCGCGCCGGATGTCGATGAAACGGGTGGCGTGGGCGGCGAAGGCGTCGACGAGATTCATGGCGGGCGGCTGCGGGATCGTTCGCGAAAAACAGAAGCGAACGATTCTGGCGCAGCCGCCCGCGCGGCGCATGCTGGCTTACGCGCGGTTCGTCGCTCAGGCGAGCCGGCCTTGTGCGCGCAGTGTGGCGCCGATGCGGCGAATCTCGGCCTCGCCCCGGTCGAGCGTCGCGCGGCTCGTATGCACCGAGTAGTGGCCCATCACCAGTTCGTGTGGGTGCGGCACCGCCGAGCCGAGCACGAAGGCCGTGTCGCCCTGCGCCACGACGTCGATGGCCGCGCCGGACTCTTCGAACACCGCGAGCTCGCCCGTGCCGATGGGGCCGCCGGTACCGTCGCCCGCATCGAGCCGGCCCGCGTTCACCGCGACCCAGCCGACCGTGTGGCCGGCGGGCGGCGTGTAGCGCCAGCGTTCACCGTCCTTGAGCTGCACGGCCAGGTAGTTCATCGGCGAGGGCGCCGAAATGGGGCTCTGCGCCGCGCCGTAGCGCCCGAGCAGCACGCGCGCCGGGCCGTCCTGCGGCACCTGCGAGGGCGCGAGGTAGATGCTCTGCGCGGGCGCGTTTTCCTCCGCGGCCGGCAGCGCCACCCAGAGCTGGAAGCCCTGCACGCGCGTCACGCCCGGCGCCGGTGCGCCCGTGTGCCACACGCCGTTGCCGGCGCGCATCCACTCGACGCCGCCGCCGCGCAGCACGCCCTGTTCGCCGGTCGTGTCCTCGTACAGCGTGTCGCCTTCGATGAGCCAGGTCAGCGTGGCGATGCCCGAGTGCGGGTGCAGGCCGAAACCCTTGTGGCCGCCATCGACATCGAAGCCGAACAGGTCGAGGAACACGAAGGGCTTGAGGTATTCGCCCAGGTCGCCGGGACTCATGAGCCGCGTGATCGGCCCGTGCTTCGCGCCGCGCGTGCGGTAAACGACGGCGCGGGTGTCGGTGGCAACCACTGCGCTCATACGGCCTCCCTGGCGGTCTTCAGTGCGCGGGTCCACCACGCCAGGTCGTCGAGCAGGCCCGTGGCCGACTGCGCCAGGTGCGGGAAGTCGTCGAAGGACTTGCCCTGCTGCCAGATGCCCAGGAACTCGACCATGCCGATGTGCACTGCGTGGCGCACCGGCGCCATCTGCATCTCGACCGCGATCAGCCGCAGCTGCTCCACCGCGCGCGCCGCGCCCACGCCGCCGTAGCCCACGAAGCCGATCGGCTTGCGGATGAACTCCTTGTAGGCCCAGTCGATCGCGTTCTTCAGCACCGCGCTCGGGCCATGGTTGTACTCGGGCGTGACGATGATCAGCCCGTCGAACGTGGCCAGCTTGGCCTGCCAGCGCTGCGCGGCCTCGTTCTTCACCGGGCCCCAGGCGGGCGCGCCGGCTTCGTTGAAGAAGGGCAGCGGGTGATCGCGCAGATCGACCAGTTCGAAGGCCAGGTCGGTGCGCTGCTTCGCGATCTCGTGGATCCAGTGCGCGGGCTTCTCGCCGAAACGGCCTTCGCGGGTCGAGCCGATGACGATGCCGATGCGGGGTTGTTGTGCGCTCATGGGGTGCGTGCTCCTGAATGAAATGGGGTGGTCGAAGGCCGGAAAGGCCATGGACTGAAGGTTAGGCACGCACGCATTGATCGACTAGACGGTAGAGTCGGATTGCACTCGTCCACGAACAGAAGGAATAGGCCTCGCCATGCTCGACCTCAACGACATCGCCGTCTTCGTGCAGGTGGTGCGCCACGGCAGCTTTGCCGAGGCCGGCCGCCGGCTGGGCCTGCCGCCCAACACCGTGAGCCGGCGCATCCAGCAGTTGGAGGCGCAGCTCGGCACCCGGCTGCTGCAGCGCTCGACGCGCAAGCTCACGCTCACCGGCGCCGGGGAGGCGTTTCACGAACAGTGCGCCGAGGCGGTCGACGGGCTGGTCGAGGCCGGGCAGGCGCTCATCACCGGCAGCCAGGAACCCAGCGGCCGCGTGCGCGTGGCGGCCACGGCCGATTTCTTCGACTTCTTCCCCATGGCCTGGGTGGCCGACTTCCTGGCCGCGTACCCGCTGGTGCGCGTCGAGTTCGTGCTCAGCGACGCCAAGGCCGACCTGATCGCCGAGCAGATCGACATCGCCTTCCGCGGCGGCGCGCTGGCCGACTCGGGGTACGTCGCCCGCCAGCTGCTCGGCCCGCGCACCGACGGCCTCGTCGCCAGCCCCGCCTACCTGGCCGCGCGCGGCACGCCCGCCACGCTGGGAGACCTGGCCGACCACGACTGCGTGACCCCCGCCCACCCCAGCGGCCGCACCACCTGGCGCCTGACCGGTCCCGGCGGCAAGGAAGAAGAAGTGCAGGTGGGCGGCCGCTTCAGCGGCAACACCGCGCAGGCCTTGCGCAAGGCCGCCATCGCCGGCCTGGGCATCGCGCTGCTGCCGCCGGCCATGGGGCGGCTCGATGTGGAGGCCGGGCGGCTGGTGCCGGTGCTGCCGCAGTACCAGCGCACCGGGCATGGGCTGAGCGTGGTCTACCCGAGCCGCAAGCACCTGCCGCGGGCGGTGTCGGCGTTCATCGGAATGGTGACGCAGAAGCTGCGGGAGGAGGAGGCGTTGCCGGATGTGTGGCGGGCGCGGATGACCTGACTTCGGACGCAGATCGATTTCCACAGAAAATGCCCGCCATGAAAATCGAAAAAGACACCGTCGTCACCCTCAAGTACAAAGTCGCCGACGCCCAGGGCAAGCTCATCGAAGCCAGCCCCGAGCCGATGGCCTACCTGCATGGCGGTTACGAGAACACCCTGCCCAAGATCGAGCAGGCGCTCGACGGCCAGGAAAAGGGCTACCAGACCACGCTGAACCTCGCCCCCGAAGACGCCTTCGGCCTGCGCGACGAGGCACTGGTGCGCACCATTCCCAAGACCGAGTTCCCGCCCGGCGTGAAGGTCGGCGGCCAGCTGCAGGGCCGGCTCGACGACGGCACCGAGCACGTGTTCACCGTGACCAAGATCAAGGGCCCGGTCGTGCTGCTCGACGGCAACCACCCCTGGGCCGGCAAGGCGCTGAAGTTCAGCCTGCAGGTGACGGACGTGCGCGCAGCGCTGCCGGTGGAGATCGAGCACCGGCATGTGCATGGGGCGCACGGGCACCATCACTGAGCCTTGTTGAGCGATGGATTTCGCCACGGTCTCCGAGATTTCCAGTTTCTTCAGCATCGCTGCTCCGATCCTGATCGGCGCAGCGTTCGTCTGGGTCATTTGGCGCACAGAGTCCCGCCATGTACTGATTCGCCGGCTTTGGCAGTTGGTGCATGGCAAACAGGAAATCACGGATCCAGAAGTCCGTGCGTTCGTCGACGAGCAGACAAGCCTGGTTTCTTTCCGCCTGTTCGCCGGTATTCCTGTGGCCAGCCTGACGGAAGCCCATCAGCTCATTCAGTGGGCGAAGCACAACGACGTGCAGATGAGGACACTTCGGCATTGCGGCGAACTCTTTGACGCTGAACTTCGGCAAGTCAAGGAACACAAGCTGCCAGGACGCGCAAGCCAAGCCGCGCGGCTGGCAGGCTTCGTTGCTGCGGTTGCGGTGTTTGCCTTGAGCGTGGCGAGCCTGCCCACGGATCGCGCGCTTCTTTCTCTCAAGGCAACTGGGCGGCTGTTTCTGGCGACTGCGACGGAGATCACGGCGGCATGGCCACTGCAAACAGCCTCGCTAAGGGCTTCGGACTGCACCAACATTGCAGGTGACATCGGGGCCCGCACCTCGTTTTCCGAGGTCGAGGTGAAAGCGCTGTGCGGCGTCTTGAAGGACGCCGGCTTTCCCGCGTTTGTAAAGAGTACGGTGAAGGAGCAGCGGTGGTCGGCCGTGCTCTTGTGCCTGTTTGCAGCTTGGCTCGCATGGCTCGCCCTCTTTGCCTGGGGAGCAGGTGTAGCCGCCAAGAAGCTGGCAGACCGGCGGATCGATCCGGCTTTGCCAGGCTCGCAACAACTGGCGCTTGCCCTTGACGATTGAGCACAACCGCTAGGATTTCTTCCAGAACCTCGGCGCCTCGCCGATTCTCTCCAGCGCCTCACGACACGCCGTCGCTCCCGCCGCGCGGCGCGCGCTGAACCAGCCCACCGCGAACCACGCACGCGGGTCGCGCGATGCGACCTCGCGGTACAGCGCGAGCGCCACGGCCTCGTCGTTGAACTCGCCCAGCGCGTCCTGCGCGGGGCGCAGGGCTTTCAGGTAGCGCTCGGCTGCGTCCTTCTTCTTTTTGCTGCCGTCCGCTTCGGCGAACAACGGCGCGACGAACTCCGCCAGGTAGCGCAGGCGCTTGAGCCGCTTGCGCGCGCGGTGCTGGTGCTCGGTGGCGAGCGATTCGAAGCGCTCGCCATCGCGCACGGCCTGCTTGTGCAGACGCTGGAGCCGTTCGCGCAACTGCTGACGGGCCTCGTCGGCGGCGAGCGGTGCGGACCCCGTGGACGGCGGCGTGGCGGCGGTGAAACCGATCAGCGACACCAGCACGTCCTGGAACGCGGCGGCGCGCACGATGTCGCCGGGTGTCAGCGCCGGCGCGGCAGCCGCATCGCTGGCATCGCCCGCCAGCGGGTCGACCTCCGGCGCACCCGCCTCACGCAGCCGCGGCTGCGCGAGCTTCACGACCTGTTCGCGATCGCGCAGTTCGCCGAGCGCGCGGAAGGCGTCGACCAGCGGCGGCTCCCATGCGGCGGCGTCGAAGCGGCTCGTGTCGGCATCGAGCCCCGCCAGTTCGCGCAGCGCGGTGCGCAGGCGGCGGATGCCGATGCGCAGCTGGTGGATCTGTTCTTCGTCGGTGCTGCCCGCGGCGATCTCGCTGGCGTTGGGCAGCATCTGGTCCAGGCACGACGCGACCACGGCCTGCTGGAGGGTGCGGCCGTCGAGGCCGTGGGCCGGGAAGCGCGGCGCTTCGGCCTTGATAGCGGGCACGGTCTCTTGCTCGGCCAGCAGGCGCATGCCGCGCTCGGCCTTCGAGACGGTGCTGAACCACAGGCCGTGCTGCTGCGACCAGCGCCGTGCGAGCGCCACGAGCCCCTGCACGTCGCCGCTCTTGAGTTCGAGCTCCAGCTCGCACACGGGCGAGGCGCGCTGCGCGGGCGTGCCCGCGTGCGCGACGACCTTGCCGACGTCCAGCGCCATCTCGACCACGGCGCCGGCCGGGCCGCTCACGCGCAGGTCGCGCGTGAGCCGCACGATGTCGGTCGACTGGCGCTCGACCAGCGGCACCGCATCGCCATCGGTCGGCTGCAGCAGGCGGGCCAGCCGCTCGCCGACGGGCGTGCCGGCGTGGCGCGCGGGGTCGATGGCGGGCGCGGCGGCGCCGGTGCCCAGGTCGACGTTGTGCTCGAGCCGGTGCAGCGCGTTGTCGCCGGCGGCCTTGACGGTCTGCACCCAGCGCCGGCCCTCCTTGCGCAGCCGCAGCACCATGCCGTCGGCCACGAGGCGCTGGTCGGCGGTGTCGAAATAGCGGGCCTGCAGGCGCGTGCGCACGACGGCGCCGCGCCGCAATGCGGCTTCGACGGCCTTCAGGCGGCCGGCGGGAATGCAGAACTTGAACTCGATTTCCATGGTGTTCATGATGCCCGCTCTTTTTTCCCTCAACGACGTGGTGCCGGCCGATTTCCGGTGCGCCGAAAAATTATGTGGACACCGTCCATTTTCTTTGATATCTTTTGTGGACGGCGTACACAAAGACGCCGGCACACACCCGACCCACCCTTCATCGACACAGGAACCCCACCATGGCCACCAAGCAGATCTTCGTGAACCTCCCCGTCCGGAACCTCGACAAGAGCAAGGCTTTCTTCGGCGCGCTGGGCTACACCTTCAACCCGCAGTTCACCGACGCGAACGCCGCCTGCATGGTCATCCACGAAGGCAGCATCCACGCGATGCTGCTGATGGAGGACTACTTCAAGACCTTCACGAACCAGGGCATCGCCGACGCCCGCAAGGAGAACGAGGTGCTGGTGTGCCTGTCGTGCGAGAGCCGCGCCGAGGTCGACGACCTGGTCGCCAAGGCGGTGGCCGCCGGCGGCACGACGCCGCGCGAGCCGAAGGACTACGGCTTCATGTACGGCCACGGCTTCCAGGACCTGGACGGCCACATCTGGGAACTGGTCTACATGGACCCGAACGCCGAGATGCCCTCGCAGTGAACGTGGGGGCCGGACGATGCCCATCGTTCCATATGCGCTCTTGATCGTTGCGCGGAAGGCACCTACCGAAAGGCGGCGGCGCCCCGATATTCCTGGTTCCGGCACGGCCCGCATGGCGGCCGTGCCTGCCTCACCAAGGAATACCGACATGTCCGACAGCAACGACAACCACAGCGCGTCTCCCATCGTCCAGGTCCAGCCGCTCGGCTTCCCGTGGCAGACGCTCGACCCCTTCCTGTTCTGCGTCTACCACGACGACGCGTACCCGAAGGGCAACGGCCGCATGGGCCCCGAGGCCTCGCTGGCCGGCCGCCAGATCGGCCAGGACTTCAGCCGCAAGGACGGCTGGAGCATGTACCACGGCGAGACGGTGCCGGGCTTTCCCTCGCACCCGCACCGCGGCTTCGAGACGGTGACCATCGTGCGCAAGGGCCTGGTCGACCACTCCGACTCGCTGGGCGCCACGGCGCGCTTCGGCGGCGGCGACGTGCAGTGGCTCACGGCCGGCAAGGGCATCGTGCATTCGGAGATGTTCCCGCTGCTGGACGCCGGCGCGCCCAATCCGCTGGAGCTGTTCCAGATCTGGCTCAACCTGCCGGCGAAGAACAAGATGGCCGAGCCGCACTTCACGATGTTCTGGTCGGAGGCGATTCCGCGCTTCGCCTCGGACGACGCGCAGGGCGGCCGCACCGAGGTGGCGGTGATCGCCGGGCGCTTCGGCGGCGATGACGCGCAGGCCCAGGCGGCCATCGACCCGCTCGCGCCGCCGCCCGATTCGTGGGCCGCGCAGGCGGGCGCCGACCTGGCGATCTGGACGCTGCGCATGACGCCCGGCGCGCGCTGGACGGTGCCGCCCGCCACCGGCGAGGGCACGCGGCGCATGCTGTACTTCTTCAAGGGCGCCACCGCGCAGGTGGCGGGGCGGCGCGTGGACGGACCGGCGGCCATCGAGCTGCGCGCCGACGCGGCCGTGGAACTGTGCAACGGCCCCGAGGGCGACGGCGAGTTCCTGCTGCTGCAGGGCCGCCCGATCGGCGAGCCGGTGGCGCAGTACGGCCCCTTCGTGATGAACACGCAGGCCGAGATCGCCCAGACGATGGCCGACTACCGCCGCACGCAGTTCGGCGGCTGGCCCTGGGCCGACCCGGCGCCGGTGCATGGCGCCGAGGCCGCGCGCTTTGCGCGGCACCCCAACGGGCGCGAGGAAGTGCCGGGAGCCTGATCTACATCGGCTTCCGGGGCTGCGCGGTTCTCAGTAGCCGCGCAGCACCTCGACGCTCAGCGCGGTCATGCTCGGGATGAACTCGATCACGTCGGTGCGCGCGACGCCGCCCTGCACGAAGGGGTCGCGCGCCAGCACCGCCTCGAGCCCCTCGCGGTCGCCCGAGCGCGCGAGGATCACGCCGCCCTTGCGCGGCACCTGGCGCCCCGAGGCCACGAACAGGCCGCTGGCGTAGTGCTTCTTGAGCCAGGTGACATGCGCATCCATCAGAGCGTCGAGTTCCTCGAGCGGGCGGATGTAGGTCAGGGTGACGATGAACATGGCAAAGGCAGGTCGATGCGGAAGATGACCCGATCCTATGACCTCGCCACGACCGTGGCGGGGCGAGAGTGTGTCTCGCGGGTAACTGTCGCATGCGGCGTGTGCATGCCGGCCTTGTCGCCCACCGGACCTGCGCACCGGCGTGCGATCTCGTAGATTCGGTCGCTGCATTCCTCAGTTCATGTCACTTCACCGGAGACCCTGTTCCATGATCCAAGTCGTTGCCGTCATCACCGCCAAGCCCGGCCAGCGCGCCCTTCTGCTCGAAGCCTTCAAGGCCAACCGCGCCACCGTGCTGGCCGAAGAGGGCTGCATCGAGTACGCGGCCACGATCGACGCGCAGGGCATTCCGCCGTCGAAGGCCAGCTTCGGGCCCGACACCTTCGTGGTGATCGAGAAGTGGGCCTCGCTGCCGGCCCTGCAGGCGCACGCGGTCGCGCCGCACATGGCGGCCTTCAGCGCGCAGACCAAAGAGCTCACCGAGAGCAAGCGCATCCACGTGCTCGAACCCATCTGACCCGGCTGCGCCGCCGTAGCCTTCGCGCGCGGCGCGATGCCTGCTACCCTCGCGCCGGGGAGAAGAAGACATCTCGGACGAGGGGGTTCAAGACATGGCGATCGTCTCCAGACCGCAGGGCGTGCGCTGGCGCACTGGCGCGCTCCTGCTGGCGGCACTGGCCACGGGCTGCGCACAGCTCGGCGCGCCGCCCTATGCCGCCGACTACGAGGCGCTCGACCGGCTCGAGGCGCACAACCCCGGCAAGGTCGCGGTGGCCAAGGTGCAACCCACCGACCCCAACGACAAGATCAACACCCTGGGCCTGCGCCGCGCCAGGCTCGTGTCGCCCAGCGGCACCTTCGCCCAGTACCTCGAAGACGCGCTGATGCGCGACCTGGGCGAGATCTCCGTCTACGACCCCAAGGCGCCGACGCGCATCGCAGCGCGCATCCTCGTCAATGAACTCGACCTGGGCGTGATCAACGGCTCGGGCCGCATGGACGTCGAAGTCACCGTCACGCGCAACGCCGCGCAGACGCTGCGCAAGACCTACCGCGGCGAGATCGCCTTCGATTCGAGCTACGCCAACATCGTGGCCGTGCCCGCCGGACAGGCCGCGTACCCGCGGCTGGTGCGGGCGCTGCTGCGGCAGGTGTATGCCGATCCGCAATTCGTCGCGGCCATCGCGCCGCCTGCGCAGTAAGGCCGGGAACGCACCATGACGCTTCTTTCTTCCCTGACGCCCCGGCTGGCCGCCGCACTGGCAACCGCCGTGCTGCTGGCGGGCTGCGCCCACCCGATCACGATGATCACCGAGACCGCACCGCCCCGGTCGGCCGCCCACCTCATCCCCAAGAAGGTGGCCTACGTGATGACCGACGCGCAGCGCGATCTGCAGGTGACCACCGCCGGCGGCAGCGGCGACCGCGTGAGCTACTACCCGTACCGCGACCTCGAAAAATCGATCCGCGACGCGCTGCGCGCGGTCTACCGCAACGTGGTCGTGCTGCGCACCGCCAGCGATGCCAAGGCCAACGAGGCGGCGGGCGTGTCGCTGGTGTTCACGCCGCAGATCAAGACCGATTCGAGCTCGTCCTCGTGGATCACCTGGCCGCCCACCGCCTTCACGGCCGAGGTGGCCTGCGTGGTGACCGACACCGCGGGCGCCGAAGTCACGCGCGTGCGCGCGGTCGGCAACGGCACGGCGGAGTTCGGCGAGTTCAACGGCGACTACGGCCTGGCCGCCCGGCGCGCGGCCACGCGGATGACGGCGCAGCTCAGCAGCGAGATTCGGCGCAACGAGAAGCTGCGCTGAAGCTTTCGCAGACGGACGTCAGTCCAGACGCTGGTTGATCACACGCGCCACGAAGTTTTCCAGCGAGACCCGGATCGCCTTTTCAGTGGCTTTCCCAAGGGCCTCTGCACCCACAGGGCATTGGCCATCGAGCGACTCCTGGCCAAAGCCGCGCACCGTGGTCGTCGCGAGTTCCCGTCCATCGGCAGAAACTGCCGTGGTCTTGATGGAGATCTCGACGCTCGCATCCGCGGTGGGAACGAAGAAGCCCGGCTGGAACCGCAGGCGCGGGTTGAAGTCATCGAGGGCAAAGGTGTAGAGCACGCCATCGCGGCCCGCTTCCGAAGCTGTCGAAATCGGCACCACCGATGAGTGCGCCCCCGAGACCGTACGCACGATGGACGTCTTGATGGCTGGGCCCAGTGCCACCGGGAAGTTGTGCGGACCGCAGATGTGGCCCGGCTTGACGGTTTTCTCGAGCGTCGCCAGATCACTCGACACAGCGACATACGCCTTGCTCGACTGGACCCGGTCACGGCGGACCTCGTAAGCCGCCGACGTGCTCCCGACTTCCGCCCGGTGAGCGCAGCCCACGATCAACAGGGCACCCGCGCAGATACCAGCCAGTCTTGCAATCACGTGCTTCTCCTCGTAATGAATTGTTATTTGATTCTAGGAGGCGCAGGAGCGCACCTCGCGCAGCCAATAAAAAACGCGCCCTCGGGCGCGTTTCTTTTGGCGTCTGGCGTCTTACTTCGACACGACCTTCACCATCTCCAGGCACTTGTTCGAGTAGCCCCATTCGTTGTCGTACCAGCTCACGAGCTTCACGAAGGTGCCGTCGAGCGCGATGCCGGCTTCGGCGTCGAAGATCGAGGTGCGCGGATCGCCGCGGAAGTCGGTGGCGACGACCTTGTCTTCGGTGTAGCCCAGCACGCCCTTCAGTGCGCCTTCGCTCTGTGCCTTCATTTCGGCGCAGATCTCGGCGTAGGTGGCGTCCTTGACGAGTTCGACGGTCAGGTCGACCACCGACACGTCGGAGGTCGGCACGCGGAAGCTCATGCCGGTGAGCTTCTTGTTGAGCTCGGGGATCACCACGCCCACGGCCTTGGCGGCGCCGGTGCTCGAGGGAATGATGTTTTCCAGGATGCCGCGGCCGCCGCGCCAGTCCTTGTTGCTCGGGCCGTCCACGGTCTTCTGCGTGGCGGTGGCGGCGTGCACGGTGGTCATCAGGCCGCGCTTGATGCCCCACTTGTCGTTCAGCACCTTGGCCAGCGGGGCCAGGCAGTTGGTGGTGCAGCTGGCGTTGCTGATGATGGCTTCGCCGGCGTACTTCTTGTCGTTCACGCCGTAGACGAACATGGGGGTGTCGTCCTTCGAGGGAGCCGACAGGATCACCTTCTTGGCGCCCGCGTCGATGTGCTTCTGCGCGGTTTCCTTCGTGAGGAAGAGGCCGGTCGACTCGAGCACGATGTCGGCGCCGACTTCGTTCCACTTGAGCTGCGACGGGTCGCGCTCCTGCGTCAGGCGGATCTTCTTGCCGTTGACGATCAGCGTGTTGCCTTCGACCGTGACTTCACCCTTGAAGCGGCCATGCACCGAGTCGTACTGGAGCATGTAAGCCAGGTATTCCGGCTCGAGCAAGTCGTTGATGGCAACGATTTCGATGTCGTTCTTGAAGTTCTGCACGGCTGCGCGCAGCACGTTGCGACCGATGCGGCCGAAGCCGTTGATACCGAGTTTGATAGCCATCTGACTTGCTCCTAAGGTTGAAAAACTTTTGATCGGACGGGAAGAGGACGAACCGCGCGACGCTCAGTCGCGCAGGGCCGCTTCCACGGTGGCGGCCACGTTCTCCGCCGTGAAACCGAAGTGCTTGAACAGCACGGGCGCGGGGGCCGACTCGCCGTAGCTGTCGATGCCGACCACGGCCGCGCAGCCGTACTTCCACCAGCCATCGGTGCAGCCCATTTCGACCGCGACGCGCGGGATCTTCTTGGGCAGCACGGCCTTCTTGTAGGCCAGGTCCTGGCGGTCGAAAGTGGTGGTCGAGGGCATCGACACCACGCGCACGGCGATCTTCTTGTCGGCCAGCAGCTTCTGGGCGGCCAGCGCGAGCTGCACTTCGGAGCCGGTGGCGATGATGACGGCCGCCGTCTTCTTGTTCTTGAGGCCGACGTTCTCGGGCTCGGACAGCACATAGGCGCCGCGGCTGATGTCGCCCAGGTCGCTCTTGGCGGCGTAGGCGATGTTCTGGCGGCTCAGCAGCAGGGCGGTCGGGCGCGACTGGTTCTGCAGCGCCACGGCCCAGGCCACGGCGGTTTCGGCCGTGTCGCCCGGACGCCAGACGTCCAGGTTGGGAATGAGGCGCAGCGAGGCGGCGTGCTCGATCGACTGGTGCGTCGGGCCGTCTTCGCCCAGGCCGATGGAGTCGTGCGTGAACACGTGCACCACGCGGCGCTTCATGAGCGCGGCCATGCGGATGGCGTTGCGGCTGTAGTCGCTGAAGGTGAGGAAGGTGCCGCCGTAGGGGATGTAGCCGCCGTGCAGCGCCACGCCGTTCATGATGGCGGCCATGCCGAATTCGCGCACGCCGTAGTTGATGTGGCGGCCGATCTCGCCGTGCGGCGGTTCGACGGCATCGCCCTGTGCAGCTTCGTCCTCGCCGCCTTGGGGCACCACCGGTGCGGGGGGCGCGTTCAGCACGACGGCGCCGGTCTTGGCGTCGAAGCGCAGCGCGGCAGTGCTCTTGGTGTTGGTGAGGTTGGAGCCCGTGAGGTCGGCGCTGCCGCCGAGCATTTCGGGCAGCGCGGCCGTGAAGGCTTCCAGCGCGAGCTGGCTGGCCTTGCGGCTGGCCACGGTTTCGCCCTTGGTGTGGGCGGCGACCACGGTGTCGAACGCGACCTGGTGGAAGTTCTTGGGCAGCTCGCCCTTCATGCGGCGCGTGAACTCGGCGGCGAGTTCGGGGTACGCGGCCGTGTAGGCGGCGAAGGTGTCGTTCCAGGCGGCTTCGGTCTTGGCGCCTTCGGCCTTGTGGTCCCAGTCGGCGTACACCTCGGCCGGGATTTCGAAGGCGGGGTAGGGCCAGCCGATGGCTTCGCGCGTGAGCTTGATTTCTTCGGCGCCCAGCGCCTCGCCGTGCGCCTTGGCGGTGCCGGCGCGGTTCGGGCTGCCCTTGCCGATGGTGGTCTTGCAGACGATCAGCGTGGGCTTGGTGGCTTCCTTCTTGGCCTTGGCGATGGCCTTGGCCACTTCCTTGGCGTCGTTGCCGTCGATCGGGCCGACGACGTTCCAGCCGTAGCCCTTGAAGCGTTCTTCGGTGTTGTCGATGAACCAGGGCTTGACCTGGCCGTCGATGCTGATGCCGTTGTCGTCGTACAGGGCGATCAGCTTGTTCAGGTGCCAGGCGCCAGCGAGGGCGCAGGCTTCGTGGCTGATGCCTTCCATCATGCAACCGTCGCCAAGGAAGGCGTAGGTGTGGTGGTCGACGATGGACAGGTCCTTGCGGTTGAACTCGGCGGCCAGCAGCTTCTCGGCCAGCGCGAAGCCCACGGCATTGGTGATGCCCTGGCCCAGCGGGCCGGTGGTGGTCTCGACGCCGGGGGTGACGTCGACTTCGGGGTGGCCGGCGGTCTTGCTGTGCAGCTGGCGGAAGTTCTTGATCTCGGCCAGGGGCAGGTCGTAGCCCGTGAGGTGCAGCACCGCGTAGATCAGCATCGAGGCGTGGCCGTTGGACAGCACGAAGCGGTCGCGGTCGAACCAGTGCGGGTTGGCGGGGTTGTAGCGCAGGTGCTCGCCCCACAGGGCGACGGCCATGTCGGCCATGCCCATCGGTGCGCCCGGATGTCCGGAATTGGCTTGTTGAACGGCATCCATTGCCAGCGCGCGGATCGCGTTGGCCATCAGGGCTTGGTTTGCCATGGGCAGTGGGCTTTCGGGGGAAAAGGGTGGGTGGGGGATACGGGAGAACCCGAGATTTTACCGGGCGAGCCGCGCCCGGCCTCGATACAGGGCCAACACCCCACTGATGCTCTCTTGTGTCGCAGGCCCGGCTGCTAGAGTTGCCCCCCATGCAAGGGCTGCACCTCACCGCCGATCTCCACGACTGCCAATGTGGCCTCCAATGGCTCACCGACGGGCGCGCGCTCGGCGAGGTCTGCGCCAAGGCCGTGGCCGCCGCCGGGCTGCAGGCCGTCGGCAAGCTGGTCCACGGTTTCCCGGCCACGCCGCAGGGGCCGGGCGGCGTGACGGCCACGCTGCTGCTGGCCGAATCGCACCTGTGCATCCACACCTGGCCCGAGCAGCGCGGCGTGACGCTCGATGTGTACGTCTGCAACTTCGGCGCCGACCACTCGGCCAAGGCGCATGCGCTGATGGCGTGCCTGGTGGCGCTGTTCCAGCCCGGCCACAGCGAACGCAACGAGCTGCAACGCGGCCGTGTGGCCAGGTCGGTGCGGTGATGGCGGTGCGCGCGATGATCCTGGCCGCCGGCCGCGGCGAACGCATGCGGCCGCTGACCGACGCCACGCCCAAGCCCCTGCTCGAAGTGCGCGGCAAGCCGCTGATGCAGTGGCCGATGGAAGCGCTGGCCGACGGCGGCTTCACCGAGCTGGTGGTCAACACCGACTGGCTCGGCGCGCAGGTTGCCGCCCGGTTCGGCGCGCGCCCTGTGCTGAATGGGCATGGCGCGCTGTCCATCGCCTATTCCGACGAAGGCCGCGACTTCGGCGGCGCGCTCGAAACGGCCGGCGGCATCGTGCGCGCGCTGCCGCTGCTGGGCGAGGTGTTCTGGGTCGCGGCGGGCGACGTGTTCGCACCCGGCTTTCGCTTCACCCAGGCCGCCGTCGACCGCTTCCTGGCCAGCGGCAAGCTCGCCCACCTGTGGCTGGTGCCGAACCCGGCGCACAACCTCAAGGGCGACTTCGGCCTCTCGGCCGACGGGCTCGCGCTGAACCAGGCGGCCGAGAAGTACACCTTCTCGACCATCGGCCTGTACCGCGCCGCGCTGTTCGCGCCGCCGTACTGCGACATCCCGGCTGGCAATCCGGACGGCATCAAGGCCCCGCTGGCACCGATCCTGCGCGCCGCGATGGACAACCAGCAGGTGAGCGCCGAGCTCTACACCGGCGACTGGACCGACGTGGGCACGCCGCAGCGCCTGCAGCAACTCAACGCCGGGGTCGCGCCGGCAGCGGGCGCATGACGCTCGCGCCGCTGCCCGACGCCCTGCGCCTGCTGCCGCAGCGCCTGCAGGACCTGGCCCTGGCCACCGCCGCCGAACGCAACGACGGCGCGCCCGAAGACCCGCTGACCGTGCCGCTCTACGTGAGCGACTTCACGCGCCTGAGCCTCGCGCCCATGCGCCAGGGCTGGCACGTCGAGTACTTCGGCGACACCTGGGGCGACGCCTTCGACGAAACCCTGGCCTGCCTGAGCCGGCAGGACGTGGCCGACTGCATCACCTCGCTGTCGTTCAACGGCCCCGACAGCGGCGCCAACGGCTCGCGCGAATGGATGTTCACGCCGCTGCTCGAGAGCCCGGTGATGTTTCCCCGCCTGCGCTCGCTGTTCATCAAGCCGACGCAGCCCGAGGACCACAACCAGTCGCTCGTCTGCATCAGCGACGGCATCCTCGAGGAAGGCGGCGACATCGCGCGCTGGGTGCGCAAGACGCCGCACCTGAGCGAACTGACGGTGCCGAACGCGCCGAACGCCGACTTCTTCGCCGTGCCGCTGCCGCAACTGACCAGCCTGTGCGTCGGCGCCCATTTCGCCACGCAGCACTTCATCCGCCACCTGGCCGCCGCAACGCAGCTGCCGGGCCTCAGGCTGCTGGATTTTTCCGAATCCACCGAGCAGCAGATGGCGTGGCCGGCCGACCGGACGCCCGGCGGCATCACGGCCTTCGAAGACTACGAGGCCTTGCTGCACAGCCCCGTGGGCGCGCAGCTGCGCGTGCTGAGGCTGCGCAACACCTGCCTCGACCTGGCCCAGCTGCAGCAGCTGCAGGGCGTGCGGCAGCGGCTGCAATTCATGGTCATCCAGTCAACGATCGGCGGCTACGTCAGCCACTTTGCACAGGATGTGTTCCCATGGCGGCATCTGGTACCCGCGGACCCCGGACTTGCACCGTATTGAAAGTGAAATCCCATGCTCAATGACACCACGATCTACGCCGAGCGCCGCGCGCGCCTCGCCTCGCAACTGGGCAAGGACGGCATCGCCATCGTTCCCACCGCGCCCGAGCGCCAGCGCAACCGCGACAGCGACTTCCTGTTCCGCCACGACAGCTACTTCTACTACCTGACCGGCTTCACCGAGCCCAACGCCTGGCTGGTGCTGGCGGGCGACGGCCGCGCCACGCTGTTCTGCGCGCCGAAAGACCTGGAGCGCGAGATCTGGGACGGCTACCGCCTCGGCCCCGACGCCGCCCCCGCCGCGCTGGGCGTGGACGAGGCCTTCTCGGTGAACGACCTCGACGCCAAGCTGCCGAAGCTGCTCGAGAACCGCTCGACCGTGTGGTTCCCCTTCGCCACCCACAAGGGCCTGGAAACCCGCATCGACGGCTGGCTGCAGTCGGTGCGCGCGCGCGTGCGCTACGGCGCGCTGTGCCCCGAGGAGCAGCGCGACCTGTGCGGCCCGCTCGACGAGATGCGCCTCGTGAAGGACGCGCACGAGCAGGACATCATGCGCCGCGCCGCGCAGATCAGCGCCCGCGCCCACATCCGCGCGATGCAGCTGTCGGCGCGCATGCTTCGCGAGGGCAAGGACGTGCGCGAGTACCACCTCGACGCCGAGCTGCTGCACGAGTTCCGCCTGGGCGGCTCGCAGTACCCGGCCTACGGTTCCATCGTCGCGGCCGGCGCCAATGCCTGCGTGCTGCACTACCGCGCCGACGCCGCGCCCGTGCGCAAGGGCGAGCTGGTGCTGATCGACGCCGGCTGCGAGCTCGACGGCTACGCCAGCGACATCACCCGCACCTTCCCGGCCGATGGCAAATTCAGCGGCCCGCAGCGCGCGCTGTACGACCTGGTGCTGGCCAGCCAGGACGCCTCGGCCGCCGCCACCAAGGCCGGCAACCGCTTCAACGACCCGCACGACGCGGCCGTGAAGGTGCTGGCGCAGGGCATGCTCGACCTGGGCCTGCTCGACGGCAACAAGGTCGGCGGCGTCGACGACGTGATCGACTCGCGTGCCTACTTCCAGTTCTACATGCACCGCACCGGCCACTGGCTGGGCATGGACGTGCACGACTGCGGCAGTTATGTCGAACCCACGCAGGTGGGCGAGGTGAGCGAGCGCAAGGACCCGCTGTCCAACGAACTCATCAAGAACCGTCCGAGCCGCATCCTGCACCCGGGCATGGTGCTGACGCTGGAGCCCGGCATCTACGTGCGGCCTGGCGAGGGCGTGCCCGAGAAATTCCACAACATCGGCATCCGCATCGAGGACGACGCGATCGTCACGGCCACGGGCTGTGAACTGATTTCGCGGGGGGTGCCGGTGAAGGCGGATGAGATCGAGGCGTTGATGCGCGCCTGAGCGCGGATCAGCCGGGCAGCGCGCAGAACAGCGCCTGCCCGATCGCGAGCACCGCCGCGCCCATGGCAATGCGCGGAAAGCGGTGCGGCAAGCCACTCAACAGCCCCACCGTCGCCAGCGCCGCCGCGGTCAGCGCCCCGAGCCACAGCACCCACCCCACCGACCCGCCCGCCGCCTCCAGGCTGGCCCACAGCGACAGGCACAGCAGCGCCGTGCCCCCGAGCTGCAGCCATCGGCGCCAGGCGCCCGGCGTGTGGCCGCGGCCGAAGACGTCTTCGCTGTGGCGGTCCATCGCGAGGCTCAGCGCGCAGAAGCCGGCCAGCGAGGCGGCGAACACCAACCCGAGCAGCGGCATCACGACCCCTGGCCCGAGGCAGCGAGCTCGGTCTGCGGCGGCTTGACGGCTTTCTTCGGCGCAATCAGCGCCTTGCGGCGCTTGCGCTCCACCAGCCAGGTCGCACCCGCCAACCCCAGGCCGAGCGCGATCGCCACGAGGTCGAAGCCCGCCACCGAACTCGGGCCGCTGCGCAGGCTCACGGTGAGCGGCGCGGGGCCGGTGAAGGCATTGAGCACCGGCAGCAATGCGAACAGCAGCGCGCCGAGCGCAAGCTGCGCCTGCCACATGCGCAGGGTCGGGCGCAGCAGCCCCAGCACGGCGGTGGCGCCCCAGACGATGAAGAACCAGCGGATCTCGGCCTCGTTGCGGCCGGCCACGTCGACCGGCAGCAGGCGGTTGGCCCAGAAGAAGGCGGCCATCGCCACGGGCAAGCCCGCGATCGCGCCGAGGTTCAGGCCGTCGACGAGCCGCAGGCCGACGCCGATGCGTCCGCCCTGCTTGAGGGTCTTGGCGTATTTCTGGCGCTCCTTCACGGCCCACAGCAAGAGGCCCGTCGCCACCATCAGGCAGCCCGCCAGGCCCGACACGAAGAACAGCGCGCGCAGCAGCGGATCGGCAAAACGGCCGATGTGCAGCCCGTAGAGCACGCCGCGCGTCTCGGCCGCAGCCTTGGGCACGTCGCCGAAGCTGCCGATGAGTGCGCCGGTCGTGCCGTTGAACTGCATGCTGGGCTGGTCGTACGACAGGTGACGGCCTTCGGCCCGCGTGAGCGAGACCACGGCGTTGGCGTCGTTGGGCTGGTGCACCACGATGCGGCCCACGGGCGCGCCGTCCCAGTGGGCCGTGGCCTGCGCCACCATGGGCGCGAGGGGCGCCAGCGCGGCCTTCGTGCCCGAGGCCTTGATCTGCGTGCGCACGCCGCCCGGGAAGGCCTCGGCGAAGAAGGTGTCGTTGCCGCCGTGCGCCTTGTAGGCCACCTGCGGGCCCCACGGCATGTACATGAACATCAGCGTGACCAGCCCTGTGTAGGTGATCATGGCGTGGTACGGCAGCGCGAGCACGGCGGTGACGTTGTGCGCGTCGAGCCAGCTGCGCTGGCCCTTCTTCGGGCGGAAGGTGAAGAAGTCCTTGAAGATGCGCTTGTGCGTGACGATGCCGCTGACGATGGCCACGAGCATGAACATCGCGCAGAAGCCGACGATCCAGCGCGCCCAGAGCGCGGGCATGTAGTGCAGGTCGAAGTGCAGGCGGTAGAAGAACTCGCCGCCGCGCGTCTCGCGCGGCGCGGTGATCGCCTGGCCCGTGGCCGGATCGAGCATGGCGCGATCGAAGCTGCGGCGCCGGTCCACGGGCGGCGAGCCGGGTGGCGGCGGCGGCTTGGCCCACAGCAGGCTCACGCCGGGCTCGCGCTCGGTGGGCAGGGTGATGAACCAGCGCGTGGCATCGGGCGCGTGGCGCTGCATGAAACCCAGCGCGTTGTCGGCGGCCACCGGCTGCGGCACCGTGCCAGGCGTCACGGCATGCAGCTCCGGCTTCATCCAGAAGGTGATCTCGTCCTTGAAGTACGAGGCCGTGCCGGCCGCGAACACCATGAAGAGCACCCAGCCGACCAGCAGACCCGACCAGGTGTGCAGCCAGGCCATCGACTGACGGAATCCTTCCTTCATGCGGCACCTCCGCCGCCCTGGGTCCACAGCAGCAACAGCAGGCCCTGCAGGGCCGCCGCGATGGCGAGGCCGGTCCAGGCGCGCCACGCCGAGCGCGCGGCGAAGACCCACATCACGGCCACGACGTAGACGAGGAAGGAGGCCAGCGTGCCGGTCAACGCGGCTTCGCTGCGCGCCATGCCGAAGAGGGCGGGCAGGCCCAGCGCGAGCACGGCGGCCGACAGCGCAGCCACGCCGTAGCCGCCCGCGATGGCAGCGACGGCCCGCGACGCGACGCCCATCCGGTAGCGGAGGCCGGCGCTCACGACGGGCGCCGGACGACGTGCGAGGTCGTTCGGAAATTCATGGGACAGAGGGAGAGAGGAAACCTGGAGAATGAGAATCATACTCATCTTCTCGGTTTTTCTCGCCCCCGCCCATCCCGCGAGCGGGGCCTTGAAAGGCGCGCGCCGCCGTACGCCTTACTTCGCCTGCAGCAGCGCGCCGGCTTCGAGCAGCACCAGCTCGTTGTCGTCCGCCTTGTTCGGCTCGCGGCTGCTGGAGAACGGCAGGTTGTTGTCGTTGCCGACGACGATGTGGGTGGCGTCGACCACGTCGACGTTCTCGATCGTGAAGAACGGGAACTTGAGCACGCCGTCGTTCAGCGGCTTGCGCGCGAGCTTGTTCGGGTCGGCGATGTTCAGCAGGTCGATGTAGCCGATCTTGCGCACCGCGCCGCCCACGTTCGCGTCGCTCAGCTCGACCTTGTAGACGCGCTTGAACTTCGCGATGTCATGGAAGCAGTCGGCGCGCTTCTGGCCTTCGGGGCAGGCCTTGTCGCTCGTGCCTTCGCCGTTGTCGCGCTCGATGATGAGGCCGGTGGTGCCGTCGATCATGTTGAAGTCGCCGATGGCGTGGCCGTTCGCTTCGAGTGGGTACTTCCAGTGGCGGCCCGTCCACTTTTCGGTTGCGACGTCGAACTCCAGCACGCGCAGCGCTTCCTTGCCGTCGACCTTCTCGTAGTCCTTGGCCTCGGCGTTCCACACCGGGCCTTCGAGCAGCGCATAGAGCTTGCTGCCGTCCTTGGACGACGCCATGCCTTCGAAGCCCTTGGAGCGCTTGATCTGGAAATCGACAGCGCCGCCCGGTGCGCCCGGCGTGGTGACCGCGGGGTGATCGGGCGAGCGCACGGCCTTGCCGTCGACCTGCGTATCGAACACCGCGAGCACCTTGCCCTTCAGGTCGGCCTTGATCAGGAAGGGGCCGAACTCCTCGCCGATCCACAGCGCGCCGCCGGCGAACTGGAAGCTCTCGGGATCGAAGTCCGAACCCGTCAGGTAGCGCTGCTTCGTGCCTTCGTGAACGATGCGGAACGGCACCTTCTTGTCGGGGTCGTGCAGGAAGATGGTGTTGATGCGATTGAACTTGCCGCTCTTGAAGTCCACCTTGTAGTGGTTCAGGTAGAGCATGAAGTCGGGCGAGTTGGCCTTCGCGCCGGCGCCGTTGTCGGTGAGGATCCAGAACGAGCCGTCGTCCATCTTCTTGATGCCCGAGTGGCCCTGCAGCGGTTGGCCCTTGAAGGGCACCGAGACGCCAGTGCCGCGGCCGGCCGAGAGGCCTTCGACGGTGCCCAGCGCCTCGACGCGCTTGCCCGAGGTGAACTTGCCGCTGACCTGCAGGTCGGCGGGCGCGTCTTTCGGTGCGGCAACGAAGCTCTGCGCGGGCAGCACGGCGTGGCCGGCGAGCGTGGCAGGGAAGGCGGTCTGTGCGGCCGCGCCACCGCAGGCGAGTGCGGTGGCCAGGGCGATGAAGGAGAGGGAGGCGAGACGCGTCATGGGCAGAAGAAAGGTTTCAGTCGAAACGCGAGACCATGCCGATTGCGCGTGACGGCGCCGTGACATCCACCGGCTTCAAGGTGCGATGTCCACCGTCACTTCGCGCGACTCGGCGCGGCCTTGGTCATCGACCGCGCGCAGCACATAGCGCCGGCCTGAATCGGCCATGTCGGGCATCCACGTGATGCCTTCGCCGGGCGCGGCCTTGCCGACCAGTGCGTCATCGGCAAACCAGTAGATCGTCTGCGTGCCCGCCGCCGCTTCGGCGCGCAGCACGAGCGGCTCGGGCTTCTTCACGCGCAGCGTGTGCCGCACGCCGCGCAAGGGCGAGGTGATGAGCGGCGCCGTCTCCGAAGCCTCGCCCTTCTCGCAGCCGTCGGTCGGCAGGCTCGCACGCGGCAGGCCCGCCTGGCGGAACAGCCGGCGCATGTCGCTGCCCCATTGCTCGACCACCTGCTGGCGCGCATTGGGTTGCGGCCCGCACACCACCTTGCCGGTGGTTTCATCGACCCACACGGCGCGGTGCAGGTTGCTCACCTGGATCGGCGACTTGCCGGCGATGAACCATGTCGTGGTGCGCACCGGGCACAGCGCATCGGGCAGCCCGCCCGTCGCGGTGCACACCTCGACCTGGCGCAGGTCGGGCGGCTGGCGCGTCGCGATCTCGCCGGGATCGAGCCGCTCGGCACGCAGCGCATCGACCATGCGCAGGAACAGCGGCGCGGCCGCATCGACGCCCACGAGCGCAGGGTTGCTGGTGCCATCGAAGTTGCCGACCCACACCACCAGCACATGGCGGCCGAACACGCCCGCGGTCCACGCATCGCGAAAGCCCCACGACGTGCCCGTCTTCCATGCGATGACAGGGCGCGCGGGCAGCGTGGTGTCGGGGCGCGGCGTGTGGCGCAGCATGTCCAGCGTGATGAACGAGGCCTCTTCGCTCAAGAGGCGCAGCGGCTGCACCGGCCGCTCGTCGGGCGCGGGCTGCGTGTAGCGCAGCGGCTGCGAGATGCCGCCGTTGGCCAGCGTGGCGTAGAGGCCCGCGAGCTCCTCGGGCGTGACTTCGCCGCCGCCCAGCACCAGCGCAAGGCCGTAGTGCGATTCGCTCTGCAGCTTCTGCACGCCCGCGAGCCGCATGAAGTCATAGAGTCCCGGCTTCGACAGCTTCGCGGCGACCGCCACCGCGGGGATGTTGCGGCTGCGGATCAGCGCCTCCTGCGCGGGCAGCGGGCCGGCGAAGCGGTGGTCGAAGTTCTCGGGTGTGTAGGGGCCGAAGGAGGTGGGTGCGTCCTTCAGCATCGTCTTCGGATGCAGCAAGCCCTGGTCGAGCGCGAGTGCGTAAATGAAGGGCTTGAGCGTGGACCCCGGCGAGCGCTTGGCCTGCGTGCCGTTGACCTGCCCCGCGATGGCGTCGTTGTGCCAGTCGGCCGAACCGATCAGCGCGCGCACCTGCATGGTCGAGGCATCGAGCAGCAGCGCGCTCGCGTTGGTCATGCCGACGTCGGCATGCGTGCGCAGATACTGGCCCATCACGCGTTCGAGCGTGGCTTGCATGCGCAGGTCGATGGTGGTGCGAACTTCCTGCACACCGCGCTCCTGCGCGAGCAGCATGTCGGTGGCGTGCGGCGCGAGAAAGGGAAGGCTGCCGCGCGACTGCGCGGAGAGCGCGAGCTGCGCATCGGGCGCATGCTGCTTCGCGGTCGGATCGCGCTCGGCCCACAGCGCCCACAGGCGTTCGCGTGCCGACTGCAGCTCGACATTGCGGCCGCGCTCGGCGATGCGCTTGACGGGGTTCTGCGGAATCACCGCGAGCGTCAGCGCCTCGGGCAGGCTGAGCTTGGCGGCGTCCTTGCGGAAGTAGATGAGGCTTGCGGCCTGCACGCCTTCGATGTTGCCGCCGTAGGGCGCGGTGTTGAGGTACGCCTCGAGGATCTCGCGCTTGCTGAAGCGCGCCTCGAGCCAGAGCGCCGCGCCGATCTGCGCGATCTTGCCCATGGCCGTGCGGCTGTCGATGCCGTAGACGCGCCGCGCCAGCTGCATCGTGAGCGTCGAGCCGCCCTGCCTGCGCTCGCCGCTGGCGATGCGCCACGCACTGCGCACGAGCGCGGCGGGGTTGACGCCGGGGTGCGCGTAGAAGCGGCGGTCTTCGTACAGCAGCACCGCATCGACCAGCGTCGGCGAGATGCGGTCGAGCGGCACCCAGAGGCGGTATTGCTCGTCGCTTGCGAGCGTGAGGCGCAACAGCTCGCCGCCTTGCGCGTACACGGCGCGCGAGCTGCCGACGGTTTCGCTGAGCGGGGCGTGCGGCCACAGGCGCAGCAGTGCGAGCAGGACGACAACCGCCAGCGCCCACAGCGCTGGCTTGCGCAGCCTTCCCAACTTCACGCTGAAGCGCATGACGGCCTCCGCTGCCTGGCGTCAGTTCGCGACGACCTGGAAGCGCGCACCGGCCGAGCGCGAATACACGCGCCGGTCGTACATCGCCTCGCCATACGCCGCAGGCACCACGAAGTCGCCGACATTGGTCGCCCGCGCCTTGTAGGTCACTTCGAGCAGGTTCTTGTCGACGGCGCCGTAGAACACCACGCGGTCTTCGCGGATGTCGGCGTACTGCACCTTCCACGAACCGCCGCCGCCGAGGCGCTTCTTCCAGATCGGCGCATCGGCATTGGCTTCCTGGTCGTCGCCCACGGCCTGCAGCACCGGCTCCAGGCCGCCGGGCAGCAGGTCGACCAGCGCCACGTCGTTGAGCTGTGCGCGCTCCAGGCTGCGCACGCGCACCCGCACGGTGACCTCTTCGCCGAGCTTGGCCTTGGTGATCGGGTTGCCCTTGGCATCGAGCACTTCATGGAAGATCTCCAGGCCCTGGTTCACCGGCGTGGTGGGCACGTTGCGCTCGAAGCCCTGTTCGGCCCAGCTGTAGTACAGGTTGAAGTCGCTGTCGTTCGACAGCTTGAGCTTGGCCGTGCCAACAGGCACCGCGGCGCGCGTGATCGGGTTCACCGAGCCCAGCGCGAGTGCCGCGGCTTGCCCTTGTGCATTGACGCTCTGCGCCGTGAGCTTGCCCTCGGCGTTCTGCGCCACCGCTTCGAAGTACGCATCGACCGCAAGCAGCATCGAGGCCGACGACAGGCTGTTGTACCAGCCGTCGCGCACCATCGCGCCCATGCCTTCCCACACGTCGGGCTTCAGCGTCTTCAGGCGCGAAGGGAAGTGGCGGCCCACCAGGTGCAGCGTCATGCTGTCGTGCACCAGCGGGTCGTAGTACGCGCCCCACACGTTGCGGCGCTGCTTCTTCTCGGTGCGCGCGAGCAGGTCGGACCACACCGGGTTGAGCAGCTCGTTGGCCACTTGCTCCTGCTTCACGAGCTGGTAGCTCGCGGCGAGGTACACGGCGCCCAGGTCGTCGCTCCAGCCTTGCGTCTGCTTGTTGCGCCAGGCTTCGCGCAGGTTGGCCAAGGCGGCCGGCGCGATGATGCCCTGGCGCGTGAGCAGGTAGGCCGCCTGCGTGCGCTGGCGCCAGCCGTCGAGCGAGGTGTCGCCGCTGCCGAGCCAGCCCTGCAGGTACGTGTTCGCCTTCTGCAGCAGGTCTTGCGGCACGGGCAGCTTGTGGTCCTTGGCTTCGATGAGCAGGTGCACCGCGTAGAGCGTGGCGAAGGCATCGGTGCCCGCGCCGGGCCACAGCGAGAAGCCGCCATCGGCCGTCTGCCGTGCGCGCAGTTGCACGAGGTAGCGCTCGAAGGTCTTGCGCGCCTCGGGCATCGGGCCCTGCTCGGGCGTGCGGCCGCGCGCCATTTCCTTCACCAGCTCGGGTCGGCCCGACAGCAGCACGGCCGGGAAGGTCTGGCTCGTGATCTGCTCGGTGCAGCCGTGCGGGTACACCTCCAGGTACTGCATGAGGCCGGTCGCGAAGGCCCACGGCGCGGCGGACACCGCGACATCGCTCTTGCGGAAGTTCGGGTACAGGTCGGCCTTGCTGCTCAGCTCGCCCGCGCGCTGGAAGCTGCCCGCCTGCACCAGCGTGACGAACGGCGATGCGGGCCGCACGCTCACTTCGGTCGACAGGCGCGCGCTGAAGGTCTTGTGCGTCGAGGTGAACACCAGCGCCGACGAACCCAGCACCGCCTGCTCGCCCGGCTTGGCGCGCACATTGAACCTGGTGCTCGCTTCGCCGCGCTCGTTGACCTTGAGCGTCTGCGTCGCATCGCCCACCACTTCGAGTCCGCCCGAGGCGGTGAGCGTGAGCGCAATGGGCACGTCCTTGCCCGAACCCACGATGTTGTTCGCGAGGCCCACGCCCACTTCGACCGTGTCGCCGGGCGCCATCGCGAGCGGTGCGTTCGGCAGTATCACCATGTCGCCGCGCACCACGGTGCGGGTGCTCTTGGCGGCGGTGGTCTCATCGTTCACCGCGACGGCCATCACGCGCAGGCTGCCGTTGAAGCTCTCGGGCACGGTGTAGCTGAACTCGCGGCTGCCGTTCACATCGACGAGACCCGACCAGTACGCCACCGGCTTGTCGCGCTTGCGCTTGAACGGATTCAGGTGCTTGCCGAGCTCGCCTTCACCATCACCGCCGGGCGCGGCACCCTGCATGAGCTTCTTGAATTCCGGCAGGATCAGGTCGAGCGTCTGCAAGGTGCCCACCTCGAGCGCCCGCTTCTGGAAGAAGTGCTTGAGCGGATCGGGCGTCTTGTAGCGCGCCACCTGCAGGATGCCTTCGTCCACCGCGAACAGCACGGCGCGCGTGGGCTTGTCGCTGGTGAGCTTCATCTTCACCGTCTGGCCGGGCTTCACGAGTTCGCTGCTGGTGAGCTGCAGGTTGGCGGTGCGCTTGGCGAGGCTGGTGGCGAAAGGAATGACGCCGTACGACAGCGGGCTCATGTAGACCTCGTCCGAGGCCGGGTCGCGCACGAAGTGCACGTTGATGTAGCCGGTGCCCTCGAAGTCCTTGGGCAGCACGATCTTCTGCACCGAGGCGGTCTTGTCGGTCTTGAACCATGCGTGGGCGTAGACCTTGTCGCGCTCGATGGTGATGAGGCCGGCGCCCACGTACGGCGCGCGGATGCTCACCTCGATCTCCTGGCCCGGCTCGTAGTCCTTGCGGTCGAGCGTGAGCTGCAGTTCGGCGTTGCGGTCCAGCGAGCGCGAGACGTTCGCGTTGCCCGCCACGCTGTACTCGACGCGGTTGAGCTCCAGCCCGCCGGCATTGCGCACGACGTAGGCAAAGTTGCCGGGCGTGGAGGTGTTGAGCGCGATGGTGTTGCCGGCCGCGACGATGGCCAAGGGCTTCTCGTCGATCACGATTTCCTTCTTGCGCGACTCGTAGCGGTACAGGCCGTTGTCCTGCTTCACGAGCACCGACAGCACCTTGCGCTCCACGCGCTCGATCTTCAGCGCGTCCACGGCGGTCTTCTTCGCCTGCGGGTCGATCGCGATCACGGTGGCATTGCGCGCGGCGCCCTTGCTCACGTAGCTGGTGTCGCCATCGACCTTCACGCCCACGAGGTAGGGCATGTCGCTCACCAGCGTCTGCGCCTCGGCCGAGACGCTGCGCCCGCCTTCGGGCTCGAAGGCCTTGGCGAGCACGTGCACCTGGTACGTCGCTGCATCGAAGCGCGAGAGGCGCAGGTCGAACTCGGCCTTGCCTTCGGCACTGGTCTGCACGCTGCCCAGGTCGTCGACCTGCTTCTCGGTGGCGCGCTGCGGATCGAAGAAGGCGTAGTCGGCGAATGCGCGGAACACCGGGAAGGCCGGGCTCAGCGTGAGCGTGCCTTCGACCTTGCGGTCGGGCGCGGGCGTGCCGAAGAGGTTCTGCACGTCGATGAGCGCCTTCAGGTCCTTGGGCTTGACCCAGCCTTCGGCCACTTCGCTGCTGAGCTTGGCGACGACCTTGGTGCGGTCGGGCAGGAACTCCTGCACCTTCACCGTCGTGCTGCCGATGAGCAGGCCCTGCACCTCGGGGTTGCCGGGCGAGGATTCGCGCGGCAGGTAGAGGTTGACGGTGTAGTTGCCGGTGGGCGAGGTGTCCTGCGTGGTGTGGGCGATTTCCGCCGCGCCGCCGGGGCCGAGCTTGAGCTTCTCGCGGCGCACGCTGAGGCCGCGCGCGTCGATGATCTCGGCCTCGAGCGGCAGGTCGCGCAGCGACGTGGCCCAGTTGCCGGCCTTGACCATCATCGCGATGTGCATGGTGTCGCCCGGGCGGTAGATGCCGCGGTCGCTGAACACGTAGGCGGTCATCTGGTTCGGCACGCCGGCCGCGCGCAGGCCGCCGACGTCGAAGCGCGAGATATCGAGCGTGCGGTCGCTGCGGTTGAAGGGCAGGAAGCTCAGGTCGCCGTCCTTGCGCACCACCAGCACCACGGGCGCTTTCTCGCGCTGGTAGCCCGCGAGGTTGGGCAGCTTGGCGGCGCCCGTGGCGTCGGTGGACTGCGACGCGACGATCATGCCGTTGCGGCCCCACACCTCGACCAGCGCACCGGCCACGGGCTGGCCGTTGGCGATGCTCTGCACGAACACGTCGCGCGTGCCGTCGAGCGACTTCTTGGCGACGATGCCCAGGTCGGTGACGAGCACCAGGCGCTGGTCCTTCTGGTCTTCGGGGTTGCCGCTTTCGGGGTCGCCTTCGCCTTCCGAGGGCTGTTCTTCCTGTTGCTCCTCTTCGGGCTGCGCCTGCGTGGCATCGCCTTCGGCCTTCTTCTTGGCCTTGGGGTCGTAGCCCTGCACCTTGAGCAGGAACACGCCACGGCGGTCGGCCACGTCGCTGCGCAGGTACTGCGCGAAGTCGACGGTCTCGTAGTGCGCCTTGCCGGCGGGAATGCTGAGCGGAATTTCCTTCTGGAAGCGATCGACGAGGTTGTCCGACTGCAGGCCGCTGTTGAACTGCGGATGCGCGAAGTCGCCGTTGGTCTGCGTGACCAGGTGCTGCAGCTGCTGCGGCAGCAGGCGTCCGATTTCCAGGCGGATGCCGGGCAGGTCGCGCACGAGGATCGGCAGCTTGCGTTCACCGGAAAGTGCGAGCAGCGAGCCCTGGCTCATGATGGTGAGCTCGGGCGCGAAGGTTTTGAGCAATCGAACGTCTTGCCGCGCCGCGCCGAGCTGGTAGCCGCCCGGTGTCTTGAGGCCCTTGGCCACGCGCACCAGCAGGTAGCGGCCGCCTTCGGCTTGCGGGAGGCGGAAGCTGACCATCTCGGTCACTTCGCGCTCGCTGGCGATGGGCTGCAGGTTGATCTTCTTCGCGCGACGCAGCACCGCGTCGGTGACCTTCGAGGGGTCGGCAGACCAGTCGAATTTTTCTTCGGGGTCACCCTTGGCTTCTTCCGTGGCGGGCAGCAGCCAGGCCTGCACCACGCGCGCCATTTCGCGCTCGTGCACCGGCATCGAGGCGGTGACGTGCATCACATGCTCGGGCTCGCCGTTTTCGCCCGTGACGATGGTGGGGTCGATGCTCGAGATGTCGAGGCTGAAAAGGCCGGGGATGTCGACCGCGCGCGAGAGGTCGCTGCGCTGGCCGGGGCCGCCCTTCTGCGCGACCGCGCCGGAGGTGAGGCTGAGCACCACGGGGCGCGTCTTCTCGGGAATGGGCAGCGGCTCGGACTGGAGGGTGGCGGTGAGGCGCAGCTTGTCGTAGCTGACGGTGAACTTCTCGCTCGCGCACTTGCCCACGCTGAAGATCGAGGTGCCGCAGGCCTGGTCATAGGTCAGCACCAGGCGCTTTTCGAACTCTGCCGTGTTCACGGGGTGCGAGAAGCGCACCTGGAAGAGCGCGCGCCGCACGTTGGCCTGCACCGGGTCCTGGTAGAACTCCGCGCCCGCGATGCGCGCGCTGAATTCGGGCGAGGTGAACTCGTACTTGCGCTGCTCGATCTCGATGTGCGGTGCGAGCGCGTCCTTCGCCAGCTGCACCTTGTAGGGCTGGCCGACCGGCCAGTCCTGCGCGGGCAGGAATTCGAGCTTCTTCTGGCTGCTCCACGACCAGCGCCCGGCGATGGCGGGCTCGATGCTGACGCCGGTCGCCTCCTGGCCGATGCGCGCGATCGGCGCGACCGAGGCGGAGAAGTTGATGACGACCGGGTTGGGCCCCTTGTCGTTTTCGATCTGCGTGCGCGGCGGCGGCACGATCTGCGCGGTGGAAACGACGGGCTCGACGCGATCGGGCGTGAGGCCGTGCCACCACTTCAGCACCTGCGGGCTCGCGAACCAGCCGGCCAGCACCAGCAGCGCCAGCACCACCACCCAGGCCAGCCGTTGCTGCAGCCACTGCAGCCCGAAGAGAAGAAAGGCGCCCACGATGCGCAGCCACCCCGGGGGTCGCCAGGAACCGATGAGTCCGCGTGCCAGCGGACGCAGGAACCCGAGCACACGGCCCAGCCCGGTGAAGAGCACGTCGCTCAGCGACGCGAGTTTTCGATTGGCAACTTGAAGCATGGACGCTCCCCCGATGTTTTTGTTGGCGCCTGACAGTCTCTGCCCGGTCTGTGAAGCCATGGCGCTGTGTGTGAAGTCTGCGTGAAAACCGCACAGGGCCCGCGCACCGGCCCGGTTCAGATCAAAACGGAATCGCGGGCTTGTTCACCATCAACCAGAACACGACGGCCATGGCCACGAAGGCCGGGTAGCCCAGCAGCTCCCAGTAGCGCTGGTAGCGCAGATACAGCGACGGCAGCGCGGTGCCCTCGCGATGCGCCTGCCCCGCCAGGGCCGCCATGCGGATCTGCAGCCACACCACCGGCAGCCAGCACGCGCCCGCGAACGCGAACAGCCCCAGCGACAGCGCCAGCCACGGCGTCGACAGCGGCCAGCCCGCCAGGTGCGCCAGCGCGAAGCCGGTGAGCGGCTGCAGGATGACGGTGGGCGTGGTGAACCACCAGTCGGCCCGCACCACCAGCCGGCTCACCACCGCCTGCGCCGGCACGCTGCCGCTGCGGTTGGCAAAGAACATGTAGAAGGCCGAGCCCAGCCCCGTGCCGACCATCAGCACGCTGGAGACGATGTGCAGCCACTTGAGGACGAGGTAGGTGTTCATGGCGTGGCGCGTCGATGCAGGTGCCAGAGCAGCGCGGCAATGGGCAGGTTCTTGAGCAGCGGGCCCAGCGGGTGCAGCCACAGGTCCGGCTGCAGCACGGTCGCCACGAGCGTCATGGCGAGCATCAACGCGAAGGCGGCCAAGTAGACGGTGCGGCCGGGTCGCAGCCACAGCGCCAGGCCGATCGCAAGATCGGCCGCCGCGCCGCCGACGATCAGCGCCTGCACCAGCCACGGCGGCGAGGCGATGCCTGCGTCGGCCAGCACGCGCCAGCTCTGGCCGTCGAGTTCGACGATGCTGGCGACGGCGGTGAAGAGCCAGACGGCGATGAGGCTCAGGCGCAGCAGGCGGTCGTCGCCGTCGGCAGCAGCAGGGCGCGTCATGGCGTGGGCGCCCCTTCGTCGATCACATCCGTCACCATGCCCCAGCGCGCGAACTCGGGGTCGAACTCGGGCAGCGTGAGCAGGCCGGCGCAGGCGTGCGCGCCCACCGGCAACGCCTCGCCGCGCGCGAGCCGGCGCGCCAGCAGGATGGCGGCCATGCAGGGAATCTCGGGGCCGTGGTTGTCGTCGGCCGCGATGTGCCAGGCGCGGCGCGCGATGGCGCCGTGCGCATCGGTGCCTTCGACGCGCACCACCATGCCGCCCAGCGCGGTGCCGAACGCATCGAACACGCCGCCCGTCGCGTGCAGCAGCGGCGCCAGCTTCTGCGGTGCGCGCAGCAGGCCTGCGCGGCGCAGGAAGGCCAGGAAGGCGAAGGCGTGCTGGGTCAGGCCGACTTCGAGTGCGGCGCGGAACATGACCGACTGCACGCCGGCGTAGCACGCCGGAAAGAGTTCGAGATCGGGGATGTCGCACAAGGCGCCGCGACGCGGCTTCATACGCGCGAACTGCACCTTCGCGGGATGCGCCCAGCCAGGCTGCTCGGTCCACCGGCCGCCCTGCCAGACGCGGATCGGCGCGCCGCAGTAGGCCAGCACGCCCGCGAGCGTGGCTTCGCCGCGCGGCGCGCCCTGTGCCGGCGCGATGCAGATGTCGATGCTGCGGATGCCTTGCCAGCCGGCGGCGAGGTGATCGACCACCGCCGACGACAGCGCGGGCACGGTGCTGGCGCCTGTCACGGCGGTGCGGCCCGCGCTGCGGAAGGCGGCGTCCATCGCGGCGGGAAAGTCGCAGACGAAGCGCCGGCCGTCGGCCAGGTCGATGTAGTGCGCGCCGGCGGCTGCCACGGCCTGCGGCACGCGGTAGTCCTGGCCCTGGAACGGGCCGGCGGTGTGGATGACGAGGTCGACGTCCAGGAAGCCCAGGCCCTGCGCGAGGTCGGGCGACTGCGCATCGACACGCACACCGCGTGCACTGCCGCCCAGCGACTGCGCAAAGGCCGTGGCCCCCTCGAGGTCGCGCCCGCCGACCCACAGCTCGATGCCCGGGTCCTGCGCGAGCGCGCGGCTGATGCGCGCGCCGAAGTTGCCGTAGCCGCCGAGCACCAGCGTCTTCATGCGCCGCTGGCTCCGGCGATGTGGCCGCGTGTGAAGGCTTCCTCGAAGATCGAATAGCCCGACCAGTCCGCGTGCGCGAACGACAGCCGGCCCGCGGCCACGCGGTCGCCGTGCGCGCCGATCTGCGCGAGCAGCCCGGGCCGCGGGATCGACATGGCGTGTCCGTAACGCGTGATCTCGACGCGCGTGGCGAGCGCGGGCAGGTCGGGGTGCGGCACCGACAGCTCGGCCAGCAGTTCGTCGCGCCATGCGGTCCACGGACGCTCGAGCAGCAGCTGGCGGCCGTCGCCGGTGTCGTAGCCGCTCGGGCCCAGCGGGCGGTACCAGCTGAGCACGGTGCCGCGCGGCGTGGGGTCGAGCGTCTGGTGGCGCGCATCGACATACCCGAGGCCGCGCGTGCCGTAGATCACGTTGTCCCAGCTCGGCGCGGCGCCGATGCGGTCGGCCAGCGGACCGCGCAGGTGCACGTTGGCGACCAGCCAGGGCGCGTAGCGCACATGCGCGGCGGCGCTGGTCAACAGCGACGGCGGGTTCTCGACCACGCGCGCGGCGATGAAGACGGGCAGCGCGACGATGCAGCGCTCGGCCTGCCAGCGCACCATCGATTTCGACGCGGCATCCCACGCATCGACCTCGACACCCGCGCGCCCTTCGGCGATGCGCGTGACGACCTGGCCGGTGCGCAGGCGCGCGCCCAGCGGTGCGGCCAGCTGCTTCGTGAGCCAGCCGTTGCCTTCGGGCCAGGTGAGTACGCCGTCGCGATCGGGGTTGGTGTCGTTGACGCTCCCACTCGCATCACCGGGCGCATGGAAGCCGTGGCGGCTCGCGAAGTAGTGGATGCCGGCCCAGGCCGACACCTGCGCGATGCCGGCGCCGTAGTCGTCGCGGCAGCAGTAGTCGAGGTACCAGCGCAGGTGGGCGTCGTCGAAGCCTTCGCGGTCGAGCCAGCCCGCGAAGGGCAGGGCGTCGAGCGCGAGCAGTTCGGGCGTGACGGCGAAGCGCAGCGTGGGAATGGCGAAGTGGGCGGCGTGCTGCAGCGCGTCGATGCGCTGCGCGAAGCGGCGGTACTGCGCCTGCGTGCCGGCGCCCACGTCGTGCACGGGCAGCAGCCCGTCCTGCCATTCGCCGCGAAAGAACAGGCGTTCCTGCGGGCTGTGGCAGAGGTGGCGCTCGTCATACGTCCAGCGGCCCGCCACGCGGCGGCGCAGGCCGAGTTCTTCGAGCAGGTCCTGCACCTCGTGCGCGTCGTCGCCGGGCGTGGGCAGGTAGTGCGCGCCGAGCGGGCAGGCGATGCCGCCGACCACGCCGCCGCGCGCGTTGCCGCCGGCGGTGTCTTCGAGTTCGAGCAGCGCGAAGTCGTCGATGCCCGCGAGGCGCAGCGCACGTGCGGCCGCCAAGCCGGCAACGCCGCCGCCAGCGATGACGACGCGGGTGCGCTTGACGGTGGCCGGGGCCTGCGACTTGAGCGTGCCGTCGCGCATCGCGTGGCCGCGCGCGACATCGATGCCGGTGAAGCCGCCTTCGATGACCGGCGGTGGCGCCTCGCAGCCGGCCAGCGCCAGGGCGCCTGCACCGGCAGCGACGCCAAGAAAGCCACGACGCCTCATGGCACACGGTTCCTTCGTGGAACACCGCGGAACCGGCTTTGCCGGGCCGCAGGTGTTGCCCCCGGCAGGGGGTTGGCGAAGCGACACGAAGTGCGCGCAGCCTGGGGGCGAGCCATATCAGTGCGCCATGACCTTGCCCCACTCCTGTTCGTAGGTGGTGACAAGGGTCTGGTTCGACAGGCGGTTCACTTCGGTCGGCACGCGTGCCATGTCGAGCGGAAAGTCGAACATCAAAGGCAGCGTCGCCGGCGTGAGAAAGCGCATGCCGCCCGGCAGCGCGTCGGGCTGCCGGTAGGGCCGGTGGCTCGCGATGATGTAGCCCCACTCGCCGAAGCTGGGCACGTGCGCGTGGTACGGCGTGGCCTTCAGGCCGACCGACTCGATCGTGCTTGCCACGGTCCAGTAGCTCTTGCGCGCCACCAGCGGCGAGGTGGTCTGGATCACGGCGTAGCCGCTGGCCGACAGGCGCCGGTCGAGCAGCGCGTAGAAGCTGTTGGTGTAGAGCTTGCCGATGGCGAAGTTGGTCGGATCGGGAAAGTCGACCACGATGACGTCGAAGGTGTCGCCCTCCTGCTGCAGCCACTGGAACGCGTCGGTGTTGACGACCTTCACCTTCGGCGACGACAACGCGTGCCCGTTGAGCGCGGCCAGCGTCTCGTGCGTGGTGAAGAGCTGCGTCATGTTCGGATCGAGCTCCACCAGCGTGACCGACTCGACCGACGGGTACTTGAGAACTTCGCGCACCGCCATGCCGTCGCCGCCGCCGAGCACGGCGACTTTCTTGGGCGCGCCGTGCGCGGCCATCGCGGGGTGCACCAGCGCCTCGTGGTAGCGGTACTCGTCGCGCTCGGCGAACTGCAGGTTGCCGTTGAGGAACAGCCGGTGGCCCAGCGCGCCGCGCGTGACCACGATGCGCTGGTAGGGCGAGCTGGCGCTGAAGACGATGCGGTCCTGGTAGAACTTGTCTTCCGCCAGCGTGGTGATGTGGTCGGCGCCCCAGAAGGCGCCGATGAGCGCGGCCAGCGTCAGGAAGCAGGCCACCGCGTGCGCGCCGGCGCGGCGCAGCTCATGGCGGAACAGCCACAGCGCCCACACGGCCACCGCGGCGTTCATCACCCCGAACAGCAGGCCGGTGCGGATCATGCCCAGCTGCGGCACGAGGATCAGCGGGAACGCGACCGACACGGCAAGCGCGCCCAGGTAGTCGAAGGTCAGCACCTGCGACACGAGGTCCTTGAGCACGATGTTGCGCTTGAGGATGCGCATCACCAGCGGAATCTCGAGCCCCACCAGCGTGCCCACCACCACCACGAGGCCGTACAGCAGCAGCCGGAACGCGCCCGGCACGTAGGCGTTGGCCAGGAACAGGATCGCCGGCAGCGCGCCGCCGATCAGCGCCACGAGCAGTTCGATGCGAAGGAAGTGCGCCGGCAGCTGCCGGTCGAAGTAGCGCGAGAGCCACGAGCCGACGCCCATGGCGAACAGGTAGGTGCCGATGATGGTGCTGAACTGCAGCACCGAGTCGCCGAGCAGGTAGGAGCTCAGCGCGGCCGCGCTCAGTTCGTAGACGAGGCCGCAGGCCGCGACGACGAACACGCTGGCGAGCAGCGCGATCTCCACGGGTTGCGGCCCCCGCGCATCCGGGGTGCGCGCGGGCAGGGCCGCGTCGCTCAATGGATTGCTGCGGCCACGATGACGCTGATGCCCAGGCACATGGCGGCCACGACGAGAGCCAGCGCCCTGTTCTGCTTCTCGACGATCTCGCCCCACAGGTCATAGGGGGTGATCTTGTCGATGATCAGAAAGCAGATCCAGAAGACCACCACGCCGATCAGCGCATACACGAGCGATCCGAGGACCACGCCCGGTTTCAGCCATTCAATTCCCATGGGGACCTCCAGTCGTAGCAATAAAGAGAGAAACAAGAGAGCGCCTGCGCGCGATCTTCGTCATTTGTGGCCGCCGCCGCTCGAGTAGCCGCCGTACGAACCGCCCGAGCTGCGGTACCCGCTCGAGGAGCCGCCGCTGCAGTTGCTCATCATGATCAGGACAAAGAGGATGACCACGATGACGAGGATGATCGTGCCGCAGCCCATGCCCGACGCGGCGCTCACAGGCAGCGCGTCGCCGCGCGAGAACAGGTCCTTCTTGGCGTCGAGCTTGAAGGCCGTGGCCACCGCGCCGCTGTCGATCTTGCTGCCCGAGGACCACGTCAGCTCGTTGGCCGAGCGTTCCATCGAGAGCAGCGCGCCGCCGCTGGCGAAGTCGCGGTTGAAGGTTTTCTGCCCGCGCTCGACCTGCCAGTAGAACTCGCCGGCCACGTAGGTGGTCTCGGCGTTGTAGGCGTACTGCTGCTGGTAGCGCTTGTTGAGGTAGGTGGCGGTGTTGCCGTTCTCGGCCATCACGGGCGCGCCGGTGGTCGGCTTGACCATGCTCCAGCCGTCTTCGGCATCGACCAGGAAGCTGAAGCCGCGCTTCTTGTTGTACAGCAGGTACTCGTCCCAGCCGAACTGCTCGTCGTCGCCGGGCTCCTGGCCCATGCGGTGCTGGAAGCCCACCACCTGCCACTGCGCGCCCTGCAGCTGGCCTACGCTGCCCAGCGCGATGAGCGGGCGCACCGGCTCGTTCTGCTCGGCGTGCTTGAGCTCGCCGCCGATGCCTTGCGACAGGTCGATGATGCTGTTGCACGAGCCACAGGTGATGCTCTTGCTGTCGGCCAGGTTGACCGTGACGGGCGAGCCGCAATTCGGGCAGTTGAAGCTGCGGCCCTTCTCGTCCTTCGCGGATTCGTCGCGCAGGCCAGTGAGCTGCAGGTCGTCCAGCTGCACCGAGCGGCCGAGGTACGCGGTGGGCGGGGCGGTGCCGTAGTCGATGCTGAGCACCAGCCCCTTGTCGTTGCGCAGTTCGACCATCGCGAACGCTTGGCCGAGCTCGGGCAGGTGCGGCAACTCGCCCTGCGCGGAGGTCAGCGCCACCTGTTCGTTGGAGGCGACGGTGTAGCTCTGGCCGGCGAAGGCGGTGGTGGCGCCCACGCGCAGGTCGCCCGGCGGCGGCGCGGCGCGCTGCAGGTCGAAAGGCAGCGCAAAGACGTAGGCGCCGTTGTCCTCGCTGAGGACGCCGGTGCGGTCGCCGTCGAGCGCGGCGATCCACTCGGTCCAGCGCCCGCCGGGGTAGGTGTACTGCAGGCGGCCGATCAGCGTGAAGGGCTTGTCCTGGATGCGGCCGGCGGCGAACAGCTGCAGCGGGCTGAAGTCGTCGAACAGCTCGGCCATCTTGCCGGTGCGCGCGAGCGTGTCGCCCTGGCGCACGACGGTGCTCTGGCAATAGGGACAGACCGCGTGCGTCGATTGCGCCGAGCGGAATTCGACCGGCGCGCCGCAGCCGGGGCAGGGCGCGCGGTAGTAGCGTTGGGAGCCGGTTTCCTCAGCCATGGCGCACCGGGTGCGATGGCGCGGCCGGCCACGAATGATTCAAGCCCAAAAGGCCTCTGACGCCCGCTGGGCGGGCGTCAGTCGCTATCGAAAACATTGCGACGAATCAGACGAGCTTTTTCAGCAGTTCGGCCTTCTTGGCGTCGAACTCTTCTTGCGTGAGGATGCCCTTGGTCTTGAGTTCGCCGAGCTTCTCGAGCGTGGTCATCACGTCGGCGGCGCTCACCACGGCCACGGCCGGCTGCTGCGTTGTGGCCGCGGCCTGGGCTGCCGCATTGGGGCTCAGGCCCTGTGCGAGGTTCTGCGCCAGCACCTGGCCGAGCGCCACACCGGCGCCCAAGCCCATCGCGTCGCCCGCGATGCCGCCGCCACCGGCTGCGCCTTCGGCGAACTTGGGAATGGCCTGCGCCGTCTGGTACTGCATGAACTTGCCCATGTCGTTGCCGACCATGCCCATGCCGATCTTCTGGTCGAGGATCTTCTGCAGCTCTTCAGGCAGCGAGACGTTCTGGACCGTGATGTTCTCGAGCTTGATGCCGATCTTTTCGAACTCGGGCACCAGCTGGGTGGCCAGCGCGGTCGCGAACTGGATCTGGTTGGCCGCCAGGTCGAGGAAGGGCAGGCCGCTGGAGGCGATGGCGTTGCTGATGTTCTGCAGCACCAGGCCGCGCAGCTGGCCGTCGAGGTCGGCCACGGAGTAGATGTCGCGCGTGCCGGAGATTTCGGTGTGGAACAGCTTCGGGTCGCCGATGCGGAAGCTGTAGTTGCCGAAGGCGCGCAGGCGCACGGCGCCGAAGTCCTTGTCGCGGATCGTGATCGGCTGGGGCGTGCCCCACTTCTGGTCGACCTGCTGGCGGGTGCTGAAGAAATAGACGTCGCTCTTGAAGGGGGATTCGAAGAGCTTGTCCCAGTTCTTCAGGTACGTGAGCACGGGCAGCGTCTGCGTCGTGAGCTTGTACATGCCCGGGCCGAACACGTCGGCCACCTGGCCTTCGTTGACGAACACCGCCATCTGCGACTCGCGCACGGTGAGCGAGGCGCCGTTCTGGATTTCCATCTCGGCCATCGGGAAACGCCAGGCCAGCGTGCCATCGCCGGACTCGGTCCACTGGATGATGTCGATGAACTGTTTCTTGATGAAATCCATCAGGGCCATGGTCGTTCCTCTCGAGATGTTGTCGGTTTGTGTCCCAGCCACACATATTGCCACAGGGCCTTGACGGTGCCCCGTGCTTTTGGTCATGCCTGCCACCGGCCATGCGGCGTAGGGCGGTATGGACCGAGGTCTACAATCGGCGCCCCCAGAAGAAGCGCCACCAGGAGCAACGGCACATGTCCGATTCGACCGCATCGTCCCCTTCGACCCCCACCCCGGAAGACAAGCGCGCCCTGTTGCGCCGTGCCGCCCTCGAGTACCACGAGTTTCCCGTCCCCGGCAAGATCGCCATCGCGGCGACCAAGCAGATGGTCAACCAGCGCGACCTGTCGCTGGCCTACTCGCCCGGCGTGGCCGCGCCCTGCGAGGAAATCGTCAAGGACCCGGCCAACGCCTTCAAGTACACCTCGCGCGGCAACCTCGTGGGTGTCATTTCCAACGGCACCGCCGTGCTGGGCCTGGGCGACATCGGCCCGCTGGCCTCCAAGCCGGTGATGGAAGGCAAGGGCGTTCTCTTCAAGAAATTCGCCGGCGTCGACGTGTTCGACATCGAGATCGACGAGAAGGACCCGGTCAAGCTGGTCGAGATCATCGCCTCGCTGGAGCCCACCTTCGGCGCCATCAACCTGGAAGACATCAAGGCCCCGGACTGCTTCTACGTCGAGCGCGAGCTGCGCAAGCGCATGAAGATCCCGGTGTTCCACGACGACCAGCACGGCACGGCCATCACCGTGGCGGCCGCCATGCTGAACGGCCTGAAGGTGGCCGGCAAGAACATCGCCGAAGTGAAGCTGGTCACCTCGGGCGCGGGCGCCGCGGCGCTGGCCTGCCTGAACCTGCTGCTCAAGGTGGGCCTGAAGCGCGAAAACGTGTTCGTCACCGACCTGGCCGGCGTGGTCTACGAAGGCCGCGAAGAGCTGATGGACGACGACAAGCGCCAATACATGCAGAAAACCGACATGCGCAAGCTGTCGGAAGTGATCGCCGGCGCCGATGTGTTCCTCGGCCTGTCGGCCGGCGGCGTGCTCAAGCCTGACATGGTCGCGAAGATGGCGCCCAAACCGGTGATCTTCGCGCTGGCCAACCCGAATCCCGAGATCGCGCCCGAGGACGCCCATGCGGTGCGTAACGACGTGATCATGGCCACGGGCCGCACCGACTACCCGAACCAGGTCAACAACGTCCTGTGCTTCCCGTACATCTTCCGCGGCGCGCTCGATTCGGGCGCGACCACCATCACCGACGAGATGGAGATTGCCGCGGTGCACGCCATCGCCGAGCTGGCCCAGGCCGAGCAGAGCGAGCGTGTGGCCGCCGCCTACGCCGGTGAAAAGCTGAGCTTCGGCCCCGAATACCTGATTCCGAAGCCCTTCGACCCGCGCCTGATGATGAAGATCGCGCCGGCCGTGGCCAAGGCGGCCGAGGAAAGCGGCGTGGCGCTGCGCCCGATCAAGGACCTGGACGCCTACCGCGACAAGCTGCAGAGCTTCGTCTACGCCTCGGGCACCACCATGAAGCCGATCTTCGACGCCGCCAAGCGCGCACCGAAGAAGCGCGTGGCCTACTGCGAAGGCGAGGAAGAGCGCGTGCTGCGCGCCGCGCAGATCGTGGTGGACGAAGGCCTGGCGCGCCCGACGCTCATTGGCCGTCCGGCCATCATCGCCCAGCGCATCGAGAAATTCGGCCTGCGCCTGAAGGAAGAGCTCGACTACGACGTCGTCAACGTCGAGCAGGACCACCGCTACCGCGACTTCTGGCAGACCTACCACCGCATGACCGAGCGCAAGGGCCAGACGGTGCAGACCGCCAAGATCGAGATGCGCCGGCGCCTCACGCTGATCGGCGCGATGCTGCTGCACAAGGGCGAGGTCGACGGCATGATCTGCGGCACCTGGGGCACCACGCTGATCCACCTGCACTACATCGACCAGGTGATCGGCAAGCGCCCCGGCGGCTGCGCCAGCACCCCGCAGGACGTGCCCGTGTACGCCTGCATGAACGGCCTGCTGCTGCCCGACCGCCAGGTGTTCCTGGTCGACACGCACGTCAACTACGACCCGACGCCCGAAGAGCTGGCCGAGATCACGACCATGGCGGCCGAGGAAATGATGCGTTTCGGCCTCAAGCCGAAGGCCGCGCTGCTGTCGCACTCCAACTTCGGCACCAGCAACGAGCCCAGCGCCGTCAAGATGCGCAAGACGCTCGACCTGCTGCGCGTACAGGCGCCCTGGCTCGAGGTGGACGGCGAAATGCACGGCGACGTGGCCCTGGACAGCAAGCAGCGCGCGGTCGTCATGCCGCACAGCGCGCTCGCGGGCGACGCCAACCTGCTGGTGTTCCCCAACATCGACGCCGCCAACATTTCTTACAACCTGCTCAAGACCGCGGCCGGCGGCAACATCGCCATCGGCCCGGTTCTGCTCGGCGCGGCCAAACCTGTGCACATTCTCACGGCGAGCGCGACTGTTCGCCGCATCGTGAACATGACAGCCTTGACAGTGGCCGACGCAAACGCCGAGAGATAGGCCATTTGGCGAGAGTGGACGCCAACTTAAGGCGTCGCCTTCTGCCCCCGCGACTGCTCAAACTTTGGGCAGTCGCTTGCTATTTTCGCCAGCGTGGTGCACACTCGCGGGCTTGAATTTGCGGGTTAACCCCGAGGTTGAGCGCAATTCAAACCCCCCGCTCTTTTCTTGTGGTGCCCCATGGCGGCTTACGCCTCGATCACGTCCTCTGTCACTAAGTTTGCGCTCACCAGCTTGATGCTGGTGGCACTGACGACGGGGGCCGAGGCCCGCGGATGGTTCGGCGCCGACAAAACGTCCTCCGAGGCATCGATTGCCCTGACCGATCTGCCGGTCCAGGGCCAGCGAACCTACCAGGCCATCCTTGACGGTGGCCCCTTCCGGTACGACAAAGACGGCACGGTATTCGGCAATCGCGAACGCATCCTGCCAGCGGCACGCCGCGGGCATTACCGCGAGTACACGGTGCCAACGCCCGGCGCGCGCAACCGCGGTGCCCGGCGGATCGTTTGCGGTGGCGAGCAGCGCACGGCGCCCGAAGCCTGCTGGTACACGGCGGACCACTATGCGAGTTTCAGACGGATTGCGCCATGAGCGATGACAACGACCTGAGCGGCGCCCCGAAGCGCCCCGACGAGATGATGATGACTATGGAAAGACCAGCGGATATGACCTTATCCCTTCGAGCCGTACGCCCGAACATCGTGCAATCGATCCGCGCGTTCCGCGTGAACGACCTGCAGGATGCCGCCAACGCGGCCGGCCAGCACTTCCTGTACGCCAACCTGGGCAACGCCCAGACCAAGCAGGACGTGCTCGACCTGATTGCCCAGCAGTTCACCTTCCCGGCGCACTTCGGCAAGAACTTCGACGCGCTGTACGACTGCATGACCGACCCGTTGCATAAATCGGGCCCGCAGCCTGGTTTCGTCATCGTGCTCGAACAAATCCCGGCCAACGCCAAGTTCGACAAGGAAGCGCGTGAGCAACTGCTCGACATCTTCCGCGACGCTTCGGACTACTGGGGCGATCGCAAGGTCCCGTTCCGCTGCTTCTATTCTTTTCTGTAGCCCGTTCTGCATCCACCAGCCAAGCAGAACGGGCGAACGAGGCTCAGCCCACCGCTGAAACCCTCGATGGCATCGAAGTCAACACCACCGCCACGGCAGCCGCCGCGGCCACGCCCGCCGCCAGCACCGAGCCGGCCGGCGAGAAAATGCCGACCGACAAGCTCGTCGACGTGTCGCCCCTGGCGCTGCGCATGAGCAGCCCCTTCAACGCGGGGTACTGGCTGGCAGCTGCGTAACTGCAACCGCTCGCCGCCACAAAAAAAAGCCCGTCATCGACGGGCTTTTTTCATGGGGGAACGGCCTGGGCCAGTGCAACGTATTCGGCCACCGGCACCTCCTCGGCCCGGCGCTGGATGTCGAACTCGCCGGTGAAGCCGTGCTCCCCCAGCCACTTGCCCAGCGTGTGCCGCAGGATCTTGCGGCGCTGGCTGAAGGCCACCTGCACGATCTCGCCGAGCCGCGCCGCATCGACCGCCGGCGGCTGCGCGAGCGGCACCATGCGCACCACGGCGCTGTCGACACGCGGGGGCGGGTCGAAGCTCTCGGGCGGCACGAACAGCACGTTCTCCATGTCGTAGCGCCACTGCAGCATCACGCTCAGGCGGCTGTAGTCCGACGTGGCGGGCCGGGCCACCATGCGGTCGATCACTTCCTTTTGCAGCATGAAGTGCTGGTCGGCGATCAGGTGGGCATAGCCCAGCAGGTGGAACAGGATCGGCGTCGAGATGTTGTAAGGCAGGTTGCCCACCACGCGCAGCGGTTTCGGTTCGGCCTTGGCGGCGAGTTCGGCGAAGTCGACCTTGAGCACATCCGACTCGATGACGTCCAGCTGCGGATGCTCGCGCAGCCGCTTGGCCAGGTCGCGGTCGAGCTCGATGACCGTCAGGCGGCCGAGCCGCTCGACCAGCGGCTGCGTGAGCGCCGCCAGCCCCGGCCCGATCTCGACCATCGCATCGCCGGGCTGCGGCGCGATCGCCTGCACGATCCCGTCGATGATCCCGCCGTCGGACAGGAAGTGCTGTCCGAACCGCTTTCTTGCAATGTGCTGTGCCATCGCGACCTAAGACGCTGCCGCGGCCATCAGGACTGCGGCGTCTCGCGGTATTCGACGTAAGCGCGCGCGCGCACTTCCTGCACCCAGGTGGTGAAGGCTTCTTCGACGCGCTGTTCGCGCAGCGCGGCACGCGCGGCTTCGCGCTGCTCCGACTGGCTCAGCTTGGCTTCGCGGCGGCCGACCACCTGGATCAGGTGGACGCCGAAGCGCGACACCACGGGGTCGCTGATCTGGCCCGGCGTGAGCCGGTCCATGGCTTCCTCGAACTCGGGCACGAACTGGCCGGGGCGCGACCAGCCGAGGTCGCCGCCTTCCTTGGCGCTCGCGTCCTGCGAGTTGTCGCGCGCCAGGCCGGCGAAGTCGGCGGTGCCGGCCTGCACGCGGCGCTTGAATTCCTGCAGCTGGGCCACCGCCTGCGCGGTCGTGCGCTTGGGGTCGTTCAGCAGCAGGATGTGGCGCACCTGGGTCTGGGTGATGGACGCATCCGACGAGCCCACCTGCGCCTTGGTCAGCACCTTGAGCACGTGGAAGCCGGCGCCCGAGCGCACGGGCCCGGCGATGCCGTTCACCGCGGTCGATTGCGTGGCCTCGACGAACACCGGCGGGTAGCGGTCGGCGCTGCGCAGGCCGAGCGCGCCGCCGTTGGCGCGGTCGGGCGAATCGGAGTTTTCGCGCACCAGCTTGGCGAAGTCTTCGCCGCTGCGCGCGCGCTGTGCGAGGTCGGTGGCCTTCTTCTGTGCGGTCGCGACCTGCGCCTCGGTGGCGTTCTCGGGCACGGCCACCAGCAGCTGGGCGATGTTGAGGTTGAGCAGGGCGTTGTTCTTGACGGCGCTCTCGCGCTGGTCGCGCAGGTACTCGTCGGCCTCGGTGTCGCTGATCTTGACCTTGGACTCGACCTCGCGGTCGCGCAGGCGCGTGAGCAGCAGCTGGTCGCGCAGGTCGTTGCGGAATTCGCGCGGCGAGATGCCTTCGGCCGCGACGCGGCTGCGCAGTTCGGTGAGGCTGATCTCGTTCTGGCGGGCCACGGTCTGCTCGGCCTGGTCGATCGCCACGTCATCGACCTTGATGCCGTTTTCCTTCGCCAGCTGCAGCTGCGCACGCTCGGTGATCAGGCGCTCCAGCACAAGGCGCGTGAGCTCGGCGCGCGGCACGCGCTCGGCGTCCGGGTTCTCGCGGATCAGGCGCGTGACACGCGACTGCACCTCGGTGTTGGTGATGGGCTCGGAGTTGACCAGCGCCACGATGTACTCGGCCGCGCGCTGCACCGGCGCCGCCGCGGGACCGGCCGGGCGCGCCGCCGGCGGCACGATCCGGGGACCGGCACGCATGATGTCCGTGATGCCGCTGCCGGAACGAAAGCCCTGTGCGCCGGCCGTTGCGGCGATGGCCGCAAGGCAACCCAGGGTGATGAGGGAACGGATGTGTTTCATGGCGTGAACGGTCGTCGTTTCAGTCGTAATTGGTGAAGCGGCTCGGCGCTTCGGTCGGTTGACGCAGCGGCTGGTAGCGCTGGATGTTCTGTCGCAGCGCCTGCATCGGACTCGATCCGATGCTGGAGAACCCGACGAATTCGAGCTGGAACATGATGCGGGTGTTGGCCGTCACCTGGCCGGTGGTGATGCGCTGCAGCACCACACGGCTGATCCAGCAGCAGCCGTCGTACTCGACCCCGAGCACGCCGTCCGTGAGCTTCTTGTCCTGCAGGCTGTAGTTCAAGCGACCCACGGCGTACCAGCGTCCACCGCCTTCGCCCTTGCCCGGCCCGAGGTCCTTGCCCTTGTCGCCCCACAGGTCGTTGAGCGGCCATTGCCAGCCGAAGTCGATCGACTTGTTGCCGTCGGTGGCCGTGGGCGTGCTCGGCGCCTGGTAGCGGAAGGCGGCGCTGAGGTTGCGGTACGGGCCCGGGTTGTAGCGCGCGCTGATCGCGCTGCGCGTGGAACGGCGCGAATCGGGGTTGTACTGGAGCAGCGTGTCCAGGCTCCACTTGGGCGTCCAGTTGATCTGGGCGCCCAGCAGCAGATCGCTGGTGCGGTCGGTGACCGGCGCGACGCCCGGCAGCGTGACCTTCTGGTCGGCGAAACGGAAGCGCTGCGCGATGCCGAAGCGCACGGCTTCGACGCCGGTGCCCGGGTCGATCAGGCGGGACGTGACGCCCAGCGTGAGCGCGTTGGTGTCCGAGATGCGGTCCGCGCCCGAGAACGCGTTCTCGGTGTAGATGGTCGCAAAGCTGAAGTCGTTGGCGGCCGAATCGTAGTTCGGCAGCATGCTCTGGTTGCGGTACGGCGTGTACACGTAGTACGCGCGCGGCTCCAGCGTCTGGCGGAAGGCGCGGCCGAAGTAGCTGGCGTCGCGCTCGAAGACCAGGCCGCTGTCCAGGCTGAAGGTCGGCACGACGCGGTTCGACGAGGTCGGGAAGAAGTACAGCTGGCTCGGGTTGTACGGCATCCCGTTCACGTAGTCGATGCCGTTGACCGACACCTTCGGAATGGACGACTGCGGCAGGTAGTAGTTGTACGAGGTCGCGTGCAGCTGCAGCTTGGGGATGACGAAGGAGCTCGGCGTGAGGAACGGCCGGCTGATCGCCGCCTGCGCGAACACGCGGTCGCCGTCGGGCTGCGACTGCTGGATGAGGTCGAAGCCGGGCTGGCCGGCCAGGATGCTGTTGACGCGAAAACGCGAGTAGTCGGTGTTCAGCGAGACGTCGAAACCGTGCCAGTCGTACTTGGCGTAGTTGGCCGTGATCTGCGGCACGCGGTCGTACGAGGGCACGACCGGCGACAGGTTGTACTGCAGCGTCTGGTAGCGCAGGGCGCGCACCGCGCCGCTCCAGTCGCCCTTGGTCCAGTTCAGTGAGGCATCGTTCGGCAGTTGGCGCTGCGCCAGCGTCGGCGTGCGCGTGAAGTCGCGCCAGTAGTCGTTGTCGCTGACGCGGTTGATGTTGAGGCTGGCGGACAGCGAGTCCAGGCCCAGAGCCTTGGCGTCGAAGTCGTGGTGGTGGTTGAGCCACAGGCCCCAGCGCTTGCTGCTGTCGGGCGGCTTGCCGAAGTTCAGGTCCTTGAGCGCGATCTCGCCGTTGTTCAGCTTCTGCAGCTGCTCGGCGCGCGCCTCGTTGTAGCGCTGGCCCACGAGGCGGTCGCTGCCCATCAGGTCCAGGCGGATGCTGCCGCTGTAGTCCTTCTCGAGGTAGCGGAATTCGCTGGCCAGGTTGAGCCCGCGCTTGCTCATCAGCGTGGGCGTGAAGGTGGCGTCGCGGTTGGGCGCGATGTTCCAGTAGTAGGGCTGTGCGACCTCGAAGCCGTTGGTGTTGTCCAGCCCGATGGTGGGCGGCAGCAGGCCGCTCTTGCGCTCGTTGGACAGCGGGAAGGTCACGCGCGGGATCGGCGGCGTCGTGATGCCCATGAAGCTCATGCGCGCATCGATGGCCACGCCCTCGTTTTCCTCGGTGTCGGTGGTCAGCGTGGCGGCGGTCAGCAGCCAGGCCGGCATCCAGCCGGGGAAGTCTTCGCGGCGGCAGGTGGTGTAGCTGGCGCGCCGCGCGATCGAGACGTTGGAGTCGACGAAGTCGATGCGCTCCGCCTCGCCGTGGCCGCCGGTCGCGAGGAAGCGGTAGCGCACGTTGTTGAAGAAGCCCTCGAAGGTCTCGAGCTTGAGCTCCAGCTCGGGGCCCTCGTACACGTTGCCGGCCTGGTTGACCCGCACGTTGCCGGTGGCTTTGGCGCGGTCGTCCGGCTGGTAGTACTCGAGGCGGTCGGCCGTGATGGCGACCGGGCCGCGGCGCAGCGTGGCGTTGCCCTCGACCACGGTCTCGAGGTCGGGGCGACCGGAAATGCGGTCGCCGGTGACGAGGCTGGGCAGCTGGCTGCGTTGCACGGGCGTCAGCGTCTCGGTGAGCAGCGGCGTGCGCTTCAGCGTGAGCGGTCCCTCAAGCACACCGGCTTGCTGGGCAAAGGCGCCATGCGCGTGCAGCAGCGCCAGCGACAGCACGGCCAGTGGCAGCGGCGGGCTCGAACGTCGCAAGGCAGCGCGTGGGGTCGTAGGCATCGATTCGGAACGAAAAATCGTCGGGACGGCGCGGCAAGCCGGCGGGTTGCGGGGTCCGGCAGCCACCCCGCCCGGTCGGATCGACCTCGAGCAGGGGTGCCGCGCCAGGCGGATTTGTAGAATTGATTATCCATGACAGCACCTTCGACCCCGGCGTCCACGACCCCACACCCCGCCCAGGCCATTCTCTGGACAGATCCGCAGCGGGCCGAAGCGTTCCGGGGCTGGCTGGCCGGCATTGCCGACGCCCGGCAACTGCGCCCGGACACCGTCCGGCTGGCCTCGGCCGACGCCAGCTTTCGCCGCTACTTCCGCCTCGACACCACCGACGGCCGCACGCGCATCGTGATGGATGCGCCGCCCGACAAGGAAAACAGCGCCCCCTTCGTGCAGGTGGCGCAGCTGATGACCGAGGCCGGCGTGACGGCGCCGCAGGTGCTCGAATGGGACCGCGACCACGGCTTCCTCCTGCTCGACGACCTGGGCCGCCAGACCATGCTCGACGTGATCGACCCGGCCCGCCCGGACGCCAACCGGCCGCTCTACGACCTGGCCATCGACGCGCTGATCCGCTGGCAGCTGGCCTCCAGGCCCGGCGTGCTGCCACCCTATGACCGGGCCCTGCTCGAGCGCGAACTGGCGCTCTTCCCCGAGTGGTACATCGGCAAGCACCGCGGCGTGGCCGTGGAAGGCCAGCTGAAGGAGCGCCTGGACCGCGCCTTCGCGCTGATCGTCGAGAACAACCTCGCGTCGCCGAGCGTCTACGTGCACCGCGACTTCATGCCCCGCAACCTGATGGTGGGCGACGATGCCGACCAGCCGCTGGGCGTGCTCGACTTCCAGGACGCCGTCTACGGCCCGATCACGTACGACATCGCCAGCCTGATGCGCGACGCCTTCCTGAGCTGGGACGAGGAGTTCGTGCTTGATATCACCATCCGCTACTGGACCGCCGCGCGCAAGGCCGGGCTGCCGGTCGACGAGGACTTCGGCGCCTTCTATCGCGCGGTCGAATGGATGGGTCTTCAGCGCCACCTCAAGGTGGCCGGCATCTTCGCGCGCCTCACGCTGCGCGACGGCAAGCCGCGCTACCTGGCCGACACACCTCGCTTCATCGCTTACATCCGCGCCACCGCCAGCCGCTACATCGAACTGAAGCCGCTGCTGCGCGTGATCGACCAGGTCGAGGGCACCACGGCCGTCACCGGCTTCGCCTACGGCCGAGTCTGAAGAGAAACTGAAAAAAGCCGAAAAAGAAAATCGCTGTAGCGCCCGTACCTCGGGCGCCATCAGCTCCTGATCTCATCGCATGCCCCGTTTTCACTGCTCCGTGCCGCTGACCGCCGGCGCCAGCCTGGCGCTGCCACCGGGCGCCGCGCGCCATGTGCAGGTGCTGCGCATGCAGCCCGGCGACACGCTCACCCTGTTCGACGGCGCGGGCGGCGAGTACGCCGCGACGGTCGAGCGCATGGGCCGCAGCGAGGTCGCGGTGACGGTGGGTACCCACACGCCCATCGAGCGCGAAGCGGCCCGCGCCGTGCACCTCGCGGTCGGCATGCCGGCCAACGAGCGCATGGACTGGCTGGTCGAGAAGGCCACCGAACTCGGCGTGACCAGCATCCAGCCGCTGGCCACGGCGCACGGCGTGCTGCGCCTGTCGGGCGAACGCGCCGAGAAGAAGCGGGCGCACTGGGAAGCCATCGCCGTTGCGGCCTGCGAGCAGTGCGGTCGCAACCGCGTGCCGGTGATCCATCCGGTGCAGTCCTTCGCGGGTTGGCTCGGCGGTGCTGCCGCCGCAGATACGACAACGACGCGACTCGTGCTGAGCCTGGCCGAGGGCACGCGCGCCGTCTCCGCCGTGGCCGCCGAGACACCCACCACGCAACCGGCGCTCGTGCTCAGCGGCCCCGAAGGCGGCCTCAGCGCCACTGAGGAACAGGACGCCATCGCGCGCGGCTTCGCACCGGCCACGCTCGGCGCGCGGGTGCTGCGCGCCGAAACCGCGGCGCTCGCGGCGCTGGTGTCGCTCGTCGGCGCCTGAGCGGTTCGGGGGGTGTTTTCCGCGAGGCGCACACCGGGCGCCTGCGGAACAATGGCCGCTTCCTTTTCCTTGTTCAATCCGCCTCCCGGAAGGACCGCTCCCTCATGCCTCGTTCATCCCGCGCGTTTCGTCTCGCCCCTCTCGTTCTGGCCGCGCTGTGCGCCATGCCCGTCGTCCACGCCCAGAGCCAGGCTGTCGCGCCCACGCCGGCGCAGGTCAGCCCCGCGGTCGACCAGGCCTACACCCAGCTCATGGCGTCGCCCGCCATCCGCAAGCTGCTGGAATCGGTCAAGGCTGACCACGAACGCACGGTCGAAGAACTGAAGACGCTGACCGAGATCGAGGCGCCGCCCTTCAAGGAACAGAAGCGCGCCGAAGCCTTCCTGGCGCGCCTGAAGGCACTCGGCCTGCCCGACGCGAAGATCGACGCCGAAGGCAACGTGACCGGCCTGCGCAAGGGCACGGGCAACGGCCCCAAGCTTCTCATTTCAGCGCACCTGGACACGGTCTTTCCGGCGGGCACCGACGTCAAGGTGAAGGAGCGCGACGGCAAGCTCTTCGCGCCCGGCATCGGCGACGACACGCGCGGCCTGTCGGTGCTGCTGTCATGGCTCAAGGTGCTCAACGACAACAAGATCCAGACCGTGGGCGATCTGATGATCGTCGCCAACGTCGGCGAGGAAGAGCTGGGCAACCTGCGCGGCATGAAGGCCATCTTCCGCGACCACCTGGACATCGACGGCATGGTTGGCCTGGAGCCCTCGCCCGACGGCCATGTGCTGGTGCTCGGCACCGCGAGCCACCGCTACGAAGTGACGTTCAAGGGCCCGGGCGGCCACAGCTTCGGCGCCTTCGGACAGGTGCCCAGCGCGATCCACGGCATGGGCCGCGCCATCGCCAAGATCGCCGAGGTACGCACGCCCAGCTTCCCCAAGACCACCTTCACCGTCGGCACCGTCGGCGGCGGCACCTCGGTGAACACCATCGCGCCCGATGCGCGCATGGCCATCGACATCCGCTCGGACGACATGGCCTCGCTGCTCGAGACCGAGAAGAAGATCCTCGCCACGCTCGACGAGGCCGTGGCGGAAGAGAACAAGCGCTGGAACGTGAGCAGCCTGAGCGTGAGCACCAAGCTCATCGGCGACCGCCCGGGTGGCCGCACGGCGCCCGACTCGGTGATCGTCGAGGCCGCCACACGTGCCAACAGTGCTTTCGGCCACAAGACGCTGCTGCGCGGCGGCAGCACGGATGCGAACGTTCCCATTTCGCTGGGCATCCCGGCCATCATCATCGGCGGCGGCGGCAAGTCGGGCGGATTCCACTCGCTGGCCGAGTCGATTGACGTGACAGATGCATGGAAAGGCGCGCAGAATTCGCTCGTCACCGTGCTCGGTCTGGTCGGCGTGCAGGGCGTCAGCCCCGCGCTCCTGCCGAAACGCGCAGCACGCAGCAAGTAATTTGTCACGTTGCCAGTTCGAAAGTGGCCGCGCCACTTTCGGCAAGCGGGTCGCCACATTGGAAAATGTGAGCGTTTCTGTCACACACCAAGGAATGGTCATGGGGTTGCTCGATTCGGTACTCGGTCAGGTGCTAGGAGGCGCTGCACAGCAGCAGCAACCGCAAGGCGGTGGCCTCGGGGGATTGGGAGATCTCGGAAGCCTCGCCGGCGCCCTGGGCGGCCTGCTTGCCAACAACGGCGGGCAGGGCGGCCTCGGCGGCATGGTCTCGAAATTCGAGCAGGCGGGCATGGGCGACGTGATCGGCTCGTGGATCGGCAACGGTGAAAACAAGCCGGTGTCGGGCGATCAGCTGCAGAACGCGCTGGGCGGCGACACGATCGCCGCCATCGCTTCCAAACTCGGCATCAACGCACAAATGCTGCTGCCGATGCTGGCCACCATGCTGCCGGCCCTCATCAACCAGCTCACGCCGCAGGGCAAGGTGCCCGAGCAAGGCCTCGGCAACCAGGACGACCTGCTGGGCTCGCTCAGCGGTCTGCTGCAAGGCAACAAGCCGACCTGACCTGCCACCCGGCGAATTTCATTCTCAGAATTCCGGCGCCCGCGAGGGCGCTTTTTTTTGGCCGGCGCCTTGCCTTCGCCGCCCAATCGCGTAGAACCGCGCCCCATGAATCGCAATCTGTGGCTCCTGGCCATCTGCCAGGGCCTGCTCCTGACCAACAACGTCACCTTCATCGCCATCAACGGTCTCGTGGGCCTGGGCATCGCGCCGCAGGGCTGGATGGCCACGCTGCCGGTGATGGGCTACGTGGTGGGCGGGGCGTTGAGCACGGGACTGGTGGCGCGCACACAGCAGCGCTTCGGCCGCCGCGGTTCGTTCCAGATCGGGCTGGCGGTGGCGGTCGGCTCGGCGCTGCTGTGCGCCTACGCGGCGTTCTCGAAGAACTTCTGGCTGCTGTGCTTCGCCACCCTGGTCGCCGGCTACTACAACGCCAACGCCGGGCTCTACCGTTTCGCGGCGGCCGAGCTGGCACTGCCGGCCTGGCGCGAGAAGGCCGTGTCGATGGTGATGGCCGGCGGCCTGATCGGCGCGGTGGCGGGGCCGAACCTGGCGACCTTCACGCGCGAGGCGCTCTCCGTGCCCTTCGCCGGCGCCTACATCGCGCTGGCGGCGGTGGCACTGCTCTCGATGGCGGTGATGCATTTCATCGAATTCCCGCCCTCGCCGACTCGCAAGGAAGCCGGCGGCGGCAGGCCGCTGGGCGAGATCATGCGCCAGCCCGTGTTCATCGTGTCGGCCGCTGCGGGCGCGCTGAGCTACGGCGTGATGAACCTGCTGATGGCCGCCACGCCCATCGCAATGCAGATCTGCAGCCTGCCGTTTTCCGACGCGGCGCGGGTGCTTGAGTGGCACGTGATCGGCATGTTCGCGCCGGGCTTCTTCACCGGCCACCTGATCCGCCGCTTCGGCGCGCTGCCGGTGATGGGGGTGGGGCTGGCGCTCAACCTCGGCTGCATCGTGGTGGCGCTGTCGGGCGTGGACCTGCACCACTTCCTGGTGGCACTGTTCCTGCTCGGCGTGGGCTGGAATTTCCTGTTCACCGGCAGCACGACGCTGTCGCTCACGGCCTACACGGCCGAGGAGCGCGACCGGGCCCAGGGCGCGCTCAACTTCTGCGTGTTCGCGACGCTGGCGCTGACCTCGTTCGCCTCGGGCGTGCTCGTGACCACGCAGGGCTGGCAGCTGTTGAACTACGGCTCGCTGGTGCCGGTGGCCCTGACCGGCGCCGCGCTGCTCTGGCTCGCGCAGACGCAACGCCGGCGCGCGCCGGTGGCCAAGGCCTGAGCCTCAGGCCACGGGCGCGGGAACAGCCGCCGCCGGAAACCGCCGGTCGAGCCAGCGCTGCAGCGTGTCGAACACGGGCTCCGCATCGAGCTCGTTGAAGAGCTCGTGGTACAGCGCGTCGAAGCACTTCGCCTCGACGTTGCCGCTGGGCGCAGCGGCCGCCGCGAAGGCGCGGCTGGCGGCCGGCCGCACGAGCCGGTCGTCGCCCGCGTAGATCAGCAGCGTGGGCACCGGCCAGCGCGCCGCGTGCTGCTGCACCGTGGCGCCTTCGTACGCGAGGAAACGCGCCAGCCGGCTGCCGATGCGGTCGTGCGTGAGCGGATCGTCGCGGTAGGCCTGCACCACCACCGGGTCGTGCGAGAGGTAGTTGTCGTCGAGCCCGTTGCCCACGCGCAGGTTGGGCGCGATGCGCGGCAGCACCGCCAGCAGCATCTTCTGGAAACCGTTCAGCCCCGGATCGAGCCCCGGCGACGAGAGCACCAGCGCATCGACCTGCCGCACGCCGCGCGCCACCAGGCTCGCGGCGACCAGGCCACCCAGGCTGTGGCCCAGCAGCACCAGCGGCACGCCGGGGTTCTCGCGGCGCGCATCGTCGATCACCAGCGCCAGGTCGTCGACCAGCCGCAGCTCGCTGGGCAGGCCGCCGCGCGCGCCGGTGGATTCGCCGTGCCCGTGATGGTCGTGCGCCCAGACCGCGAAGCCCCAGCCGTGCAGCTGCTTGGCCAGGCCGTGGTAGCGCCCCGCGTGCTCGCCCAGCCCGTGCACCACGACCACCACGGCGCGGGGCGTGCCCGCGGCGGGCAGCCGCCGCAGCGCCAGCGTCTCGCCATCCGGCGTAGACAGCGACACGCGGTGTGGCAAGGGCAGCGCGTCGCTCATGGGTGCACCCTTGGCGCTGCGCGCCTTCCCGCCAGGCGGGAGCGAGCTTGCTTGGGGCGGCCCGGCGCGGCGCTCAAGCCGCCACCGGCTCCGCAGCCGCAGCGCGGTGCGCGACGGGCAGGGCGGCGATGACCTCGGCCACGGCGGCCGTCAGCTTCTTGGCGTAGGGCACGTGCAGGAACTCGTTGGGGCCGTGCGCGTTGCTCTTCGGGCCCAGCACGCCGCAGACCATCATCTGCGCGGTCGGGAAGCCGGCGCTCAGCATGTTCATCAGCGGGATCGTGCCGCCCTGGCCGATGTAGCCGCAGGAGGCGCCGAAGTGCGCGCGCGAGGCCTTGTTGAGCGCGTCCTCGAACCACGGCGTGATGGTGGGCGCGTTCCAGCCAGTGGCGCCGCCGCCGCTCTCGAAGGTGACGCGTGCCTGGTAGGGCGCGTTGTCCTCGAGCAGGGCCTTGAGCTTTTGCACCGTCTCGGCCGCATCGACCAGCGGCGGCAGGCGCAGCGAGAGCTTGAAGGCGGTGTAGGGACGCAGCACGTTGCCCGCGTCCTTCAGGGCCGGGAAGCCTTCGGCGCCGGTGACCGACAGCGTGGGCTTCCAGGTGCGGTTGAGCAGCGCCTCGACCGGGTCGGTGGTGGTCGGCAGCGCGAACATGGTCGAGCCGCCGCAGTCGTAGTGCGCCCACGGGAAGCGCTTGTAGACCTCGTCGCCGAGGATGGCGGCGGTGGCCTTGGCCTGCGCCAGCCGGTCGGCCGGCACTTCGCAGTGGAAGCTGGCGGGCAGCAGGCGGCCGGTGGCGCTGTCTTCGAGGCGATCGAGCACCTGCCGCATGATGCGAAAGCTCGAGGGCACGAGGCCCGAGGCGTCGCCCGAGTGGATGCCCTCAGTCAGCACCTCGACCTTGAGCGTGCCGCTGGCCATGCCGCGCAGCGAGGTCGTGAGCCACAGCTGGTCGTAGTTGCCGGCGCCCGAATCCAGGCAGATCACCAGCTCGACCTCGCCCAGGCGCGGACGCAGCGCGTCGACGTAGGGCAGCAGGTCGTAGGAGCCGCTTTCCTCGCAGGTCTCGATGAGGCCGACGATGCGCGGGTGCGCCACGCCCTGGGCCTTGAGCGCCTGCAGCGCGGCCACGCTGGCGTACACCGCGTAGCCGTCGTCGGCGCCGCCGCGGCCGTAGAGCAGCCCGTTCTCGTACTTGGGCGTCCACGGGCCGAGGTCGTTGCGCCAGCCGGTGAACTCGGGTTGCTTGTCGAGGTGGCCGTACATGAGCACGGTCTCGGCCATGTTCGTGCCGGTGGCCGGCACTTCGAAGAACAGCACCGGCGTGCGGCCTTCCAGGCGCACGATCTCCAGCTTCAGGCCTTCGACCTTCTGCGCCTCGACCCAGGCCGCGGCGTTGCGCAGCACGGTCTCCAGGTAGCCGTTGGCCGACCAGTCCTTGTCGAAGCCGGGCGACTTGGCGGGGATGGCGATGTAGTCAGTGAGTTGCTTGACGATGTCGCCGTCCCATCGGGCAGTGACATCAGAGAGGGCGCGCGTCGCGTCGAGCGTGCCGGCGGGCATTTCACGGTGCAGGGGGGCGTTCATCGGGGGATTCTCCGCGGGGACGAAAAAACGCATTTTGCGCCTCGCGGCGAGCGCGCGTAGAGTGCGGGCGATCTCAAAACCCGGAGCGCAATGTGAGCAAGGCAACATCGACGCGGATCAAGGTGGGGATCGGCGGCTGGACCTACGAGCCCTGGCGCGACAACTTCTACCCCAAGGGCCTGGCCCATGCGAAGGAGCTGAACCACGCCAGCCGGCAGGTCAGCGCCATCGAGATCAACGGCACCTACTACAGCACCTTCAAGCCCGAGACCTTCCGCAAGTGGCGCGACGACACGCCCGACGACTTCGTGTTCTCGATGAAGGCCTCGCGCTTCACCACCAACCGCAAGGTGCTGGCGACTGCGGGCGAGTCGATCCAGCGCTTCATCGACAGCGGCGTGGCCGAGCTGGGCGACAAGCTCGGGCCGATCGTCTGGCAGTTCATGCCGACCAAGCAGTTCGATGCGGAAGACTTCGAGGCGTTTCTGGAGCTGCTGCCGAAGAAGGAAGGCAGCCGCGTGCTGCGCCACGTGATGGACGTGCGCCACGAGAGCTTCATCACGCCCGCCTACAAGGCGCTCGCGAAGAAGCACAAGGTGTCGACCGTGTTCACCGACGCCGACAAGTTTCCATCGTTCGAGGAGCCCGAAGGCGACGTCGCCTATGCGCGGCTCATGATGGCCGACGCGTCGCTCGCGACCGGCTACGCGCCCAAGGCGCTGGACACCTGGGCCGCGCGCGCGCAAGGCTGGACCACGACGCCGAAGGCGCGCGACGTGTTCGTGTATTTCATCAACGGCGCCAAGGAGAGAGCACCGGCCGCGGCCGGTGCCTTGCTGCAGCGCCTGGGGTGGGCGCCGCCGGCTGCAGACGCAGCAATGGCCGCCGCCGCGGACAAGCCGAAGCCGGCGGCCAAGAAGGCCCCACCGAAAAAGAAAGCGCCCTGACCGATCGTCAGACCGGGCGCGTCAGGTGCCTCAGGCGGCGGCCTGCAGCGACGGCTTGGCGCCGAAGCTGATTTCGCCCGACAGCTGGCCGCCTTCTTCGATCACGATCTTGCCGTAGCGGATCTTGCCGGTGACCTTGCCGGTCGAGTGGATGACGAGCTTCTCGCGCACGGTGAGGTTGCCGTCGAACACGCCGCGGATCTCGGCGATGTCGATCTCGGCCGAGCCCTTGAACTCGCCCTGTTCGGCGATCTGCATCAGGCGCGAATCCATCGTCGCCTCGACCAGGCCTTCGACCACGAGCGTGTCGCAGTCGGTGATCTCGACGCCCTTGAGCTTGATGTTCGGGCCGACGGTGAGCTTGCTGCCGCCTTCCTTGACGGGCGCAGCCGCCGGGGCCAAGCCGGCCTGTGCGGTCAACGAGGAGGGATTGACGGGAGTGCCCGAGAGATTGGTGCCCGAACCAACCAGCGGTGCGGGACGGGACGTCAGCGAGTCGGTGTCACGATCACGCTTGCCGAAAAAGGGGGACTGTGTGGCCAATGGGGAGCTCCTCAAGAAAGGGGACTATCGTAAGAACGCACTCACGGCATGCGGCACTTCATTGCGCAATAAGCGTAACTGAATAAGTCGCCCGAGGCCCCTGACAATGCCCCGCATGACCCGCCTGATCCGACCGAACATCGAAGCCCTGTCCACGCCCGCCGCCACCGACTCGCGGTTCGACAAGCCCGCGCGCGGCTGGCGGCGCACGCTGTTCACCGTGATCTTCGAAGCCGACACCCCCGCCGGCCTGTGGTTCGACCTGACGCTGATCGCGGTGATCGTGACCAGCGTGCTGGTCGTCATCCTGGACAGCGTGCAGTCGATCCGCGACCAGTGGCGCCCACTGTTCAATGCCCTCGAATGGGTGTTCACGATTCTCTTCACGCTGGAGTACATCGCGCGGCTGTGCTGCGTGAACAAGCCGCTGCGCTACGCGCTGAGCTTCTACGGCGTGATCGACCTGCTCGCGCTGCTGCCGACCTTTCTCGTGGCCTTCGCGCCCGAGCTGGCGTACCTGATCGACGTGCGCATCCTGCGGCTGTTGCGCGTGTTCCGCATCTTCAAGCTATCGCGCTATTCGGTGGAGTACCGCGCGCTGGTGTCGGCGGTGGCATCGAGCCGCCGGAAGATCACGGTGTTCGTGGGCTTCGTGATGCTGGTGGTGCTGGTGATGGGCACGCTGATGTACGTGGTCGAGGGCCCGACGCACGGCTTCACCAGCATTCCGGTGGCGATCTACTGGGCGATTTCCACCATGGCCACGGTCGGCTTCGGCGACCTCGTGCCCAAGACCGACCTGGGCCGCGCGATCGCCTCGGTGATGATGCTGCTGGGCTGGGGCGTGCTGGCCGTGCCCACCGGCATCGTCACGGCCGAGATGACGCGGCGCGGCGTCGACGACGACCTGGCGGAGCCGATCGCGCTCGCCTCGCGTGGCGTGCTCGCGCTGGCGGCAGAGCCGACGCCAGGCAAGGCGCCGGCGAAGCGGCTCACGCCGTCGGCCAGACGACGCGCCCTTGCGCAGCATCGTCGAGGCGCGCGATGAAGGCATCGGCCTCGGGTGCGGGGAGCGCGAAGGCAAAGCGCACGTCGTCGCCGTGCTGCACGTCTTCGAGCACCGCGCCGATGGCGGCCAGCTCGCGCCGCACCAGCCCCTCGAGCGCGTAGGGCACGGCGCACTGCAGGTGGCGCTGGCGCACGAGCGGCACCAGCGTGGCGCCGAGCAGGGCCTGCGCCACGGCGTCGGTGTAGGCCCGCACGAGGCCGCCGGCGCCGAGCTTCACGCCGCCGAAGTAGCGCACCACGGTGGCGAGCGCGCCTTCCACCTGCTGGTGGCGCAGCACCTCGAGCATCGGGCGACCGGCCGTGCCGCCGGGCTCGCCGTCGTCGTTCGCGGCCGACTGGCCGCCGGCCATCAGGGCCCAGCACACGTGCGCGGCGCCCGGGTGTTCGGCGCGCAGCGAGGCGACCACCGCCAGCGCGGCCGCGCGGTCGGGCACCGGTTGCACGCAGCCGATGAAGCGGCTTTTCTTGATGAGCAGGTCGCTGTGAACCGGCTGCGCGAGCGTGAAGCTCATTCCGACCCGATGTCCGTGCGGTGCAGGGGCGGCGTGCTCAGCCGCCCCGCTCGAACTTGAACACCGCCGTGCTGGCGCGCGCGTTGGGCAGCCAGCGCACGTCGCGCCCGTTCTGCAGGCCGAAGGCGTCGAGCACGCGCAGGTTGTTCTTGCCGGCCAGCACCTCGAAGTCCTTGTAGGTGCCGACGCGGATGTTGGGCGTGTCGTACCACTGGTAGGGCAGGCGGCGCGTCACGGGCATGCGCCCGCGCGCCACGCTCAGGCGGTTGGGCCAGTGCGCAAAATTGGGAAAGGCGACGATGCCGAAGCGGCCCACGCGCGCGGTCTCGCGCAGCATGACCTCGGCATTGCGCAGGTGCTGCAGCGTGTCGATCTGCAGCACCACGTCGAAGGTGGCGTCGTCGAACATCGCCAGGCCTTCGTCGAGGTTGAGCTGGATCACGTCGACGCCGCGGCGGATGCACTGCAGCACGTTGCCGTCCGCGATCTCCACGCCGTAGCCGGTGCAGCCGCGCTCGCGCTGAAGCAGGTCGAGCAGGGCGCCGTCGCCGCAGCCCAGGTCGAGCACGCGCGAGCCTTGGGGCACAAGCTGTGCAATCAGTCGTTGGTGTGCAAGGTCGCTCATTGGAATTCCTTGGCGACGCGTTCGAAGTACGAGCGCACCACGCCCATGTAGCGCACGTCGTCGAGCAGGAAGGCGTCGTGGCCGTGCGGCGCGTCGATCTCGGCGTAGCTCACGTTGCGGCGGTTGTCGAGCAGCGCCTTCACGATCTCGCGGCTGCGCGCGGGCGAGAAGCGCCAGTCGGTCTTGAAGCTCACGAGCAGGAACTTGGCCGTGGCCTGCGCGAGCGCGGTGCTGAGCTGGCCGCCGTGGTGGCGCGCAGGGTCGAAGTAGTCGAGCGCGCGGGTGATCAGCAGGTAGGTGTTGGCGTCGAAGTACTCGCTGAACTTATCGCCCTGGTAGCGCAGGTAGCTCTCGATCTGGAACTCGATGTCCTGCGTGGAATAGCGGTAGTCGAGCCCCGCCACCTCGCCCTCGACGGCGCTGCGCAGGATGCGCCCGAACTTGGCGTTCATCACGTCGTCGCTCAGGTAGGTGATGTGGCCGATCATGCGGGCGATGCGCAGGCCGCGCTTGGGCACCACGCCGTATTCGTAGAAGTGGCCGCCGTGGAAGTCGGGGTCGGTCACGATGGCGCGGCGCGCCACCTCGTTGAAGGCGATGTTCTCGGCCGTGAGGTTGGGCGCGCTGGCCACCACCACGGCGTGCCGCACGCGGTCGGGGTACTGCAGCGTCCACGACAGCGCCTGCATGCCGCCGAGGCTGCCGCCCATCACGGCCGCGAGCGTGCGGATGCCCAGCGCGTCGAGCAGCGCGGCCTGGGCGTCGACCCAGTCTTCGACCGTGACCACCGGGAAGTCGGCGCCGTAGACGCGGCCGTTGGCGGGGTTCACGTGCATCGGCCCGGTCGAGCCGAAGCAGGAGCCGAGGTTGTTGACGCCGATCACGAAGAAGCGGTCGGTGTCCAGCGGCTTGCCCGGGCCCACCATGTTGTCCCACCAGCCCTCGGAGCGGGCCTGGCCCTCGTACACGCCCGCGACGTGGTGCGAGGCGTTGAGCGCATGGCACACCAGCACCGCATTGCTGCGCTCGGCGTTGAGGGTGCCGTAGGTTTCGTAGGCGAGCGTGTAGCCGCTGATCGAGGCGCCGCTGCGCAGGGCCAGCGGGCCTGCGAACTGCATCGACTGCGGGGTGACGACCAAAGGTGACGACGACATGAATGAAAAAACCCGGCCTCGCCAAAAACGAGCCGGGTTCGGCAGCCGTCTTTAGCAGAATTTATAAAGCGCCCGCAAGCTGAAGCAAATCGGCGCAGGGCAAGTATAGCCCCGTGACTTTTTCCTGCTACCAGCCGACGATCATCACGACGCCCAGCACCAGGAAGATCGCCGCCGAGATGCCGTGCACGAGCTTGATCGGCACACGCCGCACGATCTTGTCGCCCAGCCACACCACCGGCGCATTGGCCAGCATCATGCCCAGCGTGGTGCCGACGACGACCCAGGCGTAGTCCTGCGTGAAGCGGGCGGCCAGCATGACGGTGGCGATCTGGGTCTTGTCGCCCATCTCGGCCAGGAAGAAGGCGATCACGGTGGTGCCGAAGACGCCGAACTTCGAGACGCCGGGGGCATCGTCTTCATCGAGCTTGTCGGGAATCAGCATCCAGACGGCCATCGCGATGAACGAGCCGCCCAGGATCCAGCGCAGCACCTCGGGGCCGAGCCAGCGCGTGATGTAGTTGCCGACCGCGCCGGCCAGCGCGTGGTTGATGACCGTGGCGACGAAGATGCCGAGCACGATCGGCCAGGGTTTCCTGAAGCGCGCGGCCAGCAAAAGGGCCAGGAGTTGGGTCTTGTCGCCCATTTCGGCGAGCGCGACCACGCCCGTTGCAACGAGAAAAGCTTCCATGATGGATGTGGGGTTCCTTGGGCCGAAGGACGCAATTGACCGCACAACACCTTCGGCCATATTCCCGAAGTTGTGCGGTCAAAGGTCTCGCCAGGTGTGTTCACTGCACGCGCCATGTCCTCGTGGGGCAAGGACAAGTCTGTTGACGCGGGCCCTTCTCGTATGCGGAAGGCGGCTACTCCCCAATGACCGGCGAATTGTAGCCGCATCGTCAATTCCCCCGGCCCAAACAGGTAGGCGTGCGCTAACTTCTACTAGTTTCGAAAGGTGCTACCTCAAGACGCAAATTCCTGCTTGCTTTTTTGATATTTCACCCATAATGCACGAGCATCCCTCTTGATTTTGGGCGGGAGCAATTCGGTGATCGGTCAGTTTCGCGCGGCTCGGCGGCTCTCGTTTGAGTGATGCTTTCGGGACTCCATCGCTTTTCTTGATGTGTTTATAGGAGTCCCTTGATGGGCAACAAACTCTACGTCGGCAACCTGCCTTACTCGGTGCGCGACGGTGATCTCGAGCAGGCCTTCGGCCAGTTCGGCGCAGTGACCAGCGCCAAGGTCATGATGGAGCGCGACACGGGTCGCTCGAAGGGCTTCGGCTTCGTCGAGATGGGCAGTGACGCGGAAGCACAGGCCGCCATCAACGGCATGAACGGCCAACCCCTGGGCGGCCGCAGCGTGGTCGTCAACGAAGCACGTCCCATGGAAGCACGTCCCCCCCGCAGCGGTGGCGGCGGCTACGGCGGCGGCGGTGGTGGTTATGGCGGCGGTGGTGGCGGTGGCTACGGCGGCGGCGGTGGTGGCGGCTACGGTGGTGGCGGCGGTGGCCGTTCCGGCGGTGGCGGCGGCTACGGCGGCGGTGGTGGTCGTTCGGGTGGCGGCGGCGGTGGTGGCGATGGCGGTTTCCGCAGCCCCTACGGCGCAGGTCCCCGTGGCGGCGGCGGTGGTCGCAGCGGCGGTGGCGGCTACGGCGGCGGCGGCAACGGTGGGTACTGAACCCCGTTCACTCCTTCGCATGCCTCACGGCACACAAACACAAAAGGCTCCCTCGGGAGCCTTTTTCTTTGCCTGCGCGCTGTGCCCGCTATGCAATCGGCGATGAAGCTCAGGCTTCGCCGCTGCGCTTCTTGCGCGCCCGGCCCTGCACCGCGCGGTCGAGCACGGCATTGGGCAGCAGGCGCATGACCTTGGCGACCACGCCCATCTGCCACGGAATCACGCGGTAGCTCGTGCCGGCCTCGATGGCGCGCAGCGCCTGGGCTGCGAAATCCTCGGGCTGCATGAGAAAGGGCATGCCGTAGCGGTTGCCTTGCGTCAGCGGCGTGTCGATGTAGCCCGGGCAGAGCGTGACGACCTTCACCCCGCTGTTGTGCAGTTCCCCGCGCAGGCTCTCGCAGTACGCGACCACGCCCGCCTTGCTCGCGCAGTAGGCGCCGTGCCCCGGCAGCCCGCGGATGGCGGCGACGCTGCCGATGCCCACGAGCCGCCCGCTGCCGCGCTGCACCATGGCCTGCACGAAGGGATGAAAGGTGGCGGCCAGCCCCACGTTGTTGACGGCGAAGGTGCGCGCCAGCACGTCGAGGTCCGAGCGCTCGGCCGTGTCGATGCCGATGCTGATGCCGGCGTTGGCGATCACCACGTCGGGCACGCCCTGGCGCGCGATGCAGTCGGTGCCGGCGGCCACGATGCTGTCGGTGTCGGCCACGTCGGCGCCGTAGACCTGGTAGCGGCCCGCGTCCAGTTGGCGGCCCGCCGCCCAGGTGTCGATCTCGCCCGTGCGCCGCGCGACCAGTGCCAGCCGGTAGCCTGCGTCGTAGAAACACGCGGCCAAAGCCTGACCGATGCCGCTGGAGGCGCCAGTGATGAAGACGAGCGGTGCGGCGGTGGTCATGCGTGGATCGTCTCCCGGGAACTTGTTCTTGTGTGGCAGCCGCTCAGCGCGGCTTGCCTGCGGCGGCCGACGGCACCAGCACGCCGCGCACGCGGCCCGTGAGGTTGGCCACGCCGCTCAGGTTGTCGTAGTCGAGCGTGTCGCCCGTGAACTGGTCGCTGCCGCGGATGAGCGTGACCGGCTTGTTCGACTGCACCTTCTCGGTGTCGAGGAAGGCATGCAGGAACTCGCCGCGGAACTCGAGGCGCGGCGTGGCCTTGCCGCTCGCGCTCACCGCGGGTTCGCGGATCACGATCGCGTTGCCGAACAGCTGGATCTCGCTGCCGTCGGAATTCGACAGGCCCCGGTTCGCCGACGAGCGCGTGACCAGCCCCTCGGGCGACACCGAGCGCATGCGCACCTGGTCGACCTCGATGGTGTCGGTGTCCGGGTAATGCCGCCCCTCGGTGCCGTGCAGCTCGCTGCGCAAGTCGCCGTTGGGCAGGAAGTTCTTGATGACGAAGTCCCGCATGAAGTAGTCGGGCTCGTGCGTGGGCGCCGCCTTGACGGTGGGCTCCAGCAGCTTGGGCGCATTGCGCACCAGCCAGTAGGTGCCCAGCGCCACGCCTGCCATCAGGATGATCGGCAGGTAGATGGTGGTGCGGTCGAGCACATCGCGCGTCAGGTTCCAGGCGCGTCGCAGCTGCGGGCTCATGGTCGGGGGCCCAGGGCAGCGTCGAGCAGCGGGCGGTACTGGCCGCAGGCCGTCAACAGCAGGTCGCAGAATTCGCGCGCCGCGCCTTCGCCGCCGCGTGCGGTGGTGACGTAACGCGCCACCGCGCGCACCTCCGCGTGCGCGTTGGCCGGTGCCGCCGCGAAGCCGACGCGGGTCAGCACGGGCAGGTCGGGCCAGTCGTCGCCGATGGCGGCGGCCTGCGCCCAGGTGAAGCCGAGCTGCTTCAGCATGGCTTGGGCGGCGGGCAGCTTGTCTTCGGTGCCGTAGCGCACGTGCTCGATGCCCAGCGCCTCGAGCCGCACGCGCAGCGGCTTGGAGTCGCGCCCGGTGATCACGGCCGGCGTGATGCCGGCCTTGCGCAGCAGCTTGAGGCCGTAGCCGTCGAGGATGCTGAAGCGCTTGAGCGTCTCGCCGTGCTCGGTGAAGTACACGCCGCCGTCGGTCAGCACGCCGTCGATGTCGAAGAAGACGATGCGCACGTCTTGCGCGTCCAGCAGGGTCTCGGCCTGGAAATCAAGCGGCATCAGATGACCTTCGCGCGCATCAGGTCGTTGGTGTTCACCGCGCCGACGATCACCCCCGCGCCGTCGATCACGAACAGGCGGGTGATGCCGCATTGCTCCATGAGTTCGGCCGCCTCCACCGCCAGCGCGTCGACGCGGATGGTGCGCGGGTCGCGGTGCATGATGTCGGCCGCCTTGGGCGTGCGCAGGTCGGCGCCGGCCTCGATCAGGCGGCGCAGGTCGCCGTCGGTGAAGATGCCCAGCGCCCGGCCGTCGGGCTCGACCACCGCGGCGGCGCCGAAGCCCTTGATGCTCATCGCGCGCATCAGCTCGCTGACGGTGGCGGTCGGCGGCACGCACGGCACTTCGTCGCCCGAGCGCATGACATCGCTCACGTGGGTGAGCAGCTTGCGGCCCAGCGCCCCCCCGGGGTGCGAGCGCGCGAAATCCTCGGAGCCGAAGCCGCGCGCGTCGAGCAGGGCCACGGCCAGCGCGTCGCCCATGGCGATCTGCGCGGTGGTGCTCGCGGTGGGCGCGAGGTTCAGCGGGCAGGCTTCCTTGGCGACGCCGGCGTCGATCACGATGTCGGCATGGCGCGCCAGCGTGGAATCGGGGCGGCCGGTCATGGCGATCAGGGGCACGCCCTGGCGCTTGACCACCGGCAGCAGCACGGTGAGTTCGTCGACCTCGCCGCTGTTGGAGATGGCCAGCACGAGGTCAACCGCCTTGATCATGCCGAGGTCGCCGTGGCTGGCCTCGGCCGGGTGCACGAACATCGCGGGCGTGCCGGTGGAGGCGAGGGTGGCGGCGATCTTGCGGCCGACATGGCCGCTCTTGCCCATGCCCATCACGACCACGCGGCCGCGCACTTCGAGGATCTTGCGCACGGCCTCGACGAAACTCGGGCCGACACGGGCCTTCAGGCCGAGGACGGCTTCGGCTTCGATGTCGAATGTGACGCGTGCCCGGGCCAGGATGGCGTCGGGGTCGACCACGTGGGTCGGGGCGGGGCGGGAGCTCATCGCCGGATTTTACGAGGCGGGCGCGGTCGGCGATCACATGGCCCGGGGAAGCCCGGGGCACGGACATTGCTCTAGCATCGGCGCCTATGTCTTCGTTCGATCTCACGCTGTTGTATCTGTTGGCCGCGGTGATCGGCGTGGTGGCCTGCCGGTCGCTCAAGCTGCCGCCGATGCTCGGCTACCTGACGGCCGGCGTGCTCATCGGTCCGCATGCGCTCGCACTGGCGCAGAACTCAGAAGGCATCCGCCACCTGGGCGAATTCGGCGTGGTGTTCCTGATGTTCGTGATCGGGCTCGAGTTCAGCCTGCCCAAGCTGCGCGCCATGCGCAAGCACGTGTTCGGGCTGGGCATGGCGCAGGTGCTGCTGACCATGGCGCTGGCCACTGCCGGCGCGCTGCTGATCGCCACGCAGCTGCCGCCGGCCTGGCAGCTGGGGTGGCAGACCACGCTGGCGCTGTCGAGCGCGCTCACCATGAGCAGCACCGCCATCGTGGTCAAGCTGATGGCCGAGCGGCTCGAACTGGAGAGCGAACACGGCAAGCGCGTGATGGGCGTGCTGCTGTTTCAAGACCTGGCCGTGGTGCCGCTGCTGGTGCTGATTCCCGCGCTGGGCGCGCCGCCCGAGGCGCTGGCCAAGGCGCTGGGCTTCGCGCTGGTGAAGGCCACCTTCCTCATCGGCGTGCTGCTGTACGGCGGGCCGCGCATCATGCGCTGGTGGCTCACGCTGGTGGCGCGTCGGCGCAGCGAGGAGCTGTTCATCCTGAACGTGCTGCTGATCACGCTGGGCCTGGCCTGGCTCACCGAGCTGGCCGGCCTGAGCCTGGCGCTGGGCGCCTTCATCGCCGGCATGCTGGTGTCGGAGACCGAATACAAGCACCAGGTCGAGACCGACATCCGCCCCTTCCACGACGTGCTGCTGGGGCTGTTTTTCATCACCGTCGGCATGTCGCTCGACTGGCACATCGTGGTCGAGCGCTGGCTGCTGGTGGCGGTGCTGCTGCTGGTGCCGCTGCTGTTCAAGCTGGGGCTGGTGACGGTGCTGGCGCGGGTGCTGGGCGCCACCTCGGGCGTGTCGCTGCGCACTGGCCTGTACCTGGCGCAGGCCGGCGAGTTCGGCTTCGTGCTGCTGGCGCTCGCGCAGGACCGCAACCTGCTGCCGCCGTGGCTGGCCAACCCGGTGCTGGCGTCGATGGTGCTGTCGATGCTGGCCACGCCCTTCATCGTCATGTACAGCAACGCCATCGTGCGCAAGCTGGTGGCCAGCGACTGGCTGCAGCAGTCGCTGCAGATGACGACCATCGCGCGCAAGACCATCAACACCGCGCAGCACGTGATCATCTGCGGCTACGGGCGCTGCGGCCAGAACCTGGCGCGCATCCTGGAGCGCGAAGGCATTCCCTACATGGCGCTCGACCTGGACCCCGACCGCGTGCGGCAAGCCGCAGCCGCCGGCGATTCGGTGGTGTTCGGCGACGCGGCGCGGCTGCAGGCGCTGATGGCCGCGGGCCTGGCGCGCGCCAGCGCGGTGGTCGTCACCTACCTCGACGTGGGCGGCGCGATGAAGGTGCTGGCCAACACCCGCGCCCACGCGCCGCACGTGCCGGTGATCGTGCGGACGCAGGACGACCACGACCTCGAGAAGCTGCAGGCCGCCGGCGCGACCGAGGTGGTGCCCGAGGCCATCGAGGGCTCGCTGATGCTCGCCAGCCATGCGCTGGCGCTGGTCGGCGTGCCGATGCGGCGCGTGATCCGCGTGGTGCAGGACCAGCGCGACGCACGCTACAACCTGCTGCGCGGCTACTTCCACGGCGCCGACGACGACAACGCCGACGAGATCGACCACGAGCGCCTGAACAGCTTCACGCTCACGCCGGGCGCACGCGCCATCGGCCAGACGCTCGGACGGATTGCGCTGCCGACGCTGGGCGTGCGGGTGGCCAGCCTGCGCCGCCAGGACGGCCAGGCGCGCGTGCCGGCCGACGACACGCTGCTGTCGGACGGCGACACCCTCGTGCTGTCGGGCAAGCCTGCCGCGCTGGCGATTGCCATCGAGCGGCTGCAGAAGGGCTGAGCGCGCCGGCGCGGGCTCAGTTCAAGAGCGACGGGTTGCGTTTTTCTTCTTCGATGCGCTGCTGACGGCGCACCGCTTCGCACTGTGCGTGCGACCTGTACTCGGGCTTCACGCACTGGGCCGCCATGCATTGCGCCTTGGCGATGAAGTTACGGTCGCCGCATTGGGTCTGCGGGTCGGCCGGTGGAGCCGGTGTCGCGGGCGCAGGGGCCGGTGCAGCCGCCACGGGCGCCGCAGCGGCTGGGATCTGCGGCGTCGGTAGGGGAGGTGTCACAGGCTTGCGCGGCTTCGCGACGGGCGCGGGCTTGGGTGCGGCTTCCGCCGGCTCGGCGATCGCTTCCGCGGGTGGCGCTTCGGCCACGGGCGGCGCGGGCTCGGTCGCGACGGGCGGTGCTTCGACCACCGGCGGCGTCGCGGCGGGCGCCGGCGCGGCGACAGGAGGCGGTGCCACGACCGGCTCGGGCGCCTTGCTGCCGGTCCCGTAGCCCAGCCAGCCCGCGACCACCAGCAGCAGCGCGACCGCGAGCAGCCCCAGCCACAACCCGATGCCGCGCGGGCGCAGCACCGGTTCGGGCGGCTTGATGCGCTTGACCTTGATCCGCGTCTTTGGCCGGTCGGCCCGCGGGGACGGAGGCAAGGACGATGCGGCGCCCCCGCGCCCCGACGCGACGATCACGGTCTTTTCATCCGCGGGCGGAGGAGGTGGTGGCGGCTCGGGCCTCCAGCCGTTGGACGCCGGCGACGACGCGCGCTTCGACTCGGCAGGATCGAACAGCGGTGCGGGAATGGTCGGCGCGCGCAGCTGGGCCGGTGCGGTGGTGGCCCATTCGCGGTCGGCAGGGCTGGGCGCCGGGGGCGGCACGCGGTCGGCGGCCGACAGCCGGCCACCGCAGTTCCTGCAGAAATTGGCACCCTCGCGGTTGTCCGCGTCACAGACCGGGCAGATCAAGGCCATGGCTCACCAGCAATTCTCGGGATCGGAAACGAAGACTTGTTCTTGTTGTTGTGCGGCGGCTGGCAGCGCGCGGCGAGCCGGAAGGCTCAGGTGACGGCCACCCGCTTGGAGCGGTGCGCCATGCGCTTGGCGATCACGGCGCCGAGCGCCATCGCGATGTCCAGCGCCATGTTGGGCTGGCGGTTCGACATCTCGGAGAACCGCACGGCCGTGAGGCGCCACACGCGCCCCGCGCCGGTGACCACCACGTTGGCCGCATGCGGCTCGCGCGAGAAGAACGAGCCTTCGCCCACCACCGAGCCCGGCGACAGCACGGCCAGGCGCATCTGCTCCTTGCTGCTGACGCGATGCACGCTGATGGCGCCGCTTTCGACGAAGAACACCGAGCGGTCGTGCGTGCCCTGGGAGATCAGCACGTCGCCGACACCGGTCTCGATGGGCTGCAGATAACCCGCGAGCGTGTCCCACTGCGCGACGCTCAAGGTCAGCGCGAACGCGTCGGCGCTCAGGTTCTCCGCGATGGCGCGGCTCAGGTTCTGGATGGACATGTTTTTCTCGACCCCCGCAAGTGATCCGAAGTATCCGCGAAGGCCCCGAGGTTCGGCTACAACTGTTTACGCTTTCACCAGCGAAGCGCACGCATGTGTCGCTATTTCCCGATACAGAAGCGCGAAAAGATGACCCCCAGCAGGTCGTCCGCGCCGAACTCGCCGGTGATCTCGTTGAGTGCGTTCTGCGCCAGCCGCAGCTCCTCGGCCAGCAGGTCGAGCAGTTGCGCCTGCGCCGCCAGGTGGGCCGCCGCCAGCGCGAGGTGCGTCTCGACGCGGGCCAGTGCCTGCACGTGGCGCGCGCGCGCCAGGTAGACGCCCTCGGGCACGGCCTGCCAGCCGGCCATCGCCAGCAGCTGGTCGCGCAGCGCCTCGATGCCCGCGCCGGTCTTGGCCGACAGCGCGATGCCTTCGGACGGCGGCGCGGTCGACGATGCGGCGTCCTGCTTGTTCCACACATCGAGCACCGGCACGCTTGCCGGCAGCTTGCGCCGCAGGCCGGCCAGGATCTCGGCGTCGGCGGCGGCGTAGTCGGGCTGGCCGGCGCGCGTCAGGTCGTGCAGGAACAGCACGGCGTCGGCGCTTTCGATCTGCCCCCAGGCGCGCGCCACGCCGATCTGCTCGACCTCGTCGGTGCTGTCGCGCAGGCCCGCGGTGTCGGCCACATGCAGCGGCACGCCGTGGATCTGGATGGTCTGCGAGACCACGTCGCGCGTGGTGCCCGCGATGGCGCTCACGATGGCCAGCTCGGCGCCTGCCAGTGCGTTGAGCAGCGAGCTCTTGCCCGCATTGGGCTGGCCCGCGATCACCACCTTGATGCCTTCGCGCAGCAACGCGCCCTGTTTGGCGCGCTGTTGCACGGCGGCCAGCTGCGCCTGCAGCCGCTGCAGCTGGCCGGTCGCGTCGGCTTTCTGCAGGAAGTCGATCTCTTCTTCGGGGAAATCGAGCGTGGCCTCGACCAGCATGCGCAGGTGGATCAGCGCGTCGCGCAGCGTGTGGATCTCGCGCGAGAAGGCGCCCGACAGCGAGCGCCCGGCGCTGCGCGCAGCGGCCTCGGTGCTCGCGTCGATCAGGTCGGCGATGGCCTCAGCCTGCGCCAGGTCGATCTTGCCGTTGAGAAAGGCACGCTGGCTGAACTCGCCCGGCTCGGCCACGCGCAGGCCGGGCAGGCGCGGGCGGCCAGTGGCCGGATCGATTTCGGCCGCGGCCTCGAGGCAGCGCGACAGCAACAGCTGCAGCACGACCGGGCCGCCGTGCGCCTGCAGCTCGAGCACGTCTTCACCGGTGTAGGAATGCGGCGTGGGGAAATGGATCGCCAGGCCGTGGTCGACCGGTTCGCCCTGGGCATCGCGAAAGGGCAGGTAGGTGGCTTCGCGCGGCTTGAGGGCGCGGGCGCACAGCGCCTGGACCAGCGGCGCCAGCCGGGCACCCGACACGCGAACGATACCGACCGCCCCGCGCCCCGGGGCGGTGGCGATGGCGACGATGGGATCGGTGGTGCGGGCGAGGGTCATGACAGCGCGATTCTTTCAGCAAAAAGCAAAGGGCCGCGGATGCGGCCCTTTGCGGGTGGCGGAGGCCGGCTGGCTTATTTGCCCAGCACGCCCAGCCGCTTGTTGATGAACCACTGCTGCGCGATCGACAGCACGTTGTTCGTGATCCAGTACAGCACCAGGCCGGCCGGGAAGAAGATGAACATCACGCTGAACGCGAGCGGCATGATCCACATCAGCTTGGCCTGCATCGGATCGGGCGGCGTCGGATTGAGCCAGGTCTGGAACAGCGAGGTGGCCGTCATGACGATCGGCAGGATGTACCAGGGATCGGGTGCCGACAGGTCGGTGATCCAGCCGATCCACGGGGCGTGGCGCATTTCAACCGACGACAGCAGCACCCAGTACAGCGCGATGAACACCGGGATCTGGATCACGATGGGGAAGCAGCCGCCCATCGGATTGACCTTCTCGGTCTTGTAGATCCGCATCATTTCCTGCTGCATTTCCTGCGGCTTGTCCTTCAGCCGTTCGCGCATTTCCATGATCTTGGGATTGATGGCCTTCATCTTGGCCATGCTGGCGTAGGCCTTGGCGTTGAGCCAGTAGAAGGCCGCCTTCAGCAGCACCACCAGCGCCACGATCGCCCAGCCCCAGTTGCCCAGGATGCCGTGCAGCTGCGTGAGCAGCCAGTACAGCGGCTTGGAGATGATCGCGAAGATGCCGTAGTCCTTCACCAGGTCCAGGCCGGGGGCGATGGCTTCGAGCTTCTTTTCTTCTTCGGGGCCGGCGAACAGCGCGCTGTTCACGACCTGCGTGGCGCCCGGGGCGATCTTCGGCAGCGTGGCGACCATGGCCACGGTGAAGAGGTTGTCGCCCAGGTCCTTCACGCGGAATTCGCGGCGCAGCTGTTCGCTGGCCGGGTCGCCCTTGAGCAGCCAGGCCGACGCGAAGTAGTGCTGCACCATCGCGATCCAGCCGTCGTTGGCCGGCGGCGGCGGCTCGACCTTGCCCTTGGCAATGTCCTTGAAGTCGAGCTTGTGGAACTTCTTCTCGTTGGTGTACGCGGCCGGGCCGGTGAAGGTGTTGGTGCCGAACATGGTGCCGGCGGCCACGGTGCCGTGGCGCAGCAGCTGCATGTACAGCTGCGCGTCGCGCGGCTGGTCGCTCACGTTGACCACTTCGTGGCGCACGCCGATGACGTAGTCGTCACGCTTGAACACGTAGGTCTTGATGTACTTCAGGCCACCGACCGGGGCGCTTTCGAAGCTCACCTCGAGCGTGTTCTGGCCGTCGGCCATCGCGCGCGGACCGGCCTTGGGCGTCATGGCCGTCAGGTGGTTGGGGAAGGCGTCGCCGGCGACGGGGTTCAGCAGGCCGGTCTGCGCCACGTAACGCGTGGCGGGCGAGCCGTTCTCGAACAGCACGACGCGCTTGGTGCGGTCGGCTTCGTCGTACTTGAGCAGTTCGAGGTGGTTGACCGTGGCGCCTTCGCTGTCGATCGTCGCCTTGAACAGGTCGGAGGTCACCACGACCTGCTCGCGCGGCGTGGCCGGGGCCGCCTGCGTGGGCACGGCGCCTGCGGTGCCGCCGGCTGCGGCAGCCGCGGTCGGCACGCCGTTGTTGGCCGCGCTGCCCGTGGCCGGCGCCGTGGCGGCGGGCTTGGTCGACGGCAGGAAGGTCGGCTTGTTGCCGTTGAAGACCTGCCATTGGTCCCACAGCAGCACGAGCGAGAAACCAAAAATCACCCACAGAATCGTGCGGCGGATATCGTTCATGACGAAGACTTCTTGTCGGAGGAGAGAAGAGACGAAAACAGCGATCCTGACTTGTCAGTGCGACGCTGTGATTTCGGTGGAACCGGATCGTGGCCGCCCTGGCACCAGGGCTGGCAGCGCGCGATGCGGTGCAGCGTCAGGTAGCTGCCCTTGAGCGCGCCGTGCACTTCCAGCGCCTCGATCGAATACACGGAGCAGGTCGGCGTGAAGCGGCACGACTGCCCGAGCCAGGGGCTCAGCAACAGGCGGTAGCCCTTCACGAGGCCGATCAGCAGGCGTTTCATGCGGAGGCGGGTGCGGGGGAGGCGGCAGCCGGTGCCGGCGGACGCCCGGCGCGCGCCAGCAGCTGCTGGAGCTCGGCGCGCACGGCGGCCTTGAGCTTGTCCGAGGAGGCGCTCACGAACGCCTTGCGATCGAAACCGGCGCGCAGACGCACCACGTGCGCGGCACGCGGCAACACGACGCCGGGCGCGGCGCTCACGGCGTAGATCTGGCGCTTGATGGCGTTGCGCGTCACCGCGCGGCGTGCCCAGCGCTTGGGCACCATGGCGCCCAGCCAGACCTCATCGGACGGAAACAGCGAAGCGGCGCCCGATGAGGAAACATCGAGCGCACAGCGGTGCAATGCGAAATGGGCAGTGCGCGCCACGGTGGCACCTGCGAGGACGGCCTGGAATTGCGCGCGGGTCTTGAGCCGCTGCAAGGAAGCCGGGCCGCGGACGTCGCTGCTGGCGGGGCCAGGCGCAGAGGCTGCAGGAGCCTGCGCGGACGTATCGGCGGCTGACAACGGCAGGTGGGGTGCCGTCAGACGGCCAGGCGCTTGCGGCCCTTGGCGCGGCGTGCGTTGATCACGGCGCGGCCGCCACGGGTCTTCATGCGGACCAGAAAGCCGTGGGTACGGGCGCGGCGGACTTTGGATGCTTGGTAAGTGCGTTTCATGATGGTTTCCTGATTCCCTGTTTGCGCCGGTTTCCGCATGAAGGCATGCAAAAACCCGGCGAGCGCTGGGGGAGCGAGTTTCGGATGGCCCCCGAAAGACGCTGTGAAGGCTTTTCAGGGAAACCCGCAATTATCGCAAACATTGGCCGCCGGAACAATCTTCGACTGGATTTGCGGGCCTTTCCGTGTGCAGCGCAGCATGTGGATAAGGTTTTGACAAGTTAGAATGCCCAGCGCCTTCCAGCAGAGAATATCCACAATACCTATACAAGAAATGCCCGAGGGTTCCATCACTTTTTCAAGCGCCCATGTCGACTGACGGCATCGGCGAAAGCCTGTGGCAGGCCTGCGTCGACCAGCTCGCGCAGGAGCTGTCCGAGCAGCAGTTCAACACCTGGATCAAGCCCCTCACCGCGCAGGTCGCCGACGACCTTTCGCGCATGACGGTGTTCGTCGCCAACCGCTTCAAGCTCGACTGGATCCGTGCCCAGTACGCGGGCAAGATCGCGGCCATGGCCGAGAAGATGTACGGCCAGCCGGTCACCATCGAGTTAGCGCTCGCTCCGCGAGAAACCCCCGTCCGTGTTGCACCCATGGCCATCATGGCCGAAACGGATGTGCCGCGCGACGTGGCCGGCCCGGGCGAGGAACCGGCGGCCGCCGGCTTCAAGAACCGGCTCAATTCGGGGCTCACGTTCGACACCCTGGTCGAGGGCACAGCCAACCGCATGGCGCGCGCCGCGGCCATGCACGTGGCCGGCATGCCGGGCCACCTGTACAACCCGCTTTTCATCTACGGCGGCGTCGGCCTGGGCAAGACCCACCTGATGCACGCTGTGGGCAACCGACTGCTGGCCGACCGGCCCGATTCCAAAGTTCTCTACATCCACGCCGAGCAGTTCGTGTCGGATGTGGTCAAGGCCTATCAGCGCAAGACTTTCGATGAGTTCAAGGAACGCTACCACTCGCTCGATCTGCTGCTGATCGACGACGTGCAGTTCTTCGCCAACAAGGACCGCACGCAGGAAGAGTTCTTCAACGCCTTCGAGGCCCTGCTGGCCAAGAAGTCGCACATCGTGATGACCAGCGACACCTACCCCAAGGGGCTGGCCGACATCCACGAGCGGCTGGTGTCGCGCTTCGATTCGGGCCTCACGGTGGCGATCGAGCCGCCCGAGCTCGAGATGCGCGTGGCGATCCTGATCAACAAGGCCCGCGTCGAAGGCACCGAAATGCCCGAAGAAGTCGCCTTTTTCGTGGCCAAGAACGTGCGCTCCAACGTGCGCGAGCTCGAAGGCGCCCTGCGCAAGATCCTGGCGTACTCGCGCTTCAACCAGAAGGAGATCTCGATCGCCCTGGCGCGCGAGGCGCTGCGCGACCTGCTGTCGATCCAGAATCGGCAGATCTCGGTCGAAAATATCCAGAAGACGGTGGCCGACTACTACAAGATCAAGGTCGCCGACATGTACAGCAAGAAACGCCCGGCCAGCATTGCGCGGCCCCGGCAGATCGCGATGTACCTGGCCAAGGAGCTCACGCAGAAGAGCCTGCCGGAAATCGGCGAGCTGTTCGGCGGTCGCGACCACACGACGGTGCTCCACGCAGTGCGCAAGATTTCGGGCGAGCGCCAGCAGCTCACCGAACTCAACCAGCAGCTGCACGTCCTCGAACAGACCCTCAAAGGCTGAAGCCGAATGTCATCAAGAACGCCCCTCGCGACAGCGGAGAATGGCGTCCTGAAAGCTGATTCAAAGAGATAAGAGAAGAGGAAGAAGACATGATCGTTTTGAAGGCAACCCAAGACAAAGTTCTTGCCGCGCTGCAGTCGGTGGCCGGCATCGTGGAACGGCGTCATACCCTGCCGATCCTGGCCAATGTGCTGATCCGCAAGACCGGCGGCCAGCTGCAGCTGACCACCAGCGACCTCGAGATCCAGATCCGCACCACCGCCGAGCTCGGTGGCGACGAAGGCAACTTCACGACCACCATCGGTGCGCGCAAGCTGATCGACATCCTGCGCACCATGCCGGCCGACCAGACCGTGAGCCTCGAATCGAGCGCCAGCAAGCTCGTGCTCAAGGGTGGCAAGAGCCGCTTCACGCTGCAGTCGCTGCCCGCCGAAGACTTCCCGCTGGTGCAGGAAGCCGCCAATTTCGGCCCCGTGTTCAGCGTGCCGCAAAAGACGCTGAAAGACCTGCTCTCGCAGGTCTCGTTCGCCATGGCCGTGCACGACATCCGCTACTACCTGAACGGCATCCTGTTCGTGGCCGAAGGCAAGCAGCTGAGCCTCGTGGCCACCGACGGCCACCGCCTGGCGTTCTCGTCGGCCCTGCTCGACGTCGAAGTGCCGCGCCAGGAAGTGATCCTGCCGCGCAAGACCGTGCTCGAAATGCAGCGCCTCTTGTCCGACGCCGAAGGCGCCATCGAGATGCAGTTCGCGAACAACCAGGCCAAGTTCAGCTTCGGCGGCATGGAGTTCGTCACCAAGCTGGTCGAGGGCAAGTTCCCCGACTACAACCGCGTGATTCCCAAGAATCACAAGAACACCGTCACGCTGGGCCGCGCGCCGCTCTTGGCCAGCCTGCAGCGCACCGCCATCCTGACCAGCGAGAAGTTCAAGGGCGTGCGCCTGAACATCGAGCCGGGCACGCTGCGCATCGCATCGAACAACGCCGAGCAGGAAGAAGCCCAGGACGAGCTCGACATCGACTACGGCGGCGACAGCATCGAGATCGGCTTCAACGTCACCTACCTGATCGACGCGCTGTCGAACATGGACCAGGACATGGTCAAGCTGGACCTGGCCGACTCCAACAGCTCGGCCTTGTTAACCATCCCCGAGAACGCATCTTTCAAGTACGTCGTGATGCCGATGCGCATCTAGACCCTGGAAAACACAGCGCCTTGCGCACACGACCCGCGGCCCCCCGCGGGTTTGCGCTTTCAAGAGGCGGCGAATTGAGCTTTTGAGAGCCCGAAAAATCACGGGAAACCCGTGAGAGACAGAGGAATATCCGAATGAGTGCAGAAGAGAACAAGCCCGACGTGCCGCACACCGAGCCGGTCTATACCCCCGAAATCCAGATCGTGGCGCCCGAAGGCGTCCCCGCCGACTCCAGCTACGGCGAAGGTGCGATCACGATCCTCGAAGGTCTGGAAGCCGTGCGCAAGCGCCCGGGCATGTACATCGGCGACACCTCCGACGGCACGGGCCTGCACCACCTCGTGTTCGAAGTGGTGGACAACTCCATCGACGAAGCGCTCGCGGGCCATTGCGACGACATCGTCGTCACGATCCACTCCGACAACTCGATCTCCGTCACCGACAACGGCCGCGGCATCCCGACCGGCGTGAAGATGGACGACAAGCACGAGCCCAAGCGCTCGGCCGCTGAAATCGCGCTCACCGAACTGCACGCCGGCGGCAAGTTCAACCAGAACAGTTACAAGGTCTCGGGCGGCCTGCACGGCGTGGGCGTGAGTTGCGTGAACGCGCTGAGCGTGAAGCTGCGCCTCATCGTGCGCCGCGAAGGCAAGATCCACGAACTCGAATTCAGCCGCGGCTTCGTGCAGAACCGCCTGCTCGAGACCGTGAACGGCTTCGAGGTCTCGCCCATGAAGGTCATCGGCGACACCGACAAGCGCGGCACCGAAGTGCACTTCCTGCCCGACACGGAAATCTTCAAGGAAAACAACGATTTCCACTACGAAATCCTGAGCAAGCGCCTGCGCGAGTTGAGCTTCCTGAACAACGGCGTGCGCATCCGCCTGCTCGACGAACGCACCGGCAAGGAAGACGACTTCTCCGGCGCCGGCGGCGTGCGCGGCTTCGTGGAGTTCATCAACAAGGGCAAGACCGTCCTGCACCCGAACTCGTTCTACGCGGCGGGCGAGAAGCCGGCCGACACCTACGGCGGCATCCCCGGCACGCACATCGGCGTCGAAGTGGCGATGCAGTGGAACAGCGGCTACAACGAGCAGGTCCTCTGTTTCACCAACAATATTCCCCAGCGTGACGGCGGCACCCACCTCACGGGCCTGCGCGCCGCGATGACCCGCGTCATCAACAAGTACATCGAAGAGAACGAATTCGCGAAAAAGGCGAAGGTCGAAGTCACCGGCGACGACATGCGCGAAGGCCTGTGCTGCGTGCTGAGCGTGAAGGTGCCCGAGCCCAAGTTCTCCAGCCAGACCAAGGACAAGCTGGTGTCCAGCGAAGTGCGCGCACCGGTGGAAGACATCGTCGGGCGCCTGCTCACCGACTACCTGCAGGAGCGCCCGAACGACGCCAAGATCATCTGCGGCAAGATCGTCGAAGCCGCCCGCGCCCGCGAAGCCGCCCGCAAGGCCCGCGAAATGACGCGCCGCAAGGGCGTGCTCGACGGCATGGGCCTGCCCGGCAAGCTGGCCGACTGCCAGGAAAAGGACCCCGCCCTGTGCGAGGTCTACCTGGTGGAGGGTGACTCCGCCGGCGGCTCCGCCAAGCAGGGCCGCGACCGGAAGTTCCAGGCCATCCTGCCGCTGCGCGGCAAGATCCTGAACGTCGAGAAGGCGCGCTACGAGAAGCTGCTCACCAGCAACGAAATCCTGACGATGATCACCGCGCTGGGCACCGGCATCGGCCGCGCCGGTGCGACCACCGCGGGCGGCGGCGCGGACGACTTCAACGTCGCCAAGCTGCGTTACCACCGCATCATCATCATGACCGACGCCGACGTGGACGGCGCGCACATCCGCACGCTGTTGCTCACCTTCTTCTACCGGCAGATGCCCGAGCTGGTCGAGCGCGGCCACATCTACATCGCGCAGCCGCCGCTGTACAAGGTGAAGGTCGGCAAGGAAGAGCAGTACCTGAAGGACGGCCCCGCGCTCGACGCCTTCCTGCTCAAGGTCGCACTGAAGGACGCGAGCATCGAGACCGGCGGCGCCGCCTCGACCACGCTGTCGGGCGACACCCTGGCCGAGCTGGCGCGCAAGCACCAGGTGGCCGAGGCCGTGATTGCGCGCCTGCGCAACTTCATGGACGCCGAAGCCCTGCGCGCCATCGCCGACGGCGTGGCGCTCGACCTCGACACGCCGGCCGCCGCCGAAGCCTCGGCCGTGGCGCTGCAGGCCAAGCTGCGCGAACTCAACACGACCGGCGTGCCGGCTGAGGTGAGCAGCGAGTTCGACGCCCGCACCGACAAGCCGCTGCTGCGCATCAGCCGCCGCCACCACGGCAACATCAAGTCCAGCGTGATCTCGCAGGACTTCGTGCACGGCGCCGACTACGACGCGCTGGCGCAGGCCGCCAACACCTTCCGCGGCCTGCTGAGCGCCGAAGGCGCGCTGGTCAAGCGCGGCGAAGGCGAACGCGCCAAGGAAGAGAAGGTCGACGACTTCCGCCAGGCCATGAAGTGGCTGATCGGCGAAGCCGAACGCGCCACCTCGCGCCAGCGCTACAAGGGCCTGGGCGAGATGAACCCCGAGCAGCTGTGGGAAACCACCATGGACCCGACCGTGCGTCGCCTGCTGCGCGTGCAGATCGACGACGCGATCGAAGCCGACCGCGTGTTCACGATGCTGATGGGCGACGAGGTGGAACCGCGCCGCGAGTTCATCGAGCAGAACGCGCTGCGCGCGGCGAACATCGACGTCTGATCGATCGATCGATGGCGCGGCACCGGCGGTGTCGCGCTGTTCACCAAGGGGGCGCTTGCAAGCGCCCCTTTTTTTTGCCTCCTCCTACTGCTTGCGCTGCACGAACAGGTTGCGCTTGGCGTCCTCCGGGTACGCGAAGCTGATCTGCCCGTTGCGCACCACGCCCATCACCAGCATGTTGGGCGACAGCGCATCCTTGTCGTTTTCCGAGAACGACTTGTCGTAGGTCGTGACCACGCCGTAGTAGGGCCGCTTGGGCTGCTCGAGCGCGGCCTTGATGAACGGGCCTTCGAGCTTGCCGCTGGGCACGTTGAACATCGCGTGGGCCAGCAGGTAGGTGGCGTCGTAGGCCTGGGCGGCGGCCATCGGCACCGGGATGCGCTTGGTGTTGAATTTCCGCGCGTAGTTGGAGAGAAACGACGAGCGGCGCTCGTTGCTCGGCTCGGCGATGAAGCTCTGCGCCATCAGCGCGCCTTCGGAAGCCTCCCGCGCGCCCTCGATGAAGGACGGGAAGGACAGCGTCCAGGCCCCGACCTGCGGCACCTTCCAGTTCAAGGCCTGCCGGCTGCGCGCGATGACGGCGTTCTCGGGGCCCACGGTGTAGCTGAAGATCACGTCCGCGCCGGCCGCCTTGGCCTCCGACAGTTCCTTCGTCAGGTCTTTCACGCCGAGCGGAAATTTCCCCACGTACACGGGCTTGAGGTGCTTGGCCGCCAGCGCCTTCTCGACATCCTTGGCGCCCGCCTCGCCGTAGCCGGTGCTGTCGTGCAGCACGGCGACCCGTTTCCAGCCGCGCGCCAGCAGGTTGTCGACCACGAAGGGGGCCTGGATGCTGTCCTTGGGCGAGGTGCGAAACACATAACTCGTGGCCGGCGGATAGGTCGACGTCAATGGCGAGCCGGTGGCGCAGGGCACGATCAGCGGCAATTTCGCGTCATTGAAAACGGCCAATGAATTCATCGCCACGCCGGTATTGCAGAAGCCGATGGTGGCGACCACTTTTTCATTGACGAGGGCCTGGGATTGCGAGCGACCAGTGTCCGGATTGGCTTGGTCGTCCTTGATCACCAGTTCGAGCGAGCGGCCCAGATACCCGCCCACGGCATTGATTTCGTCGACGGCCATCTTCACGCCGTTGAGCATGGGCAGGCCGAAATCGGCCGACGGCCCGGTGAAAGGGCCGATGACGCCGATGCGGATCGGCACCGGCTGCTCTGCGCTTGCCTGGGCGGCCAGTCCCAAAGCCATCAGCAAAAAAACGAATCGGCGATTTGAATGAAGCATTTGGTTTGCGCGCTTTGAAAGGAAGCGCCGAGCCTAATTTCTTTGCGCGCCCGCCAATAGCTAGGGAATGCCCAGTCAATTGCGCACCAATTCCGTCTTTTGTTGCCAATTCAGCACAGGCCGCGGGGCCGGCGACGCATCGGAAAGCGCTCGCTCGCGGCGCGTCCGCGAGCCCCGTCTCAGGGTTTCCGATGAAAGACACCCGAAAAGTGGAACTGACGCCCGTCACACGGGCGTCACCAGCTATGAAAACAATAGCATTCACCTGCGCAACGCAGAAGCTTCCTCGTAAACGCTATATCTAGCCCGACTCTTGCTAAGCAAAATTCCTGACGGATTTCCTGTCACGCAAGATCGAGGACACACAGAGCAATGAACCCCAAGCGTTTCCAACAGCCCGTGGCTGCACTGGTTCTGGGCGCCGCATCGGTCGCCGCGGCCTTCCTCGTGGCCGTGTCGCCGGCCCATGCGTTCTCGAACCCGCCGATCCAGGTCGCGCAGGGCATCGAATACATGTGCGGCGGTGCCGCCAAGGGCGAAGCCGCCTTCATGGAAATGGTGGCGCCGCGCTGGGCCGCCGCCATCGACTTGCGCGTGAATGACGGCAAGGGCGCGCAGCAGGCCGGCTTCCCGGCCAAGGCGTCGATCCAGGTGCGCCAGAAGTACACAGGCCAGACGGTGATGCAAGTGCAGACCCAGGCGCCTTACATGCTCGCACGGCTCGAACCGGGCGCCTACGACGTCGACGTGACGCTGGGCGGGCTCACGCTCACGCAGCAACTGGTCGTGATCGCCGGCATTCCGGCGCGCGCCTCGTTCGTCTGGCCGTCGAACTTCGACATGGCCTCGGTCGCGCCACCGCTGCCCCAGGCGCTGGCACAAACCGCCGCGCGCTGACCCGACGCGGACGCGGGCCGCGACGGCCCGCGCGCAGTTAAGTCTTCCTTAAGTCGTGCCCGGCACAGTGCCTTCCTGCGTGGCGTGTCGCCACCACCGCCCGGAAAGGAAGGCTTCGATGTCTCTCACCACCAATCCCCTGTTTCTGTTCTCGCACGCCCGGCCCGTGGCCGCGGCGGCTGGCGCCGCCTTGCTGGTGCTGCTCGGCGGCGCGCTCTCGGCGCAGCCGGCCCAGGCCGCGATGAACCCGCCGATCCACATGGCGCACGGCGTCGAGTACATGAGCGGCGGCATCGGCCAGGACGAGGCGCAGCTGATGGAAACCGTGTCGCCGCGCTGGCCCGCGAGCTTCGAATTCGCGATCAAGGACGGCCGCCGCGCCGATTTCGCGGCCGGCGTGCACGTCACCGTGCGCGACAGCCACGGCACCGCGCTGCTCGACAACGTGGTCTCGGGCGGTCCGTTCATGGTGGCGCGGCTCGAGCCCGGTCGCTATGAAGTGGAGGCTCGCATCGGCGGCCAGACGCTGAAACAGACGCTGCTGGTGTCGCCCGGTGCGCCGGCCAAGGCGCTCTTCGAATGGCCGGCGGGCACCGACATGGCGTCGGCCGGCACGCGCACGGTGCGGTAAGCGAGGCGGCATCGCGCCGCGGGCGGCGCCGAACGGGCGCGCCCGCGGCGCCCCAACGCCCGCTATCCGGTTGCCCTGCGCTATAGAAAAAATAGCGACCCAGGCAGCTTTCGACGCCTTGAATGCGCGGCATGCGCCTTGCAGATGACGTGTCCCGGGCGATGCCCGCGTCCCCCCAGTCCTCATGCCGATCCGTCCCCTGAGCGTCCTGACCGCGCTGCTGCACGTCTACATCGCGCTGCGCCTGCTGCCTGCGCTGGCGTCGCTCACGCCTGCGTGGCCGCTCGCGCTCGTGCTGCTGGCGGTATCGGCGGTCACGATGCCGCTGCCCTTCGTGTCGCGCAGCCACCGCGCCGACCGCAAGGCGAAGCCGGCCGGCGAGACGCTGCACTGGATCGGCCTGATCAGCATGGGCTGGTTCTCCTCGCTGTTCGTGCTCACGCTGGTGCGCGACCTCGGCCTGCTGCTGGCCTGGCTGGCGAACGCGCTCGGCGGCCTGCAGGTGCCCTGGGACAAGGTCGGGCCCTGGAGCGCGCTGGCGGTGCTGGCGCTGGCCACGGGTGTGTCGCTGGTCGGCTTCGTCAACGCGCGCCGCACGGCCGGCGTGAAGCAGGTCGACGTGCCGATTCGCGGCCTGCCCGCGGCGCTGGCCGGCTTCACGATCGCCCAGCTCAGCGACATCCACGTGGGCCCGACGATCCGCAACGGCTACATCCAGCGCATCGTCGACGCGGTGAACCGGCTCGGCGCCGACGCCATCGCGATCACCGGCGACCTGGTCGACGGCAGCGTGCCCGAGCTGCGCGAGCACATCGCGCCACTGGCAGGGCTGCGCGCGCGCCACGGCACCTTCGTGGTCACGGGCAACCACGAGTACTACGCGGGCGCGCACGCCTGGATCGACGAGCTGCGCCGCCTCGGCCTGAAGGTGCTGCTGAACGAGCACGTGGTGCTGCAGACGCGCAACGTGCGCGGCGCGCAGACCGACGAAGAGCTGTTCGAGAGTGCGCTGGTGCTGGCCGGCGTGACCGACTTCACCGCCGGCCACTTCGACGCCACGCACGCGAGCGACCCGCACCTGGCGCTGTACGACGCACCACCGCTGGTGCACACGCGCGTGCTGCTGGCGCACCAGCCGCGCAGCGCGCCGGTGGCGGCCGCGGCCGGCTACCAGCTGCAGCTGTCGGGCCACACGCACGGCGGCCAGTTCTTCCCGTGGAACCTGTTCGTGCCGATGCAGCAGCCGTTCACGGCCGGCCTGCACAAGCTGCACGACATGTGGATCTACGTGAGCCGGGGCACCGGCTACTGGGGGCCGCCGAAGCGTTTCGGCGCGCCGTCGGAAATCACGCTGGTGACGCTGGTCCCGGCGCAACCCTGAAACGCAGCGGCGTCAGGCCTGCAGTTCGGCCAGCAGTCGCCGCGCGTTCGACGTGGCGGCCGCGTGGATCGGCTTCAGGCCTTCGCGCGCAATGCGCACCGCCACACCCGTGAGCTGACCCGCCGTGCTGGCACCGCGCGCCGTGGCCTGCACGAGCGCGTCGCCATGCGTGGCCGCCTGCGCCGGCGTGAAACTACCGGCCAGTGAGAAGAGCGCCGTGGCGCCCTGCAGCCATTGCTGCCATGCCCGCTGGGCCAGCGAGGCCTGGCTGCTGTGCCACTGCCGGGCCATCGCCAGGCCCGATTCACTCGCCGCGGCGAGCTTTTCGTGGCCCATCAAATGAAATTCCGCGAGGTCGGCGGCGCTGGGCGTGAGCCCGGCCTTGGCGATGCGCTCGGTGCGCATGCGGATCACCGTGCCGGACGACAGCAGGGTCTCGTGGGTCTTGAGGGCCAGGTCGACCCATTGCATCAGCGGGCTGGCCACGCGGGCGGTGGTACTGAAGGACGACATGGGAAGAGGGCACGTAGGGGAACAGAGGGCCACTATAGGCCTGCAAAGTGAAAATTGTTGCAGTGCAACAATTCCTGACCGTCATTTCACCGATCGATTGCTTTCTGCGGGCAATATTTAACGTTTGTTGTGGTTGTTGCCGGCATCCGCGCGCAAGCGCCGTGCACGCGCCTCGGTGACGAGGTAAGCGACGAGCGCCCCGGCCAGCGGCAGCAGGTAATACAGCGCGCGGTAGGCCAGCAGCGCCCCCAGCAGCCGGGCGCTGGGCACCTCGTGCGCCAGCAGCGCGACGAACACGGCTTCCAGCACGCCGAGCCCCGCCGGCACGTGCGTGACCACGCCCGCCACGGCCGCGACCAGCAGCACCGCGAGCACCTGCGGATACCCGACCTCGCCCTGCAGCAGCACCCAGATCACGCCGCCGATGAGCGACCAGTTGACGCAGGACATCGCCAGCTGCAGCAAGGCCATCGGCAAGCTCGGCGTGCGCAGCGCATGGCCGCGCACGCGCCAGACGTGGCCATCGGAGAACGCGCAAAGCGCCAGGTAGGCCAGCGACACCATGAGCAGCACCGCGCCGAGCATGCGCAGGCCGCCGCCGTCGATCTTCCAGTCGGGCGGCAGCGCCATCGGCCAGAAGCAGAAGGCGGCGCCGGCCACCACGAGGTAGCCGAGCCAGTTGGTCAGCATGCTGAAGCCCAGCACGCGCGTGATGGTCTCGTTGCCCAGCCCCAGGCGCGAATACAGCCGGTAGCGGAAGGCCACGCCGCCGACCAGCGAGCCGAAGTTGAGGTTGAAGGCGTAGCTGATGAAGGTCACGCCGATGACGGTGCCCGCGCCGAGCCGGTGCTTCGTGAGGTGGCGCCCCAGCAGGTCGTAGGTGCTGTAGAGCCCGAAGCTGGCGGCGGCCAGCGCGCCGGCCGCGAGCAGCGTGGTGCCCGGCAATGCGCGCAGTGCGGCGAACACCTCGGCCCAGTCGATGGTGCGCGCCTGTTTCAGCAGCAGCCAGGCGATGGCGCCGAAGAAGGCCCAGATCGCCACGCGCCGCGCCCACGGCCACCAGGGCCGGTGCGTGAGGGCGAGGGATGCGCTCATGCCGTCTCCGTGCGCGTCGTGCCCTCGTCGCCGCGCTTCTTCTGCTGCGCCATGAGATCGGTCGCCTCGGCCGGCGTCAGGCGCGGCGCATGGCGCGGCAGGCGGTTCAGCCACGACGGGTACCAGCGCAAGAAGTGGAAGACGAAGAAGCTGCGCACCAGCCGCCAGCCGCTCCATTCGCTGGCCAGGTCGTGCGTGCCGATCTGCTTGCAGCTGTGCTGCATGAGATGGTCCATGCGCTCCCACAGCACCTTGTTGAACGCGGTGTCGCGCACCACCACGTTGGCCTCGAGGTTCAGCGACAGGCTCAGCGGGTCGAGGTTGCTCGAGCCCACCGTGCTCCAGCGGTCGTCCATGAGCGCGACCTTGCCGTGCAGCGGGCGATCGCAGTACTCGTAGATGCGCACGCCCGCGTGCAGCAGGTGGTGGTACAGCATGCCGGCGGCCGTCTTCACGATCGGCATGTCGGGCTCGCCCTGCAGGATGAGGCGCACATCGACGCCCCGGCGCGCCGCGCGCCGCAGCTCCTTGATGAGCCGGTAGCCCGGAAAGAAGTACGCGTTGGCGATCACGATGCGCTCGCGCGCGGCGCGGATCGCGGCGCGGTAGTGGCGCTCGATGTCGTTGGTGTGGCGGCGGTTGTCGCGCGTGACGAAGATCGCGTCGGCCTCGCCCGCCGCGGCCTGCAGCTGCGACGCGGGCGGGGCCTGCTTCAGCCTTCGCCGGAACCAGCCCACGCCCTTGCCGCCGACTGCAATCGCGCGCAGCACGAACTGATGGATCTCGGCCACGATCGGCCCCGCCAGCTCGACCGCGTAGTCCTGCTTGGCCTTGGGGCCGAAGTCGAGCAGGTGGTCCTCGGAGTAGTTGATGCCGCCCACGAAGGCGCGCTCGCCGTCGATCACGACGATCTTGCGGTGCATGCGGCGGAACACGTTGAGCCGCTGGCCCAGGAAGCGCTGGCCCGGGTCGAACACGCGCACCTTGACGCCGGCCGTGGCCAGGCTTTCGAGGTACTCGTGAGAGAGATCGGGCGAGCCGAAGCCGTCGATCATCAGGTCGACCTTCACGCCGCGCTGCGCCGCCGCGCGCATGGCCGCATGCAGCGCCAGGCCCACCTTGTCCTCGAACAGGATGAAGGTCTCGATGATCACTTCGCGCCGCGCCGCGCCGATGGCCTCGAACACGCGCGGAAAGAATTCCTCGCCGTTCTCCAGCAGGTCGATGCGGTTGCCGCCGGTCCAGTGGCCGGCGCGCTCGGGGGTGTCGCGCATGGGGGCCTCGCTGCTCACAGGTCGATGTCCGCCACCAGCGGGGCATGGTCCGACAGATGCGACCACGGCCGGCGCGGCAGCACCACGGGCGCGTGCGCGCCCGCGTTGCGCACGTAGATGCGGTCCAGTGGCAGCAGCGGCAGGCGCGCCGGAAAGGTGCGCGCGGCGCGGCCGTGGGCATGCACGAACACCTCGCGCAGCGACGCGCCTTCGGCCAGCACGTCGTGCGCGCGGGCGCGCCAGTCGTTGAAGTCGCCCGCCACGATCAGCGGCGCGTCGGCCGGCACCTCGTCGCGCACGATGTGGCACAGCAGCTCCAGCTGCTGCTGGCGGTGCGCCTCGGCCAGACCCAGGTGCGCGCAGATCGCATGCACGTCGACCGTGCGCCCGGGCAGGCGCAGCACGCAGTGCAGCAGGCCGCGTTTCTCGGGGCCGCTCACCGACACGTCGTGGTTGCGGAAATGCACGATCGGAAACTTCGACAACACGGCGTTGCCGTGGTGCCCCTTCGGATACACCGCGTTGCGCCCGTAGGCGAACTGCGGCCACATGGTGTCGGCCAGGAATTCGTAGTGCGGCGCCTCCGGCCAGTTGTTCACCGTGCGCGAATGGCGCGCGTGCGTACCCATCACCTCCTGCAGGAACACCACGTCGGCGCCCACCGTGCGCACCGCGTCGCGCAGCTCCGGAAGGATGAAGCGGCGGTTCAGCGCCGTGAAGCCCTTGTGGGTGTTCACGGTCATGACCTTGAGCGAGGCCGGTGCGGCGGCGACAGCGGCCTCGGGCAGCGGGGAAGTGATGGGGGAGGACATCGGTGTTCCCGTTGTACGTGGCCGCGCCCGCGCCGACTGTAGGAACGCGCCACCTTCTTCGCGTGCCTTTCACGCAAGGGCGGCGGGCTCCTACAGGCAGGCCTGCCGCACCCCCACACAGCGCCCGAAACGAGGCTCCTACGGTGGTTTCAAAGCCGATGCCAACGCGCTCGTGCTTTGTGCCTTTTTCCATCTGCAAAGGAGCTTTCCATGATGACCACCCTGCAACGCCTGACGATCCCCACCGCGCTGCTCGCCGCCCTGCTGGGCGCGGGCGTCGCCCAGGCCCAGAAACCGGCGCCCGTCGAACCGATGGCGGGCGACAGCTCGATGCCCGTCTCGCGCGAAGCCGTGAAGGCCGAGGCCCGCGCGCAGAACCGCAACAACGCCAACAGCGTGGTACCCAAGGGCGAGGCCAGCACCACCGTGAACCACCAGCCCAACGCGATGCCGTCGCCCACCGGCGAGCGCTCGCGCGCCGAGGTGCGCGCCGAGACGCAGCACGTGAAGCCGCGCTTCGGCCAGCCGGGTGAACGCCCGGCGGTGCCGACCAACCCGACCGAGAAGACGGGCACGCCGCAGTAACACTGCGCGCGCCCACGAAAAAGCCCGCGATGCCTTGCGCATCGCGGGCTTTTTTCTGCCCTTTCCTGGAGGCCGGCTCCCTTCAGCCGGCCGCCCGGTCCTCAGCTCTTGGCAGGCGCCGCACCGTGGTGGCCTTCATGCCCAGCGCGATGGAAGCGATGGCCGTGGCCCGCGAACTTCGCGGTCTCGGCGTCGAAGGTCTTCTGCTGCTCGGGCGTCAGCGCGGCGTAGAAGGTCTTGGTCGCTTCGGCGCGCTTGGCGAACCGGGCGCTGCGCTCGGCCTGGCGGGCCTGCATGTGCTCCAGGCGCTGGGGCGTGGTCAGCTTGGCGAACTCGGCGCGGTCCATGCGCTGCGGGCGGGCGGCACCGGCCGGCGGCTGGCTGGCCTCGGTGAAGCTGCTCCACGCGCCTTCCTGGGCGCTGGTGAGCTTGAGCTTGTCCTTCAGCGCCGCCAGGCGCTTGGCACGGTGCTCCTTCATGCGCTCCATGCGCTGGGCCGGGTCCATGCGCTTGTGCTGCGCCTTGGGTGCGGCGGTGGCATCGGCGGGGGCCGTGGCGGCCGTGGGTGCGGCGGTCGACGGCGCGGTGGCGGCCGGCGCCTGAGCGAAGGCACCCGAAGAGGCGAGGGCGGCCGAACCCAGCAGGCTGGCCCAGACGATGCGTTGGCGAAGAGAGATCATGAGAGTCGCTTCCTTTCGAAGAAGTCCGCCACCAAAGGGCAGCGGGTGAGACGAAGTGTGGAGCGCCTCTGTAACGCGTCCGTGAGCCGAACGTGAGCATGCGTAAAGAAGCATGAACCGCAGCGCGGTGCTGCCGCCCGCAGCGTGACTTATTTGGGCCGGGGCGCCTTCAACCCGCGGTCGGGCACCTGCAGCTTGCCGGCACGCAGCGCGGCCACCGCCAGCACCACGGCGCGCGCGACGTTGCGCACCTCTTCCTGCACGTCGGCATCGGCGTCCAGCGCCTCGTGGCTGGTGGCGTAGGGCGCGTAGTAGCCGATGTAGCGATCGAGCCGCGCCTGGGCGCCGGCATCGACCAGCCCCATCCAGTCGAGCCAGTCCGTGAGGTTGCGGCGCAGGCCCTCGGGGCCGGCCACGTCGCCGTGCACCACCACGCCGTAGACGCGGCCTTCCAGGTGCTTCGGGTAGCCCCAGCCCTCGAGCTCCAGCGCCTTGGCCTCGTCGGGCTTCTTGCCGTGCGTGCTGGTGGGGTCGGGGTTGCCGCCGTCGGCGCACACGAGGCGGTCGATCATGAGCTTCAGCGGGCTCGCGGCCTGGTACCAGTGCGTGGGCGTGAGCACGATCACGCCGTGCGCGGCCACCCAGCGTTCGTAGATCTCGTTCATCCAGTCGCCGGTCTGGCGCAGCGCGTGGTTGGGGTAGCAGCTGCAGGGCCAGTGGCACAGCGGCATCGCGGTGGAGACGCAACCCTTGCACGGGTGGATGTGGCGGCCGTAGTCCGAGGTGAGCCGGCTCAGGTCGAGCACGTCGACCTCGATGCCGCCGCCTTCGAGCACCTCGCGCGCGCACTGCGTGAGGCGCCAGGTCTTGGAGATTTCGCCGGGGCAGGTGCCGTCGTTGCGCGGCGAGCCGTTGACGAGCAGCACGCGCGAGCGCGTCTCGGGCCGGCCCCAGGCGTCCTGCGCCGCGTCGATGCGCGCGCGGGCGTCGAGCCAGTCGACTGAGAGCTCGTAGTCGGGGTCGGCATAACCGGGCCCGGCGCGGCGCGTGACAGGCGCCTTGCGGCCTTCGTCGTAGGCTTTCCAGGCGATGTCTTCCAGGCGCCGCAGCGCCTCGGTCTCGGCCCGGAACGCCGGGTCGTGGAAGCTCTGCATGAAGCGGTCGTGGAACTCGGCGCGCTGCAGCATCGGCGGCGCCTGTCCCTTGCGTATCGTGGGAGGCATGACCGCAATCTAGGCCGCGCACCGGCCGGCGCGAACCGCACGCGACGCCGACTTGCGGTAGGCGAGCGACTACAGAGGCTTCGGGCTCAGCCCAGCTTGCCGTTCTGGAAGTCGTGCACCGCCTGCTTGATCTGCTCGGGCGTGTTCATCACGAAGGGCCCGTACTGCGCGATGGGCTCGTTCAGCGGCCGGCCCGCGATGAGCAGCGCGCGCGCCGGGCTGTGGTTGCTGGCGCCGGCGCGCAGCACCGTGCCGTCGCTGCCGGGGTCGTTCGCCAGGATGGCCATGCGCCGCGTCGGCACCTCGCTGCCCGCGATCCACAGCGATTCGCGGAACACGTAGACCAGCGCGTTGTGGTCGGGCGGCAGCGGCTGCGCGAACTCGGCGCCGGGCGGCAGCGTGATGTCCAGGTACAGCGGGTGGGTGTGCGCGCGCTGCTCCGCGCCCACGACGCCGTGGCTGGTGCCGGCGATCACGCGCACGTGCGCGCCGCTGGCGGTCGTGAACTCGGGGATCTCGCTGCTGCGGATGTCGCGGTACCAGGGCTCGCGCATCTTGTCCTTGGCGGGCAGGTTGAGCCAGAGTTGAAAGCCTTCCATCAGGCCTTCCTCCTGCTCGGGCAGCTCGCTGTGCACGAGGCCGCGGCCGGCCGTCATCCATTGCACGCCGCCGTTCTCGAGCAGGCCTTCGTGGCCCGCGCTGTCGCGGTGGCGCATGCGCCCGGCGATCATGTAGGTGACCGTCTCGAAGCCCCGGTGCGGGTGGTTCGGAAAGCCGCCGATGTAGTCGCCCGGGTTGTCGCTGCCGAAGGCATCGAGCATCAGGTAGGGGTCGAGCCGCTTCTGCAGCGGCTGCTGCAGCACGCGGGTGAGTTTGACGCCGTCGCCGTCACTGGTGGAAACACCGGCCACGATGTGGTCGATGCCACGCGGGGTGGCGACGGGATCGGTGGGGTGGTGGTGGGCATGAACGTTCGTCATGCCGCCCATGGTGGCACCAAAGCCCCGACCGCGCCACCGGTGGGGGTGCCCGCCGGCCGGATGCTGTTCAGCTCAGCGCGGCCACTGCTGGCGCTGCCAGTAGCAGTACTGCCAGCGCGTCTCGAAGCCCGCGCGGCGGTACAGCGCCAGCGCCGGCTGGTTCTGCGCGTCGACCTGCAGGAACACCCGCTCGACGCCGCGCGCCAGCGCCGCCTGCGCCAAGCCCGCCAGCACGCGCCCGGCCAGGCCGCGCCCGCGTTGCGACTGTTCGGTGCGCATGCCGTGCACGCTGGCCCAGCCGTGGCCGAAGGCCATGGCGCCGGCCGCCACGGTGGTGCCGTTCTCGCGCACGCTGGCAAAGAGCGAGCCCGTGGCGCGCGACAGCGAACGCACGCGGTGCACGCCGTCGACCGGGTCGAAGCCTTCGCCCAGGAACAGCGCGGCCCAGTCCGGATCGGGCGTCGCGTCGACGTCGGCCAGCCTCGCGTCCGCCGCGACGAGGTCGCGCATGCGCCGCGCCGAGCCGGTCTGCACGCAGGTCGGGCTGTCGGCCATGTAGTGCCGGCGCGCGAGTTCGGCGCGCAGCGTGTCGAAGCAGGCGGCGTCGGCCAGCCGCAGCGCGGGCGCGACCTGGCGGCTGTCGCAGCGGTCTTCGATGCGGTCGAGCGTGGCGGCTTCCACCGGGTCGCGGTGCAGCGGCACGGCCGAGCGGGCGCGCTTGACGGTGCCGCGGTCGAAGGGCAGCAGCCAGCCGTCGAGTTCCTCGCAGGCCTCGGGTGCGACCGCCGCGACGGTGGCGCGCTCGATGGCTTCGATGTCGTGCGGGGCAATGCTCATTGCACGGCTTCCGGCGGCGCGTACTTCGCCGCAGCCACGCTCTTGAGCAGCGCCTCACGCTGGTTGCGGCTGATGCCGCGCACGCTCTCGGCCACCCACTTGGTGCGGTCGGGATCGATCTGGCCGTCGCGCCGCCATTGCTCGAGCACGGCCTGCGGCTTGTGCAGCATGGCCGCAAGCCAGACGGCCTGCGCCGGTTCGAGCGTGCGTGCGCTGCGCTTGAAATAGCGCCGCGCCGCGGCCTCGCCGCCGCAGAGGTTGCCACCCCACGGGGCGTTGTCCAGGTACAGCTGCAGGATGCGGGCCTTGCCCAGCGTCTGCTCCATCTCGACCGCGTAGAGCAGCTCGCGCAGCTTGCGCTCGGCCGTGCGGTCGCTGCCGGTGACCAGCAGCTTGGCCAGCTGCTGCGTGAGCGTGCTGCCGCCGCGCCGGGTCTGGCCGGGCTTCTGGTTGTGGTCGATCGAGGCGAGGATTTCGGTCAGGTCGTAGCCGGCGTGGCTGAAGAAGCGCTGGTCTTCCGCCGCGATGACGGCGCGCGCCAGCCAGCTGTCGTTGGCCAGCTTGGCCGACGGGCCGCAGCTGGTGCGTGCGCCCAGCATGGCCTCGGTGCCCAGCCCTTCGACCGTGAACTGGCCGATGGCCGGCTGCACCGCGAAGGTGGCGTCGGGCAGCAGCAGCTGCGCCTGCAGCGCCAGCGTGCCGCCGATGCGGGCGCGCTGCAGCTCGGGCAGCGCCGGCACCAGCACGGCGTACCAGCGGGCGATGGGGGCGTCCTGCACGCGGACGTCGAGCTGCAGGTTCTTCGGCGCGAGGCGGCCGGTCCAGGTGCCCTGCAGCAGGGCGTTGCTGTCGGCCGCCTGGGGCGTGGCCTCGAAGGTGCCGGCCAGCGTGTTGCCGTCGCGCCGCACGGTGGCCACCAGCCGCTCGACCTTGATGGGCTGCGTGCCGAGCGCAGGCACGTCGGCGCTGCACGGCGCGCAGCGCATCTGCTGCTGGCCGGTTTTCTCGTCCCAGGTGAAATGCACGGTGCCGAAGCGGGTGTCGAGCGCGTGGCCGTTCAGCCGCGGCGCGAACCAGGACGAGGTCGCCAGGCGCACCGCGGTGGGCACGCCGATCTCGAACGAGAGCGGGCCGGCCTTCACCGTGGTGCTCCATTCGCCCGCCGCCGGCGCAAGGGCGATCTTGGCGATCAGGAAGATGGCCACCAGGGCGGTCAGGACGAGGGCCAGCAGCCCGAAAAGCACGAATCGCAGGGTCTTCTTCACAAACACGTTCTCATCACATCGGTCTTGCCACGGTGACAGCTTGCCACGGACCGTGCGACTGGCCGCTGGCCGCCGCCCAGTACCAGGCCGAAGTGTCGGTGAAAGCCGTGCCTTGGGCGTCGACGATGCGCTCGCAGACGCGGAAATTTGGCGTACCGTGCCGTTGCGCCACAAAACAGCGCCACATCCGCGCTTGCGCGTCGCGTTCCAGCCGCGCCTGCTCGATGCGGTAGCCCAGCGCGCGGTAGCAGTCGGCGGCCGGATGCAGCATGCGCGTGGGCCGGTTCACGGCGCGCATCACCAGCGTCTGCTGGCCGTCGGTCATGCGGCCGATGGCGCCCGGGAAGCGATCGGCAAAGCGCTGCTCGACCTCGCTCAGCGCCAGCGGGCGCAGCGGCACGCCGTCCCACTGGCTGGGCCATTCGTGGGAACCCACGGCGTCGGCTTCTTCGGCCGGCGCGCGCAGCGCCGCCGCGGCCGACCAGAGCACGCACAGCAGCATCGCCAGCGCGAAGGCGCTCTTGTGGCCCACGCGGTTGATGAAATGGTTGGCGAACCAGCGCTCAACGAACGGTATCGACACGGCGGCCTCCTTCGGCAGTGATCAGGCCCGGCAGCGGGCGGTCGAGTTCGATGCGCGGTGCGGCGCGCGCCGGCACCATCAGGCGCGCGATGGCGCCGCACACCACGGCCAGCAGCACCAGCCCCAGCGCGTTGTGCGCCCACGGCGCGAGCGCGTGGCCGGCGCCTTCGAAGGCGATCAGCACGCTGTTGCGCACGATGTTGCCGGCCAGCACCAGCAGGCCGACCGCCGGCAGGCGGCGCAGGAAGGCGCGGTCGCCGCGCCGCGCCCACAGCGCGACCGCGCAGGCCGTGAAGTAGCCCAGCCACACCATCTGCACGCCCGAGCAGGGCGCGTCGACGATCACCAGGCGGCCGTCGACCATCAGCGTCGCGCCTTCGCGCGCCACCTCGAAGCCCGGCGCGAGCAGCCAGCGGCTGGCCTCGGCCGTCACCACGCGCAGCGGGTAGCCGGCGTAGAACTGCAGCGACGACAGCAGCGGCAGCGCCAGCACCGACAGCCCGGCCACCGGCAGCGCCGCCACGCTGCGCGGCAAAAAGGCCAGCAGCCCGGCCGCGAGCGAGAGCACCGCCACCAGCCCCGAGGCCAGCGGCGGCAGCGCGGGCAGGCCGCCCCCGCCCGTGCGCAGCAGCGTGGCGAGCACGGTGCCCAGGCCGGCCAGCGCCAGCCACCCCAGGCGCGGCGAGGCGCGCAGCTCGCGCCGGCACTGCCAGGCGAGCGCGGCCAAGGCGACCAGCGCCACGAGCCCCAGCGGATCGTCGGAACCGTCCTGCAGGCGGCGCGCCATCCAGGCCCAGGTGGGCGCGAGCGCGGCGCACTGCAGCGCGAGCCAGCCGAAGGCTGGCGTGCGGTCGATGCGGATGGCCCAGTCCACGACGCGCGGATGGTGGTGGGCCAGGGTTGCCAGAGACATGGTCGTGCGTCCTGTTCAGGCGGTGAAACGGCGCGGGTCGTTGCGGCGCGCGCGGCGGCGCAGCATGGCCAGCATCGACAGCACGATGGCGATCGCGCCCAGCGTTTCCGGCTCCGGCGTGCTCGGCACCTCGGCGCCCAGCGCCAGGTCGCTCACGCCCTGCGGCATCGGCAGCGGCTGGTTCACGTCCACGCTGTTCTGCGGCGCGACGTTGCGCACCACCTTGTCCACCGCGATGAAGCTGGTGTACTGCGTGAGCAGGCTGTACTTCAGGCCCAGCTCGGTGATGCGGTCCTTGAAGGCGGCGCTGCCTTCGAGCGCTTCCTGGTCGCTCAGGCTCTGGATGCGGTGGCGTGCCCACAGCGTGCGCAGCGCGGCGGTGTCCTGGCGCGTCTGCGGCGTGATGCGCACTTCCTCGCGGTACGGGCCGGTGGCGGCCTGGCCTTCGATGATCACGCGGCCCTTGGCCTCGCCACGCCACTTGCCGAACACGATCACCGGGCGCTCGCCCAGCACGTCGGGCAGCGCCTGCGGCTCCACGTCGTACACGTCCAGGCCGCCGAAGGTGGCCTTCACGTTCGTGAGCACGGGCGACTCCACCATGCGGCGAAAGCGCGCGGCCTGCTCGGGCGCCTGCACCGGGTCGGTGATGATGAAAGGCTCGCCCATGCCGGCGCGCGCGATGCCTTCCATGAGGCTGCGGTTCACCGACGAGCCGATGCCGAAGGCGAACACGTTGGCCTTCGACAGGTTGTTGCGCACCAGCTCGAAGGCTTCGCGCTCGACCGTCACGTAGCCGTCGGTCACCACCACCACGGTGCGCGACACGTTCGCGGCCTTGGGTTCGGCGTACACGCGCTTGAGCGCCGGAATCAGCTCGGTGCTGCCGCTGCCGCTGTAGTTCTTGATCGTGGCCAGCGCCTGCTCGATGTTGGCGCGCGTGGCCGGCACCGACTGCGGCGACAGCATCTTGTTGCTGCCCGAGAACAGCAGCACGTTGAAGGTGTCGCTGGGGCGCAGGCCGCCGATCAGGCGTTCGAGCACGGTCTTGGCGGTGTCCAGCGGAAAGCCGTGCATCGAGCCCGAGATGTCGACCACGAAGATGTAGTCGCGCGGCGAGATGGCGCTGGCGGCCACGGCCTTGGGCGGCTCGACCATGGCGAGGAAGAAGTTTTCTGCGTTGTCGCCCTGGCCCTTGTAGAGCATGAGGCCCGATTCGATCTTTTCACCGGCCAGGCGGTAGTCGAGCACGAAATCGCGGTTGTCGGCGGGGCGGCCGTCGGCACCGAGCGTGATGTCGGCGTGCTGGTCTTCGTCGCGCTTCTTCACGTCGATGGTGTGCGTGGCGGAGCGGATTTCCTTCAGGCCCATCGGCGTGTCGATGCTCGCCGTGAGCTTGAAGCTGGTGCTCGGTGCCACGCCGGCGCGCAGCGTGGGCTGCGCCGGCCATTGGGCCTGCGCGTTCTGCGACTGCGGCGAGTTGTAGCGCGGGCCGACCACGGTCGGGAACACGAACTGGTAGTTGCCCGACTGCGGCACCAGCAGCTCGGTGTAGCGCAGCTCGACCTTCACGTCGTCGCCCGGCAGGATGTTGGCGACGTTCATCTGGAACACGTTGGGCAGGTGCTGCTCGAGCAGCGCGGCGGTCTTGCCTTCCTTCTTCGCGGTGTCGTATTCGATCTTCGCCTGCTGCTTCTCGCGGATCTGCGCGGTGATCAGGCGGTCGGCCAGGCGCACGTTGAGGCCGCTTACCGCCGCCTTGGTGGAACCGGGGAACACGTACTTCGCCTCGATGGCGCGCTGGCCTTCGTTGCGGTAGGTCTGGGTGACCGTGACGTCGGCGATCACGCCCGAAATCTTGACCGAGACCTCCGTGCCCTTCAGCGGCAGGCGGTCGACCGAGGGGTCGTCGCTCTTGACGAAGAAATACGGGCTCTCGGTCTTCAGGCGCGGACCGGCGGGCGCTTCCTGCGCGTGGACCGGGCGGGCGCCCATGGCGATGAAACCCACGGTGGCCAGGCTCACGGTGGCGAGCCAGAGCCAACGGCCGGGGCGTGGGGTGGTGGGGGTGTCCATGGCGGGTGTCCTTCTGCGTGCGAACTTGCACGGCCCTCACTGTCGTGAGCGTGCGAGAAGGCAGTTGGAAGGCGCGTTGAAGTCGCCACAACCGGAGGCGCCGCTGTGTGAAGTCTGTGTGAAGTGCGCCGCGCGGCGGCTTCATACGGCCTTCGGATCGGCCGGAGAGCATCGGCGCCTCATCACGAAAAAACCCGGAAAAGAGGGGAGAAACCCATGCTTCAACTGTTGAAGGCCCTGCAGGCCTCGGTGCTGGTCAAGGTGGCCGGCCTGTTCTTCCTGCTGCTGGTGCTGTGCATTCCGCTGGCGCGCATCGACGACCTGAACCGCGCCCGCGGCGACAGCCAGCAGGAGGCCGCGCGCGAGCTCGCCGAGTCTTATGCCGGGCCGCAGGCCATGGTCGGCCCGCTGCTGCTGGTGCCGTACGTGGAGCGCTGGATGGAGCCGCTGCGCGACGCGCAGGGCAAGGTGATCGGCCAGGCCCCGCAGAGCAAGGAGATGGTGCACGCCGTGTTCCCCGACAAGCTGCACATCGAGGGCGACATGGCGCCGCAGGAGCGCTACCGCGGCATCTTCCGCATTCCGTTCTACACGCTCACGGCCGCGCTCGGCGGCGGCTTCGCGGGCTTCGACCCGCAGGCCGTGCCGCACAGCGAGAGCGGCTCGTCGATCGAGTTCCGCCCGCCGTTCGTCGCCTTCCACGTGAGCGACCTGCGCGGCCTCGACGGCTCGCCCGCGCTCACCGTCAACGGCGAGGCGCTGCGCTTTCGCCAGCGCGTGCCCGGCCTGCCCGACAACGCCACGTACGCCGACGGCATCCACGCGCCGCTCACGGGCGCCGCGCTCGCCGCCTGGCAGACGGGCAAGCCGCTGGCCTTCGACATGAAGCTCTCGCTGGTGGGCCAGGACACGCTCTCGATGGTGCCGATCGCCGAGGAAACCACCGCGCACCTGCGTTCGCCGTGGGCGCACCCCAGCTTCGGCGGTCGCTTCCTGGCCACGCAGCGCGAGGTGACGCCGCAGGGCTTCGACGCGCACTGGCGCGTGTCCTCGCTCGTGACCACGGCGCGCGAGCAGGTGCGTGCCGGCCTGTGGGGCAGCGAAGGCGATGCCGCGCAGAACGCCGCGGCGGCCGTCGTGCGCACCGCGCCCTCGGCGTCTATGTCGCGCCATGCCTCGGGCCCGCTGCAGACCTTCGACGTGTCGCTCGCACAACCCGTCAACGTGTATTCGATGAGCACGCGGGCCGGCAAGTACGGCGCGCTCTTCATCGGCCTGGTGCTGATGGCGGCCTTCATGTTCGAGCTGTTCCGCAAGCTGCGCCTGCACCCGGTGCAGTACGGGCTGGTGGGCCTGTCGATCGCGCTGTTCTTCCTGTTGCTGCTCGCGCTGTCGGAGAAGTTCGCCTTCTGGATGGCCTACGCGGGCGCGGCCGGTGCCAGCGTGGCGCTGCTGGCCGTGTACTTCAGCGCGGTGCTCGAAGGCTGGCGCCGCGGCCTGTCGTTCGCCGCCTTCGTGGCGCTGCTGTACGGCGCGCTTTACGGCCTGCTGGCCTCGGAAAGCAATGCGCTGCTGCTGGGCGCGCTGCTGATCTTCGGCATGCTGGCCGCGCTGATGCTGGTGACGCGCAAGGTCGACTGGTATGCGCTGTCGCGCCGCAGCGAACCCGCCCCGGCCACGCCGGCGGCCACGGTGGACGCATGAGACTGCTGCGCGCCATCCCCGGCGTGCTCGGCTGGCTGCTGCTGGCCGTGCTGTGCGCCTGGGCCTGGCACCTGAAGGACCCGCACTTGCGCTTCCTGCGCGAGGAGGAGCTGCCGCTGCTGCTCGCCGCGCTGTGCGCCGCCGCCGCGATCGCCTGGCGCAGCGCGCGCGGTGCGCGCCGTGTCGTGGCGCTGGCCCTGACGGTGGGCGCGATGCTGACGGCGCTGGGCCACGAACTGGCCTCGCGCCAGCACCGGCTGGAAGTGAATGCGGCCTCGGGCCCGGTGGCGCAGGCACTGGGCGCGCGCTTCATCGTCGGCTACGACGACGCGAACGACCTGCGCGAGCTGGCCCGCCGGGGCCTGATCGGCGGCATCTTCGTCACCGGCCGCAACGTGAAGGGCCGCAGCGCCGACACCCTGCGCGCGGAAATCGCCAGCCTGCAGGCGCTGCGACAGGCGGCCGGCCTGCCGCCGCTGGTGGTGGCGACCGACCAGGAGGGCGGCGGCGTCTCGCGCCTGTCGCCGATGGTGCCCCGCCAGCCGGCACTCGCCAGCCTGCTGGACGCCGACGTGCCCGCACACGAACTGTTGCAACGTGCCCGCGCCTACGGCGCGCAGCAGGGCGGGGCGCTCGCCGCGCTGGGCATCACGCTGAACTTCAGCCCGGTGGTCGACCTGCGCCCCGGCCGCGCCCCGGGCCGCTGGGACCTGCACACCCGCATCGAGGAACGCGCCATTTCCAGCGACCCCGACGTCACCGCGCAGGTGGCGCTCGCTTACGAGCAAGGCCTTGAATCGGCTGGCGTGCGCGGCACGCTCAAGCACTTTCCCGGCCTGGCCGGCGTGACCGAGGACACGCACCACATGGGTGCCGAACTGCGCACGCCCGTGGCCCGGCTGGCCGCGCACGACTGGAAGCCGTTTCAAGACGTGTCGAAACATTCGGATGCCGCGATCATGCTCGGCCATGTCATCCTTCGGGAACTCGACGCGGATGCGCCGGTCTCTTTCTCACGCAAAATCGTGCGGCAGGTGATTCGAGGCGAATGGGGCTTTCAGGGCCTGCTCGTCACCGACGACCTCACGATGGGCGGGGCCTACAACCGAGGTCTTTGCAACGCCACGCTGGGCGCACTCGACGCCGGGGTGGACCTGCTGCTCATCGCCTACGACCACGACAAGTATTTCGATGCCATGCACTGCGCGCTGGAAGGCGTGCGGCGCGGCGCGCTCGATCCCCGGGTGACGGAACGCCCGCGCGCGCCACGGCTCCAACCTCTTCGCTAGCCCCCATCCCATGTCCCAAGAACCTCGCCCTTCCCAACCCGCCGGTGCGCTGCGCCAGCTCCCGTGGAAACGCATCGCCGGCTGGAGCGCCATCGCGGCCGGTGCCGGCGCCGTTGCGCTGCTGGGCGCCGCCATCGTGGGGGTGGTCGCCATCTACCCGAAGCTGCCCGACATTTCCGAGCTGGCCGACTACCGGCCCAAGCTGCCGCTGCGGGTGTACACGGCCGAGGGTTCGCTGATCGGCGAGTTCGGCGAGGAGCGCCGCAACCTCACGCCCTTCGCGAACATTCCGAAGGTCATGAAAGACGCCGTGCTGGCCGTGGAAGACGCGCGCTTCTACGACCACGGCGGCGTGGACTACAAGGGCTTCGCGCGCGCGGCCGTGGCCAGCTTCAAGGGCGGGCGCAAGCAGGGCGCCTCGACCATCACGATGCAGGTGGCGCGCAACGTCTACCTGAGCTCGGAGCGCACGCTCAGCCGCAAGGCCTCGGAGATCGTGCTGGCCTTCCGGCTCGAGCAACAGCTCAGCAAGGACCAGATCCTGGAGATCTACCTGAACCAGATCTACCTGGGCAACCGCGCCTACGGTTTCGCCGCCGCCTCCGAGGCCTACTTCGGCAAGCCGCTGCAGCAGGTGACCATCGCCGAGGCCGCCATGCTGGCCGGCCTGCCCAAGGCGCCCGGCGCCAACAACCCGGTGGCCAACCCACGCCGCGCGCGGGCGCGCCAACTCTACGTGATCGACCGCATGCACGAGACCGGCTTCATCACCGCCGAACAGGCGGCCGAAGCCAAGAAGGAAGAGCTGCACCTGCGCGACGCCGCCGACCCGAACCGGCTGCATGCCGAGTACGTGGCCGAGACGGTGCGCCAGATGATGTACGCGCAGTACGGCGACAGCATCTACACCAGCGGCATGAAGGTCTACACCTCGCTGGTGGCGGCCGACCAGGCGGCGGCGTACAAGTCGCTGCGCAAGGGCATCATGGATTACGAACGCCGTCAGGTGTACCGCGGCCCCGAGAAGTTCGTCGACCTGCCGGCCAGCGGCCAGAAGGAAATCGACGAGGCGGTGGACGAGGCCCTGGCCGAGCACCCCGACAACGGCGACGTGATCTCGGCCGTGGTGCTGGAAGCCAGCGCCAAGGAAGTGACCGCGGTGCGCGCCAACGGCGAAGCCTTCGAGATCTCGGGCGAGGGCCTCAAGCCCGCGCAGTCCGGCCTGGCCGCGAAGGCGCCGCCGAACATCAAGATCCGCCGCGGCGCCGTGATCCGCGTCGCGAAGACGCCGAAGAACACCTGGGAGATCACGCAGCTGCCCGAGGTGGAGGGCGCCTTCATCGGCATGGACCCGCGCACGGGCGCCATCACGGCGCTGGTCGGCGGTTTCGACTTCGGGAAGAACAAGTTCAACCACGTCTCGCAGGCCTGGCGCCAGCCGGGCTCCAGCTTCAAGCCCTTCATCTACTCGGCCGCGCTCGAAAAGGGCTTCACGCCCGCCACCGTGGTGAACGACGCACCGCTGGTGTTCGATGCCGCCGCCAACGGCGGCCAGCCCTGGGACCCGAAGAACTTCGACGGCGGCTTCGAAGGCCCGATGCCGCTGCGCAACGCGCTCATGAAGTCGAAGAACCTGGTCACGCTGCGCGTGCTGCAATCGATCGGCGCACCCTACGCGCAAGACTGGGTCACCAAGTTCGGCTTCGACAAGGACAAGCACCCGGCCAACCTGCCGATGGGCCTGGGCGCCGGCTCGGTCACGCCGATGCAGATGGCGGTGGGCTATTCGGTGTTCGCCAACGGCGGCTACCGCGTGAACCCGTACCTCGTGACGCGCGTGACCGACCTCAAGGACAAGGTGCTGATGGAAACCGAGCCCCCGGTGCTCGACGAAAGCCGCCGCGCCATTCCCGCGCGCAACGCCTTCATCATGGAATCGCTGCTGCAGAGCGTGGTCAAGGGCGGCTCCGGCTTCAAGGCCTACCAGGCGCTCAAGCGCGACGACCTGTACGGCAAGACCGGCACCACCAACGACTCCTTCGACACCTGGTTCGCAGGCTTCCAGCCCACGCGCGTGGGCATCGCCTGGGTCGGCTACGACACGCCGCGCCAGCTCGGCGTGCGCGGCGAGACCGGCGGCAGCCTGAGCCTGCCGATCTGGATCGGCTACATGCAGTCGGCGCTGCGCGGCGTGCCCGTGACCCTGCCGGCCGAACCGCCCGGCGTGGTGAGCATCGACGGCGAGTGGTACTTCGACGACTTCACGCCGGGCCACAACGTGGCGAGCCTGGGCCTGGAAAGCGCCGAGCAGCCGATCCAGCCGGTGGAGGTGCTGACGGGCGCGCCGGTGGGCGCACCGCCGCCGCCTGAAGAACGCAACCGCATCCTGGACTTCTTCCGCTAGAAAACGGCGAGAGCCACCCAAAGACGCGGGGGACGCGCGGTGCCTACACTCGGTGCCGCGGCCCCCGCTTCTTTTTTGTCTCTTCTCTTTTCTCCCCTTTTCTCGCATCCATGGAAATCCTCACCCTGGTGGCCCTGATCGCCGCCGGCTTCTACATCCTCAAGTCCAAGGAACAGCGCCAGCGCATCGCGCTGCTCGGTCGCCATCTGGGCCGCTACCAGATCGAGAAGCTGATGGAGAGCCTGACCCAGGGCTACCTGCGCTGCCTCGGCGAAGACGACGCCGAGCGCCGCCAGCAGATCTGGCACCTGCTCGACGCCACCGAGGAAAAACTCGCCGGCCAGTTCGAAACCTTCGCCGCCGAGCTGGCACGCGAACCCGAAGCCGACACGCGCGTGAGCCGGCTGCCGGTGGCCCTGCCGTTCGCCACCACGCTGTTCCCTTCCGCGAGCTTCGACCTGCGCGAAGCACTGCGCATTCACGCGCGCGGCATCGCGGGCGTGGCGAGAAATGCCGCCGGCCGTTCGCCGAAATCGAAGGCCTTCACGATGTCGGCCGAGCTGTTCCTGATGCAGCACACCTGCCACTGGTTCTGCAAATCGAAGGCCGTGGCCTCGGCGCGCATGCTGGCGCGGCACCAGACTTCGTACGAGCAGCTGCTCGAGGCCGTGAGCCCCGAGACGCGCGAGGCCTACCGCGCGCTCGTGGGTCAGTGATGGGTTGACAGCAGCGGCAGCGTGAGCGTCGCCACGGCGCCGCCGCGCGTCGCATTGCCCAGGTCGATGCGGCCCCGGTGCAGCGTCGCGATTTCCTTCACGAACGCCAGGCCCAGCCCCGTGCTCTTCTTCTGGCTGTGCGGCCGGGCGAGCGAATAGAACTTCTCGAAGACTTTTTCCTGCGCGTAGTCCGGAATGCCCGGGCCGTGGTCGCGCACGTTGATGCGCGCCAGGCGCGAGGTGGTTTCCAGCGTCAGCAGCACCTCGCTGTCGGGCGGTGAAAAGTCGAGCGCGTTGTCGAGCAGATTGCTGATCGCGCGGCGCAGCAAAAACGGATCGCCCTCGACGCGCGCAGGCTCGCGGATGTTCACGATCAACCGGATGTTGCGTCGCGACGCAGCGGGTTGCGCGCTGGCGGCAATGTCCTCGATGAGCGGGCCCAGCGCCACGGGTTCGGTGCGGTCGAGCGTGCGCCGCGTCTCGAGCGCGGTGAGCTCCATCATGCGGTCGACGATTTCCTGGATGCGCTGGGTTTCGCGTTCGATGTTCTTCAGAAAACGTTCGCGCTGGTCGTGCGGCATCTGCGGTTCCTGCAGCAGCTCGGCCGCGCCGCGGATGGCCGAGAGCGGGCTCTTCACTTCGTGCGTGAAGGTCTGCACGTAGTCGGCCACGTAGTTGCGCCCGGTGAGCGCATCGCGCATTTCGCCGAAGCCGGTGCGCACCGCGTCGACCGCGCGCCGCGCCATGCGCGACAGGCTCAGGCTGCGCTGCGCGCGCACCCAGGTCCAGTAGTCGCGGATCAGGCCGAAGGGCCGCACCAGCCAGACCGAGACGATCACGGTGAGCAGCAGCAGCGCCAGCGCTGAACCCACGCCGACCCAGATGGTGCGCACGCGCGCGTCCTCGACGAACTGGCCGAAGCTCTGCACCGGCTTGCCGACGCTGACGACGCCGACGATCTCGTCGTTCCAGCGGATCGGCGCGCCGACGTACATCACCGAGGTGCGCGGGTCGCCGTCGACGTCGCGCGAGGTGCGCGCGCCGTACAGGCCGCCGAGCGTGCGCTTCACGTCGCTCCACTGCGAATAGTCGTTGCCCAGGTGGCGGCCGAGCGAATCGAACATCACGCGGCCGGTGCGGTCGGTGACGTACACGCGCAGCTCGACCCGGCTCTTGTGCAGGTTGTAGATCTGGGCCGAGAACTCGCGCGTGTAGACGCTGCGAAAAAGCGGCTCCAGCCGCGCGGTGTTGATGGCGCCGGCGATCACGTCCTGCTCGACCAGGCTGGCCATGAGCTGCGAGGTCTCGACCAGCGATTCCTCGGCCGACTCGCGGTAGCGCGGGTCGATGTCGGAAACGACGCGGTACAGCAGGAAGGCGATGCCCGCCGTGTAGATCAGCAGGATGCCGATGAAGATCCGGGTCCGGCGCGTCATTCCCTGCTGGCGGGCAGATCTTCGTGCAGCGCGTAGCCGGTGCCGCGCAGCGTGCGGATCGGCTCCACCTCCGGCGCGATGGTCTTGAGCTTGGCGCGCAGCGTCTTGATGTGCGCGTCGACCGTGCGGTCGAAGCTGTCGCTGGCGTCGTCCCAGACCAGTTCGAGCAGTTCGTCGCGCGTGAACACGCGCCCCGGGCGCTGGACCATGAGTTTCAGCAGGCCGTATTCGTAGCGCGAGAGTTCGAGCAGCCGTCCGTAGTAACGGATCTGCATGCGCTCGCTGTCGAGCGCAAAGGGGGTTGCGGGGGTCTGTGGCGCCGCTGAAGGCGGCGCCGGCGCGTTTTGATGGGGTACCCCATGAATCGGCGCTGCGGCCGCTGGCGGGCTTCCTGGGCCGTTTCTGGCGCTGCGCCGCAGGATGGTCCGCACGCGGGCGACCAGCTCGCGGGGTGAAAACGGCTTGGCAATGTAGTCGTCCGCACCCAGTTCGAGGCCCACCACGCGGTCTATTTCGTCGCTGCGGGCCGTCAAAAACACCATCGGTACCTCCGGGCCGCCCATCGACTGGTTCAGCGCCTGGAGGCGTTTGAAGAGCTCGAAGCCGTTCAGGTCGGGCAATCCGATGTCCAGGATGGCGAGCGCGGGGCGTTCCTGCGCGAACTGCGCGATGGCTTCTTCGGCCGTGGCGCACCAGATCGGCTGGAAACCGTCGCTGCTCAAAACGTACTGGAGCGTGTCGGCGATGCCCGATTCGTCTTCGGCAATCAGGATCCGGGGTTTGAAGCTCATCCGGCGATGTTAGCGAGGGCCACGGACGACCCGTGCCCGGTTTTCCGCCCGAGGCGCCGGCGACCGGCGCGGCCTTTCGCGGCTTTTTTTTTCGGGCGCGGCTTTTCCTCTTCCTGTCTTCTTATTCTTCTTATTCAAATTAGTAGTAGTAGATAAGGGTCGCACCGGTCTGTGGAAAGGTCGCTTTTTCCTTGACGTGACAACGACTTGTCATGCCCGCGTCACTGTGCGCACCCGCGCTTCCGTGGTGTACCCGCAACTTGGACAACATGGGGTAACCCGCAGGCCCTGTGGATAACCGATGGCTTGTGCAAAAACTCTCCCCAGAGTTGTCCTTTGACAGCCTTCCGGAATTCTGCGAAAGACGGTTTTCGGGTCGAGAAATTCATTGCCTGTTAATTGAGCATGTTGTAGATTTCCTTTGAAAATCAACAACTTGCAACGCCCCTACAGAGCAGTGCCGGGGTTATCCACAGAGTTGCCCCAGTTTTGTGGGGAGAACGCGCGGAGGAACCTTCGGGCGCTGCGCGGACCCAATCCACTCCTTCACATGACGAAAAAACTCGAACATGACACCTTCTGAAACAAAAGCGATCGTCACCCTGAGCCTGCTGGCGGCCTTCGTCGACGGCGAGAAGCACGAGCGCGAGCGCGCCGAGATCAAGCGCATCGCCGAGGGCCTGTCGCAGGCCGACGGCGTGAACCTGCCGACGATCTACCAGGACGTGCTCATGAAGCGGGTGTCGCTGGCCTCGGTGGCCGGCGAGCTGAAAAGCGCCGAGTCGCGGCAGCTGGCGTACGAGATGGCGGTGTGCATGTGCGACGCCGACGGCGTGCAGTCGGAGCCGGAGCGGCTCTTCCTGATGGACGTGCGCAGCTCGCTGGGCCTGGACGCCTCGGCGGCGCAGTTCTCGCAGCGGGCGGAAGACATCGCCGCCGCGGTGCCGGCGGCTGTGGCGGTAACGGCTGCAACCGCGGCGACCCCCGCGGCGCCGCAGGCCCCCGACAGCACCGAGCTCGACCGCGCGATCCTCAACGCCGCCATCCTCAACGGCGCGCTCGAGCTGCTGCCCGAGACGCTGTCGACCATGGCGATCATTCCGCTGCAGATGAAGCTGGTCTACCGCATCGGGCAGGCGCACGGCTACCAGCTGGACACCGGCCACATCAAGGATTTCCTGGCCACCGTGGGCGTGGGCCTGACCTCGCAGTACCTGGAGCAGGCGGGGCGCAAGCTGCTCGGCGGCCTGCTGGGCAAGGTCGGTGGTGGTTTGCTGGGCGGCCTCGGCAAGCAGGCCGTGAGCTCGGGCATGAGCTTCGCGTCGACCTATGCGCTGGGCCACGTGGCCAAGCGCTACTACGCGGGCGGGCGCACGCTCTCCACGCAGATGCTGAAGGACGCGTTCTCCAGCGTGGTGAAGGAAGGGCAGGGCCTGCAGACGCAGTACCTGCCGGCGATCAAGGAACGGGCACGCACCCTCGACACGAGCCAGGTGCTGTCGCTCGTGAAGAACGCCTGATTTTTTCCAGGGATACCGTGGAACCGGCTTTGCCGGGCCACCGGTATCGCCCCCGGCGAGGGGGTTGGCGCAGCGACACGAAGTGCGCGAAGCCTGGGGGAGTCCCTAGACTTGGCTCAGGTCGTCGAGGATGGGGCAGTCGGGCCGCGCATCGCCGTGGCAGCAATGCACGAGGTGCGCGAGCGTGCTGCGCATCGACTGCATGTCGGCGATGCGCTGTTCCAGTTCACCCAGGTGCTTTTGCGCGATGCGCTTGACGCTCGAGCTGGCGCGGCGGCGGTTGTGCCACAGGCCGACCAGCTCGGCAATTTCTTCCATCGAGAACCCGAGATCGCGCGAGCGCTTGATGAAGCGCAGCGTGTGGATGTCGGCGTCGTTGTACTGGCGGTAGCCGCTCTCGGTGCGCGCCACCGCGGGCAGCAGGCCCAGGCCTTCGTAGTGGCGCACCATGCGCGCCGACACACCCGACAGCCGCGCGGCCTCGCCGATGGCGACCTGGCGGCCGTGGGCGGAGGTCGCCGTCATCATTGAACGGTGTAGCCGGCGTTCTCGATCGCGACCACGATGTCCTGGCGCGGCTGCTGGCTCAACACGTCCACATGACCGGTTTCGAGATCGACCGTGACCTGCGCATGCGGGTCGACCGTCTGTACCGCGTCCTGCACCGCCTCCACGCAGTGGTTGCAGCTCATGCCGGAGACCTGGAATTTCTGGCTCATCGTCGTTGCTCCTTGTCGGAATGAATGAAGGGTGGAAGGATTGAACACCCGAATCGGGGACAACGCCAGTTTCAACCCTCTCACGATGTCAACGTCCAGCCTAGGGCCTTGAAGCCACCGCGCTTGACCTTGCCATGGTGTCAGGCTTTAGCCTCGGGACCATGGAACACATTCAGCCTCAACCTTCCGCGGCCGCCGCCACGCTGGACCTCTCGGTCGGCGGCATGACCTGCGCCTCGTGCGTGATGCGCGTGGAGCGCGCGCTCAAGAACGTGCCCGGCGTGCAGAACGTGAGCGTCAACCTCGCGACCGAGTCGGCCCGCATCGTGGCCACCGGCGGCGAGGACATGGCCCTGCTGCTGCGCCGCGCCGTGCGCGCCGCCGGCTACGAGCCGCGCGCCGAGAGCACCGCGCAGGACGAGGCCGCCGCGCTGTCGCCCTGGCACGGCTTCATGCCCGTGGCCATCGGCCTGGCGCTGTCGATCCCGCTGATGGCGCCGATGCTCGGCGACCTGGTTGGCCAGAGCTGGATGCTGCCGCCCTGGGTGCAGCTGCTGCTCGCCACGCCGGTGCAGTTCTGGCTCGGCGCGCGCTTCTACCGCGCGGGCTGGCATGCAGCCAGGGCCCGCACCGGCAACATGGACCTGCTGGTGGCGCTGGGCACCAGCGCGGCCTTTGGCCTGTCGCTGTGGCTGTGGTGGCGCGCCGCCACCGGCGAGCATGCGGGGCACGGCATGGTGCCGCACCTGTATTTCGAAGCCTCGGCGGTGGTGATCACGCTGGTGTTGCTGGGCAAGTGGCTCGAGGCGCGTGCCAAGCGCCAGGCCACCTCGGCGATCCGCGCGCTGCAGCAGCTGCGGCCCGAAGTGGCGCACCTGATCAATGCACGCGGCAAGGAAAGCGACGTGCCGCTGGCCGAGGTGATGGTCGGCGACCGGCTCGCCGTGCGCCCCGGCGAACGCGTGCCGGCCGATGCGCGCGTGCTCGAAGGGCAGTCCGAGGTCGACGAATCGATGCTCACGGGCGAACCGCTGCCCGTGGCCAAGAACCCCGGCGACGCATTGACCGGCGGCGCGGTGAACGGCGACGGCCGCATGGTCATCGAGGTGCGCGCGGTCGGCGCCGAGAGCGTGCTGGCGCGCATCATCCGGCTGGTCGAGGACGCGCAGGCCGCCAAGGCGCCGATCCAGCGCATGGTCGACCAGGTGGCGGCGGTCTTCGTGCCGGTGGTGCTGGTGATTGCGCTCGTCACCTTCGCCGGCTGGATGGTCGCGGGCGCTGGCGTCGAGACCGCGCTGATCCATGCGGTGGCGGTGCTGGTCATTGCCTGTCCCTGTGCGCTGGGCCTGGCGACGCCGGTGGCGGTGATGGCGGGCACGGGCGTGGCCGCGAAGCACGGCATCCTCATCAAGGACGCACGGGCTTTGGAAATTGCACACCGTGTCGACACCGTGGCCTTCGACAAGACCGGCACGCTGACGGTGGGTCGCCCCGTGCTCACGGCGCTGCTGCCCGCGGCCGGTGCGCTGGCGAAGGAGAACGACCTGCTCGCCACGGCCGCCAGCCTGCAAGGCGGCAGCGAACATCCGCTCGCACGCGCCGTGTTGTCTGCCGCCGCCGAACGCGGTGTGCAGGCGCCGCCGCTCGGTGCGATGCAGGCCATGCCGGGGCGCGGCGTGCGCGGCGAAGTGAACGGCGCGACCTGGGCCATCGCCAGCCTGCGCTGGTGCCGCGAGCTCGACGCGATGCCGGCCGAGGCCGACATCGAGCGCCTGCAGTCGCAAGGCGCCACGGTCTCCGCGCTGCTGCGTTTCGATGATGCGGGTTCCGCGCATGTGCAGGCACTGCTGGCCTTCGCCGACGAGCCGAAGCCGCAAGCTGCCGAAGCGATCCGCACCTTGCGCGGTCGTGGCCTGCGCGTGGTGATGATCTCGGGCGACAACCTGCGCGCGGCGCAGGCGATGGCCGCGCGCCTGGGCATTCCGGCCGAGGACGTGCGCGCCGACGTGCTGCCGGCCGACAAGGCCGAGCAGGTGAGCGCGCTGCGCAAGAACGGCCATGTGGTCGCGATGGTCGGCGACGGCGCGAACGACGCGCCCGCGCTCGCCGCGGCCGATGTGGGCATCGCGATGGCGCCGTCGGGCGGCGGCACCGACGTGGCGATGGAAGCGGCCGGCATCACGCTGATGCGCGGCGACCTCGCGCTCGTGGCCGAAGCGCTCGAGCTTTCGGGCCGCACGGTGGCGAAGATCCGGCAGAACCTGTTCTGGGCCTTCGCCTACAACGTGGCCGGCATCCCGCTCGCAGCCTTCGGTTTGCTGAGCCCGGTGGTGGCCGGCGCGGCGATGGCGCTGTCGAGCGTGAGCGTGATGGCCAATGCGCTGTTGCTGCGGCGCTGGAAGCCCAAGCACCCACAACACCACTGACCGAACAGTGGATCAGTCGAACAGCAGCGCCATCAGGTGCTCGTCGATGAAGTCCGCTTCACCGGCCCGGCGGTAGAACTGGCGCAGCGTGCCTTCTTGCACGAAGCCCAGCCGGGCATAGAAACGCAGGGCCGTGGCGTTGTCGCTTTCGGCCATCAGCTCGACGCGGCGAACGCCTTCGGCCTTCAGCCGCGCGAGCACGTCGGTCACCATGGTCTGCGCGATGCCACGGCCATGCAATGTGGGATCGACCGCGAGCGTGCCCAGGCTCGCCACATGCTGTGCACGGCCTGGGTAGCGCGTGACGCGGTAGAAGCCGGCGACCTGGCCATCGACTTCGAAGATGAAGAACGCACCGCTGTCGAGCAAGCCCTGGAAGATCGGGCGAAAGTCGTCGCGCGGCATCGGGTCGTAGCCGAGGTAAGGCACTACCCGCTCGTGCATGTAGAGATCGAAGACGGTGTCGAAGTCGGAGGGGGTGGCGAGGCGGTGCAGGGGCATGTCGCGCTTCTTCTATGAGGTCCGCAAGGATGGATGCGGCCGAGCATAGCCATGGCAAAGCGGTGCTGACAACCGCCCCGCTTTTTTCCTCCCCCGAAGTTCAACCCTCCGAGACGCGCCGGCTCGCCACGATCACCGCGTTGGTGCCGCCGAAGGCGAAAGAATTCGACAGCACATGGCGCAGCCCCCGCGCCTCGCGCGCCGCGCCGCGCACGAAGTCGACGTTGCCGAACGCGGCGTCCGGCGTGTGCAGGTGGGCGATGGGCGGCAGGGTCTCGCGGGCCAATGCGCGCAGTGCGGCCACGAGTTCGATGGCGCCACCGCCGCCCAGCACGTGGCCGTGGATCGCCTTGGTCGCGCTGACGGGTGCCGCGTCGCCGAACAGTTCGCCGATCGACGCGGCCTCGGCGGCATCGCCCGCGCTCGTGGCCGTGCCGTGGGCGTTGATGTGGCCGATGTCCGAGGGCACGAGCCCGGCGTCGCGCAGCGCCGCACGCATCGCGCGCACCTGGCCGGCCGGGTTGGGGTTGGTGATGTGCGTGCCGTCGCAGTTGCTGGCGTAGCCGCTGAGCACGAAGGGCTGCGCGCCGGCGCCACGGGCGCGCGCATGGGCTTCCGATTCGAGCACCAGCGCCGCCGCGCCCTCGCCGATGGCGAAGCCCGCGCGGTCGCCCGAGAACGGACGGCAGGCGGTGGCGGGCGCATCGGCCGGTGGCGGCGCCATGACGCGCATCGCATGCCAGCTGGCCATCACGCCGGGCGTGAGCATGGCGTCGTGGCCGCCGACGATGGCGATGTCGATCCAGCCGCCGCGGATGGCGCGCATGGCTTCGCCGATGGCCACTGCCGATGAAGCGCAGGCGCAGGCATAGGCCAATGCCGCGCCGCGCGCGCCGAAGTGCAGCGCCAGTTCGGCGACCGCCGCGTTGGGCATCACGGTGAGCACGGTGGTGGGGCGCATGCGGCGCTGTTCGCCGTAGAGCGCGCGCGTGGTGGCGTCGAAGGTGCCGGCGCCGGCCAGGCCGCTGCCCCAGAAGATGCCGAGGCGGTCGCGGTCGAGGGCGTCGAGGTCCAGACCGGCATCGGCCGCGGCGTCCTGCGCAGCGGCCAGGGCCATCGCGGTGCCGCGGTCCAGCGGCAGGCGCGAGGCGCTGCGCACGCCGCTGGCGTCGAAGTCGCAGGTGGCGGCGGCGATGGCCATCGGGTCCATGCCGGGGATCTCGAGCGTCTGCGCGCGTACCGCGGAGCGGCCGGCGAACAGCGCGTCGTCGAAGGCCTCGATGCTGCGTCCGAGCGGCGTGATGAAACCGAGCCCGCTCACGTGCACGGGTGCGGCGGCGGTGTGGGCCGTGGCGGTGGCCGCGAGCACGGCATGGGCGGCGCCGCTGCTCATGCGGCGGCTGCCATGGGCTCGGCGCGTGCGGCGACGGCTTCGCCTTCGGCGTCAATCACCTCGCACAGCCGCTGCAGCGTGATGCCGGCTTCGCGCGGGTCGAGCAGGTCTTCGGGAATGCGCAGGTGGAAGGCGTCTTCCACCGCGAAGACGAACTCCATGAGCGCCAGCGAATCGAGACCGAGGTCCGACATCGCGGTGGTGGGCGAGATCTTCGCGCGTTCCACACGGAAATCGGTCTCGAGGATGGTGGCGATGCTGTTGAAGGTGGGAGAGGAAGACATGAGGGGGTACCTTTCTTTCAGGCGTGAAGAGCAAGTCCGCGGACGCGGAACACGGGTTCGGGCACCGGGCCGTGGGCCACGGTCTCGGCGAAGGCGAGGGTCTCGCGCACCACCTGCTGGCGGTCGTTGTCGATGCTGATCATGTGGTAGCTGTTGTTCAGGACCACGGTGCGCAGCGAGGCGCAGCGCAGCCCGCGCACGAGCAGGTCGAGGTTGGACAGGCTGGCCACCTCGTCCTCGCGCGCATGCAGCGCCAGCACCTGCTCGCACTGCACGTCGTTCAAGCGTCGCCGCACGTGGCGGATCAGCCGGTCGTGCTCGCGCAGGTGGCCCACGCCGATCACCGCGCTGCCGGCGCGCGAGACCTGGCGATGCCGCAGCTCGCGCTCGATCCAGGTGCGCACGCGCTCGTTCTTCACGCCGTAGGGCGGGCGCTCGCGGTACTGCCAGAGGCGGCCCAGCGGCGTGTAGAAGGCCAGCGGCAGCAGGAAGCGCGTGCGCGGCACGGCCCAGCCGTCGAAGCGCAGCGTGGTCGACATGAGCACCAGCGCGTCCACCTCGCGGCCGCAGCGGATGGCGCCGCCCAGGGCCAGCGAGGCGCCGGCCGAGATGCCGACCAGCATCACGCGGTCGTGCGTGCGCCGCAGCGCCTTCACGTGCGCCTCGAGGGTGTCGAGCCAGCGCTCGAAGGGCGCGGCCTGCTGCAGCGGCGCGGCGGCGTCGAACGAGTAGCCGACGATGCACAGCGGCTGCACCGCATACCCGTGGCGCTGCAGGGTCGATTGCACGGTCAGCAGCTCGTCAGGCGTGCTGCATAAACCATGCAGCAGAACCACCGCGGTGCGCTGCACGGCGGGGGACACCAGGCTCAAGGGATCGGAGGTATCGCGTGCACTCATCGGAAGGTGTGTCGTATGCTCATGTCGCGTTTATCGCGGTGAGCGACTGACCGGCCGCTGACGCGTCCATCGCCAGGGCAGACCCACAAATCACCCACCACTCATTCACTCACCATGCGAATCCTGCTTGTGGAAGATGACACCGTGCTGCGCGACGTGATGCTGCGCAGCCTCGCCGACGCGGGCCACCGGGTCGACGTGTCGACCAACGTCGAAGATGCCGACCACCTGTGGCGCGTGCAGCCCTTCGATGCCGTGCTGCTCGACCTCAACCTGCCCGCCACCGCCAGCCCCACCAGCGGCCTGGCGAGCGGCCTCACGGCCCTGCGGCAGGCGCGTGCGCGCGGCGACCGCACGCCGGTGCTCGTGCTCACGGCGCGCGGGCGCACCGAAGAGCGCATCGCCGGGCTCGACGCCGGCGCTGACGACTACCTTGGCAAGCCCTTCGACCTTGCCGAGGTGGAGGCACGGCTGCGTGCATTGGTGCGGCGCGCCAAGGGCACCGAAGACATCGTGGTGCTCGGCCAGCTCAAGCTCGACCGCAAGGCGCGGCGCTTCGCGGTCGCGAACGCGCCGCTCGATTTGCCGGCGCGCGAGTTCGAGGTGCTGTGGGAACTCATGAGCCCGCCGGGCCGCACCGTGAGCAAGCGGGCGCTGTCGGACAAGCTCTCGGGTTTTGACGAATCGCTGGGCGACAACGCGCTCGAGGCCTTCATCTCGCGCCTGCGCAAGAAGCTGCTCGGCTCGGGCGCGGGCATCCGCACCTTGCGCGGCATCGGCTACCTGCTCGAAGCCGAGGTGTGAGGCCGCCCGTGAGCGAGGCCCTCCCACCGGTCACGCGCACTGCACCTTCGCTCACGCGGCGCGTGCTGCGCAACGTGCTGGTGCCGCTGGCGCTGACCTGGATGGCCGGCGCGGTGATCGCACTCGTCATCGCCAACTATTTTTCGGAACAGGCCTTCGACCGCGGCATGCTCGACGACGCCTATGCGCTGTCGGCCAACGTGCAGGCCGGCGAGCGCGGCATCGAACTGCTGCTGACGCCGCGCGAGGTGGCGACCGTGCTGTTCGACCAGACCGACAAGGTCTACTTCTCGGTGCAGCGGCTCGACGGCACGCTCATCTCCGGCAGGGGCGACCTGAAGGCGCCGTTGCCCGACGAAGGTTCGCGCTACCGTTTTTCCGACATCGACTACGACGGGAACGTGCTGCGCGCCGTCGTGCTCGATCACGACGCCGAACCCGGCCTGCACATGCCCTACCGCGTGATCGTGGCCCAGACCACGCTGAGCCGCGCCGCACTGGTGCAGCGGCTGCTGTTCTATGCCATGGCGCCGCAGGTGCTGCTGCTGGTGCTGCTGGCGGTGTGGCTCTGGCATGGCATCCGACGCGACCTGCGACCGCTCGGCGAGCTGCAGCGTGCACTCGACACGCGCGACGTGCGCGACCTCTCGCCGGTGACCGTGGCGCAGACCTCGAAAGAGTTGCAGCGCCTGGGCGATGCCGTCAACGCGCTGTTCGACCGGCTGCGCCACAGCGTGCGCGCGCAACGCGAGTTCGTGGGCAACGTGGCGCACGAACTGCGCACGCCCCTCGCGGGCATTCGCGCGCTGGCCGAGTACGGGCTCGCGCAGCACGACACCGAGGTGTGGCGCGAGCAGCTCACGCGTGTGTCCGAACGGCAGGCGCGTGCGAGCCACCTCATCGACCAGCTGCTGGCGCTGGCACTGGCCGACGAGGCGCGCACCGACCTGCAGCGCACGCCCGTGTCGCTCGACATGCTGGCCGAGCAGACTGTGCTGCGCCACCTCGCGCGCGCCGACGCGCGCGGCGTCGACCTGGGTGCGCGCGGCCTCGACGACGGCGTCGTGACGGTGCTTGCGAACGAAGCGCTGGTGGAGGGCATCCTCGACAACCTGATCGACAACGCACTGCGCTACGGCGGTCGCACCATCACCGTCGAACTCGCGGGTCGCACGCTGAGCGTGATCGACGACGGACCCGGCATTCCGCTCGAAGCGCAGCGCGACCTCATGCAACGCTGGGCGCAAGGGCCCGCGGGCCAGAAGCTGGGGCAGGGCGCGGGGCTGGGGCTGTCGATCGTGGCGCGCTATGCCGAGCTGCTGGGGGCAGAGCTGCGGCTCGATGCCGCGGAGCCCACCGGCTTGCGCGTGAGCGTGACCTTCGGGGATGACGCCTGACAGTTCACGCGCGTGTCAGTGGCTTGCGCAGATAGACGCGTGTGCGCCCGTCGAGGGATTCGCGCCGGAACTCGACATAGCCGATGCGCTGGTAGAGCGCGAGGTTCTCGGTCATCTTCTCGTTCGTGAACAGGTAGATCGATGCGTGGCCCTGGCGCAGCGCCTCGCGCTCGGCCAGTTCAAGCAAGGCGCGACCCGCGCCGCTGCCCTGGTGGTCGGGGTGGACCGCGATCACGTCGATGAGGAAGCCTTCGTCGGTGACGTCGAGCAGCAGCGCCGCGCCGATCTGTTGCTCCGGCCGCTCGGCCACCCAGACCTGCAGGTGCGCGATGGCCTGCGCGTAGTCGCGCGTCATCGGCCGCGGCGTGAGGCCCAGGCGCGGGATGTAGGTGCGGAAGGCCTCGACCGCGCATGCTGTGACAGTCGCCACGTCGTCGGCGGTGGCGCGGCGCAGTTGCCAGGGTGCTGCTTTGTCGCTCACGCGTCGAACTCGACCTCGCCCTCGATCTCCACCGGGATGCCGAAAGGCAGCTCGGCCATGCCCACGGCGCTGCGTGCATGAGCGCCGACCTCGGGACCGAAGAGCTCGAGGATCAGGTCGGAAAACCCGTTGATGACCGCCGGCTGCTGCTGAAATCCGGGCGCCGAAGCGACCATGCCGAACACACGTGTCCATGCGGTGATGCGGTCCAGGTCGCCGAGCGCACGCTGCAGGCTGCCGAGCATCGCGAGCCCGGTGAGGCGCGCCGCGGTGTAGCCCTGCTCGACGGTCAGTTCGGCGCCGAGCTTGCCAAGCGGCGCGGCGATGCGGCCATCGGCATCCAGCGGACCATGGCCCGAGACGATGGCGCGCCGGCCGACGACGCGGACGAACTGGAAGGGGAGGACCACGCCGGGTGGTGGCGTGACCGGTGGGGGCAGCACGAGGCCGAGTGCTGCGAGCCGTTGTTCGATGCGGGCCATGGCGTTGCGCTCCTGCAGGCGGACGTTGATGAAGAGGGCCGCCGCATCTTGCCATGGCCCTCAGGGGCTGCCGTGGGCTCAGCCCAGCGCCGGATAGTCCGTATACCCCTTCACCCCACCCCCATACATCGTCGCCTTGTCTAGCTCGTTCAGCGGCGCGTGCTCGCGCAGGCGGCGCACCAGGTCGGGGTTCGAGATGAAGGGCTTGCCGAAGGCCACGAGGTCGTCGCCTTCCTTCACGGCTTCTTCGGCCAGGGGGCGGTCGTAGCCGTTGTTGACCATCCAGGCGGCCTTGCCGCCGGCGGCGCGGTAGGCGGCCTTGAGGGCTTCGTAGTCGAAGGGGCGGTCGGCGATTTCGCGCGGGCCGCCGGTGGCGCCTTCGATGATGTGGATGTAGGCCAGGTTCAGCGGCGCGAGCTGCTGCACGACGTAGGTGAACAGCGGCTGCGGGTCGCTGTCGTGCGCGTCGTTGGCGGGCGTGACGGGCGACAGGCGGATGCCGGTCTTGCCGCCGCCGACGGCATCGACCACGGCGCGCGTGGACTCGAGCAGCAGGCGCGCGCGGTTCTTGATGGAACCGCCGTAGTCGTCGGTGCGCTTGTTGCTGCCGTCTTTCAGGAACTGGTCGAGCAGGTAGCCGTTGGCGCCGTGCAGCTCGACGCCGTCGAAGCCCGCGGTCTCGACGGCGTTGCGTGCGGCCGCGGCATAGGCGTGGACGATGCCGGGCAGCTCGGCCGCGTCGAGCGCGCGCGGCTCCGACGTTTCGACGAAGGTGGGCACGCCGTCCTTGATGAGCACGGTCTTGGTCTTGGCGGTGATGGCCGAGGGCGCGACGGGCTTGCCGCCACCGGGTTGCAGTTCGGTGTGCGAGACGCGGCCCACGTGCCACAGCTGCACGACGATCTTGCCGCCCTCGGCGTGCACGGCGTCGGTCACGCGCTTCCAGGCGTCGAGCTGTTCGGTGCCGTAGAGGCCGGGCACGTCGGCGTAGCCCTGGCCCTGGTGGCTGATGGCGGTGGCTTCGGTGATGAGCAGGCCGGCGCTGGCGCGCTGGGCGTAATAGGTGGCGGCGATGTCGGGCGGGATCGCGTTGGGCGAGCGGTTGCGCGTGAGCGGCGCCATCACGATGCGGTTGGCGAGCTGGAGGTCGCCGGCCTGGACGGGGTCGAAAAGGGTGGACATCGTGGATTGAGGGGGCAGAGTTGAAACAGGCGCAAGGCTAAGCCGCCCGTCTCAACCCTGCTGTCGCACGGTTGTCCCGATTGGTGCTAAGGAAGCAGCCGCGCCAGCAGCGCCGGGCTCACGCGCACGGGCAGCGCCAGCAGGATCTGTCCCATGCCCTTGCCGAGCGGGTCGTTGCGCAGCGAGGCCATGCCGCCGCCGCCCAGCGCCTGTTCGCAGACGAAGTTGAAGGCGTGGATGCCGGGCACCTCGTGGCGCGTGACGCGGCCCTGCACCAGGTGCGCGAGCCATGCGGCCACGCGGGCCTCGGTGAGTTGCGCGCGCAGCAGCGGCAGCAGCTCGGGATGGCGCGCGATGACGCCGATGTTCGAGGTGTCGCCCTTGTCGCCGCTGCGGGCCCACGCGAGGCGGATCAGCGGGACTTCGATGGCGTCGTCGCCGGGCGTGGCCAAGGGCAGTTCATCGTTGGTGCGCACGGCGGGCGGGTCGTCGCTGGTGGCGTGCGTCGCGGGCACATCGACGGTCTGCCCATCGACGCGCACCTGCGGGCTCACGCGCGCCTTGTCGAGCAGGAGCGCGTACTGCCGGATCGACGGCGACACCGAGGCGCGCCCGCCGCCCGCGCCCGTGGTGCCGGGCGCCCACGAGGTGCCGGCCGGCGCGACCTCGCGCGCGAACAGCTCCAGCGCGTCCTTGCGCGGATGCGTCACGGCGAGCCGCAGCACGGCCTCGCGGATCTGCAGCGCCTGTGTCTGCGCGTGCGGGCCGTAGCAGGACTCGGCGCCGAGCACTTCGAGCTGCGTGCCGCTGTAGGGCCCGAGGCCCTGCTGCGCGAAGAGGGCGCCGGTGCGCGCGAGGATCGCTTCGCCGGTGCGCCGCGCCTTGGCCACCGCGTCGAAGCCGACGATCGTGAGCTGCGCCGCGGTCTTGAAACCGTCGACGTAGGTGGCGCAGACCTTGTAGCTGCCGGTGGGTGCGCGGCCGCGCGCGCCGTGCACGTGCACGCGGTGTTCGCCCGCCTGTTCGATGCGCACCTGCGTGAAGTCGGCCACCACGTCGGGCAGCAGGTAGGCGGCAGGGTCGCCGATTTCGTAGAGCATCTGCTCGCCAACCACGGCGGGCGTGAGCTTGCCGCCGGTGCCCACGGGCTTGGTGACGACGAAGCTGCCGTCGGCGCTGCATTCGACGATGGGGTAGCCGATGTTCGGCCAGTCGGGCACGGTGTCCCAGTCGGTGTGCAGGCCGCCGGTGGCCTGGCAGCCGCACTCGATGATGTGGCCCGCGAGGCTGCCCGCGGCGAGCAGGTCGTGGTCGCCGGGCTGCCATTGGAATTCGTGCATGAGCACGCCGAGCGTGACGGCCGAGTCGACGCAGCGGCCGGTGATGACGACCTGTGCGCCCGCGTCGAGCGCGGCCTGGACCGGGCGCGCGCCCAGGTAGGCGTTGGCGCTGAGCACGCGCTCGGGCAGCGGCGCGCCGCTCTGCAGTTCGCGCAAGGGCGGTTGCGAAGCGCGCAGTTCGGGCAGCAGCGGCGACACGTCGTCGCCGCTGACCACGGCGATCTTCAGCGTGATGCCTTGCTCGGCGGCCAGTGCCGCGAGCGCATCGGCGCAGCCTTGCGGGTTGACGCCGCCCGCGTTGCTCACGACGCGGATGCCCTGTTTCACGACGTCTTTCAGCACGGCCTTCATCGCGACGGAGACGAAGTCGGTCGCGTAGCCCAGCTCGGGCTTCTTGAGCCGTGCGCCCGCGAGGATCGACATGGTGAGCTCGGCGAGGTAGTCGAACACGAGGTAGTCGATCTGCCCGCTGGCCACGAGCTGCGGCGCGCCCACGCTGCTGTCGCCCCAGAAGCCCGAGGCGCCGCCGATGCGCACGACGCGATTGTTGTTGTGGTTGCTGCTGTTCATCGGCCACTCCATTGCGGTTTGCGCTTCTCGCGGAAGGCGAGCTGGCCTTCGGCCGCGTCTTCGGTGAGCGCGAACAGGCCGATCTGGCTTTCGGTGAAGGCCATCGATTCCTCGAAGGCCATGGCCTCGATCTTCTTCATCGTGTACAGGCCGCGGCGGATGGCAGCGGGCGACTTGTCGAGCAGGCGGCCCAGCAGCCAGTCGACGCTCTCGTCGACGTCGTCGCTCACGCGGTTGATGAGCTTCAGCTCGAGCGCCTGCGCGGCGTCGATCGGTTCGCCGGTGATGCACATCTCGGCCAGCACGCGGCGCGGCAGCAGGCCGCCGAGCACGCTGAGCACCTGCGCGGGAAACACGCCGACCTTCACCTCGGGCAGGCCGAACACGGCCTGGCGGCTGGCCACGGCCAGGTCGCACATCGCCATGAGGCCCATGCCGCCCGCCATGCAGGCGCCGTTGACGCGCGCGATCAGCGGCACGGTCGATTGCCGCGCCTGGCGAAAGAGGTTGGCGATGCCCTGGTAGGGCGCGGCGTAGTCGAACTTGAAGGAGGTGCCGCTTTGCAGGTCGGCGCCGGCGCAGAAGGCGCGCGTGCCGGCGCCCGTGAGGACCACGGCGCGCACGGCAGTGTCGCGGTTGGCGCGGGCCAGCGCATCGGACAGGCCCTCGAGCACGGCCGCGTTGATGGCGTTGCGGCGTTCCTGGCGATCGATGGTGAGCCACATGACGGGCCCGCGCATCTCTTCGCGCAGCTCGACAGGGGACGGGGAAGAAGAAGGGGGAGGGGATTCGGACATGGGCGGCTCGGCTTCCTGGTGACGGATGCCGTAGCGTCGCCCGAAAAAAAAGCCGCGGCATGCGGCTTGTGGCTGCGGTGATCCGGGTTTTCCCTGGGGTGGCCCGGACCGTCGCTGGCGTCGCGTTCTGCGCGCTTTTGCTTACTTCAGCAGGCCTTCGGCCTTCATCGCTTCCTGAACGGCGGGGCGGGCGGCCACGCGGGCGTGCCAGGCCAGCACATTGGGGAAGTCCGAGATGTCCACCCCGGTGGGCTTGGTCCAGTTGGTCACGGTGAACAGGTAGCCGTCGGCCACGCTGAAATGCTCGCCCATCAGGTACTGCTTGGCGGCGAGTTCGCCGTCGAGCCACTGGAAGCGGGCCTTGAGCTTGTCCTTGGAGATGGACTTGGCTTCCTCGGGCATGGCCGGGTTGAACAGCGGGCTGAAGCCCTTGTGCATCTCGGTGCCGATGAAGGTCAGCCACTCCTGCAGGCGGTAGCGCGGCATGGTGCCGTTGGCGGGTGCGAGGTTCTTGGTGGGCGCGAGGTCGGCAATGTATTGCACGATGGCCGGGCCTTCGCGAAGGCGGGTGCCGTCGTCAAGCTCAAGCATCGGCACGTAGCCCAGCGGGTTGATGCCGTAGTAGTCGGTGCCGTCCTGCAGCTTGTGGCTCTTGGTGCTGGCCAGCACCGGCTCGAAGGCGATGCCCGCTTCGTGCAGCGCGATGTGGGGGGAGAGCGAGCAGGCGCCGGGCGAGTAGTACAGCTTCATTCGAAAAAACTCCAATGGATAGAAGGAAAAGATCTGTGCGACCGCAGGGGATGCTAGCGGGTTTGGCCGCATCGCGTTTTTGTCCTACGGCGGCTCGCGCGTGCCGACTATCGGGCGGCGTAGCCGGGCTTCCTACAGTCCGGACACGGCGGCGCATGCCCGCCGCAAAGCAACCAAGGAGTGGTTCACCATGCTCAAGTACGCGATCATTTTTGCGGTCATCTCGCTCGTGGCGGGTCTGCTGGGCTTTGGCGGCGTGGCGGCCGGCGCGGCGGGCATCGCCAAGTTGCTGTTCGGCCTGTTCCTCGTGCTGGCGGTGCTGTTCGTGGTGCTGGCCGCACTTGGCGTGGGCGCGGTGAAGAAGGCGCTCGATTGACCGCCTTGCCCCATGCCATGCACCTGTCGCATGTCGACCTGCGCCTGGACTACGAGGTGGACGCCCCGGCGCACCTGCGGCTGAACATCGAGGCCGCGCGCACGGGTGCGCAGGCGGTGCTGGCCGAGACGCTGACCATCGCACCGCCCGCGCGGCTGCGGATGGGCTGCGAGGCCGACAGCGGCAACCGCTTCGTGCGTTTCGACGCGGCGCCCGGGCCGCTGACCATCGCCTACCGCGCGACGGTGCGGCGCCCGGTGGTGCATGTGCCGGCCACCTTGCCCGAGGTGCCGGTGAGCCAGCTGCCCGACGCGGTGCTGGGCGACCTGCTGCCCACGCGCTATTGCGAGTCGGACCTGCTGGCGCGCTGCGCGCAGCAGCTCTTCGGCGACCTGCCGCCGGGCATCGGCCGCGTGCAGGCGATTGCCGACTGGATCCACGACAGCATCGTCTACGTGCCGGGCAGCAGCGACTCGACCACCACGGCGCGCGAAGTGTTCGTGCAGCGCGCCGGCGTGTGCCGCGACTTCGCGCACCTGGGCATCACCTTCTGCCGCGCGCTCAACATTCCGGCGCGGCTGGTGGTGGGCTACGTGTGGTTCGATGAGCCACCGCAGGACTTCCATGCCGTGTTCGAAGCCTGGCTCGGCGGGCAGTGGGTGCTGTTCGATCCGACACGCATGGCGCCCGTCGATCGGCTGGTGCGCGTGGGCACGGGGCGCGACGCAAAGGACGTGGCCTTCTCCACGATCTTCGGCGCGGTGCGCATGACCGACAAGAAGCTCGCCGTGCGCGAATTGCAGGACGAGCGGGCCATTGCGCCGCGCACGCCGGCGCCCAGTGGTGAGCTGCGGGGCATCGAGAAGCCCGAACCGGTGCTCTGACCCTCCCAGGTGACCGCCCGACGCGGATTGTTTGCTATTAAATATATAGCAAACTGCGCAATACCGACAAGGCTTCGGGCCGATTTTGGCGCGGCTCCCTAGCTTGTCCACACAGGGGTTGCGGCAGGGCATCGCCGCTTAAAATTAGTGCCCTTTTTTGCGCCGCGCACGCGTCTGTGGTGCGCCCCCTTTTTCCAATGCTGTACCCCGAAGAATTCGATGTGATCGTCGTCGGCGGTGGCCATGCCGGCACCGAAGCCGCGCTCGCTTCCGCACGCATGGGCGCCAAGACGCTGCTGCTCTCCCACAACATCGAGACGCTGGGGCAGATGAGCTGCAACCCGTCGATCGGCGGCATCGGCAAGGGCCACCTCGTGAAGGAGGTCGACGCGCTCGGCGGCGCGATGGCCATTGCCACGGACGAGGCGGGCATCCAGTTCCGCATCCTCAATTCGAGCAAGGGCCCGGCCGTGCGCGCCACGCGGGCGCAGGCCGACCGCGTGCTGTACAAGGCTGCGATCCGCCACCGCCTGGAAAACCAGCCGAACCTGAGCCTGTTCCAGCAAGCCGTCGACGACCTGATGATCGAAGGCGATCGCGTGGTCGGCGCTGTCACCCAGGTGGGCATTGCCTTCCGCGCGCGCACCGTGGTGCTGACCGCGGGCACGTTCCTCGACGGCCGCATCCACGTCGGCCTCGACAACTACCAGGCCGGCCGCGCGGGCGACCCGCCGGCGATCAGCCTGTCGGCGCGCCTGAAGGAACTCAAGCTGCCGCAGGGTCGCCTGAAGACCGGCACGCCGCCGCGCCTGGACGGCCGCAGCATCGACTTCTCGAAGTGCACCGAACAACCCGGCGACGGCATGCCCGGTGGGGCAGGGCCGATGCCGGTGTTCAGCTTCATGGGCAAGGTCGAGATGCACCCGCAGCAGATGCCGTGCTGGGTGACGCACACCAACCAGCGCACGCACGACATCATCCGCTCGGGCTTCGACCGCAGCCCGATGTTCACCGGCAAGATCGACGGCGTCGGTCCGCGCTATTGCCCGAGCGTCGAAGACAAGATCAACCGCTTCGCCGACAAGGACAGCCACCAGATCTTTCTCGAGCCCGAAGGCCTGACGACCAACGAGTACTACCCGAACGGGATCTCGACCAGCCTGCCGTTCGACATCCAGTACCAGCTGGTGCGCTCGATGCCGGGCCTGGAAAACGCCCACATCCTGCGTCCGGGCTACGCCATCGAGTACGACTACTTCGATCCGCGCGAGCTCAAGAGCAGCTTCGAGACCCGTGCGATTCGCGGCCTGTTCTTTGCCGGCCAGATCAACGGCACCACCGGCTACGAAGAGGCGGCGGCCCAAGGCCTGTTCGCCGGCATCAACGCCGCGTTGCAGTGCCGGGGCGAAGACGCCTGGCTGCCGCGCCGCGACGAGGCCTACCTCGGCGTGCTGGTCGACGACCTGATCACCAAGGGTGTGACCGAGCCGTACCGCATGTTCACCAGCCGCGCCGAGTTCCGGCTGCAGCTGCGCGAGGACAACGCCGACATGCGCCTGACCGAAGCGGGGCGCAAGCTGGGCCTCGTGGACGACGCGCGCTGGGACGCTTTCAGCCGCAAGCGCGACGCTGTTTCACGTGAAACAGAGCGGCTCAAGTCGATCTGGGTGAACCCGCGCAACCTGCCGGCGACCGAGTCGGCCCGGGTGCTGGGCAAGGCCATCGAGCACGAATACAACCTGGCCGACCTGCTGCGCCGGCCCGACGTGAACTACGAAACCCTGATGTCGCTGGACGGTGGCAAGTACGGTCCGTCGTCGGCGCTGAGCGCTTCCGAGATCGAGCAAATCGAGATCTCGGCCAAGTACTCCGGCTACATCGAGCGTCAGCACGACGAAGTGGAGCGCGCCGCCCACTTCGAGAACCTGAAGCTGCCGGCCGACTTCGACTACGGCCAGGTCAAGGCCTTGAGCTTCGAGGTGCGCCAGAAGCTGGACAAGCACCGGCCCGAAACGCTGGGGCTGGCATCGCGCATCTCGGGCGTGACGCCCGCGGCGATCTCGCTGCTGATGATTCACTTGCGCAAGGGCGGGCACAAGGCCTTCGCCCGCGACGCCGCTGATACGGCCACCACCACCGAAGCTGCTGCTGCCACCGAGCCGCACACCGCACCATGAGCGCGACGCCCCTCGACACGCTGCGTGCAGGCGCAGCCGCCCTGGGCGTGGCCCTGTCCGACACGCAGGGCGAACAGCTGCTGGCCTACGGCACGCTGATGCTCAAGTGGAACAAGGTCTACAACCTGACGGCCGTGCGCGACCCGGCCGGCGTCATGACGCACCACCTGCTCGACAGCCTCGCGGCCGTCGCACCGCTGCAGCGCGAGTGGGCAGGGAAGGGCAGGCTGCTCGACGTCGGCTCCGGCGGCGGTCTGCCGGGCGTGGTGATCGCCATCATGCGCCCCGACATCGAGGTCAGCTGCCTCGATGCCGTCGCCAAGAAGGCGGCCTTCGTCCAACAGGTGGCGGCCGAACTGGAGCTGCCGAACCTGCGCGGCCTGCATGCGCGGGTCGAATCGCTGGCCGGCAGCTACGAGGTGATCAGCTCGCGCGCCTTCGCATCGCTGCCCGATTTCTTCAACGGCTCGGTGCACCTGCTGGCACCGGGCGGCGTCTGGCTGGCCATGAAGGGCAAGGTACCGACCGACGAACTGGCCGCTTTGCCGGCCGGCGTTGCAGTGTTTCACGTGGAACAACTGACGGTGCCGGGCCTGGGCGCCGAGCGCTGCATCGTCTGGGCGCGCAAAGAGGCCGCCTGATTTCGTAAAAGATGCGACGGCGCCGGCAAAAGCCGGAGCCGGAGCAATCTTCCCGGCGCTGGCCTGCCTTAGACTCGAAGCCTCCCCCTGGCTCTCTTTTTCGAGGCAAATCCCATGTTCGGCATCGCTGACTACGGCGCATTCGTCGCCGCCATCGTCTTGTTCCTTCTGATTCCCGGCCCGGGCAATCTGGCGCTGATCACCTCGACCAGCAAAGGTGGCATTCGCGGCGGCCTGGCAGCGACCTTCGGCGTGATCCTGGGAGATCAGGTCCTGATGTGGGCAGCGGTGGCGGGCGTGTCGGCCGTGCTGGCTGCTTACCCGGCCGCCTTCAAGGCCGTGCAGTGGCTGGGCGCCGCCTACCTGGCGTGGCTCGGCCTCAAGATGCTCCTGGCCAAGCCCGGCGCGGCACCGATCCTGAACATCCGCCCGAGCCATTTCCTGCGCCAGGCGCTGACGATCACCTTGCTGAACCCCAAGGCGATCGTGTTCTACATGGCCTTCTTCCCGTTGTTCGTCGATCCGGCGCGTCACCAGGGTGTCATCACCTTCGGCGCCATGGCCGTGACCATCGCCGCGCTGACCTTCCTGTACGGCCTGACCTCGACGTTGCTCACGCACTTCCTGGCCGAGCGCATCCGCGCCAATCCCCGCATCTCGGCCACGCTCGAAAAGCTGGCCGGCACCTTCCTGATTGCCTTCGGCATCAAGCTCGCGATTTCGCGCTGACCGACCCCGACGACCCGCACTGACGACACATGGCCAAGATTTTCTGCATCGCCAACCAGAAGGGCGGCGTCGGCAAGACCACCACCACCGTCAATCTCGCCGCCGGCCTGGCCAAGGTGGGCCAGCGCGTGCTGATGATCGACCTCGACCCCCAGGGCAACGCGACCATGGGTTCGGGCATCGACAAGCGCCAGCTGGAGCTCACGGTGTACGACGTGCTGCTCGAATCGGCCTCGGTGGCCGAGGCGCGGGTGAAGTCCGACAAGCTCGTGGAGGCCGAAGCCAGCTACGACGTGCTGGGCGCCAATCGTGAGCTGGCCGGCGCCGAAGTCGAAATGGTGGCGCTCGACCGCCGCGAAAAACGCCTGCGCACCGCGCTGGCCGCCGTGGGCGCCGAGTACGACTTCGTGCTGATCGACTGCCCGCCGAGCCTGAGCCTGCTCACGCTCAACGGCCTGTGCGCGGCCCACGGCGTGATCGTGCCGATGCAGTGCGAGTACTTCGCGCTCGAAGGGCTCACGGACCTGGTCAACACCATCAAGCAGGTGCACGCCAACCTCAACAAGAACCTGCAGATCATCGGCCTGCTGCGCGTGATGTTCGATCCGCGCATCACGCTGCAGCAGCAGGTGAGCGAGCAGCTCAAGTCCCACTTCGGCGACAAGGTGTTCGACACCGTGATCCCGCGCAATGTGCGCCTGGCCGAAGCACCGAGCTACGGCCTGCCGGGCGTGGTGTTCGATCCGTCCGCCCGCGGCAGCCAGGCCTTCATCGCCTTCGCCGAAGAGCTGGTCGCCAAGATGCCGCCCGCGAGCGCCTTCGCCTCGGGTGCGGTGGCACCGCCGGTCACGCCCCCGCCGCGCGTGGTGCCCGACCTGCCGATTCCCGACGATGTGCTGGCCGCCGCGCCTTCCGCTTCCGTCGCCGATACCGATCAAAACCCCGTCTGACGCCCGCCCGAAGGGCGGCAGGCGCTATCAAGTTCGTAGCAACCAGCCATGAGTGAACCCCGCATCCTGCTGCTGCCCGGATGGCAGAACAGCGGCCCTGGCCATTGGCAGACCCGCTGGGAGGCGGTCTACGGCGACCACCGCGTCGACCAGCACGAGTGGATGCGCCCGCTGCGCGGCGACTGGTCGATCCGCCTCGAAGAAGAAGTGCTGGCCGCGCCGGGCCAAGTGGTGCTGGCTGCCCACAGCCTCGGCTGCATCCTCACCGCCGCCTGGGCGGCCCATTCGCGCAACACGCACAAGGTGCGCGGCGCGCTGCTGGTGGCGCCCGGCGACCTGGAGCGCGACGACCTGCGCCAATTGATTCCCGGCTGGGCGCCCATCGTGCGCCAGCCGCTGCCGTTCCCGGCCGTGCTCATCGCCGCCAACGACGACCCGTACTGCGAAGCCTCGCGCTCGAAGCAGCTGGCCCGCGACTGGGGCGCACGCTTCATCGATGCCGGCACCGACGGCCACCTGAACGCCGAATCCGGCCTGGGCGACTGGCCCGAAGGCCGGAAACTCCTGAACGACCTCTCGAAAGACACGCACTGATGGCGACCAAGAAACCCAAGGGCCTGGGCCGCGGCCTCGAAGCGCTGCTCGGCCCGACGGCCGCACCCTCCGCCGATCCGCTCGGCAATGGCGGCGACCGCGCCACGGAAGAGGGCGGCGCCCCGCAGAACCCCAACACCCTGAAGCTCGACCAGATGGTGGCCGGCGTCTACCAGCCGCGCACCCGCATGGACGAGGGCGCGCTGTACGAGCTGGCCGAGAGCATCAAGGTGCAGGGCATCATGCAGCCGATCCTGGTGCGCCGGCTCGATGCCGAATCGGCTGCGGCCAAGAATGCCGAGTACGAAATCATCGCGGGCGAGCGGCGCTTCCGTGCCGCCCGGCTCGCGGGCCTGGACACCGTACCGGTGCTGGTGCGCGACGTGCCCAACGAGGCCGCGGCGGCCATGTCGCTCATCGAGAACATCCAGCGCGAAGACCTCAACCCGCTGGAAGAGGCCCAAGGCCTGCAACGCCTGGTGACCGAGTTTGGGCTCACTCACGAAATGGCGGCTCAGGCCGTCGGTCGGTCGCGCAGCGCCGCCAGCAACCTGCTGCGCCTGCTGAACCTGGCCGAGCCCGCGCAGCTGATGCTGATGGCCGGCGACATCGACATGGGCCACGCGCGCGCGCTGCTGTCGCTCGACCGCGGCACGCAGATCACCGCCGCCAACCAGATCGCCGCCAAGAAGATGTCGGTGCGCGAAGCCGAGGCGCTGGTGAAGAAGCTCGCAGCCGAGTTCACGCTCACGCCCTCGCGGCGCGGCAATGCCGGCGAGAAGTCGCGCGACCTGCAGCGCGTGGAAGAAGAGCTGGCCGACCTGCTCACGGCCGAGGTCGAGGTGCGCATCAAGAAGCGCACGAAGCGCGGCGAAAGCGGCGAGCTGGCGATCCACTTCGGCTCCATCGAAGCGCTCAACGGGCTCATCGAGCGCATCCGCCGAACGGCCTAGTTCGGCCCGGGTTGCGAAGACGGACCCCAGCGTTCGTTTGATTGATTCCTGCAATCCTTTGCGCGTATCCTCGATCGCGGTTTTTCTTTCAGCCCTGCAAGACCACCACCATCGAAACGAGGGAGTCGACCATGCCGTTCTTCGCCACCAAGTTCCCGCTCGCCGCAGTCGCCGTCGGCGCACTGCTGCTCACGGGCTGCGCCACCACCGACATGCAGATGGGCAGCCAGTCGGCCAAGACCATGGCCACCGGCAGCGCCGCCGGCGGTGCCACCTCGGGCGAGAGCAGCCAGCTCGAGCGCTGCGAATCGCCACTGGGCACCGTGTCGCTGGTCGAGAACGTCAACGCCGGCTGGTACACCATCCTCACGGGCGAGTACCGTCTGCCGCCTACTGCAAATCTGTTGCGTTTGTTGGTGCAGCAGTCGAACTGCTTCATCGTCGTCGAGCGCGGCGCGGCCGGCATGAACGCGATGACGCGTGAACGCGCGCTGCAGCAGTCGGGCGAGATGCGCGGCGGCAGCAACTTCGGCCGCGGCCAGATGGTGGCGTCCGACTACGGCCTGTCGCCCGAGATCGTGTTCAGCAACAGCGATGCCGGCGGCATCGGCGGCGCGCTCGGCGGCCTTGTGGGGGGCGGTCGTGGCCGCGCCATCGCAGCCGTCGGCGGCAGCCTGCAGACCAAGGAAGCCAGCGCGCTGCTGACGCTCATCGACAACCGCTCGGGCGTGCAGGTCGCGGCAGCCGAGGGCAGCGCCTCCAAGACCGACTTCGGCGCCTTCGGCGGCCTGGCCGGCCGCAGTGGCGCCGGTGGCCTCGGCGGCTACACCAACACGGCGCAGGGCAAGGTGATTGCGGCGGCCTTCATGGACGCCTTCAACCAGATGGTTCGTTCGCTGCGCAACTACAAGGCGCAGACGGTGCGTGGCCAGGGCCTGGGCGGCGGTGGCCGCTTGGGCGTGGACGGCGGTGCCGCGCCGTCGCAGACCTACGTGCCGCCGGAGCCGGCACCGGCACGTCGCCGCAGGTAAGAACAGGACGCGGGCCTTCGGGCCACGAAAAAGCCCGGCGCTCTTGCGAGCCGCCGGGCTTTTTCATTGATGCGTGATCGCGAGGGATCAGAGGCTGAAGATCTTGCCCGGGTTCATGATGTTCTTCGGATCGAGCGCGCGCTTGATCGTGCGCATCATGTCGATCGCGCCCACACCGGCTTCGGTCACCAGGAAGTCCATCTTGTGCAGGCCCACGCCGTGCTCGCCGGTGCAGGTGCCTTCGAGCGCCAGCGCGCGGCTCACCAGCGCGTGGTTCAGTTCTTCGGCCTTCACGCGCTCTTCGGGGATGTTCGGGTCGAGCAGGTAGCCGAAGTGGAAGTTGCCGTCGCCCACGTGGCCGACGAGGAAGTAGGGGATGCCGCTGGCATCGGCTTCGGCCACCGAGTCGAGCAGGCAGTCGGCCAGGCGCGAGATCGGCACGCAGGTGTCGGTCGAGATCACGCGGCAGCCCGGGCGCGACTGCACGGCTGCGAAGTAGCTGTTGTGCCGCGCGGTCCACAGGCGCGTGCGTTCTTCCGGCGTGCTGGCCCATTCGAAGGCATTGCCGCCATGGCCGCTCGCGAGTTCCTGCACCGTCTCGGCCTGCTCCTTCACGCCCGCGGGCGAGCCGTGGAATTCCATCAGCAGCATCGGCTCTTCGCGCAGGTTGAGCTTGGCGTAGGCGTTCACCATGCGCACCGTGTTCACGTCGATGAGCTCCACGCGCGCGATCGGCACGCCGAGCTGGATCGTCTCGATGGTGGTGCGCACGGCGGCCTCGATGCTCGGGAACGAGCAGATCGCCGCCGACACCGCCTCGGGCAGCGGGTAGATGCGCAACGTGACCTCGGTGACCACGCCCAGCGTGCCTTCGCTGCCCACCATGAGGCGCGTGAGGTCGTAGCCGGCGGACGATTTCTTGGCGCGCGTGCCGGTGCGGATGATGTCGCCGCTGGCCGTGACCACTTCGAGCGCCAGCACGTTCTCGCGCATCGTGCCGTAGCGCACCGCGTTCGTGCCGCTGGCGCGCGTGGCCGTCATGCCGCCGATGGAGGCGTCGGCGCCCGGGTCGATGGGGAAGAACAGGCCCGTGCTCTTGATCTCTTCGTTGAGCTGCTTGCGCGTGACGCCCGGCTGCACCGTCACCGTGAGGTCGTCGGCGTTGATCGACAGCACCTGGTTCATGCGCGACACGTCGATGCTGATGCCGCCTTGCACTGCGAGCAGGTGGCCTTCGAGCGAAGAGCCCACGCCGAAGGGAATGACCGGCACGCTGTGTTCGCTGGCGAGCTTCACGGCATCTGCAACATCCTGCGTGCTTTCGGCGAACACCACGGCCGCGGGCGGCGGTGCGTCGAACGACGACTCGTCGCGCCCGTGCTGCGTGCGCACCGCCATCGCGGTGGAACAGTTGTCGCCGAAGCGCGCCTTCAGCCCGTCGATCAGGGCTGCGGGAACGTCGCGCAGATGGAGCGCCGGCATCAGGTGCGAGGTGGAAGTCGGGGCGTTCATCGGGCGTCTCCTGGAGGGGCTGAGGGGGATCGGTCATTTTACGGAGCGCGCACCATAATGCGCTTCGGTAAAAGACATGAACCCCACGACCCTTGCAGCCCTCGCGGCCTTTCCCTCGCAGCTCGAAGCCCACTACGCGGCCATTCCCAAAGCCTTCCGGCACTGGGCGCCGCCTTCGTGGGAGGGCGTGCCCAGCGAGGCCTTCACCGCCATCGAGCAGCTGTGCCATGTGCGCGACATCGAAATCGAGGGCTACCACGTGCGCTTTCGCCGCACGCTGGCCGAAACCCATCCGACGCTCGCATCGATCGACAGCGAGCCGCTGGCCATCGAGCGCCACTACGGCGCGGCCGACCCTGCAGCGGTGCTCGCCGAGTTCCGCCAGGCGCGCGTGCAGACGATGGAAATCATCTCGCAGCTGAGCGACGCGCAGCTCGCGCGCACGGCCGTGTTCGAGGGCTACGGCCCGCTCACGATGCGCAGCCTCATCCATTACCTGTGCAGCCACGACCATCAGCATCTGGCCGGACTGCAGTGGCTGGCCGGCAAGATCGACGCCGCCAGCCTCACGACCTGAACCGAGAGGAGCGCCCATGGGCAACCGACTTTCCCAGATCGCCACCCGCACCGGCGACGACGGCACCACCGGCCTGGGCGACAACACCCGCGTGCCCAAGGACCACCTGCGCGTGCACGCGATGGGCGACGTGGACGAACTCAACTCGCACATCGGCGTGCTGCTGTGCGAGCCGCTGCCAGAGCCCGTGCGCGAGCTGCTGGTCGACGTGCAGCACCAGCTCTTCAACCTCGGCGGCGAACTCTCGATGCCCGGTTTCACGCTGCTCAAGCCCGAGGCGCTGCTGCAGATCGACAACGCGCTGGCCGACCACAACGCCGCCTTGCCGCGCCTGGCCGAATTCATCCTGCCCGCCGGCACGCGCGCCGCCTCGCTCGCGCACGTGTGCCGCACCGTGGCGCGGCGTGCCGAGCGCGCCGTGGTGTCGCTGGGCGCCACCACCGAACTCAACGACGCGCCGCGCCAGTACCTCAACCGGCTCAGCGATCTGCTCTTCGTGCTCGCACGCGTGCTCAACCGCATGAACGGCGGCGACGACGTGTACTGGAAGAGCGAACGCATGGCCCGCGCGGCCGCCGCCGAATCCGAAGACCACTCCCAGGGGACGACGCCATGAAGAAGCTTCACATCACCACCGCATCGCTCGCCGCCATCGCCGCTGCGCTCTGGCTGCCCGTCACCGCGCAGGCGCAGAGCGCCGACAACCCGCCCCAGGCCGAACGCGCCCACACGATCAAGTCGCCCTCGCGCAGCGGCAAGGTCGTGGGCAGCGTGCAGCGCGGCACCAACGCTGCCGGCCGCGGCGTCAACCGCGCCGATGCGGCCACGCGGCGCGGTGTGAGCAACGTGTCGGAAAAAGCCAGCCGGCCCGTGCGCAACGTGGGCGAGTCCTTCGGACGCAAGCTGGCACCGGGCTCGAGTGGGCGCGCGGCGCCACCGCCTGTGGGGCCGCAGGGCAACGCGCCTTGATTCGTTGCTGCTGTTCGTTCAGGGCGATGCTCACGCCGACGCGGTACCTTGCTCCGCGAATGTCCCCCGGCCTGCGGCCTCCTCCTTGATTTCGCTGCGCAAGGCACCGCATCGGCGTGAGCGTTGGGCGGTGCGGTCGTTGATCGGCCGCACGACGACCGCGCCCATCGTGCGCAGGACACTGGGTGCTTCCCGCAGCGAAATCAAGGAGGAGGGCGAAGCCCGGGGGACATTCGCGGAGGGAAGTACCCGGTGGCCTGTGCACGCGCCCCGAACCCACCGAAAGGAAAGCCCACAGACATGGCAAGAAACATAGAGATCAAGGCCCGCATCGACAGCGTAGACCGCATCGCAGAAACCGCCGCAACGCTCGCCGACCAGGGCCCCGTCGAGATCGCGCAAGACGACACCTTCTTCCGCTGCGAGCACAGCGCCGACCGCCTCAAGCTGCGCACCTTCGCCCCCGACCGCGCCGAACTCATCTTCTACCGCCGTGCCGACAGCACCGGTCCGAAGGAATCGTTCTACCTGATCACGCCCGTTACCACGCCCGACGCGTTGCGCGAATCGCTCACGCTCGCCTGGGGCCAGGCCGGCCGCGTGCGCAAGCAGCGCCGCCTGTTCCTCGTGGGCCGCACGCGCGTGCACCTCGACCGCGTCGAAGGGCTCGGTGAATTCCTCGAACTCGAAGTGGTGCTGCAGGACGGTGAGCCCGCCGACGTCGGCGTGGCCGAAGCCCATGCGCTCATGGCCCGACTCGGCGTGGCCGAGAGCCAGCTGGTGCAGGGCGCCTACGTCGACCTGTTGCGCGCGCAGGCCGCCTGAGCCATCGGGCAGCCGGCGGGCACGCGTGCCAGCAGGTCTTGCCGCAGTGCGTTCAGCTCGGCGATCTTCTGGTCGATGACCGCGACCTTGTCGGCCAGCAGCGCCGCAATGGCTTGGTCAGGCGCGGCCGATTCCCACACCGCGGGCAGGTTGTCGCCGATCTCGTGGAGGCTGAAGCCGAGCTTCTGCGCGGTGCGGATGTAGCCCACCATCTGCACGGTTTCCTTCGCATAGACCCGGTAGCCGTTGCTGCCGCGTTGCGCGCGGATCAGGCCGCGCTCTTCGTAGAAACGCAGCGTGTCGCGGCTCAAGCCCGTCGCCGAAGCCAGCTGGCCGATCTGCATGGTCGTGGTTCCTTCGCCGAAGAATGTGCTTGACCCTGGAGCGTACCCGAGGCTTTAGCTTCCGGGGCTTCTTCACTCCCTGCAGGGCTCTTCTTCATGATCGCGCTTCCCACCTACCAACGCATCGTCCGCGCCAGCGCCTGGTACGACCTCGTGGTGACCATCGGCTTCGCCACGCCATGGACCTTCGCCGCCGTGCACACCCTGCTGCTGTGGACCATCCAGACGCTGCAGCTGCCGGGCAGCTTCCCGGCCTTTGACCCCGTGCACATGCTGATGGCCAACCTGCTCGGCTCCGTGGTCACCGTCTGGGCCGTGCTGCGCATCCGCGATCCGCGCCTGCGCTATGGCCGCTACGACGCCGTGGCGCGCTTCCTGTTCGCCACCTGGCAGATCTACGCCGTGACGCAGGGCGCCAGCCTGATCATCCTCGGCTTCACCGCGATGGAACTGCTGTTCGGCGTGCTCGAGAGCCTGCCGGTGCGCGGCGCGACCGCACGCACACCGATGCGCGCCGACGACCGCGCCACAGGCCTCAGCGCCAGCCCGCAGTCTTGAGCTGCGCGGCGAGTTGCTGCGCCACCTGGGCGTAGCCCTTCGCGTTCGCGTGGATGCGGTCCGAGCGCAGGGCCGCGTCCGACAGCACGCTCGAATACACACCGGCGACCAGCAACGCCTGCCCCGACTTCGCGACCTCTTCGTAGAACGGCGCATCGCTGAGCGAGCCGACCACCGCGCGCATCGCATCGGGCGCCGGCGTGGCCAGCACCGCCACGTGCGAGGTGTGCGCGCGCGCCTGCTCGATCAACGCTGCAAGGTTCTCGCGCGTGCTGGCGGGCGACACGCCGCGCAGCATGTCGTTGCCGCCGATGCCGATCAGGATCGCGTCGTAGCTGCCGGCGGACAGCAGCGCGGGCAGGCGCTCCAGCGCACCCGCCGAGGTGTCGCCGTTGACCCCCGCGTTCTCGACCTGCCAGCCCGTGAGCTCGCCCAGCTTCGCGGGCCACGCCGTCTCGGGCGACGCCCCGTAGCCGAAGGTCAGGCTGTCGCCCAGCGCCAGCACGCGGGCATCGGGCTTCAGCGCATTGGCTGAGGCCTTTCGTTTGCCGCATGCCGAGAGCAGCAGGGCGGTGGCCGGCACGCCGGCGAGCATCTGGAGGAGGTGGCGTCGCTTCATGTGGCGCGCAGCTTAAACGAGGCCGCGCGGCCGTTGGCGCTTGCCCCTTCGCTTGCTCGGAAAGCGCATAAGCCTCTCCGTTTTCGTTCCTTCCCGGCGCCGGGACAGCGGCGAAGAATCGCGGCCCTGCACATCCTTTCACTGCCACCGAGGTCCGACGCCATGCTGCCGCCGCTGTACACCCGCCATCGTTTCCTGCGCCATGCGGTCGCACTGTCCGCCGCCTTGCTCACCGCGCCGCTCGCGGCCTGGGCCGCACCCGCCAGCGGCGAGCCCGTGTGGTTCGGCGTGAGCGGTCCGCTCACCGGACAGAACGCGCAGTACGGCGCGCAGTGGAAGGCCGGCTTCGACCTCGCGCTGGAGCACATCAATGCGCAGGGCGGCATCCACGGCCGGCCGCTGGCCTACAACTTCGAGGACAGCCAGAGCGACCCGCGCCAGTCCGTCGCCATTGCGCAGAAGCTCGTGAACGACAAGCGCGTGCTCATCGAACTGGGCGACTTCTCCAGCCCCGCCTCGATGGCCGCCTCGCCCATCTACCAGCGCGCGGGCCTCGTGCAGCTGGGCTTCACCAACTCGCACCCCGACTTCACCAAGGGCGGCGACTACATCTGGAGCCCCTCGATCAGCCAGGCCGACGCGCAGCCGCTGCTGGCCGACCTCGCCGTGAAGACGCTGGGCTTCAAGCGCATCGCCGTGCTCTTCCTGAACACCGACTGGGGCCGCACCAGCAAGGACGTGCTCGTGAAGGCCGCGCAGGAGCGCGGCGCGCAGCTCGCCATTGCCGAGGGCTACCAGCCCGACGAGAAAGACTTCCGCTCGACCCTGGTGCGCGTGCGCGACGCCAACCCCGACGGTGTGGTGCTCATCTCGTACTACCCCGACGGCGCGCTCATCGCCGGCCAGGTGCGCAGCGTGGGCCTGAAGCAGCCCATCGCCGCGGTGGGCTCGGTCTACTCGCCCAAGTTCATCGAACTCGGCGGCGCGGCCGTGAACGGCATCCACACCAACACCGCCTTCTTCCCCGAGGAGCCACGCACCGAAGTGCAGGCCTTCGTGAAGAGCTTCCGTGCCAAGTACAGCAAGGAGCCCGACGCCTTCAACGCCTATGCCTACGACGCCGTGGTGTACGCCGCCGCCGCGCTGCGCGAAGCGGGCCCCAAGGCCGACCGCAAGGCCGTGCGCGATGCGTTCTACAAGATCAAGGACGTGCCCAGCGTCATCTTCGGCAAGGCCACCTTCGATGCGCAGACGCGCCGCGTGATCGGCGTGAAGAGCGTCAACCTGGTGGTGAAGGACGGCAAGTGGGCGCAGATCGACGAGAAGGCGGCGGCGCTGGCATCGGCCAAGTAGATGAGCTTCACCTCCTTCTTCGACCACACGGTCAACGGCCTGATCATCGGCAACATCTATGCGTTGCTGGCGGTCGGGCTCGCGCTGATCTTCGGCGTCTCGCACCTCATCAACTTCGCGCACGGCTCGGTCTACACCGTGGGCGCGTACATCGGCTGGGCGAGCATCACCTACCTGCACACGCCGCTGCCCGTGACCATCGCGCTGGTGGTGATCGGCTCGGGCGCACTCGGCATGCTCATCGAGCGCGTGGGGCTGCGGCCGCTGCAGGGCGCCGCGCGCATCGCGCCGCTGCTGGCCACCATCGGCATCAGCTTCGTGCTCGACATCCTCGTGCAGCTGGTGTTCAGCCCCGACCCGCGCGCGCTGCCCACGCAGCTGCCCGACTGGCGCCTGCAGATCGGCACCGGCACCATCGGCGCGCTCGACCTCTTGATCGCGGGCATCGGAATCACCAGCGCGGCCGTGCTGTTCGGCTTCCTGCGTTTCACGAAGCTGGGCTGGGCCGTGCATGCCACCGCGCAAGACCGCGACGCCGCGCAGCAGATGGGCGTGGACGTCAACCGCGTGAACCAGACCGTGTTCGCCATCGCCGCCGCGCTGGGCGGGCTCTCGGGCCTGCTGGTGGGCATGTACTACAACAACATCAGCCCGGCGATGAGCTTCCAGGCCACGCTCAAGGGCGTGGTGGCCACCGTGGTCGGCGGCGTGGGCAACGTGCCGGGCGCCATCGTCGGCAGCCTGCTGCTGGGGCTCATCGAAAGCTATGGCGTGGCGATCCTCGGCACGCCGTACCGCAACCTGTTTGCCTTCGCGCTGCTGCTGGTCATCCTGGTGTGGAAGCCCAACGGCCTCTTCGGCCGCCAGCGCGCGCTGCCGCCCGAACCACTCACCGGCACCTTCATCGCGCCGAGCAAGCCGTGGCGCGTGCCACCGCGCCTGTTGCTCGCGCTGTTCGCCGCGGCCGTGCTGCTGCCGCTGTTCGATCCGTCGCCCTACGTGCTGCAGACGCTCACCAACGCGTGGCTCTACGGTGCGCTCGCGCTGAGCCTCACGCTGGTGGCCGGCACCATCGGCCAGATCTCGCTGGGCCATGCGGGGCTGCTGGCCATCGGCGCATACGCCTCGTCGCTGCTGGTGCTCGACCTGCACCTGCCCGTGGGCACGGGCATCGTGGTCGCGGGCGTGCTCACGTCGCTGATCGGCACCGCGTTGATCTTCCCGGCCTTCCGGCTGCGCGGGCACTACGTGTCGATCGCCACGCTGGGCATCGGCGAGATCGTGGCGCTCACCATCCTCAACTGGGAAAGCCTCACGCGCGGGCCCATCGGCGTCTCGGGCATTCCGCCGCTCTCGCTGTTCGGTCGCGATGCGTCGTCGAACGAGGCGATCTACTGGGCCTCGTTCGGTGCGCTGGTGCTGCTGGCCCTGCTGCAGTGGCGCCTCTTGCGCTCGCACCTGGGCCGCACCTTCCGCGCGGTGCGCGAAGACGAGGTGGCCGCGCGCGCCTACGGCGTGAGCCCCGACCGCTACAAGGCGCTGGCCTTCGGCTTCGGCGGCTTCGCGGCCGGCGTGAGCGGGGCCTTCACCGCGCACATGTACTCGTACATCAACCACGAGACCTTCGGCTCGCAGATCTCGATCCTCGCGCTCACGATGGTGATCCTCGGCGGGCTCGGGAACATCAGCGGCGCACTGCTGGGCGCGGTCGCGCTCGTGAGCCTGCCCGAGCTGTTCCGCGTGACGGCCGAGTACCGCATGCTGATCTACGGCGTGGCACTGCTTCTGTTGATCCGCTTTCGTCCCCAAGGCCTGCTCGGCACCGTCTGAAAGAACCACACACCATGAGCCACCTCAACGACTACCTCGCCGAGAAACGCGCCGCCGTGCTGGCCCGCAACGCCGCCGTCGCGGCCGGCACCGCACAGCCCTCGCAGCTCAAGGCCAGCGTGCGCGCCGAAGGCCGCAGCGGCGTGCGCCGCCTGCGCATCCGCGAGCACCAGGTCATCAGCGACAGCCCGCCCGATTTCGCGGGCTACAACCTCGGCCCGAGTTCGCCCGAGCTGCAGCTGGGCGTTCTCGGCACCTGCGTGACGCACATCTTCCTGATCCAGGCGGCCGAGCGCCAGGTGCCGCTCGAAAGCCTTGAGGTCGAGGTGACCGGCGTCATCGATCCGCGCGGCGGCAAGCCGGGTCACGAGCAGACGCCGATCTGGCCGCACGAGATCGGCTACACCGTGCACATCGATTCGCCCGCCAGCCGCGAGGAGATCGATGCGCTGTTCGAGGCGGTGGAGCGCAACTGCCCCATCCTCAATCTGCTGCGCAACCCGCAGGCCATTCGCGCCGAGGTGAAGCTCGTGAACTCGAAGGCGAAGGTCGCCGATGCCGTCGCTGCTTGAGGTCCGCGGCCTCGTGCGCCGCTTCGGCGGGCTCACGGCCGTCAACGCCGTCGACCTGCAGGTGGGCGAGGGCGAACTGCTGAGCGTGATCGGCCCGAACGGTGCCGGCAAGACCACGCTGTTCAACCTCGTCACCGGCCTCGACAAGCCCGATGCCGGGCAGGTGCGCTTCGACGGCCAAGACATCACCGGCCTGCCCGCGCAAGAGCTCGCACAGCGCGGCCTGGCACGTACCTTCCAGCACGGGCGCGTGTTCGCGAACCTCTCGGTGCTCGACAACGTGCTGGTCGGCGCGCACACGCGGCTGCGCGCCGTGAAACCGCGCGTGGGCGGCGTGCCGGGCCTCGGGGCGCTGGCCGAGCTGGCGCTTGCGCTGGTGCAACCGAGTGCCGTGCGACGCGAGGAAGAAGCGCTGCGCGACGAGGCGCGCGAGATCATCGCGCTCTTCGGCGAACGCCTCACGCCGCGCACCGACCATCCGGCCTACAGCCTCTCGTACGCCAACCGCCGCCGCGTGGAGATCGCGCGCGCGCTCGCGCTGCGGCCGCGCCTGCTGCTGCTCGACGAGCCCACGGCCGGCATGAACGAGAGCGAGACCGCCGAGATGCTGGAGATCATTCGCGGCCTCAAGGCGCGCGGCCAGACCATCCTGCTGATCGAGCACAAGCTCGACCTCGTGATGCAGCTGTCCGACCGCGTGGCCGTGCTCGACGACGGCCGCAAGATCGCCGAAGGCCTGCCGGACGCAGTGCGCAACGACCCCGCGGTGATCGAGGCCTACCTCGGCCATCGCCAGGTCGGCGCAGCGCAGGAAGAAGCGGTGCCCGCATGATCGCCACCGTTGCCCGCACCGGCCTGTCTCCCTCGTCCCTCTGGGGAGAGGGGAGAAACGACGATCTGCCTGAACGCGCCCTCACGCAGGCGCCGGCGAGTGCGGTTGCGCCCCTGCTCCAGCTCAAGAAAGTCAACAGCTTCTACGGCCCCGTGCAGGCGCACTTCGATCTCGACATCGAAGTGCGCAAGGGCCAGATCGTCAGCCTGCTCGGCGGCAACGCGAGTGGCAAGTCGACCACGATGAAGATCGTGCTCGGGCTGCTCAAGCCGCGCTCGGGCGAGGTCCGCTTCAACGGCGAATCGACGCTGGGCCTGAGCACGCCGCAGATCATCCGCAAGGGCATCGGCTCGGTGCCCGAGGCACGGCGCCTGTTCCCCGCGATGACCGTGCGCGAGAACCTGCTCATGGGCGCCTACGCACGCCGCGACCGCGCGGCCGTGGCCTACGACCTCGAGCGCATGCTCGAACTGTTCCCGCGCGTGGCGCAGCGCCTGGGCTTCCTGGCCGGCACGCTCTCGGGCGGCGAGCAGCAGATGGTGGCCATGGCGCGCGCGCTCATGGGCCGGCCGCAGCTGCTGTGCATGGACGAGCCCACCATGGGCCTGTCGCCGCTGTACGTCGACAAGGTGCTCGAGCTCATCGCGCGCATCAACGCGCAGGGCGTCTCGGTCTTCATGGTCGAGCAGAACGCCAGCCTCGCGCTGCAGATCGCGCACCACGGTTACGTGCTGCAGACGGGCCGCATCGTGCTCTCGGGCCCGGCCCGCGCACTGCTGGCCGACGCGCGCATCCGCGATGCCTACCTGGGCGGCGAGGGCGCTGCCCGCACCGCCTCCTGACCACGACGACCCCTTTTTGCCGCGAGGAAGACCTTCACCATGCCCCTGACCCTCGACCACGTCGTGATCGCCGTGCACGACCTCGAACGCGCCATCGCCGACTACGCCGCGCTCGGCTTCCATGTGCTGCGCGGCGGCGACCATCCGGGCCGCAGCACGCACAACGCGCTCGTCGTGTTCAGCGACGGCAGCTACTTCGAACTCATTGCATGGCGCGAACCGGCGCCCGCCGAGCGCTGGTGGCAGCTGCTGCAGCGGCACGGCGAAGGCATCGTCGATTTCGCCTTGCTGCCGCGCGACACCGCCGTCACCGTGGCCGATGCGAAGGCACGCGGCCTCGTGCTCGAAGGCCCGCTCGACGGCGGGCGCGTGCGCCCCGACGGCGAACACCTGCGCTGGCAGACTGCGCGCGCCCCGTCGGCCGACCTGCCGTTCCTGTGCGGCGACCTCACGCGGCGCGCCCTGCGCGTGCCCGAGGGCGCCGCGCGCGTGCATCCCAACGGCGTGCTCGGCGTGGCCAGCCTGGCCATCGCCGTGCGCGACCTCGACGCCACGCTGGCGCGCTACCGCGCCTTGCTGGGCACGGTCTCCGACGACACGAGCACGCACATCGGCGAACCCGTGGCCGTGCCTGCCAGCCAGGTGCGCGTGGCGGTGATCGCCCTGGGCAGCAGCGTGCTTGTGCTGTCGTCACCGCGCGACCGTGCCCCGGCGGCGGAGCTGGGCGGCGACGCGCTCGCACAGCGCCTCGCGGTGCGCGGCGAGGGCCCTTACGCGCTGGTGCTGCACACCGACCGGCCGCAATCGACCGGCACCTTCGACCTCGCACGCGCGCACGGCGCGTGGATCGAACTCGACCTGCCGCCGGTGGATGCGCTGGAGGCACAGGGCCGCGTGCGCGCCGACGCGGCGAACAGCACGGTGGGCGGGTAGGGCGCAGCCCTAGCGGCCGCCCAGGTGCGCCTTGCGCAGCGCGGCCCGCATCTTCTTCTGCAGCGCCGGCCCGCCCTTTTCCAGCGCGGCCGCGGGCGCGCCGCTCTCGGCCGTCACCGGCCGGTGCTTGCGCCCCCAGATGCCGAGCTGCGTGATCACCGGCAACAGGTCGATGCCCACGGGCGTGAGGCTGTAGAGCGCCTTCTGCTTGTGCGTGGGGTCGTCGGTCTTGCTGAGCACGCCGTGTTCGACCAGCGTGTTCAGCCGCTCCGTGAGGATGTTCGAGGAGATGCCTTCCTCGGACTGCAGGAACTCGCGGAAGTGACGCTTGTCCGCAAACATCAGGTCGCGAACGATCAGCAGGCTCCAGCGGTCGCCGACGACTTCGAGCGCGAGGTTGATCGGGCACAGGGACTTCTGCTGGATGGCCATCGGGATTCCGCCGGTTCGAGAAACTGCTTGCATTTTCGCATCGGTTTGAGAATACTGAAACTGCTTGCATTTCGAGATCGGTTTGCGCAAGCGACCTGAAGGAGACTCCGATGCGAAAGCTCATCGTGCAAATGCAGATGTCGGTCGACGGGTTCGTGTCGCCGGCCAACGGCGACCTCGACTGGCAGCTGTGGGGATGGGGCGACCGGTGGCGCTGGGATGCGGCGCTCAGGCGTGACTTCAACGCCGTGTTTGCGGGTGTCGACACGCTCCTGCTGAGCCGCAAGATCATCGAGGAGGGCTATCTCGATCACTGGGGCCGCGCGGCGACGCGCTTTCCGGCGAACCCCGACTACGCCTTTGCCCAGCGGATCGTCGAAGCGCGCAAGGTCGTGCTCACGAACAAGCTGCAGGCCTCGCGCTGGGAGCGCACCGACATCGCACGCGGTGCCATGGCCGACGAAGTGAATGCTCTCAAGCGCCAGCCGGGCAAAGACATCTTGACCATCGGCGGTGTCGGCTTTGCGTCGTCGCTCACGTCGGCAGGGCTGGTCGACGAGTTCCAGTTCTTCGTGAACCCCACGGCCGTCGGCGCGGGCCGCTCGGTGTTCCACGACACGCGCCATGGCCACGCGCTGCGCCTGCTCGGATCGAGGGCCTACGACTGCGGCATGGTGGTGAATCGCTACGCGCCCGCGTGAAGTACGTCACGCGCGTGCAGGACAACACGCCGTGGAGATACCTGCGCTTACCGGATTTCATCTGACGGTGACCTGACGCACCCGAAGCAGACACACGCGCTGCACAGAATGGAGGCGTCATCACAGACACACAAAAGGAGTTCCAGATGATCTTCCGTACCAAGCGCCTGACCACTGCCGCCGTTGCGGCGCTCGCAATGTCCCTGGCGGCAGGCAGCGCGCTGGCGCAAGATCGCCGGGGCGACGACCACCGCCCGGGCGGCGGCCGCTACGAGCAGCGCGATGACCACCGTCCTGGCGGCGGTCGTTATGACCAGCGCGACGACCATCGCGGGCATCGCGGCCCTCACGCCGGCTACCGCGGCGACCAGGACTTCCGCGACGGCCGCCAGTTCGACCGCCGGGGCTTCCCGCAGCCGCACAGCGAGTGGCGCCGTGGTGGCCGCGTGCCGACCGAGTACCGGGGCCGCAACTACGTGGTGAACGACTGGCGCGCCTACCGCCTGCAGCAGCCGCCGCGCGGCTACCAGTGGGTGGGCGTGGGTGGCGACTACGTGCTCGCGGCCATTGCCACCGGCCTCATCGCGCAGATCATCGCGGGTCAGTAAGCCTTCGCACTGCGCTCGCACCGCGCACATGCAAAAACCGCCACAGGAGACTGTGGCGGTTTTTCTTTGGGGAACTGGGGGAGGGGCTTGTCAGGCCACCGCGGTGGCGGCCGATTGGGCGCACACGTTGCGCCCGGTGATGGTGAGGCGCAAACCGCCGCCATGCCATTCGAGCCAGTTGAGATCGACGTAGGCGTCGATGTCGCGATCGTCGATGCGATCGGCCTGGCGGCTTTGCAGCAGCTCGACCGTGGCGGGCAGGGCACGTTTCAGGCGTTCGCGCTTCTCCGCTGCATCGGCCGCCTTTTGGGCGGCCCGGGTGGCCTGTAGTTGCTGCTGCTGCTGCGAAGTCGATGCCATTGCTGATCCGTTCCGGAAGCCAAGGAATTAACCCGAATGTACGCCGCTTGTGTGAAGCTGCGCGCATTCTTTTCAACCCTGGAGCCGGAAGTGTCGATTTCGTTGCGCTTGAGCTAAATCTCGTAGTGAGACACCTTGACCTCGTCGCCCAAGGCCTTCTCGACAATCGCGCGCGTCAATGTCGGCGCAAACGACTCGATGAACGCGTAGACATATTTGCGCAGGTAGGTGCCGCGCCGAACCGCGAGCTTGGTGAGGTTGATGCCGAACAGTCGCCCCGCATCGAGCGCGCGCAGCTGCGTGTCGCGCTCGGCCTCGTAGGCCACGCCGGCGACGATGCCCACGCCCAGGCCCAGCTGCACGTAGGTCTTGATGACGTCGGCGTCCATCGCGGCCAGCACGATGTTGGGCTGCAGGCCGCGCTGTTCAAAAGCCTCGTCGATGCGCGAGCGGCCGGTGAAGCCGGTGTCGTAGGTGATCAGCGGGTGCTGCGTGAGCGCCTCGAGCGTGAGCGGCGCGTCGAGCAGCGGATGGCCGGGCGGCACGATCACCGAGTGCGTCCAGCGGTAGCAGGGCAGGGCGACCAGCTGCGGGTAGTCGCCCAGCGCCTCGGTGGCGATGCCCACGTCGGCCTCGCCGTCGAGCAGCATCTGCGCGATCTGCTTGGGCGAGCCCTGGTGCAGGTGCAGTTTCACGTTCGGGAACTGCGCGCGAAATTCCTGCACCGCCACCGGCATCGCATAGCGCGCCTGCGAGTGCGTGGCCGCCACCGAGAGCAGGCCGCTTTGCTGCGCCACGAACTCCTGGCCCGCGTGCTTGAGGTTGCTGCTTTCCATCAGCATGCGTTCGATGATCGGCAGCACGTGCCCGCCGGGCTCGGTGAGGCCCGTGAGCCGCTTGCCGGCGCGCACGAAGAGCTCGATGCCGAGTTCTTCCTCGAGTTCGCGGATCTGCCGGCTCACGCCGGGCTGCGAGGTGTGAAGGGTGTGGGCGACCTCGGTCAGGTTGAAGCCGCAACGAACGGCCTCGCGTACCGAGCGCAGTTGTTGAAAGTTCATCGGGCGCGCAGGAGGTGAAAAGAGGTCCGGACCCCGGGTCGGGGCCGACCGGCGATTCTCGGCAGAAGGGCTTATGCAGGGAACGATGCGTTTGTTGGTTCCACATGAGCAAAACATCTATGAAGCCCTTCTGCGTGGGGAGATTGATATTTCGCACGACTGTGCTAAAGTTCGCCGCATGGACGCCAAGACCCAGAAAAGCGAACTCACCCGTGCCGCCATCGTCGGCGCGGCGATGCACCTCGCGCTGGCCGAGGGGCTGGAAGCCATTTCGCTGCAGGCCGTGGCAAGCCGCCTGGGGCTGTCCAAGAGCGGTGTGTTCTCGCGCGTGGGGTCGCGCGAGGCGCTGCAGAAGGCCGTCATCGAGGAATACGGCCGCGGCTTCCTGGCCGAGGTGTTCGTGCCCGCCATGCAGAAGCCCAAGGGCCTGCCCCGCCTGAACGACATCGTCGCGCGCTGGATCGCCCGCACGCGCGACGTCGAAGCACAGAACGGTTGCCTCTACGTGGCCGGCGCCTTCGAGTTCGACGACCGCGAAGGCGAGCTGCGCGACCTGCTGTTCGACGAGATCACGCGCTGGCGTGCCGCGCTGCGCCGCACGGTGCTGCAGGCGGTCGAGACCGGCGAGCTCCAGGCCGACACCGATCCGGCCCAGCTCGTGAGCGAGATCAACGGGATCATGATGAACCAGCTGCACGATGCGCGCTTCCTGCGCGACGGGCATGCGGCCGAGCGCGCGGGCCAGACCTGGCAGCGCCTTCTTTCCAGCTACCGCGCCTGAGGCGCACCCGCAGACGACGGCCACCGCCTCTTCGTTTGTCTCAATTTCGCACCACCGTGCGATAAAAAAGGAGAAGCACCATGCTGATCATTGCCCTCTTTCTCGCCGCTTACGCGGTGCTCCTCGGTGTGCGCGGCGTGCAGGACACGCTGCGCAGCCTGCCGCGCAGCAACCAGGACTGGGTCTGGTACTGAGCCCCTGAAAGAAAGCCTTCCCCATGACCACCACCACCCACACCACCGCCCCCGTGGGCTACTACAGCGCCAGCCCGCTGATGCGCGCGATGCGCTTCGGCCTGGGCGCCTCGCAGCGCCTGTGGCCCGCACTTGGCGTACGCGCGGCCTACCGCGTGTTCGGCACGCCGCTGCCGCCCAAATGGCTGTACCGCGGCCAGCAGCCCGGTGCCGACTGGCGCCGCGAGGCCTGGTCCTTCGAGGACGCGAACCTTGGCATCTACCACCTCGCCGCGCAGGACTCGGGCGCCGAGTCGGCGCCGGTCGTGCTGCTGGTGCACGGCTGGGGTGGCCACGCGGGCCAGATGCTGCCGCTGGCGCAGGCCATCGCTGCGCAAGGCCTGCGGCCCGTGCTGCTGGAGATGCCGGCCCATGGCCGCAGCGCGGGCACGGCCAGCAACCTGCCGCAGTTCGCGCGCGCCATCGACTACGTGGCGGCGCGGCTCGGCGCCGACGGGCACGTGCTGCGCGCGGCGGTCGCGCATTCGCTGGGGGCCAATGCGCTGGCCTATGCGGCGGGGCGCGGGCTGCCGGCGCAGCGGCTGGTGCTGCTGGCACCGCCCGCGTCGCCGCGCGAGTACACGCGTTACTTCGCGCAGGTGTTCGGCCTCAGCGAGCGCACGCGCGCGGGCATGCAGCGCCTGATCGAGGCGCGCGAGGGCATCCTGATGCAGCAGCTGGAGCCCGCCGCCGTGGGCCCGCGCATCGCGCAGCCCACGCTCATCGTGCATGACCGCGACGACCGCGTGAACCGCTTCGCCGACGCCGAGGCCTTTCGCGACGCGATCGCCGGCGCGCGGCTCTTTCCCACGCAGGGCTGGGGCCATCGCCGCATCCTCAAGGAGCAGGCCGTGCTCGCGCAGGTCACGCAGTTCCTGGCGTAGCGGGGCGGCGGTCACGTGCGCGTGAAACGGCGCCCCTAAACTGGGCGCCACCACCCATGGCCTTCGCCATGGACGACACACGCACCGACCACACATGGGCAATCGTTCCTGGCTCTATCTCGAACACAGTCTTCCTGACACCGAAGAAGCATCGGCCGACGAAATCGCCGAAGCCAACAACAACTTCCCCGTGCTCTGGCAGCTCCTGCTGGCCGATGGCGCGGCCGGCGACGCCATCGACCACCAGCGCGTCTTCGGCGATGCGGGCACCGACAACCTCGCCAGCGACGCGCATGCCGCGCTCGCGCGCATCCGGCAGCTGCACGCCTTTGTCGAGCGGCACCCGATGCTGCACACGCTGCCGCAGATCGCGCTGCAGTTCGAGGCCGTGGCGCTGCACCTGGCCGAGCTGATCGGCGACACGCCGGAGGGCAGCGCTCCGCGCTTCTCGGCGAACCTCGACGAGTTGTCCTGGCTGGGCGGCGATGCCGACGGCGAAGGCTTCATCGAACGCAACCGTCGCGAGTGCAATGAACTCTGGGCCGAGGTGCGCCGCTGCATCGACAGCGGCAACCACCCGGGCGTGGATGCGGCGCTGGGCATCCAACGCTTTGCCGACTGGGAGGCCTGGGCCTGGCAGTTCGGCTTCGGCAGCCTATCGCATCCCTACTTTGACGGCTACGAAGAGCCGCGCGACGAGCGCTTTGCCGACTTCGAGCCCGAAGAAGACGAGGACGACGACGAGCGTCCGGACTACGACAACCACCTGGGCGGCGACCTCTGGCGCTTCGAGGTCGACGGCCGCTGGGGCGTGATGCGCCTGGTGTACGACGACGAGGGCGCCAGCCATCGCACCACCGTGGTCGAGCCCGCGTGGGACGACATCCGCTACGCTGGTGGGAGCGACCCACGCCTGCTCTGGGTCTCGCAAGGTGAGCAATCCGGCCTGCTGCTCGCCGACGCCGAAGCGCCGCGCGTGCTGCTCGAACCGCAGCTCGACGAGGTCTGGGCCTTCGAGGACGACATCGCCACGGCGCTGGTCGGCGACCACGTCGGCCTGCTGCGCACCGACGGCAGCTGGCTGCTCGCGCCCTCGGTCGATGAGGTCTGGAGCTTTGTCGAAGGCCGGGTGCGCGCCCGCGTGGGCGAGCGCATCGGGTACATCGACCTGCAGGGCCAATGGGCGATTTCGCCCCGGTTCGAAGAAGCCGAAGACTTCACGCCTTTCGGCCTCGCGCCCGCGCGGAGTGACGAGGGCGGTTGGGGGCTGGTGGGCGCGGACGGCGAATGGGCCGTGCCGCCGGATTTCGAAAGCCTGCAGTGGCGCCACGACTGGGAGGGCTTCGACGCCAAGCGCGACGGCAAGAGCGGGCTGCTGGATGCGCAAGGCCGCGTCGCGATCGAGCCGGTCTACGAACAGGTCGACCTGCTCGAGGAATACCCCATCGAGATCCTGACGACCGAAGACAACGATCCGTCGAATGAACGCGGCACCCAGGCTCGGCCGAAGCGCTTCGCCGTGGAACGCGCCGACGGCCTGTGCGGCCTCGTCGATGGCCAGGGCCGCGTGCTCGTGCCCTTCGACTACGGCCGCTTCGAAACCCTGGAGCCGCTGACTGGCGAAGAGCGCGCGCACGCCATGGTCCGGCGCGACCTGGTGCGCGTGGCGTCCAAGGGCGGGCGCACGGCGAAGAACGCGCCGTGGCTGCGCGGCATCTACGACGTGGCCGCCGGCCGCGAGCTGGTGCCGTGCCGGCACCGCACGCTCCAGCCGCTGGCCTGGGGCACGCAGGACTTCGGCTGGCTGGTCGCCGATCCGGTGCCGCGCGCCGCGAAGGTCGAGAAGGGGCAACTCGCCGTGGGCGTGCTGCGCGCCGATGGCACCGTGCTGCATCCGCAGGCCTACCCGTGGATCTCTGCAGCGGTGTCGGTCACCGATGGCTGGATGGTCACGGTGGTCCGCTCGGACCTGCGCAAGCGCTGGAGCGCGGGCGAGCCGGTGCAGGCGGCGCGCAACGACACCGGCCTGTACGTCTGGCTGCATGCCGACGGCCGCGAGCAGGCGCACGCCGAGCACATGGCCGCGCGCCATGCCGCCGGCGACCTGCGGGCCGCCTACGAGCTGGCCTGCCATCTGCGTGACGGCGAGGGCATCGAGGCCGACCCGCGCGAAGCCCTGCGCTGGATGGCGCACGCCGCCGGCGTGCGCGCGCCCGGCGACGCGCCCGCAACCGCGTCACCCGAGGGCCTGCCCGTGGCGATGTGCGAGCTCTCGAAGATGCTGCGCTGGGACACGGCCGGCCTCGGCGCCGAACCCGCCCTGGCGCGCGCGTGGCTGTTGCACGCCATCGCCCATGGCGGCGAGGACGACGCCGCCACGCACGCCCATCTCGGCTACATGCTGACGGAAGGCGAGGGGGGCGAGCGCGACCTGGAAGGCGGCATGCAGCACTACGAACGGGCCGCCGAGCAGAACAACACGATGGCGCTCTACAACCTCGGCCTGGCGTACAAGCTCGGCGAACCGGGGGAGCCCGACCTGGCCCGTGCGATCGGCTACTTCCGCCGCGGCCACGAAGCCGGCGATGTCAGCGCCACGATGCAGCTCGGCCGCACGCTGTGCCGGCACGCAGGGGCGCTGGCCGAACAGGGCCAGGGAGAAGCGCAAGTGAAGGCCTTGTATGCCGAAGCCCTCTACGCGCTGCAGAAGGTGGCGGAGGACAGTACGCAGCGCCAGCAGGGCTGGGCCTGTTACGAGCTGGGCTGGATGCGTTTCCAGGGCCAGGGCGCGCCGGAAGATGCGGCAGCCGCCGAGCGCTGGTTGCTCACCGGTGCCGCGCTCGATGACTGCGAAGAGAACCTGGAGAGCCAGCGCGCCTGCGTGGAATCTCTGGCGGCGCAGTTCTACGGCGACCGCGAAAGTCCGCTCTTCGACGAGGACAAGGCCCGTGAGTGGACGCAGCGGCTGGAGGCGCTGCCCGCTGCGGCCCCGGATCAACCGGAGTGAGCCGGTTGATCGGGGTTCTGGCGCTCAGCGCGCCGGAACCGGATCGGGCAGTTCGATCTTGATGTCCAGCACTTCGAGGTTGTCCTGGGTTTCCAGGTGCACCTTGATGTCGTCGGCGTTGATCGACACGTACTTGGAAATCACCGCCACCAGCTCGCGCTGGAGCTCGGGCAGGTAATCGGGGCGCTTCTTGCCGCTGAGGCTGGAGCGCTCGTGAGCGAGGATGATCTGCAGGCGCTCCTTGGCGACGCTCGCAGTCTTCTTCTTCTCACCAAGCAGGAACGAAAGAAACGACATGCCTACTTGCTCCCGAAAATCCGTTTGAAGAAGCCGGGCTTCTCGGCTTCGACAAAGCGCATCGGCTTGTCTTCGCCAAGGAAGCGCGCGACCACGTCGCTGTACGCCTGGGCCACGTCGGTGTCCTTGTCGTGGATGGCGGGCACGCCCTGGTTGGAGGCGTGCAGCACGCTTTCCGACTCGGGGATCACGCCGATCAGCTTGATGCGCAGGATGTCCTGGATGTCTTCCAGCGAGAGCATCTGGCCGCCGGCCACGCGGTTCGGGTTGTAGCGGGTGATCAGCAGGTGCTCCTTGATCGGCTCGCCGCCGTCCTTGGCGCGCTTGGTCTTGCTGCTGAGCATGCCCAGGATGCGGTCCGAGTCGCGCACCGAAGAGACCTCGGGGTTGGTGACGATCAGCGCCTCGTCGGCGAAGTGCATCGCCATCATGGCGCCGGTCTCGATGCCCGCGGGGGAATCGCAGACGATGTAGTCGAAGTCCATGGCGGCCAGGTCGGTCAGCACCTTCTCCACGCCGTCCTGCGACAGGGCTTCCTTGTCGCGCGTCTGCGAGGCGGCCAGCACGAACAGGTTGTCGCACTGCTTGTCCTTGATGAGCGCCTGGCTCAGGTTGGCCTCGCCCTGGATCACGTTGATGAGGTCGTACACCACGCGGCGTTCGCAGCCCATGATCAGGTCGAGATTGCGCAGGCCCACGTCGAAGTCGATCACGGCCGTCTTCTTGCCGGCGAGCGCAAGGCCCGACGCGAAGCTGGCGCTCGTGGTCGTCTTGCCGACGCCGCCCTTGCCCGAGGTCACCACCACAATTTTGGCCATCGCCATTCCTTCTTGTTTCGATTCAGTTGTCGATTGATGCTCAGCGCTGCCGCGTTCCTGGTTTTTCATCAGGGAATCGCGTCGATCGCTATTTTTTTGCCGTCCAGGCGCACCTGGGCGGGCTTGCCCAGCACGGGCTCGGGCAGCGGCACTTCGTTCGTGCGGTAGATGCCCGCAATGGCCACCAGCTGCGCTTCCATGCAGGTCGAGAAGATCCGCGCCTCGGTGTTCCCGCGCGCGCCGGCAATGGCCTTGCCGCGCAGCGGCGCGTACACATGCACGTTGCCGTCGGCGATGACTTCGGCGCCGAAGCTCACGATGGCCGTCACCACCACGTCGCCGCCACGCGCGTAGATCTGCTGGCCCGAGCGCAGCGGCTTGTCGATCAGCAGCGTGCCGTTGGCCGGCACCGGCAGCTCGCGCACGATCTGCGGGGCTTCCGACGGTGCGGGCGCCTCGGCGGGCGGGGCCGGCGGGCGGGGCGCGGGGGCCGAGGGCATGGCGGCCACCGACAGGCCGGCTTCACGTGCCGCGGCATGCTGCTCGGGGCTGCCGCCACGCACGGCGATCGGCTGGGTCTGGTGGCGCGCCAGCAGGCTGCGCAGGGCGGCAAAGTCGATCTTGGGGGCGTCGGTGCCGCCCTCGGCCGCCTGTTCCTGCAGCAGCGAGAGGTCGATCACCACCGGCTCCTGCTCGAAGAAGTCGGGCGAATCCGCCAACTGGGCGTCGAGCGCCTCGGCCAGCACGTCGAGGTCGGCTGTCTTGAGGATCACTGCGATCAGCGGCAGTGTGGCGCTCTTGAATTCGAAAACCGCCTTGGTACGAGCGGCGGAAACATCGGCCATTGGAAAACGTGTGTGAACGTCGGTGCGAAAAGCGTTGGAGTCTAACGGGCGCCGGCCAAAGCCCGGTGACCGGCGCCGCGTTCACTGACCCCGCACAACAGTTATTGCACGAGGTTTCACTTTGTCTGCGCTCAGGCGTTGCGCGAACGGCCCAGCAGGGCGTAAAGGATGATCGCCCCGAAAGTGGCGGTTCCGATGCCGCCGAGCGCGAAGTCGCCGAACTTCAGCGTGAAGTCGCCGGTGCCGATGATCAGCGTGATGGCGGCCACGATCAGGTTCTTGTTCTGCGAGAAATCCACCTTGTTGTCGACCCAGATCTTGGCGCCGGCAATGGCGATCAGGCCGAACACCACGATGCTCACGCCGCCCATCACCGGCAGCGGAATGGCCTGGATCAGCGCGCCGAACTTGGGGCTGAAGCCCAGGATGAGCGCAATGAAGGCCGCCACCACGAACACCGCCGTCGAGTAGATGCGCGTGGCCGCCATCACGCCGATGTTCTCGGCGTAGGTGGTCACGCCCGTGCCGCCGGCGGCGCCGCTCACCACCGTGGCGATGCCGTCGCCGATGAAGGCGCGGCCCATGTACGGGTCGAGGTTGCGCCCGGTCATGGCCGTCACGGCCTTCAGGTGGCCGAGGTTTTCCGCCACCAGGATGATTGCCACGGGCGCGATCAGCAGCATCGCGTTGGCCGTGAACACCGGCGCCGTGAAGGTCGGCAGGCCGAACCAGGCCGCGTTGGCGATGCCGCTCAGGTCGACCGGCTTGCCCAGGCCCATGCCGTTGGTGAGCGCGGCGTACACCAGCGTGGCCAGGATCAGGCCGATGAGGATCAAGAGGCGCTGCACCATGCCGCGCGTGAACACCGCCACCAGGCCCACGCACAGGAAGGTCACGGCCTGCATCCACGAGTCGAAGTTGCTGGCCGCCATGTTCTTGATGGGAATGCCCGCCAGGTTCAGCCCGATGACTGCCACCACGGCGCCCGTGACCACGGGCGGCATGAAGCGCTCGATCCAGCCCGTGCCCACGGCCTGCACGATGGCCCCGATCAGGATGTAGACCACCCCGCAGGCCACGATGCCGCCCAGCGCCACCGCGATGTTGGCGTTGGCCCCCTTGCCGGCGTAGCCGCTGGCCGCGATCACCACGCCGATGAAGGCGAAGCTCGAGCCCAGGTAGCTGGGCACCTTGCCGCCTGTCACGAGGTAGAAGATGAGCGTGCCGATGCCGCTCATCAGGATCGCGATGTTGGGGTTGAAGCCCATCAGGATCGGCGCCAGCACCGTGGCGCCGAACATGGCGATCACGTGCTGGATGCCCATGGCGCCCGTCTGCAGCCAGGGCAGCCGCTCGTCGGGCGCGATGACCGCGCCGTTGGCCAGTGTGGACACCGGCTTTTCAGTCCAGTTGAACATGTGTTTTCTTCTCCTCGGTTGGTGTGTGTTTGGGGGGTCGACGCGCTCCCTGGGGCGAGATTGTGGTCGATCCACCCCGTGCTGAACACGGGTGCCACCCGCAAGAGGCGTACCAGCGGGAGAAGAAAAAAGAAGAAGCGCCCCGGGGGCGCGCCCGCGCTCAGCGCGGCTGCAGCACCGCCATGGTGATGCGCGAGACGCAGGTCAGCTCGCCCGCCTCGTTCGTCAGGTCGATCTGCCAGACCTGCGTGGTGCGCCCGCGGTGCACTGGCCGCGCCGTGCCGGTGACCCAGCCGCTGGTGGCCGAGCGGATGTGGTTGGCGTTGATGTCCAGACCCACGGCGCGGTCGCCCTCGGGGGCCGAGTAGTGCGCGCCGCAGGAGCCCAGCGTCTCGGCCAGTACCACCGACACACCGCCGTGCAGGATGCCGTAGGGCTGGCGGGTGCGCTCGTCCACCGGCACGCGGGCGCGGATGAAGTCGTCGCCCACCTCCAGGAATTCGATGCCCAGGGCGGCCACGGCCGTGCCCACGTGGTTGGCGGTCAGCGATTCGACCGAGATCTCTTTCTTCCAGATACGCATGCAGGGGTCTCCGATACAGGGGGTGCGAGGGCACTATAGCGACGACGGCTGACAACCGCAGTCGCCTTTGCGTGCTACCTTGGCCCGATGACCTTCCCTTCGGTGCGGCGGTGGCTCCTGGGCTCGGTGGCGGTGCTGCTGCTGGGCATCGGCGCGCTGGCGCTCGTGGTGGCCGCGCGCCTGCCCGACGACGAGGAGGTGGCGGCCCGCATCGCCGCCGGCTTCTCGCAGCGCTACGGCGTCGAGCTGACGGTGGGCGGCGCCCACTGGTCGCTGTGGCCGGTGCCCGTGCTGGCGCTGTCCGAGCTGGCGACCGACCAGCCCCAGCCCATCACCCTGCGCCGCGTGAGCGTGCGGCTGCACCTGTGGCCGCTGCTGCTGCGCCGCGAGGTGGCCATCGACGAGATCGCGCTCGAGAGCCTGGTGCTGCCGCGCGCCTCGGTGCGCGCCTTCCGGGACAAGGGCCCCGAGCCGCAGGAAAGCGAGCGCATCGTGCCGCTGCCCGCACCCTGGACCCTGGCGCCCGTGCCGGTGGAGCGCGTGCGCTGGCGCGACGTGGTCTGGATCGACCGCCGCGACATCGCGCTGGCCTACGATGGCGAGGTGACGTTCGACGACAACTGGCGCCCTCGCAACCTGCGTCTGGAGCGCGCCGGCGCCGCATCGCCCGTGCGCCTGCGGCTGGACCGCGAGGGCACGGAAGACCGCTGGCGCACCCGCATCGACGCCGGGGGCGGCACGTGGAACGGTGAATCGCGGCTCGAGGTGCTGCCTGAAGGGCGGGGCTTGCGCGTGTCGGCCGAGCTCGACCCGCGCCAAGTCGACATCGAAGGGCTGGTGCAGGCCTTCGGGCGCCGCTCGGCGGTGGCGGGCAAGGTCTCGGGCCACACCTCGCTGGTGGCCGAGGCCCGCGAGGTGGGCGCGCTGGTGCGCGGCCTGCACACACGCACGACCTTCTCGGTGCAGCCCGCCACGCTGACCCGGCTCGACCTCGCCAAGGCCGTGACCACCGTCGGCATCAGCCGCGGCGGCACCACGGCACTGGACGAACTCACCGGCACGCTCGACACCCAGGGCACCGAAGACGGCATCGTGATGCGCTACACGAACCTCAAGGCACGCTCGGGCGTGCTCACCGCCAGCGGCAACCTGCGCCTCTTCAACCGCCAGATGTCGGGCGAGATGGCGGTGGACCTGGTCGACGGCGTGGTCGGCGTGCCGCTGAAGATCGGCGGCAGCGTGGCCGAGCCCGAGGTGTCGATGACCGGCGGCGCGCTCGCGGGAGCGGCGGTCGGCAGTGCGGTGCTGCCGGGGGTGGGCACGGCGATCGGGGCGCGTGTGGGGCAGCAGGTGGAGAAGCTGTTCGGCGGGGACGAGCCGGCGAAGAAGACGGCGCCGAAGCCGCCTGCATCGCAGCGCTGACTGGCCGCTGTTGGTTCAGGGCGCGTGCCCAGGCCACCGGGTACTTCCCTCCGCGAATGTCCCCCGGCCTGCGGCCTCCTCCTTAATTTCGCTGCGGGAAGCACCCAGTGTCCTGGGCACGGGAAGCGGCAGTGGTGTGCGGCCGATCAACGACTGCACTGAACACGCTCACGTCGATGGAGTGCCTTGCGCAGCGAAATCAAGGAGGAGGGGCGAAGCCCCGGGGGACATTCGCGGAGCAAGGCTCCCCGTCGGCGGGAGCGTCGCCCTGAACAGCGCATCAAGCCATCAGGAGAACGCCTTGATCACTGCCGGTACCGTCAGCACCGCCGTGTAGTAGCCCATGAACTGCACGCCCGTGTTGAAGCCGATGGCGCGCGACAGGAGGCCGCCGAGCAGGCCCATCGTGAGGATCACCAGCAGGCCGAGCAGCTGGCCTTCCCACACGCTGATCACCACGATCAGCCCGACGAAGGTCGCGATGATCGCCTCGTGGCTCACCTTGCGCGAGACGAACAGCGCCGCGCGGCGCGCGAAGTTCATCGTGAACGGATAGGCCACCAGCGCGGCGAGCACCACGGCCAGCATGCCGTAGCCCAGGAACTCCCAGTGGTTCAGCAGGTTGTGCAGGTTGTGCGTCTGGCCCGTGGCCGAATCGATGGTGAACACCGGCGGTGCATTGAACAGCGGCGCGGCGGGGCCGGCCGCCACCGGGCTCAGCGGCAGGCCGATGGCGATCAGCGGGATCAGCGCTTCGGCGATGTAGGTGGCCTCGGTCACGCCGTTGCGCGCGGCCAGCGTGGTGGTGAGGCGGTGGTATGCATGCTTGATGCGTGAACCGACCAGCTCGCCCAGCACCACCGTCATCGCGACCGGGCTGAACACGAAGGTGGCGCTGGAGATCGCGGCGGTCGCGAAGGTCCACTTCACCTGGCCGCGGTCGAGCACCTTGAACGGGTTCGGGAAGTAGCCCGACCAGCCCTTCACGTCGGGCGCGAGCGAGAAGGTGCGGACCTTGTCGCGCTTCATGCGCGCACGTGCCGCGGGCGAGATCACCGAGAACAGATCGGCCACCAGCGGCCCGATGGCGATGCCCAGGAAGTAGCTGATGCTGAGCTTCACGCCGTACTTGCCCGTGAGCGCCTGCAGCGCCACGATCACCATCACGAACGGCACCAGCGTGGCCACCGAGGCCCAGCGACCGCTCGAGAAGTAGGCAATGGCCACGGCCGCCACCACGAAGATCCACGGCGCCGCCTTGGTGATGGCCGCGCCGTACGGCGCGAGCAGCACCGCGAACAGCACGGCCAGCGGCACCGCGAGAAAGGCCGCGATGATCGCGCCCGACACCATCTTGCGCAGCGCGATGTGCGGCACGCCCAGGTTGCGCAGCACGTTGGCGTCCTGCAGCAGCGGCGTGGCCATGGTGTCGCCCGGAATGCCCAGCAGCGCGGTGGGCACCGCGTGCGTCATGTGCTTGGCCACGGCCGCGGCCAGGAAGAAGGTGAACACGCCTTCGGGTGGCACGCCCAGCAGCACCACCAGCAGGGTGAGCGGCGCGAGCGTGGTGGTTTCGTCGGTGCCCGAGACGAGGCCGATGGCCGCGAACACGATGGCGCCCACGAGGCCCATGCCGGTGGCGACGAGGATCTGGTTGAAGAGGGCAGCATCGATCACGAGGCGGCTCCTTCGGCGGCCTTGGCGGCCTGGGGCTTGTACGACGCGAACAGCTCGTAGATCTCGAGCTCCTTCATCTCGCGCACCACCACGGGCGGCAGGTCGTCCACCGAGCCCAGGTCGCCGTGCTCGGCGGCCAGCTCGGCCAGCACCTCTTCGCGCCAGCGCGGATCGGCGGCGGTGCCTTCGACCACTTCGCGCTTGGGCGTGAAGAGCTTCGCGCAGATCACGCCCGAGACCACGCAGCCGCCCAGGCCCGCGAGCATCGCGTAGGCGCGCGCCAGCTCCGGCGTGCTCACCACGCTCGCGAGCACGCGGCTCGCCACGAGATACCCCGAGAGGCTCACCGCGACGCCGATCACGATCGACCACGCGAGGTGGCCCAGGTCGGCCGTGTCGCCCCATATCTCCACCAGCCGCCAGCGGGCGGGCGTTGCACTGTCTGCGTTCATTCGAGTTGTCTCCGTCTGTGGTTGTGTGACGGCCGCGTGCGCGACCGCCGCGGTGTCGGCCGCGGACCGTGGTGCGGGAGGCTCCCGCGTTGCTTACTTCTTGCGCAGCGCGTCGAGCAGCGCCACGGCGCGGTCGGTGCGCACGTCGTGCTCGGCGGCCATCTGTCTGGCGATGGCGTCGATCTCGTCGCCGGTGGCGCCCGCGACCAGCGCGATGTTGCGGGCGTGCAGCGCCATGTGGCCGCGCTGGATGCCTTCGGTGGCGAGCGCGCGCAACGCGCCGAGGTTCTGTGCGAGGCCGACGGCCACGGCGACTTCGCCGAGCTCCTGCGCCGACTTCACGTCGAGGATCTTCAGCGCGAGCCGTGCGAGCGGGTGCGTCTTCGTCGCGCCGCCGACCAGGCCCACCGGCATCGGCATCTCGATGGTGCCGACCAGCGCGCCGCCCGCGTCCTTCTCCCAAGTGGTGAGCGAGGTGTAGCGCCCGCTGCGGCAGGCGTACGCATGCGCGCCGGCTTCCACCGCGCGCCAGTCGTTGCCGGTCGCGACGATCACCGGGTCGATGCCGTTCATGATCCCCTTGTTGTGCGTCGCCGCGCGGTAGGGGTCGATGGCCGCGAAGGTGTACGCGTCGATCACGCCCTCGACCACCTCTTCGCCGCTGCGCTCGCGCGTGGCCAGCACGGAAGGCGCGAGCCGCACGCGCGCACGTGCCAGCCGCAGGTCGGCCAGGTTCGACAGGATGCGCAGGCGCACCGTGCCGCCGGTGAGCTTCTCGACCAGCGGCGACACCGCCTCGGCCATCGTGTTGACCGTGTTCGCACCCATCGCGTCGCGCACGTCGACGATCAGGTGCATCACCACCATCGCGCCGCGCGGCGTGTCGCCGAACACGTGCACCTCGATGTCGCGGCAGCCGCCGCCCAGGCCGATCAGCACCTTGTCGCGGCTGTTCGCCACGGCCAGGATCTCGTCGCGCGCACGCAGCAGCGCGAGCCGCGCGCCGTACGGGTCGGTGATGCCGATCACCTGCACCTGCGCGCGCATCAGCGGCCCGGTGCTCGAGGCCTCGAAGCCGCCGCCTTCGCGCGCCAGCTTGGCCATGAACGAGGCGGCGGCGACCACCGAGGGCTCTTCGACCGCCATCGGCACGAGGTAGTCGCGACCGTTCACGGTGAAGTTGCCGGCCACGCCCAGCGGCAGCTCGAAGGTGCCGATCACGTTCTCGACCATGCCGTTGGCGCGCTCCACGCCCAGCGCGCCGGGCTGCGCGAGCAGCGCCACCTCGTCGTCGGTGAGCGCGGCGGCCTGTGCGATGTGGGCCAGGCGTTGGGCGGGCGTGAGTGCGCGGAAATTGGGAATGCGGGAATCGGCGGCCATCGGTGCGTGTCTCTTCGGAAGGTGAATTCGGGAGCAGGCAATTTAGGCCGGCTGTACCGCCCGCGGAAGGCACAGTTTGGCGGGACAGTGCGGACAGTGGTGCGCCGCCAGGCCTCGCTGTGTCACAGTCGAAGCCCATGACCACGATCGCCGATTCGCTCGCCGACACCCTCGCGCGCCAGATCTCGAGCGGCGCCTACAAGGCCGGCGACAAGCTGCCCTCGCTGCGCGAACTCGCACAGCTGCACGGCTATGCCAAGAACACCGTGGTGGCCGCCTTCGAGCTGCTGGTGTCGCGCGGCCTCGTCGAGCCGCGGCGCGGTTCGGGCTACTACGTGCTGGCACAAGCCACGGCCACGCCCAAGCCCGCCGAGGACGACGCGGGCAGCCTCGGCCGCGCGATGGACATCGTGTGGCTCATGCGCGAGCAACTCAAGACGCAGCCCGATGCGGTGGCCGTGGGCGACGGCTTTCCGCCGGTCGAATGGCTGGCCGACGTGCGGCTGGACAAGTACCACCCCAAGGTCGTGCGCACGGGGCTCGGTGCGCTGTTCCGCTACGGCAGCCGCTTCGGCTACGCGCCGCTGCGCGACCACCTCGTGCGCAAGCTGGCGGACTTCGGCATCGGCGCCGAGCCGCGGCAGATCGTGCTCACGCACGGCGCCAACGAGGCGATGGACATCGTCATCCGCTACTTCGTGCCGCCCGGCGGCAAGGTGCTGGTGGACGACCCGGGCTACTACCCGCTGTTCGGCAAGCTCAAGCTCGCGGGCGCGCAGATGCTCGCGGTGCCGCGCCTGGCCGACGGGCCCGACCTCGAGGTGCTGGAGCAGCTGCTCATCGCCGAACGGCCGCGCCTGTTCTTCACGCAGTCGCTCGCGCACAACCCCACGGGCTCCGACATCTCGCCGGCCAAGGCCTTTCGCGTGCTGCAGCTGGCGCAGAAGTACGACCTGCTGATCGTCGAAAACGACCCGCTGGCCGACTTCAAGCCCACGGCGCTGCCGCGGCTCTCGGCGCTCGACCAGCTCGAGCGCACGATCTACATCGGCAGTTTTTCGAAATCGTTCTCGGCCGCGCTGCGCGTGGGCTTCATCGCCTGCGGCGCCGACCTCGCGAGCGATCTGGCCGACCTGAAGGCGCTGATCCACGTGAGCAGCTCGGAGTACAGCGAGCGCACGGTCGACGTGATCCTGAGCGAGGGCCACTACCAGCGGCACCTCAAGCGGCTGCAGCAGCGGCTGGGCGAGGCCACGCGCGACGCGCTGAAGCTGTTCGACGCCGTGGACGCCGAGGTCTTCGCGCGCAGCCCGCAGTCGCTCTACATCTGGGCCGCGCTGCCCGGCGTGGACGACTCGCTGGCCTTCGCGAAGGAACTGCTGCCGCGCAAGATCGTGATGGCGCCGGGGCGCATCTTCAGCGTCGATTCGACGCAGGTCTCGCGCTGGTCGCGCTTCAACGTCGGCGCCATGGCCGATCCGCGCTTTGCGAAGGCGCTGCGCACCGCGTTGCGGCGGCGCGCCTGAACTAGCCCTTGAAGGTGCCGTGCCGGCCCGCACCGCCGGCAAAGCGCGCGGCGCCGGCTTCGCCTTCGGCCGCGACGATCGGCACGCCCTGCGCGCCTTCGCGGCGCAGTGCCTCGGCCAGCGGGAGGTCCCACTGTTCGAAGGCGGAGCGGCGGTCGGCCAGCATGCATTGCTGCGGAAAGGCGGCGATCTGCCGCGCCAGTTCCTGTGCGGCGGCGAGTGCACCGCCCGGTGGCGTGGTGCGGTTCACCAGGCCCATCGCCAGCGCCTCGGCGGCGGACACCGGCCGGCCCGTGAGGATCAGGTCGAGCGCGCGCCCCATGCCCACGAGGCGCGGCAGCCGCACGGTGCCGCCGTCGATCAGCGGCACGCCCCAGCGGCGGCAGAACACGCCGAACACCGCGTCGTCGTCGGCCACGCGCAGGTCGGCCAGCAGCGCCAGCTCGAGCCCGCCCGCCACCGCGTAGCCGTTCACCGCCGCGATCAGCGGCTTGGACAGCGCCATGCGCGTCGGGCCCATCGGGCCGGTGCCGCCGCCGTCGGGGTCGAGCTCGTTGCGGCGCGCCGGATCACCGACCGCGCCCAGGTCGGCACCTGCGCAGAAATGGCCGCCCGCGCCCGTCAGCACGGCCACGCGCAGCGCGTCGTCGGCCTCGAAGCGTTCGAAGGCCGCGCGCAACGCGGCGGCCACCACGCCGTCCACGGCGTTGCGTTTGTCGGGACGGTTCAGCGTGAGCGTGCAGACGGGGCCGTCCGCTTCGAAGGTCACGCAGGGTGGGGTGGACATGGGCGGCGTCTCCGGGAAGTTGAAATGGCGGGTGGCCCGGCCATCGTAGAAAACATTCCCGGGTTCTCCAACCCCACCGCGTTCAAGTGGCGCGGATCACGTCCGCATCGCCCGCCGCCAGCGCATGCAGCCGCGCCACCTCGGCCGCGCGCCGCGTGAGCACGGCGCGCTGGTTGATGTAGCCCTTGTCGGTGATCTCGCCCGCATCGAGGCTCGGCGGTTCGGCCAGCACCAGTGCGCAGGCCGGGCACTGCGACGAGCCCGCGCCTTCGTCGCGCAGAGCGCGCAGCACCCCGGCGATGCGCGCGGCCAGCGCCCCGGGCGCGAGCGCGGCGCCTTGCGGGCTGGCGAACACCAGCATGCCGATCGCGTCGCGGTCGTGGCCGGTGAGCACGATGTCCTGCACATGCGGCGCCAGCAGCGACACCAGCTTCACGCGCAGCGTGCCCACCGACACCCAGGTGCCGGTCGAGAGCTTGAAGTCTTCCGCCACGCGGCCGTTGAAGATCACGCCCTGCGTCGGGTCGCCGGGGTTCGCAAGAAAGCCGGCGTCGCCGATGCGGTAGTAGCCCTCGGCGTCGAAGGCACTGGCGGTCTCGCGCGGCGCGTCGCGGTAGCCGGGGAACACCGAGACGCCCTTGACGCGCATCTCCAGCTTCTCGCCGTTGGGCACGAACTTCAGTTCCAGCCCCGGCAGCGGCGCGCCGATGCAGCCGGCGCCGTCGAGCTGCCAGTGCGCCGAGGTGATGGCGGGCGAGGTCTCGGTCGCGCCCCACGAGGTCGTGAGCCACAGCGGGCGCGCGGGTCGCACGCGCCGCGCCACCGCTTCGAGCCGCTGCCAGGTCGAAGGCGCGAGCGCCGCCGCCGCGTAGAAGGCCAGGCGCAGCCGCGAGAACACTTCGGCGGCGAGTGCGTCGTCGGCTTCGAGGAACGGCAGCAGCATGTCGAAGCCGCGCGGCACGTTGAACAGCAGCGTGGGTTTCACCTCGCGCAGGTTGCGCACGGTCTTCTCGATGAGGCCCGGCGCGGGCCGGCCTTCGTCGATGTAGAGCGCGCCGCCGTGGCACAGCACCATGTGCAGGTTGTGGTTCGCGCCGAAGGTGTGGCTCCACGGCAGCCAGTCGACCAGCACGGGCTTTTCCTGCGCGAGGAAGCGCCAGGTCTGCGCCATCATCTGCTGGTTGGCGCACAGCATGCGGTGCGTGTTGATCACCACCTTGGGCTGGCCGGTGGAGCCGGAGGTCAGCAGGTACTTGGCGTGCGTGTCGGGGCCCACGGCGGCGAAGGCCTGCATGACGGCGGGCGTTTCCTTCGCGTCGAGCAACTGGTCGAAAGCCAGCGCGCCCGGATGCGTGTTGGCATTGCGGCTGAACACCGTCACGGCCTCGATGCAGCAGCCTGTGAGCGATGCGCCGTACACCTTCGCGTCGGAGGCGTAGATCAGCCCGGGCTGCAGCGCCTTCAGCATGCCGTGCAGCCGCGACGGGTCTTTCGCCATGCGCGAGTAGGCGCTCGACAGCGAACAGGCCGTGCGGCCGATGTGCATCGTCGCGAGCATCAGCACGGCGTGGTCGATGGCGTTGTCCGAGAGGATCACGACCGGTCGACCCGGTGGCAGGTTCAGGTCGAGCAGGCCCTGCGCCACGGCGCCGACGGCGGCGCGCAGTGCGCGGTAGTCGAGCCTGCGCCAGCCTTCGCCCGTCTCATCGCGCTCGGCAAAGGCCAGCGCATCGGGCGTCTCGCGCGCCCAGCGCTCGATCCATTCGCCGATGCAGCGCGCATACGGCTGCAGCGCCGTCGGCGAGCGCAGCACGAACGAGCCGTCGTCGAAGTCGATGCGCACCGTGCGGGGCGGCGCGACCAGGGTGTCGTCGAGAAGGAAGTCGGTCATGTCAATCCAGCGTACCCGTCTCGGCCTTGGCGCGAATCAGGTTCAACAGCAGGGTGTCGCGCGCGGCTTCGAGGTCGGCGGTGTGGCGCGTGCCCAGGGCCTCGTCCACGCCTTGCACCACCTGCTGCTTCAACGCGTCCGTCATCGAGGGCGCGCCCAGGTCCTTCCACCAGTCTTCGATGGGCCCGCCCAGGTGCGCCAGCAGATGCTCGATGCCGCCCGCACCGCCCGAGAGGTGCAGGTTCATGAAGGGCCCCATCACGGCCCAGCGCAGGCCGGGGCCGTGCGCGATGGCGGTGTCGATGTCGGCCACGCTCGCCACGCCTTCGTTGACGAGGTGAAAAGCCTCGCGCCACAGCGCGGCCTGCAGCCGGTTCGCGATGTGGCCTTTCACCTCTCGCTTCACGTGGATCGGCCGCTTGCCGATGGCGGCATAGAAGGCCATCGTGCGGGCGATGGTGTCGGGCGAGGTCTGCTCGCCGCCGATCACTTCCACCAGCGGAATCAGGTGCGGCGGGTTGAACGGATGCCCCAGCACCACGCGCTGCGGGTGCGCGCAGCCCGACTGCACGCCGCTGATCGCCAGGCCCGACGAGCTCGACGCGAGGATGGTCTCGGGTGGCGCGGCCGCGTCCATGCGGCGGAACAGGTCGATCTTGAAATCCATGCGCTCGGGGCCGTTCTCCTGCACGAAGTCGGCCACGGCCACGGCGTCTTCCAGACTGTCGTGAAAGCGCAGGCGATCGACCGAGGCGCCCTCGGCGAGGCCGAAGCGCGCCAGCGTCGGCCAGTGCTGCGCCACGGCAGCGCGCAGCCGGTCTTCGGCGCCGGGCGAGGGGTCGGTCGCGTTCACGTCGAGCCCGTGCGCGAGGAAGTGCGCGGCCCAGCTGGCGCCGATCACGCCGGTGCCGACGACGGCGACGCGCTTCACGTCGGTGGTGAGGTTCATGCCGATTTCCACCGCACGCAGCGGCTCTCCGTCTTGGTGGTCCAGGCGGCTTCGCCGGGGATGTTCTCGATCACCTTGTAATAGTCCCACGGCTCCTTCGACTCGGTCGGCGCCTTCACCTGCATGAGGTGCATGTCGTGCACCATGAGGCCGTCGTCGCGCAGCCAGCCGCCCTTGACGAACATGTCGTTGAACTTCGTCTTGCGCAGCTGCGCCATCACCTTGTCGGCGTCGTCGCTGCCCGCGGCCTTCACGGCCTGCAGGTACTGCAGCGCGGCCGAGTAGTCGCCGGCGTGGAAGGAGGAGGGCATGCGCTTGTGCTTGTCGAAGAAGCGCCGCGCCCAGGCGCGCGACTCGGGGCTCTGGTTCCAGTACCAGCTGTCGGTGAGGTACATGCCCTGCGAGGCCTTCAGGCCCAGCGCGTGCACGTCGTTGATGGTGATGATCATGCCGGCGAGTTTCATGTTCTTGCTGATGCCGAACTCCGCCGCCGACTTGATGGCGTTCACCGTGTCGCCGCCGGCATTCGCGAGCGCCAGCACTTGCGCCTTCGAGCTTTGCGCCTGCAGCATGAACGACGAGAAATCGCTCGCGCCCAGCGGGTGCTTCACCGAACCCGCCACCGTGCCGCCGCTGGCCTGCACGGTCTTGGTGGCGTCGCTCTGCAGCGCGGCGCCGAAGGCGTAGTCGGCCGCCACGAAGTACCAGCTCTTGCCGCCGGCCTTGACCACCGCGCTCGCCGTGCCGCGCGCCATCGCCACGGTGTCGTAGGCGTAGTGCACGGTGTAGGGCGAGCAGTACTCGTTGGTGAGGCTCGACGCGCCCGAGCCCACCACGAAGTACGGCTTCTTCTTGTCGGCCGCCACGCCGGCCATGGCAATGGCCGCGCCCGAGTTCACGCCGCCGATCAGCATGTCGACCTTGTTCACGTCGAACCATTCGCGCGCCTTGGCGGCGGCGATGTCGGGCTTGTTCTGGTGGTCGGCCGTGACCAGCTCGATCTTCTTGCCGTCGATGGCGCCGCCCATGTCGGCGATGGCCATGCGGATCGCTTCGGCGCCGGCCGGGCCGTCGTAGTCGCGGTACAGGCCTGACATGTCGCTGATGAAGCCGATGCGGATGGTGTCGTCGGACACCTGGGCGAAGGCGCTCGATGTGAAGAGGGCGCCGAGCGCGAGGGCCAGTGCGGTGCGGGAAGCGTTCATGTGTCGTGTCTCCGTTCGTTGTTGTCGTTGTCTTGTCAGCCGAGTGCGAACTCGGGCCGCGGTCCGCCCACGCGCGGCAGGCCCATGATCTGGCGCGCCTCGGCCGGCGTGGCCACTTCCATGTCGAGCTCGCGGATCACGCGCACGATGCGCTCGGTGAGCTGCACGTTGGTGGCCAGCTCGCCGTGGCGGAAGTAGAGGTTGTCTTCCAGCCCCACGCGCGCGTGGCCGCCCAGCAGCAGCGCTGCCACGTTGGCTTCGAGCTGCGACATGCCGATGCCGCTCACGCCGAAGATGGCGCCCTTGGGCAGCGTGTCGACCATCATCTGCAGGTTGCGCGGCGAGTACGGCATCGCGTTCTGGAAGTTGCGATGCACGTTCATCACCAGGTTGATGAAGTAGGGCTCGTCGTCATGGCCTTCCTCGATCAGCGTGGTCGTGTCCTGCAGGATGTGCGTGGGGCTGAACACCTCCCACTCGGGTTTGATGCCGCGCGCCTTCATGCCGGCGGCCAGTTCGCGCCCGCGCGTGATCGGCGTGTCCATCAGGATCTGCTTGCCTTCGAAGCTCAGGTTGAGCGTGGTGGCGTCCAGCGTGCACATCTCGGCGCCGGCGTCCATGCCCTTGATGCGCTCTTCCCACGCGATCTCCCAGCGATCGCCCGCCAGCGGCTTCACCATGTCGCCGTGCACGCCGCCGCCGGTGGAGTTGTTCAGCACGATGTCGCTGCCGAGCGCACGGATGCGGCTGTTGATGTCGCGGTACACCTCGGCGTTGCAGGTGGCGCCGTCGTCGGGGCGGCGCGCGTGAATGGCCACCACGCTGGCGCCGGCGTTCCAGCAGCGCAGCACGTCGGCGGCGATCTCGGCGGGTTGGGTGGGCAGGTGGGGGTTCTGCGACTTGTGCGCCATGCCGCCGGTGGGGGCGATGGTCACGATCACTTTGCGCTTCGACATGCTCGGGGCTCCTGGGGGTCAGTCAGTCATGGGGGCGCGCCATTATTTTTTGTGATGCGTTCGTACTCAGTCATCGCGACGACATTCCGGGGCAGGGTTTACGCGGCGTCAGCCGCTAAAGTCGCCCCTGCACCGTTGCGCACACAAGGAACCTCTCCATGAAATTTCTGCCCCTCGTGCTGGCCGCCGCGGCCGCGTTCACCGCCCTCGGCGCCGCCCCGCAACCCGCCGGCCCCGCCACCTGCGACGCCAAGCGCGAAGCCATCGGCCGCGACATCGAGATGGCCAAGTCCAAGGGCCAGAAGCAGCGGGTTCGCGGGCTCGAAACCGCGTTGGCGGAAGTGAACCGCAACTGCACCGACGCCAAGCTGGCGGCCGAGCACCAGAAGCGCATCCGCGCCCAGGAGCGCAAGGTGGCCGAGCGCGAACGTGACCTGCGCGCAGCCCAGGAGAAGGGGCGCGCCAGCAAGATCGCCGACCGCGAGAAGAAGCTGCACGAGGCGCAGGCCGAGCTGCAGCAGCTCAAGGGCGCGCAGTAAACAAAAAAGACAGCATGCCCCCGACCAAGCCGGCGATCCCCGCGGCCTCCCTGACCATTCCCCAGCTGCTGCAGGGCTCGGCCTGGTTCCCGCTGCTCGACGTGGGCGCGGGCGAGCGCGTGCTCGACGAGATGCGCGAGGTCGAGGTGGCCGCCGGTGCCGCGCTGTGCCGGCGCGGCGACACGCCGCTGCACTGGTACGGCACGCTCGAAGGGCTGCTCAAGTGGTCGATCACCTCCAGCGACGGCCGCTCGGTCACGCTGGGCGGGCTGTCGGTGGGCAGCTGGTTCGGCGAAGGCACGCTGCTGCGCGCCGTGCCGCGCTCGGCCGACATCATTGCGCTGCGGCCCAGCCGCGTGGCGCAGCTGCCGCTGGAGACCTTCGAGTGGCTGCACCGCACGCAGCGCGGCTTCGATCACTTTTTGCTGCAGCAGATCAACGAACGGCTGCACTGGTTCATGGGCAGCTACGCCGCGCACCGCCTGCTCGACGCCGACAGCCAGGTGGCGCGCGCGCTGGCCGGCCTGTTCCACCCCTGGCTGCACCCGGGCAGCGAGCCGCACCTGCAGACCTCGCAGGAAGAAATCGCCAACCTGTCGGGCGTGTCGCGCCAGCGCTGCAACGCGGCGCTCAACCGGCTGAAGGAGGCCGGGTTCCTGCACATCGAGTACGGCGGCATCACCGTGACCGACCTCGAAGGCTTGCGGCGCTTCATCCAGGAGTGAATGACTCCCTCTCCCCGAGGGGAGAGGAAGCCGGAGCCGCTCAGCGCTTGTGGTGCGACGCCGCCAGCTCGTACACCGGCGTGTCGATCCCTTCCATGCGCGCCTTCAGCTGCAGCGCCAAAAACTGCGAGTAGTGGCGCGACTGGTGCAGGTTGCCGCCGTGGAACCACAGCTGGGGCACCTGCGTCGGCTTCCACATGTTGCGCAGCTCGCCTTCCCACGGACCCGGGTCCTTCGGCGTGTCGGAGCCCAGGCCCCAGCACTTGCCGACCTTGTCGGCGGTCTCGGGCGAGATCAGGTCGGCGAGCCAGCCGTTCATCGAGCCGTAGCCCGTGGCGTACACCAGCAGGTCGGCCGGCAGCTCGGTGCCGTCGGTGAGCGTGACCGAGCGTTCGTTCACGCGCTCGATGTTCACGCCGCTCTTGAGGTGGATGCTGCCGTTGGCCACCAGCTCCGAGGCGCCCACGTCGATGTAGTAGCCCGAGCCGCGCCGCAGGTACTTCATGAACAGGCCCGAGCCGTCCACGCCGAAGTCGAGCAGGAAGCCGGCCTTTTCCAGGCGCGCATACAGGTCGGCGTCGCGCTTCTTCATCTCCTCGTACACCGGGATGTGGAAGGTGTGCATGATCTTGTAGGGCACCGAGGCGAAGATCAGGTCGCCCTTGTGGTGGTCGATGCCGCTCTTCACCGCCTGCTCGGAATACAGCCCGCCCAGCGCCAGCTCCATGAGCGACTGCGAGGGCGCGATGTGCGTGGACGAGCGCTGCACCATCGTCACGTCGGCGCCGTGCTCCCACAGCGCGGCGCAGATGTCGTGCGCCGAGTTGTTCGAGCCCAGCACCACGCACTTCTTGCCCGCGTAGGCCTCGGGCCCGGGGTGCTGGCTGGAGTGGTGCTGGTCGCCCAGGAAGTTCTCGGCGCCCGCCACCTTCGGCACGTTCGGATAGCCCGACACGCCGAGCGCGAACACCAGCTGCTTCGGGCGCAGCGTCACGGGCTTGCCTTCGCGCTCCACCTGCACCTCCCAGCGCTGCGTGGCCTCGTCGAAGCGCGCCTTGGTGGCGTTCGTGGAGCTCCAGTAGTTGAGCTCCATGATCTTGGTGTACATCTCGAGCCAGTCGCCGATCTTGTCCTTGGGCGCGAACACCGGCCAGTCGTCGGGGAAGGGCATGTAGGGCAGGTGGTCGTACCAGACCGGGTCGTGCAGGCACAGCGACTTGTAGCGCTTGCGCCAGGAGTCGCCGGCCTTGGCGTTGCGCTCCACGATGATCGTCGGCACGCCCAGCCGCCGCAGCCGCGCCCCCAGCGCGATGCCGCCCTGGCCGCCGCCGATGATCACCACCTCGGGCTGCTCGGTGTAGCCCAGCGCGGCCTCTTCGTCGCGGCGCTTCTCGAGCCAGTTCTTGCGGCCCTTGTGCACGCCGTGCTCCGCGCCCTTGATGCGGTTGTCGCCGGTCTTTTCCTCGAAGCCCTTCAGCTCGGTCATGGTGGTGAGCAGCGTCCAGGCCTTGCCATTGCGCAAGCGCACGTGGCCGCGCCCGCGCGCCACGCGCGTCTCGAAGCCGAACCACGCATCGACCACGCCGTCGGCCTCGGTCGCCTCGCCTTCGAGCGCGAAGGCCGTGGGCTGCGTGTCGGCCAGGCGCGCCTGCAGCATCGCGCGGATGGCGCCCGCGCCTTCCTGCGTGCGGAGGTTCCAGGTGAACGCGACGAGGTCGCGCCAGTAGCTGTCGGCCTCGAACAGCGAGACGGCCGCATCGATGTCGCCGCGTGCGAGCGCGGCGGCGAAGTCGGCCAGCCATTGGGCGGCGGCCCGGGTGGGGCCGGTGGTCGGGTCTGTCATTGCATGTCTCCGTTGTGTCGTTGAACGAATCGAATCGAATCGCGGCGCGGCAAGGCGCACGCGAAGAGCGTGGCGCAGCTTTCGTGCCGTGCAGGGGGCGACGAAGAATCAAGGGGTTGGCGGCGGTTTTGTCGCAGGCACCTGTCGCTGTCTCACCGAGACTGAGACGATGCATGAGAATCTGAACGACGTCTAAAATTGGACGACGTTCAAATTCAAGGGCTGCGAACCGTGACCGAACCAGACCCCCCAGGCCGCCGCGAGCGCCGCCGCACCCAGACGCTCGACCACGTCGCCGCCACCGCCATGCGCCTGTTCGAAGCCCAGGGCTACGACGCGACCACCATGGAGCAGATCGCGCAGCAGTCCGACGTGGCCAAGGGCACGCTCTACAACCACTTCCCGACCAAGGAAGCGATCCTGGCGCACTGGGTGCATCTCGAACTCGTGGTCGATGCGCAGCGCCTGCACGAGGCCATCGACCCGAAGGCGGGCTTCACGGCGCAGCTCACCGGCCTGCTCGATGCCTCGGCCGACTGGTCCGAGCGCTACCGGGCCTACCTGCTCGACTACTTCCGCTTTCGCTTCCTCAACATCGAGAGCGAACTCGGCGGCGGCGACCGCGGCACGCCGCGCGACCTGTCGGGGCTGTTCGAAGCGCTCATTGCCGCCGCCCAGCAGGCCGGCACGCTGCGCACCGACGTCTCGGCCGCGCACCTCGCGAGCCTGCTGCACCACCTGTACTTCGGCGCGCTGATGCGTTGGCTCACGCTGCCCGGCCTCGTGCTGCGCGACGAGTTCGCGGTGGTCGTCGACCTCTTCGTCGGCGGCGCGCGCGCGACCCCCAAACCCACTGCAAGGAGACGCGTCCCATGAAGATCGCCGTGCTCACCTACGGCACCGAGGGCGACGCCCGCCCACTCGCCGCGCTGTGCCGCGCGCTGGACGACGCGGGCCATGCGTCGGTGCTGCTGGCGGACGCGACCACGCTCGGCGCGGCCGAACGGCTCGGCGTGCGCTCGCAGGCGCTGGCCGGCGACATCCGGCAGGCGCTCGGTGGCGTCATCGCGCAGGGCGACAAACCGGCCGCCGCCGCGAAGGCGCTCGCAGACATCGCCAATGCCAACGCCACGCTCTGGCTGCGCCAGACCGTGGAGGCCGCGCAGGGCTGCGATGCGATCGTCTGCGCGGGGCTCGCGGCCTTCGTGGGCCTGTCGGCGGCCGAGGCGCTGGGCGTGCCCGCCATCGGCGCGGGCATGTTCCCGCTCACGCCGACGGCCGCGTTCGCCTCGCCCTTTCTGCCGCCCGCCCGCGTGCCGCGCTTCTTGAACCGCGCGAGCCACCACCTCGTCAACGGGCTGCTCTGGCGCGCCTTCCGGCCGGCCGTGAATGCCGCGCGCGCCGAGGTCTGCGGCCTGCCGCCGCGCCGCCGCCTGTGGACCACGCACCCCGCGCTCTACGGCTATTCGCCGAGCCTGCTGCCGCGCCCGGCCGACTGGCCCGCCAACGCCGCCGTGTGCGGCCAGTGGCTCGCGCCCGTGCCCGACTGGCAGCCGTCGCCGGCGCTGCGCGACTTCCTCGCGGCCGGCGAGGCGCCCGTCTACATCGGCTTCGGCAGCATGACGGGCTTCGACAAGGCGCGGCTGCTCGCGGCCCTCGTCGACGGCATCGCCGGCCGGCGCGCGGTGCTGCACCCCGGATGGAGCGGCCTCGATGGGGCACAGCCGCCGCCGAACTTCCACGTCATCGGTGACACGCCGCACGACTGGCTGTTTCCGCGGATGGCGCTGGTGGTGCACCACGGCGGCTCGGGCACCAGCCACTCGGCCGCGCGCGCGGGCGTGCCTTCGGTGGTCGTGCCCTTCGCGGGCGACCAGGCGTTCTGGGCGCACCACCTCGCGCAGGCGGGTGTGGCACCGCCCGCCGTAGCCGGCGGCCGGTTCGGTGCGGACGACCTGGCGCGCGGCATTGCCTTTGCGCACGACCCGCAGGTGCGCGCGCGGGCCCGTGCACTGGGCGAACGCATGCGCGCGGAAGACGGCCTGGGCACGGCCGTGCGCGCGATCGCGCAGATCCTGAGGCGCTAGCCGCGCTGCGGCGCCACGATGCCGAAGCGCTTCATGTGGCGGTACGCGGTGGCGCGGCTGATACCGAGCGCCTGCGCGGCCCGTGCCACATGCCAGCGGTGGCGCTGCAGCGCGTCGAGCAGGCGCGTGGCGTCGGCGGCGCTGTCGTCGTCGTCTGCCGGCGTGGGTGATGTGTCACAGCGGTCGAGCGACGGACGATGCGGCGCCAGGCGCAGCTCCTCGGGCGTGATGCTCGCGCCCGTGCAGAGCGCCAGCGCCAACCGCAGCACATTGCGCAACTCGCGCAGGTTGCCCGGCCAGTCGTGCGCCATCAGCCGCAGCATCGCCGCTTCCGACAGCCGCGCGGTCGAGCCCATCGCCGCGGCCTCTTCATGGAACATCGCCTCGATCAGGTAGCGCCGGTCGCGCCGTGCGCGCAGCGGCGGCAGCTTCAGCACCGCGCCGCACAGGCGGTAGTACAGGTCCTCGCGAAAGCGCCCGGCCGCGACCAGCGCCGACAGGTCGCGGTGCGTGGCCGCCACCACCGCAAGGTCCACGCGCTGCGGCGACTCGGCCCCCAGCGGCAGCACCTCGCCTTCGGACAGCACGCGCAGCAGCCGCGTCTGCAGCGCCATCGGCATGTCGCCGATCTCGTCGAGAAACAGCGTGCCGCGGTCGGCCTGCGCGATCAGTCCCTTCATGCCCTTGGCGCGGCCGCCCGTGAAACTGCCGGGCGTGTAGCCGAAGAGCTCGCTCTCGATCAGCGAATCGGGAATGGCCGCGCAGTTCACCGCCACGAAGGGCAGCGCCGCGCGCCGGCTCGCGCAATGCAGCGCGCGCGCCAGCACCTCCTTGCCGCAGCCGGTCTCGCCCTCGACCAGCACATGGATGCCGCGGTCCACCAGCCGGCGCGCCTGCGCGATCAGCTGCTGCATGGCGGGGTCGTCGTCGCCCGCGATGCGCTCGAGCGGCGGCAGGCGGTCCGAAGGCTGGGGCGGCGGCGATGCGGGCGTCGTGACTGGTGAGCGCCGCAGGCGCGGCGCGATCAGCGAGGCGTGGTACTCGCCGCCGCCGGGCAGCAGCACCGTGTGCGCAAAGGGCAGAGCCGACGCACCGCCGTTGCCCAGGCGCCAGATCGCGTCCATCGGCAGGTGCAGCAGCGCCGACACCGCGCCGCCCAGCAGTTGTTGCTGCGGCCCCGAAAAGACCTCGCGCGCCCCGCCGTTGGCGCCCACCACCGTGCCGCCCTCGTCAAAGGCCAGCATCACCTCGCCCGCCACGTCGACCAGCCCGAAGGCGCTGCCCAGCCGCAGGATCCAGTGGCCGCGAAAGTGCCGCAGAAAGTCGGCGTCCTCGATCATCCGCGCGTAGATCGACACCAGGTGACGCACCAGGTGCTGGCTCTCGCGCGCCTCGGGCGAGCGCAGCGCCGACACGTCGAGGATGGCCGTGAGCTTGCCGCTGTGGTCGAACAGCGGCGCCGTCGTGCAGGTGAGCGCGATGTGCGTGGCGTCGAAGTGCTCGGTCTGGTGGCAGGTCATCGGCTGGCGCTCGATGAGGCAGGTGCCCACGCCGCAGGTGCCGGCGTGCGCCTCGTTCCAGTCGGCGCCCAGGTACAGGCCGGCGCGGCGCAGCTGGTCGTCCCAGGCCGGGTTGCCGATGTAGTCCACCGTGATGCCCTCGGCGTCGGTCAGCAGCACCATGTAGCCCAGCTCGGCCACGCGGCGGTAGATGTCCTCCATGCCCGCGCGCGCGGCGCGCAGGAAGTGCTCGAGCTGCTGCTGGTGCACGCGCACCTCCTGCGCCGGCAGGATGCGCGCGGGCGTCGGTCGCGACGGATCGAGCCCGTGGTCGCGCACGCAGCGCGCCCACGACTTGTGCACCAGGCTCGCCGCCGGATCGGCCCGCAGCGCCGTGCCGGTGGCGATCGAATAGACGTTGTCGATGTGGCGCGATTGCAGGGACGTCATGCGCAGCCTCGTGCGTGGAGTGGGCGCGGCACGGGGAGGGGCTGCGCAGCCGGACATGATTCGGCTGTCGCGCTGTCGCAGGACAGAGGTGAAACCCGGTGGGCCTCGTTATGGCTCCTTTGTCGGCCTAATTTTTCGCAGCCTGCTTTCCGTGAACGATGCCGGCGAAGATGACGCCTGGGAAAACCCGGTACTCATCCTCGTTCTTTCCCCAGCCCAGAAACGTCTGCATCTCGACCGGCGGTACATAGTGCGCAAGGAAGTCAGGCTTCAGGCTGGAGCTGATGTCTTGCAGCATCGAGGTCATTTGGTTCACGGCCTCCGTGCGGACATCGGCGGGGGCTTTCCTCCGTGAGACCTTTCGGCTCACGCGAATTACCAGGAGTCCCACCGTCACCGGATGGGGGTAGATGCGAGGGGCTTTGCGAAAGTGCCACAACGCTTGGGATGACTGCTCCTTGACGCTGTCCCATCGGTCCGAGAGTCCGCGCTTGGCTGCGGTATCGCCCAGCGACGAGATTGGAATCTGCTTGAGCTCCAACCCGATGCAGCGCTTTCCATACGTGGCGAAAAAGTCGATGCGTCCGCTGCGCTCCGGTCCCACCTTACCGCGCTTGTCTGTGACGCCGGGACGGGAGATCGTGAATTCCGGCCGTGACACCGGACAAACTGCGGCCAGGGCATTGGCGAAGAGACCGGAAACCTGACGCTCGTTGGCTAGGAGGGGAGGCCAGCAATACGCTTCAGCTTCGTCGAGGTCGGGGGCCGAGTTGATGAGATGTTCGTTGAGAAAGTATCGATAGTTTCCCGATACCACTTCTACCAGCAACTGTTCCAGGAATGTCTGGATGTTCCCGTGTTGGGGGTTGGTGGCCCGCTTGAGGCTGACCTGATTGATGACCTTGAGCATGATGTGCCTCCCTCTTGTTTGAAGGCCTTCAATTTAGGTCAAGCGCACCGCTGGAGCGCTCCTGGAAATCCCGCGTGGAGTGTTCCTGCGCCAGTCTCAAACCCCCAGCAATTCCTCCAGCACCTGCGGCTCGGCCAGCAGATCGGCCGAAGCCCCATGCCGCACGATCTGCCCCTTCTCCATCACCACCGCCAGGTCCGTGTGCGCGAGCACCTTGCGGTAGTCGCGGTCGACGATCAGCGTGGCGATGCCGGTCGCGCGGATCTCGCTGATCACGCGCCAGATCTCGGCCACGATCAGCGGCGCGAGGCCTTCGGTGGCTTCGTCGAGGATCAAGAGGCGCGGGTTGGTCATGAGCGCGCGACCGATGGAGAGCATCTGCTGCTCGCCGCCCGACAGCTGCTGGCCGCCGTGCGAGAGCCGTTCCGACAGGCGCGGGAAGGTGGCCATCACGCGGTCGAAGGTCCAGGCGCGCTGGCCGTCGATGCCGGCGCGTTCGCTCATCACGAGGTTCTCGCGCACCGACAGGTTCGGGAAGATGCCGCGCCCCTCGGGCACGTAGCCGATGCCCAGCCGCGCCATCTTCTCGGGCGGCAGGCCGGTGACGGTGCGGCCGTCGACCTGCACCTCGCCGGAGGCCGGGCGCACGTAGCCCATGATGGTGCGGATCAGCGTGGTCTTGCCCATGCCGTTGCGCCCGAGCAGGCCGACCGAGGTCGCCGCGGGAATGCCGGCATGCACGCCGCGCAGGATGTGGCTGTTGCCGTAGTAGGTGTTGAGGTCGCGAACGATCAGCATCAGTGTTGCTCCTCGCCGAGGTAGGCCGTGCGGACCTCGGGGTTCTCGCGAATTTCTTGTGGGTTGCCCGTGGCGATGACGGTGCCGTTCACCATCACCGTGATGCGGTCGGCGATGCGGAACACGGCGTCCATGTCGTGCTCCACCAGCAGGATGGCGTGCGTGGCCTTCAGCCGCGCGAGCAGCGTGAGCATGCGGTCGGTTTCCTCGGCGCCCATGCCGGCGAGCGGTTCGTCGAGCAGCAGCACACGCGGGTGGGTGGCCAGGCACATCGCCACTTCGAGCTGACGCTGCGCGCCGTGGCTCAGCGTGCCGGCGACGCGCCGGGCTTCGGCCGTGAGGCCCGCCGCTTCGAGCGCGGCGTCGGCCGAGGCGTTGCTGGTGGCGCAGCGCTGCGACGACTGCCAGATCGCCCACGGTTTTGCCGTGGCGGCCTGCGCGGCGAGGCGGCAGTTCTCGTGCACGGTGAACTCCGGGAAGATGGTGGTGCGCTGGTAGCTGCGGCCCACGCCGTCGCGGGCGCGGCGCGATTGCGCGCGCGCGGTGATGTCCACGCCGTCCAACGCGATGCGGCCTTCGGAGGCCTCGATCTCTCCCGAGAGCATGTTGATGAGCGTCGACTTGCCGGCGCCGTTGGTGCCGATCACCGCATGCACCTCGCCGATGTGCAGGTCGAGCGTGACGGCGTTGACGGCCGTGAGGCCGCCGAAGCGGCGCGTGAGCTTGTCCACGGACAGCAGTGCGGCGGTCATGCGCCTCCCTTCGGCGACAGGCGCTGCACCAGGCCGATCAGGCCCTTGGGCAGCAGCGCCACGAACACGATGATGGCGATGCCCAGCGTGAGCTGCCAGTGGTCGGCCAGCGGGCCCATCACGGCGTGGGTGGAGAAGATTTCCTTCAGCAGCGTGAAGGCCACGGCGCCGATCACCGCGCCGCGCAGGTGGCCGAGGCCGCCCAGGATCACCATCAGCAGCACCTCGCCCGAGTTGTGCCAGGCCATCAGTTCGGGGTTGACCACGCCGTCGCGCGAGGCCAGCAGGAAGCCCGCGAGCCCGGCCAGCGCGCCCGCGAGCACGAAGGCCGCGAGCTTGTAGCCATACACCGCGAAGCCCGCCGCGCGCATGCGCTGCTCGTTCACGCGGATGCCCGCGAGCGCCGCGCCAAAGCGCGAGCGGCGGATGAGCGCCAGCAGGCCGTAGGTGAACACCAGCGCCGCCAGCACCACGTAGAACAGCACCGTGCGGTTCTCCATGTCGAGCGCGCCGAGGGCCGGGCGCACGTACAGGTAGATGCCGTCGCTGCCGCCGCCGACCTTGGTGTCGTGGAACACGAAGAAGGCCATCTGCGCAAAGGCCAGCGTGACCATGATGAAGTACACGCCGCGCGTGCGCAGGCTCAGTGCGCCCACGAACAGCGCATACAGCGCCGCCGCGCCCATCGACAGCACCAGCAGCACTGCGAAGTTGCCGCCCTCGTTGCCCGAGGCCAGCACGGTGACGTACGCGCCGATGCCGTAGAAGGCCGCGTGGCCCAGGCTCACGAGCCCGGTCATGCCCACCAGCAGCTCCAGGCTGAGCGCGAAGATCGACAGGATCATCACCTTGACGATGAAGTCCGACGCGTAGTTGCCCAGCAGCGGGCCGGCCACGGCGAGGGCGATGGAGCACAGCACGGGCACGATGAAGGCACCACGCCGCGGCGACGAAGGTGCGGATGCAACCACCGGGCTCATGGCCGCCTCCCCATCAAGCCTTCGGGCTTCCAGATCAGCACGATGGCCATCAGAAGGTAGATGCCGATGCCCGCCAGGTCGGCGAAGAACACCTTGCCGAAGGTGTCGACGAAGCCCACCAGCAGCGAGGCCACGAGCGCCCCCGTGATCGAGCCGATGCCGCCGATCACCACCAGCACGAAGCAGATGATGAGCACGCTCGCGCCCATGTTCGGGTACACCGAGGACATGGGCGCGGCGATCATGCCGGCCAGCGCCGCCAGCGCCACGCCGGCCGCGAACACGATGCGGTACAGCCGCTTCACGTCGATGCCCAGGCCGCGCACCATGTCGCGGTTGCTCGCGCCGGCGCGGATCATCATGCCCAGGCGCGTGCGGTTCACCACGTAGTACAGGCCCACGGCCAGCACGATGCAGGCGGCCGAGGCAAACAGGCGATACCACGGGTAGCTCATGACGTTGCCCAGCGCGAAGCTGCCGTCCAGCCACGCGGGCACCTTCACGCCGTGCACGTCGTTGCCCACGAAGATGGAGCGCAGTTCCTCGAACACCAGGATGAGCCCGTAGGTCATGAGCACCTGCTGCAGGTGGTCGCGCTGGTAGAGGTAGCTGAAGAAGGCCCACTCCAGCACATAGCCGAAGATCGCGGCCAGCACCACGCCGGCCACCAGCATCAGCAGGAACTGGTCGCCGAACAGCGGCGCCAGCGAGAACGCCATGTAGGCGCCGATCATGTAGAAGCTCCCGTGGGCGAGGTTGATGACGCCCATGATCCCGAAGATCAGCGTCAGCCCCGAGGCCACGAGAAAGAGCAGCAGGCCGTATTGAACGGAGTTCAGGCACTGCACCAAGAAGGTTCCGAAATCCACCGTGTGATCCCAGTTGAGTGTGGTTGCCGCAAGGCGGCTCGCGGCCCTGAACCCGGTCAGGGCCGCGAGGGAACGAGAGAGAACCGAAGGCCCGTGGCCTTGCTTACATCCGGCAGCCGCGAGCCGGGTCCGAGAGACCCTTGATCGCGGTGCTCACCAGCTTGTTTTCCTTGCCCTCGACCTTGCGCAGGTAGATGTCCTGCACCGGGTTGTGCGACTTGCTCACCGTGAAGGTGCCGCGCGGGCTGTCGATCTTGGCCTTCTCGATCGCGCCCGTGAACTCGGCCTTCTTCGAGATGTCGCCCTTGGTGGCATTCAGGCCCACGCCCAGCATCTGCGCGGCGTCGTAGCCCTGCACCGCGTACACGTCGGGCTGCAGCTTGAACGACTTGGCATAGGCCACGCGGAAGGCGTTGTCGCGCGGGGTGTTCAGGCCGTCGGCGTAGTGCAGCGTGGTGAGCATGCCTTGCGCCGATTCGCCTTGCGCGTCGAGCGTGCCGTCGGTCAGGAAGCCGGGGCCGTACAGCGGGATGGTCTTGTTCAGGCCGGCGGCCTGGTAGTCCTTGACGAACTTCACCGCGCCGCCGCCCGCGAAGAAGGCGTACACCGCATCGGGCTTGGCCGCCGCGATCTCGGTCAGCAGGGCCTGGAACTCCACGTTGGGGAAGGGCAGGGTGAGCTGCTTGTCGACCTTGCCGCCGTTCTTCTCGAAGCCTTCCTTGAAGCCGTTGACCGACTCTTCGCCGGCCGCGTACTTCCAGGTGATGGTCATGACCTTCTTCTTGCCCTGCTGCTTGGCCGCCACCTCGCCCATGGCGTAGGCCGGCTGCCAGTTGCTGAACGAGCTGCGGAAGATGTTGGGCGCGCACATCGGGCCCGTCACCGCGTCGGCGCCGGCGTTGGGCACGATGAGCACGGTGCCGCTTTCCTTGGCGGCCTTGGCCATGGCCATCGCCACGCCCGAGTGCACGGTACCCACGATCACGTCGACGTTGTCGCGCTTGATGAGCTTGTTGACGTTGTCGGTGGCCTTGGCGGGGTCGGACTCGTCGTCGACCTTGAAGTATTCGATCTCGCGGCCGGCCAGCTTGCCGCCCTGCTGTTCCACGTAGAGCTTGAAGCCGTTTTCAATGGCCACGCCCAGGGCGGTGTAGGTACCGCTGTAGGGCAGCATGAGGCCGACCTTGAGCTTTGCCGTGCCCTGTGCGCCGGCCGCGGAGGCCAGGGCGGCGAAGGCGATGGCCGTGAGCGCCAGGCGCGCGGTGCGAAGGTTCGTCATGGTGTCTGTCTCCTGTTGTTGGTGATGAAAGAAGCGGTCGCGACGATGACACGATCCGGCTGATCGCGATGCGGGGAATGCCCGCATTCAGGGATTTCGAGCAGCTCGCATGTTCCCGCCACGCGCGGGGCGATGTCGCGGATCTGCGCGAGCGTGCCGTACGCGTCGTCGATGCCCTGCACCGCGAGCACGGGGCAGCGGATGGTGGCCAGCTCGGCCTCGATGTTCCAGTCGCGAAAGGGCGGGTGCAGCCAGATGCGGTTCCAGCCCCAGAAGGCCGAGTCGGCGCTGTCGTGGTAGCGGCCGAGCTTGCTGGGCAGGTCGGTCGTGCGGTAGGCAGTGCGTGCGATCTCGATGTTCGCGACGGTCTTGTCCTCCACGAAGATGTGCGGCGCGAGCACCACGAGGCCCGCGACCCTGTCCGAAAAGCGCGAGGCGTACAGCAGCGAGATCGAGCCGCCGTCGCTGTGGCCGAAGAGCCAGGGCTTCTCGTCGCCGAGCTTCAGCGCGGCGAACAGCGCGGGCAGCACCTCGTGCGCCTGGCGGTGCATGAAGTCGACGTTCCAGATCTCGTCCTCGGCGCGCGGCGTGGAGCGCCCGTAGCCGGGGCGCGAGAACACGAGCCCGCGCGCGCCGGCGGCTTCGCAGACCTGGGCGGGGAAGTCCTTCCACATCGCGACGGAGCCCAGGCCTTCGTGCAGGAACACGATGAGCGGGGTGTCGGTGCCGCGTTCGGGGGCGATCCATTGGCACTCGATGCGCACGGTGCGCCCGCGCCAGTCGATGGTGGCGAAGTCGGTGGCAACCGTCGGCGTGCTCATGCCTGCTTCTCGCGTTCGCGCAGCCGGAAGCGCTGGATCTTGCCGGTGGCCGTCTTCGGCAGCTCGCTCACGAACTCCAGGAAGCGCGGGTACTTGTAGGGCGCCAGGCGCTCCTTCACGAAGGCCTTGAGCTCGTCCTCGGTGGCAGCGGCGCCGTCCTTGAGCACCACGAAGGCCTTGGTCTTCGTGAGCCCGTCGGCGTCGTCCTTGCCGATGACGGCGGCCTCGAGCACGGCGGGGTGCTGCATCAGCGTGGCCTCGACCTCGAAGGGCGAGACGTAGATGCCGCTGACCTTGAGCATGTCGTCGCTGCGGCCCGCATAGGTGAAGTAGCCGTCGGCGTCGCGCGTGTACTTGTCGCCGCTCTTGGTCCAGCCGCCCTGGAAGGTGTCGCGCGATTTCTCGCGGTTGCACCAGTACATGAGCGCCGAGCTCGGGCCGCGGATGTACAGGTCGCCCACCTCGCCGTCGGGCACGGGGCGGCCGTCTTCGCCGCGCAGCTCGACCTCGTAGCCGTCCACCGGCTTGCCCGTGGTGCCGTAGCGCACGTCACCGGGGCGGTTGGAGATGAAGATGTGCAGCATCTCGGTCGAGCCGATGCCGTCGATGATCTCGCAGCCGAAGTGCGTCTTGAAGCGCTGTGCGATCTCGCCGGGCAGCGCCTCGCCGGCCGACGAGCACATGCGCAGCGCCACGGCTTCGCGCGCCGGCAGCTTCGGCGAGGCGAGCATGCCCGCGAAGCCGGTGGGCGCGCCGAAAAATACCGTGGGCTTGTGCTCGGTCCAGCGGCGGAAGGTGGCATCGGGCGTGGGGCGCTCGGCCATCAGCACGACGGTGGCGCCCACCGACAGCGGGAAGGTCAGCGCATTGCCCAGGCCGTACGCGAAGTACATCTTGGCGGCCGAGAAGCACACGTCGCCTTCGGTGAGGCCGAGCACGGGCTTGCCGTAGAGCTCGGCGGTCCACCACAGGTTGGCGTGCGTGTGCACCGTGCCCTTGGGCTTGCCGGTGGAGCCGGAGGAATAGAGCCAGAAGCCCGGGTCGTCCGACGCGGTGAGCGCGGGTGCGGGCAGGGGCTCGACGGCGGCGAGCGCGGCTTCGAATTCCTGCGCGCCCTCGGGCAATGCGCCCGTCGGTTGCGACACGAACAGCGTCTGCACTTCATGGCCGCCGCGCGCCATCGCATCTTGCAGGGTCGGCAGCAGCGCGCCCGACACCAGCACCGCCTGCGCGCGGCTGTGGTCGAGCATGTAGGCGTAGTCGTCGGGCGTGAGCAGCGTGTTCACGGCCACCGGCACGATGCCCGCGTAGAGGCAGCCCAGGAAACTCACGGGCCAGTCGTTGCCGTCGAGCATGAGCAGCAGCACGCGCTCTTCGCGGCGGATGCCCGCGGCCTTCAGCGCGGCGGGCAGGCGGCGCGCGCGGTCTTCGAGCTGGCCGTAGCCCAGCGTGCCGCGGTCGTCGATGTAGGCGGTGCGCTCGGCGCGGCCGCGGTTGAGGGCGAACAGGTGTTCGGCAAAGTTGAATCGTGCGGGCAGGCTGCTGTTCATCGTGTGTCTCCTTGGGGCCTGTGCGTGGCTGGCTCTAGAGGCCGAGGGCGGCGAGCACGCCGGGGCTCGCCTGCACCGCGCTCCTGCGGTGATAGAAATCGAGCGCGCGCAGGCCGCCCAGTTCGGCGCCGCCGCCCGCGCGGCCGGGGCCGCCGTGCAGCGACATCGGCATCACGTTGCCGTGACCGGTGTGGGCCTGCGCCACCTCGGGCGTGATGACGTGCACGCGCCCGTGGCTCGGCGCGACCGACAGCGCGGCCTGGGCCAGCGCGGCATCGTCGCTGCCGTACAGCGAGGTGACGAGCGAACCCTGGCCCCGGTGCGCGAGCGCGATGCCGTGCGCCAGGTCGTTGTAAGGCAGCAGCGTGGCGACCGGGCCGAACACCTCCACGTCGTGCACGCGCTGCGCCGCATCGGCATCGCGTGCGCCCAGCAGCACGGGGCCGATGCAGGCGGCCACGGCGGGGTCGGCGTCGATGAGGGGCTTGTTACTGCTGTCGTGCAGCACGGTGGTCTGCGCGGCGAGCGCGTCGAGGCCGTCGCGCACCGCGTTCAGCTGTGCGCGGCTCACGAGCGAGCCCATGCGCACGTTCTCGTTGCGCGGGTTGCCGACGGTCACGCCCGCAAGCTTGGCGCCGATGGCTTCGGCGGCGGCGTCGTACACCTCGGCCGGCACCAGGATGCGGCGGATGGCGGTGCACTTCTGGCCGGACTTGACCGTCATCTCGCGCACCACTTCGCGCACGAGCAGGTTGAAGGCTTCGCTGCCGGGCGCGGCGCCGGGCAGCAGCAGGGCGCTGTTGAGGCTGTCGGCCTCGATGTTCACGCGCACCGAGCGCTCGGCCACGGCCGGGTGCGAACGGATGATGGCGGCGGTCTCGGCCGAGCCGGTGAACGAGACCACGTCGAAAGGCCGGAGCTGGTCCATCAGGCCGGCCGAGCTGCCGCAGATGACCGACAGCGCGCCGGCCGGCAGCACGCCCGCATCGACCACGTCTTTCACCATGCGCTGCGTGAGCCAGGCGGTGGCCGTGGCGGGCTTGACGATCACGGGCACGCCCGACAGCAGCGCGGGTGCGGCCTTTTCCCACAGGCCCCACGAGGGGAAGTTGAAGGCGTTGATGAACAGCGCCACGCCGTGCGTCGGCACCTGCAGGTGCTGCGACTGGAACACGGGCTCCTTGCCGAGCTTCACGGCCTCGCCGTCGCGCAGCGCGCGCATGTCGCCGAGCGCATCGCCCCACTTGGCGTACTGGCCGAGCGTGAAGATCGCGCCGTCGATGTCGACGGCCGAGTCGTTCTTCACCGTGCCGCAGTTCGCGGTGGCGATCTCGTAGTACGCGTCGCGGTTCGCCTGCAGCACCTTCACGAGCGCGGCGAGCAGGCCGGCGCGCTGGCGGTAGGTGAGGGCGCGCAGCGCGCGGCCGCCTTGCTCACGCGCAAAGGCAAAAGCTTCGGGCAGGTCGAGGCCGGTGGCGTCGACGCGCGCGAGTTCGGTGCCGAGCACCGGGTCGAACAGGGGCGTGCCGGCGCCCGTGCCGCTTTGCCAGCGGCCGGCGACGTGGTTGGCGAGAAGGTCGGTCATGAAGTGAACTTGATCTGCCCTTCGGGCAGGAGATAGAGGACGAGCGCGCGGCCCTGGGCCACGGTCGGGCGGTGTGCGGTGCCGGGCCCGTAGACGCACCAGCCCGCGGGCCGTCCGTCGAAGGTGGCGGCGGGGGTGTCGTCCAGCGGCATGATCAGGTCGATCTCGCCGTTGGGGTGCGTGTGGTGCGGGCCGGCGAGGTCCTGCATGTCGACCACGTCGACCGAGAAGCGGTGCAGCGCGTCCTCGGCCTTGAAGACGCGGCCGTACTTGATGCCGCCGCCTTCGCGGTCGCACAGCCAGCCTTCGGCGACGCCGCCGATGCAGGCCTGGCGCAGTTGCGCAAAACGGGTGCTGCCGGCACCGTGGGTGGCGTTGAGCCACTGGTCGAGCGTGGCGTCCAGCGGCTGGCCGGCGATCTCGGCGGTCAGGTCGGCGATCAGCTGGTGAAATGCCGCCTTGCCGGTAGCGGGCGTGGGGGTGTCGGACATCGTGGGCCTCGAACAGATGAACTATCGTCTTCTTGCAGGAAGTCTGCGCGTGCAGTATCTTGCGTGTGATCGAACAATAAGCAGCGAGACAACAGGTGTCAAGCAATATAGTGCATCTATGGTGTTTACCCTGAGCGCGCACAATCCCGGCGAAGAACGAGGAATGGCATGAACGAGCATGTAGACGCGGTGCTGGCCACCGCGCCCGAGGGCGGCACCGGCAACCACCACGGCGCCGCCGTGGCCGGGGAGGCCAAGAACCCGCTGCTGGTGGCACTGGGCGACCGCGTGCGCAATCTGCGCGCGCAGCGCGGCCTCACGCGCAAGGCGGTGGCCTTGTCGGCCGACGTGTCGGAGCGCCACCTGGCGAACCTGGAATACGGCATCGGCAACGCATCGATCCTGGTGCTGCAGCAGGTGGCCGGGGCGCTGCACTGCTCGCTGGCCGAGCTGGTGGGCGACGTGACGACCAGCTCGCCCGAGTGGCTGCTGATCCGCGAACTGCTGGAGCACCGCAGCGAGGCCGACCTGCGCCGCGTGCGCGTGGCGCTGGGCGAGATGCTGGGCACGGCCTCGGTCGACCCGGCGCGGCACCGGCGTATCGCGCTGGTGGGGCTGCGCGGCGCGGGCAAGTCGACGCTGGGCCAGATGCTGGCCGAAGACCTCGAAATTCCGTTCATCGAGCTGAGCCGCGAGATCGAGAAGCTCGCGGGCTGCAGCGTGCGCGAAATCCACGACCTGTACGGCACCAACGCCTACCGCCGCTACGAGCGCCGCGCGCTGGAAGAGGCGGTGCAGATCTACAGCGAGGTGGTCATTGCCACGCCCGGCGGCATCGTGTCCGACCCGGCCACTTTCAACGAGCTGCTGGCCCACTGCACCACCGTGTGGCTGCAGGCCGCGCCCGAGGAGCACATGGGCCGCGTGGCCGCGCAGGGCGACACTCGCCCGATGGCGGCCAGCAAGGAGGCCATGGAAGACCTGCGCCGCATCCTGAATGGGCGCGCCGCTTTCTATTCGAAGGCCGATCTGTCGGTCGATACCAGTGGGAAGACGTTGCCGCAGAGCTTCCAGGCACTGCGCAGCGTTGCCCGGCAGTCGATGGGGCTGGCCTGAGTTTCTTGCTGCTGGCGTTGGGGCGCTCGCTGTTCAGGGCGACGCTCCCGCCGACGGGGTACCTTGCTCCGCGAATGTCCCCCGGGGCTTCGCCCCTCCTCCTTGATTTCGCTGCGCAAGGCACCCCATCGGCGGGAGCGTTTCAGAGCAGTTGTTGATCGGCCGTGAACCGACCGCGTGCCCCCGTGCGCAGGGCACTGGGTGCTTCCCGCAGCGAAATTAAGGAGGAGGGCGAAGCCCGGGGGACATTCGCGGAGGGAAGTACCCGGTGTCCTGCGCACGCCCCCTGATCCCTCATTTGCCTGAAATCTGAAAAAAAGCACAACAGGCATTGACTTGCCTGTTTGCATGCAGCATGATGCATGTCATCGGAACAAGGAAGTGCATTATTATTCCTGTTCACGGTTTTCTGAACACAGCCCCACAGGAGACTTCCGCATGACCGACACCACGCTCCAGGCGCCCCAGCGCGTCGACTACCGCATCGAACCCGCCCAGTACCGCCACTGGTCGCTGAGCTTCGACGGCGCCATTGCGCGCCTCACGCTCGACATCGCGGAAGACGGCGGCATCCGCCCCGGCTACAAGCTCAAGCTCAACAGCTACGACCTGGGCGTGGACATCGAGCTGAACGACGCGCTCAACCGCATCCGCTTCGAGCACCCCGAAGTGCGCAGCGTGATCGTCACCAGCGGCAAGGACCGCATCTTCTGCTCCGGCGCCAACATCTTCATGCTCGGCGTTTCCAGCCACGCCTGGAAGGTGAACTTCTGCAAGTTCACCAACGAGACGCGCAACGGCATGGAAGACACCTCCAAGCACTCGGGCCTGAAGTTCCTCGCGGCCGTGAACGGCGCCTGCGCTGGCGGCGGCTACGAGTTGGCACTGGCCTGCGACGAGATCCTGCTGGTCGACGACCGCTCCTCGTCCGTCTCGCTGCCCGAAGTGCCGCTGCTCGGCGTGCTGCCCGGCACCGGTGGCCTGACCCGCGTGACCGACAAGCGCCATGTGCGTCATGACCTCGCCGACATCTTCTGCACCAGCGTCGAAGGCGTGCGCGGCCAGCGCGCGGTCGACTGGCGCCTGGTCGATGCCGTGGCCAAGCCCGCGCAGTTCCCCGCCGCCGTGCAGGAACGCGCCACCCAACTCGCTGCCGGCAGCGACCGCCCCGCCGGCGCCAAGGGCGTGGCCTTGACCCGCGTCGAACGCACCGACAGCGCCGACGGCATCGCGTACGCCAACGTCAACGTGCAGATCGACCGCAGCAAGCGCACCGCGACGATCACCGTGAAGGCGCCCACCGGCGCGCAGCCGGCCGACATCGCCGCCATCGAAGCCGCGGGCGCCGCCTGGTGGCCGCTGGCCGTGTGCCGCGAACTCGACGACGCCATCCTCAACCTGCGCACCAACGAACTCGACGTCGGCACCTGGCTGCTCAAGACCGAAGGCGACGCCGCCGCCGTGCTCGCCTCCGACGCCGTGATGTTCGCCAACAAGGACCACTGGCTGGTGCGCGAAACCATCGGCGCGCTGCGCCGCACGCTGGCGCGTCTGGATGTGTCGTCGCGCAGCCTGTTCGCGCTGGTCGAGGCCGGCTCGTGCTTCGCCGGCACGCTGGCCGAGCTGGCCTTCGCGGCCGACCGCACCTACATGCTCGCGCTGCCCGACGACGCCGCGCGCGCCCCCAAGCTCACGCTCAACGAATTCAACTTCGGCTTCTTCCCGATGGTGAACGACCAGAGCCGCCTGCAGCGCCGCTTCTACGAAGAGGCCGCGCCGCTCGAAGCCGCGCGTGCCGCCGCCGGCCAGGCGCTCGACGCCGACGAAGCCGTGAAGCTCGGCCTCGTCACCGCCGCGCCCGACGACATCGACTGGGACGACGAGATCCGCATCGCCATCGAAGAGCGCGCCGCCATGTCGCCCGACGCACTCACCGGCCTCGAAGCCAACCTGCGCTTCGCCAGCAAGGAGAACATGGCCACCCGCATCTTCGGCCGCCTCACGGCCTGGCAGAACTGGATCTTCAACCGCCCCAACGCCGTCGGCGAGAAGGGCGCCTTGAAGGTCTACGGCACCGGCCAGAAAGCCGGCTTCGACCTGAACCGCGTTTGAGCACAGAGCAGTCCGCACAACCCAAGGAACAACGATGAGCACGATCAACTACAGCGAGAAGATCCCCAACAACGTCAACCTCGGCGAAGACCGCACGCTGCAGCGCGCGCTCGAAGGCTGGCAGCCCAACTTCATCAACTGGTGGGACGACGTGGGCCCCGAAGGCTCGACCAACCACGAGGTGTACCTGCGCACCGCCGTGAGCGTCGACCCGCAGGGCTGGGCGCAGTTCGGCCACGTGAAGATGCGCGACTACCGCTGGGGCATCTTCCTGAACCCGGGCGACGCCAACCGCGAAGTGCACTTCGGCGACCACAAGGGCGAGAAGGTCTGGCAGGACGTGCCCGGCGAACACCGCGCCAACCTGCGCCGCATCATCGTCACGCAGGGCGACACCGAGCCCGCGTCGGTCGAGCAGCAGCGCCACCTGGGCCTCACGGCGCCGTCGATGTACGACCTGCGCAACCTGTTCCAGATCAACGTCGAAGAAGGCCGCCACCTGTGGGCCATGGTCTACCTGCTGCAGAAGCACTTCGGCCGCGACGGCCGCGAAGAGGCCGACGCGCTGCTGCAGCGCACCTCGGGCGACGCCAACAACCCGCGCATCCTGGGCGCCTTCAACGAGAAGACGCCCGACTGGCTCGCGTTCTTCATGTTCACCTACTTCACCGACCGCGACGGCAAGTTCCAGCTGGCCGCGCTGGCCGAGAGCGCGTTCGACCCGCTGGCGCGCACCACGAAGTTCATGCTGACCGAAGAGGCGCACCACATGTTCGTGGGCGAGAGCGGCGTGTCGCGCGTCATCGCGCGCACCGCGCAGGTCATGAACGAGCTCAAGACCGACGACGCGCAGAAGATCCGCGCCGCCGGCTGCATCGACCTGGGCACCATCCAGCGCTACCTGAACTTCCACTACTCGGTGACCATCGACCTGTTCGGCGCCGACCAGTCGAGCAACGCCGCCATCTTCTACAGCTCGGGTCTGAAGGGCCGCTACGAAGAAGGCAAGCGCGACGACGACCACGTGCTCAAGGGCCAGACCTACAAGGTGCTCGAGGTGAAGGACGGCCAGCTCGTCGAGAAGGACGTGCCGATGCTCAACGCCCTGAACGAAGTCCTGCGCGACGACTTCATCAAGGACTCGGTGGCCGGCGTCGGCCGCTGGAACAAGGTGCTCGAGAAGGCCGGCATTCCCACCCGCCTGGTCGTGCCGCACAAGGCCTTCAACCGCCAGATCGGCGCACTCGCCGGCATCAAGATGTCGCCCGAGGGCCGCGTGGTGAACGACATCGAATGGGCCGCCAAGCGCGACGAATGGCTGCCGAGTTCCGAAGACTTCGCTTTCGTGGCATCGTTGATGGGCCGCGTGATCGAGCCGGGCAAGTTCGCGGGCTGGATCTCGCCGCCGGTGATGGGCATCAACCGCCAGCCCGTCGATTTCGAGTACGTGCGTTTCGGCTGAGCACCTGGATATGAAGCCCTCGTCCCCACGGCGAGGGCATGGAGAACAACATGGACATGGTCGTTGAAGCCGGGGTCATCAAGCAGCACCTGATCGACCCCGAGATCTGCATCCGCTGCAACACCTGCGAGGCGACCTGCCCCGTGAACGCGATCACGCACGACGACAACAACTACGTCGTTCGTGCGGACGTCTGCAATGGCTGCATGGCCTGCATCTCGCCGTGCCCCACGGGCTCGATCGACAACTGGCGCACCATGCCGCTGGTGCGCGCGTACACCATCGAAGAACAGCTCACGTGGGAAGAACTCCCCGCCGAGCTCTCGCCCGAGGAACTCGAGGCCGCGGGCGTGTCCGGCGCTGCCGCCGAGGCCGCGGAAGTGCCTGCCCAGACGCAGGCCCAGGCCGCCGTGCAGGGCACCGAGCCCGCCTTCAATTCCGCGCAGTACGGCGCCAGCGTGCCGCCCTGGTCGGCCGCGCACGCCTACACCAACCTCTTTCCGCCGAAGACGCCGACCACCGCCACCGTGGTGGGCAACTTCAACTGCACCGAGGCCGGCTTCGACAGCGAGACGCACCACATCGTGCTCGACTTCGGCGTGGTGCCGTTCCCGGTGCTCGAAGGCCAGTCGATCGGCATCGTGCCGCCGGGCGTCGATGCCATCGGCAAGCGCCACCATGCGCGCCAGTACTCGGTGGCCAGCCCGCGCAACGGCGAGCGGCCCGGCTACAACAACGTCTCGCTCACCGTGAAGCGCGTCACCGAGGACCACGAAGGCGACCCGGTGCGCGGCGTGTGCTCCAACTACGTGTGCGACCTCAAGGTGGGCGACACCGTGCAGGTGGTGGGGCCCTTCGGCGCATCGTTCCTGATGCCGAACCACCCCAAGTCGCACATCGTGATGATCTGCACCGGCACCGGCAGCGCGCCCATGCGCGCCATGACCGAATGGCGCCGCCGCCTGCGCAAGAGCGGCAAGTTCGAAGGCGGCAAGCTCATGCTGTTCTTCGGCGCGCGCACGCAGCAGGAACTGCCGTACTTCGGCCCGCTGCAATCGCTGCCGAAAGACTTCATCGACATCAACTTCGCGTTCTCGCGCACGCCGGGCCAACCCAAGCGCTACGTGCAGGACCTGATGCGCGAACGCGCCGCCGACCTGGCCGCGCTGCTGAAAGACGGCGCCAGCCACTTCTACGTGTGCGGCCTCAAGAGCATGGAAGAGGGCGTGGTGCTCGCACTGCGCGATGTGGCGAAAGAAGCGGGGCTCGACTGGGACACCGTGGGCGCCGCGCTGAAGCGCGAAGGCCGCCTGCACCTCGAAACGTACTAAGCTGCGGCGGATGCAGTTCGCCGACTTCCACGCAGGCCAGGTCATCGAGGCCGGGCCCTATGTGCTCACCGAAGCCGAACTCGTGCAGTTCGCGCGGGCCTACGACCCGCAGTGCTTCCACACCGACGCCGAGGCGGCGGCAGGCAGCCCCTTCGGCGGGCTCATCGCGAGCGGCTGGCACACCTGCTCGATCGCGATGCGGCTGGTGGTGGAGGCGGCGCTGGCCGGTTCCGAATCGTTCGCGTCGCCCGGGCTCGAGCACGTGCGCTGGCCGAACCCGGTGCGACCCGGCGATGCGCTGCGGCTCGTGGCCGATGTGATCGAGGTGCGCCGTTCCGAGAAGCGCCCCACGCTCGGCATCCTGCGCTGGCGCTGGCGGCTGTTCAACCAGCGCGCGCTGGTGGTGCTCGACACCGAAGTCACCAGCCTCTTCAAGCTGCCCGCCCCCGACCTCTGAACGACACAAGCCCGCAACGCGTTAGCGCTGCGGGCTTGATTACTTGCGGAGCGATGCGCTGCAACAGCCGCGTCCGGCCGCTGTAGCTTGGACCTGCTTACTTCTTGTGCAGGTCGACCGCGCCCGAGCCCTGGGCCTTGCCGCTCGCCTTGGCGCCGGCCGTGGCCGGTTTCACGGCGCCGCCCACGGCGCCAGCGGCACCGGTCGCGCTGTTCACGGTGCTGCCCACGGTGTTGGTCACACCGCCGACGGCTTGCGTCGCGCCGCCCACGGCGCCGGTGGCACCGCCGACCGCACCCGTGGCCGTGCCGAGCACGCCACCGACGGCATTGCCCACGCCGCCGGTCGCGCCGGAGGTGGAGGTGTCCGCGTTGGCATCGGCCGACGCACCGGTCTGCGCGCGTGCGCCTGCTGCGCCGCCTTGCGTCGCGCCGGTGCTGCCCGAGGCCTTCACATCGGCGTTGACCCCCACGCCGACCCCGACGCCTTGCGCCTGGGCCGTCCCGCCGAGGGCCAGCAGGCCCGCCAGCATGGCGCCGATGAAGATGCGGTTGGTTGCATGTGTAGTCATGAGTGACAGTTCCTTTCGTTGCTGAGTCACGGTTTGCAGAACCGACCGGGGTTCGATCGATTCGGGGGCAACCATGACGGGCCGGCAGGTTGTCGCCATGTGCGGCGCGTTCGCTCGACGCTGTGGGAATCGACCGTCGGCGGAATCGGGGGCTCGTGCGTTAGGGCGGCGTTTGCAAATCCCCGCCCGATCCGGGGTTTCTTGGTGCGACGCGCAGTGCCATTGAAAACATGCAACTCATAATGTTGCATGAAACGAGACAGCAAGCTTTCCGGTGTGCTCCACGTGCTGCTGCACATGGCCGAGCTGGACGCCCCCATTACCTCCGAGGCGCTCGCCGCGGCGATGCAGACCAACCCTGTGGTCGTGCGCCGGCTCATGGCGGGCCTGCGGCAGGCCGGCTTCGTCAGCTCGGCCAAGGGGCACGGCGGCGGGTGGGTGCTGTCGTGCTCGCTGGGTTCGGTGACGCTGGGCGACATCCACAACGCCGTCGGTGCGCCTGCATTGCTGGCCATGGGCAACCGCACCGAGAGCCCGGGCTGCATCGTCGAGCAGGCGGTGAACGCGGCGCTCGACGGCGCCTGCCAGGAGGCCGAGGCGCTGCTGCTGCGGCGGCTCAACGGGATCACGCTGGCCGATCTCTCCAGGGACTTTCATCGCCGCATGACGGGTGGCGGCTTCACCGCGAAGGACATCGCACATGCGCTATGACGCACTCATCGTGGGCGGCAGCTTTGCCGGCCTCTCCGCTGCCATGCAACTGGCGCGCGCACGCAGGAAGGTCTGCGTGGTCGACGCGGGCGCGCCGCGCAACCGCTTCGCCGCGGCCTCGCATGGCTTCTTCGGGCAGGACGGCATGCCGCCGCTGCAGATGATTGCCGATGCGCGCGACAAGCTGCTTGCCTATCCATCGGTCACCTTTGTCGAGGGCATGGCGACTGCGGCAACGGCCGATGGCGCGGAGGGCTTCACGGTCTCGTTGAACAGCGGGGAACAGTTGTCGACGCGCAAGCTGCTGCTGGCCTTCGGCGTGCAGGACGGCCTGCCGGACATCGCGGGCCTCGGCGAGCGCTGGGGCCAAAGCGTGCTGCACTGTCCCTATTGCCACGGCTACGAGTTCGGCGACCGTCCGCTGGGCGTGCTCTTTCACAGCGCGCATCCGCCGGATCACGCGCTGCTGATCGCCGAGTGGGGCCCGACCACGCTCTTCCTGAATGGCGACGCGGGGCCGGATGCCGAGGCACGCGCCCGGCTGCAATCACGCGGCGTGGCCGTGGAGCCCGGGCGCATCGCCGGCTTCGAAGGGCAGGGGACGAACCTCGCGGCCGTGCGTCTCGACGACGGCCGGCACGTGCCGATCGAAGCGCTGTTCGTGGCACCGCACACGCGGCCGACCAGTCCGCTGGCCGAGCAGCTGGGCTGCGCGTTCGACGACGGCCCCACGGGCCCGGTGCTGCGCGTCGACGCGATGAAGACGACCACGGTGCCCGGCGTGTACGCGGCGGGCGATGTGGCGATGGCTTTTTCCAACGCCACGCTGGCCTCGGCCGACGGGCTGTTCGCCGGGGTGTCGATGCACCGCGCGCTGGTGTTCGGCGCCTGATTTCAAATTTTTTCGGGGGAGGATGGCAAACCGCCTCAAACCACCCTATAATCTGAGGCTCACGCGGGAATAGCTCAGTTGGTAGAGCGCAACCTTGCCAAGGTTGAGGTCGAGAGTTCGAGACTCTTTTCCCGCTCCAAATCGCATGAAAAGGCCACCTCACCAGGTGGCCTTTTTCATTGGCGCGTCGCTTTCATCCCCGCGCCGGCAGCACGGTCCCCCGGCTTTCGCCGAAACCGATGCGCGCATGGCCGGGCTTCTCGCACCAGCCGCGCAGCAGCACCGCATCCCCGTCTTCCAGGAAACCGCGCGTCTCGCCGTTGGCCAGCGTCACCGGGGTTTGGGCCGCGCGCGTCAGCTCGATGATCGCGCCGGCCTCGCCCTCGCCGGGGCCCGAGATGGTGCCGCTGCCGAACAGGTCGCCCGGGTTCAGGCTGCAGCCGCCCACCGTGTGGTGCGCCACCATCTGCGCCACGCTCCAGTACTGGTGCTTGAAGCTCGTGGCCGACAGGCGCGACGGCCCGGTCTTCTGCGCGCGCGCTTTCTCGCTTTCGAGCCACACCTCGAGCCGGATGTCGAGCGCGCCGCCTTCTCGGTTCGCGCTGCTCTCCAGGTACGCCAGCGGTTGCGGCTCGTTCGCGGGCCGCGTCCACGCCTGGCGGTAGGGCGCCAGCGCTTCCATCGTCACGATCCACGGCGAGATCGTGGTGGCGAAGTTCTTCGCCAGGAAGGGCCCGAGCGGCGCCATCTCCCAGAACTGGATGTCGCGCGCCGACCAGTCGTTGAGCAGGCAGAGACCGAAGATGTGCTCTTCCGCGCGCGCGAGCGGAATCGCCTCGCCCTGCGCATTGCCCTGGCCGATCCACACGCCCAGCTCCAGCTCGTAGTCGAGCCGCGCGCAGGCCTGGTAGGTCGGCGCCTTCGCGCCGGGCGCCATGGCCTGGCCCATCGGCCGGTGAAAGCGCTGGCCGCTCACGCCGATGGTCGACACGCGCCCGTGGTACGCGGTCGGCACCCAGCGGAAGTTGGGCGTGACGTCGCCGTCGGGGTTCATCAGGCGGCTGATGTTCAGCGCGTGGTCGATCGAGGTGTAAAAGTCGGTGTAGTCGCCGATGCGCGCGGGCATGGTGTATTCGACCTCGGCCTGCGGCACGAGGCAGCCGCGCAGGTCGTTTGCGGTCGCGGCCGGCGCGTCGCTGTGCAGCAGCGCGAAGACCGCATGGCGCAGCGCCTGCCACGCCGTGGGCCCGAGCGCGAAGAAGTCGTTCAGTGCGGGCAGTGCCGCGACCCGCGCCGCATCGAGCGCCAGCCCGTCGACATGCGAGCCCGCGGCCAGCGCCGCGAGGTCGAGCACCTGGTCGCCGATGGCCACGCCGCCGCGAAAGGGCTCGGGGCTGCCGATGCGGCGGAACTCCGCATACGGCAGGTTCTGGATCGGGAAATCGGTGCCGGCCGCGTTGGCGGTCTCGACCCAACTGCGGGCGCTGGCGTCGTGTGTGTGGTTGAGTTCGGTCATCGAAGGGGTTCTCTTTCGTTCAGGCCGATGCCATCAACGCGTCGTCGAAGATCGCGACCGCACGCGTCCAGCCCGCCGAGGCGCCGCGGATCTTGTGCGGAAAGCAGCTGATGAAGAAGCCTGTCGGCGGCAGCACCTCCAGGTTGTGCAGCTTCTCGATGTGGCAGTAGCCGATGTCGCGGCCGGCCTTGTGGCCTTCCCAGATCAGCGAGGCGTCGTGCGTCTCGCCGTACTTCTTCGCGGTGTGCACGAAGGGCGCGTCCCAGCTCCAGGCGTCGGTGCCGGTGAGGCGCACGCCGCGCTCCAGCAGATACATGGTGGCTTCGTAGCCCATGCCCGCGCCGGCCGACACATAGTCGGGGTTGCCGTAGCGCTTGCCGGCGCGCGTGTTGACCACCACGATCTCCAGCGGGCTCAGCGTGTGGCCGATGCGCTTGAGTTCGGCTTCCACGTCGTCGGCCGTGACCACGTAGCCGTCGGCGAAGTGGCGAAAGTCGAGTTTCACGCCCGGCTGGAAGCACCATTCGAGCGGCACGTCGTGGATGGCGATGGCAGGCTTCTTCTCGCCGAGCGCCTTGTCCATGGTCGAGTGGAAGTGATAGGGCGCATCGAGGTGCGTGCCGTTGTGCGTGGAGAGCTGCACCAGCTCCACGGCCCAGCCTTCGCCGTCGGGCAGGTCCTCCTTTTTCAAGCCGGGGAAGAAGGGCTCGATCTGCTCGTAGGTCTGCTCGTGCGTGAAGTACTGGATCTTCGGCGCGAAGGCGGGCGGGTCGGAGAGCACATCGTTCTCCAGAAAGATCGAGAGGTCGACGAATTTGCGTGGCATGGCGAGTTCCTTGTGGGAGATGTTGGTGTTGGCGTGAAGGAAAAGAAGCAATCGATCAGGGCTGTTGCCAGCGCAGCAGGCGCTTCTCGGCCAAGGCCAGCAGCGCGTTGCTCACGAAGCCGATGAGCCCGAGCAGCACGATGCCGGCGAACAGATCGCTGGCGCGGAAGGCGCGCGCCGCCAGCAGGATGGCCTGGCCCAGGCCGCTTTGCGAGGCGATCATTTCGCCCACCACCGCGACGATCAGCGCGATGGTCAACGCCAGCCGCATGCCGGCCAGGATGTCGGGCATGGCGTTGGGCAGGCCCATCTTCCAGATGTACGCGGTGCGCGACATCTGCAGGCAGCGCGCCACCTCCGACAGGCGCGGCTCCACCGCCGCGAAGCCGTGCACCGTGGCCAGCAGCACCGGCCACATCGCGCCGAAGGCGACCACGAAGAGCACCATGCCGGGGTTCAGCCCGAAGATCGAAATGGCTAGCGGCAGCAGCGCCGACGCAGGCAGCGGTCGGATGAACTCCAGCGTCGGTTGCACCCACGCGCGCACTGCGGGCGACACGCCGATGGCCGCGCCCAGCAGCACGCCGAACAGCGATGCGAGCAGCCAGCCTTCGACCATGCGGCCGACCGTGGCCTGCGTGAAGGCGAGCAGTTCGCCATTGCCATCGTTGCCCGAAGAGAGGTTGAGCCCTTCGAGCAGGCTCGCGAAGGTGGCCTGCGGCGTCGGCAAAAACACGCGGCTGACCCAGCCCGCGTTGCTCGCGACCCACCACAGCGCAACCAGTGCGAGCAGCACGCCCACCGAGCCCAGCCACCCCAGGCCCAGTCGGCCGTTGCGGTTGTTGTTCATGGCTGCACCCCCATGCGTCGCGCGACCCAGGCTTGCAGGCGCACCATGCCCGCGTTGACCGCGAAGCCCACCACGCCGATCCAGCCCAGCCACGCGAGCATCAGCGCGGGGTCGAAGCTCTGCTGCGCGATCATCATCGCGTAGCCCATGCCGTGCGGATTCGCGGCGATCTCGACCGTCACCGCCACCACCAGCGCTACGGCCACACCGAGGCGCAGCGCGACGAACAGGCGAGGCACGATGGCCGGCAGCACGATCTTGAAGGCACGTTCGCGCGCCGACAGCCCGAGCACGCGGCTCACCTCGAGCAGCCGGGGCTCGATCTGCTGCACCGCCGACTGCACCAGCACCAGCAGTGGCCAGAAGGTGGCGAAGGCGACGATGGCCACTTCCATGCGCACGCCGAAACCGAAGCCCAGCATCGCAAGCGGGATCAGCGCGACCGACGGCACGGGGCGCAGCACCTCGATGGAGACGGCGCCCAGCTGCGCCGCGCGGCGCGAGAGCCCGAGCAACAGCCCGAATGCAATGCCGAGCACGGCGCCCAGCAGCAGGCCCAGCGCCGCCGTGCCGAGCGTGAAGCCCGTGGCCTGCCAGAGCGAGCCGTCCATCGCCGCGCCGACGAAGGCCTTGGCCGCTGCGCTCGGCGGTGCGAGCGCATCGCTGCCCAAGGCCGCCGCACGCCGCGCGTACCACTCGAAGGCGCCGACCAGCAGCGCGGGAAACACCCACGGCCGCAGCCAGCGAAAGAGACGGCCTTCAGTCATGGCCCTGCTCGATGAAGGCGAACAGCTCACGCCGCAACTGCAGGTACTCCGGATGCTCCTTGGTCGTGAGCTGGTCGCGCGGGCGCGGAATCTTCACGTCGATCATCCGCGCCAGGCTCGGCCGACCCGGTCCGGGGTTGGCCTGCAGCGCGATCACGCGGTCGCCGAGGTAGATGGCTTCTTCCAGGTCGTGCGTGACGAACAGCACCGTGAGCCCGTCGTCGCGCACCAGCCGCGCGAGCTCGTCCTGCAGGCTCTGGCGCGTGAGCGCGTCCAGCGCGCCGAAGGGCTCGTCCATCATCATCAGCTCGGGCTTCTGCGCGAGGCAGCGCGCAATCTGCGCGCGTTGCTGCATGCCGCCCGACAGCTGCACCGGAAACTTGTGCGCGTGCTTGGCGAGCCCGACCTTGCCGAGCACGTCGGCGATGCGCGGTGCGCGCTCGGCCGCGGGCACGCCGGCGGCCTCGAGCGCCAGGCTCACATTGCCTTCGACCGTGCGCCACGGCAGCAGCGCGCGGCCGTAGTCCTGGAACACGAAGGCCACTTCGCGCGAGGGCGCTGTCATCGGCACGCCTTTGCGTCGCACTTCGCCGGCACTCGCGGTGACGAGGCCGCTGGCTGCGCGTAGCAGCGTGGTCTTGCCGCAGCCGCTCGGGCCGACGATGCAGACGAACTCGCCGCGCGCCACATCGAACGAGGTGGGCGACAGGATCTCGCGCCCGCCGAGGCGGATGGTGACGCCGTCGAAGCGCAGGAAGGAATCGGCGGCCGCGCTCACTTGGCGATCAGCTTCGCAACGTCGATGTTCGTCTTGAGCATGTCCTGCTCCTTCATGAGCCCGGTCCAGTAGCCCAGCTGCTTGTCGGTGACCACGGGACCGGGCGGCGAGACCTGCACCTTGGCCAGCACCTCGGGCGGCAGCTTGATGTACTTGCCGATGGCCGTGCGCACCTTCGCGTCGTTCTTCGGCTGCTGGATGAAGGCGCCGGCCTCGACCAGCGCCTCGCGGAAGGCGCGCGCGGTGGCGGGGTTCTTCGCCACCCACTCGCGCTTGGCCGCGTGCACGATGGTCTGGTTGTTCTCGGGCAGGAAGGTCGAGTAGTACGAGGCCACGTAGCCCGCGCCGCTCTCGGTGATGCGGCTCATGAACGGGTCGGCCGACACCACCGCGTCGACCGAGCCGCCGCGCAGCAGGTCGGCATGCTGCGGGAACGCGGCCTCGATGAAGTTGACCTTGCGATAGTCGACGCCGCTGTCCTTCAGCCACGCGCGGAAGGTCACGTGCAGGAAGGCACCGAGCCCCGGCACGCCGATCTTCTTGCCCACGCAGTCCTGCGCGCTCTTGATGCCCGAGCCCGCGCGCGCCACCAGGCCGAAGCCCGTGATCGTCTTCGAGGTGAGGCCGCCGCCGGCCACCAGCACCAGGTCGAGCCCGCCGTCCACCGCTTGCAGAAACACCGAGGGCGTGGGCCCGCCGATCTGCAGCGAGTCGGACTGCAGCGCGGCCGGGATGGTGGAGTTGAGCGGAATGAACTTCAGCTCCACGTCGAGGCTGCGCTTCTTGAAGTAGCCCTCTTCGGCCGCCACGAAGACCGAGGCGAAGTCGGTCACCGCCGTGTAGCCGAACACGATCTTCGGGTGCGCCTGTTGTGCGCGCGAAGGCAACGAGGCGGTGGCCGATGCGGCCGCGAGCGCCGACAGCAGGGTGCGTCTATTCATCATGGCTGGGGTCTCCTGGGGATGGTCTTTTTCGTGCGTGAGGACTTGGCGGCGGCGGCCTTGGCAGCCGCCTTCGGTTTCGGCAGCGCGGCGCGCAGACCGCCGGCGATGAAGTTCACGAGCATCGGCGCCACGGCCGGGTCGGCGCGTGTGTTCTCGCCGCGCGAGAGCCGTTCGATGCGGCTGTCGGTCAGGTGGTGCAGCAGCGCGCCCAGCGCGAACTGGTAGCCCCATGCGACCTGGCTGCGCGTGGCATGCGGCAGCGCCACGTGCAGCGCGTCGATGTAGGCCTCGGCCAGCGGGTCGAAGTAGCCGCGCAGCACGCGGTCGGCTTCCTCGGTGGCGTGGTACAGCTCGCGTGCCACCAGCAGCGCGTAGTACTCGCCTTCGGTGCTCGCGCGCAGCGCCAGCACGGGCGCGGTGAAGGCCTCGATGATGCGCGGCAGCGTGCGCGCGTCGTCGGGGTCGATGGTCACGGCCGCGAGGCGCGCCAGCCGCTCGTCGATGCTGTGGCTCCAGTGTTCGAAGATCGCTTGGAACAGCTCGTGCTTCGGGCCGAAGTAGTAGCCCACCAGCGCGAGCGGCACGCCGGCTTCTTCGGCGATCTGGCGGATCGTCACGGCGTGGTAGCCGTGCTGCGCGAAGAGCTTCTCGGCCGCCAGCAGGATCGCCTGGCGGCGGTCGGGTCGCGCGGCCTCGGGCGCGACGGTCGGGGCGCGTGATGCAGGCGAGGCGCTGCGTTTTCGGGCCGGCGGTGTGCGAGCGTTCATGGGGGCGTATTGAACGGCTGTACAAAAATGTTGAACACACGTACAAACCCTGAGGTCAACCCTCATTGAGCACGGCCGTTCGCGGCGCTACGCTCGTGGCATGCCCGCTCCCAACATCCCCCAGATCCGCCTTTATCAGAACTGGCTGCGCGACACGCGCGGCCTGGCCTTCGACAGCTACGACGCGCTGTGGCGCTGGTCCGTCACCGACCTCGATGCCTTCTGGCAGAGCATCTGGGACTACGCCGGCCTGCGCTCGCCCACGCCACACACCGCGGTGCTCGCCGAACGCCGCATGCCCGGCGCGCGCTGGTTTCCCGGCGCGCAGGTCAACTACACGCGCGAGGTGCTGCGCCACGCCGACGCGGCCCATGCGGCCGGCCTGCCTGCCATCGTGAGCGACAACGAACGCGGCGAGGTGCGCGAGCTGTCGTGGCCCGAGCTGCGCCGGCAGGTGGCCTCGGTGGCGCTCACGCTGAAGTCGCTCGGCGTGCGCCGCGGCGACCGCGTGGCCGCCTACATGCCGAACGTGCCCGAGACCATGGTGGCGTTCCTCGCGTGCTCCAGCATCGGCGCGGTGTGGAGTGTGTGCGCGCCCGACATGGGCACGGCCGCCGTGGCCGACCGCTTCCGCCAGATCGAACCCACGCTGCTGATCGCGGTCGACGGCGTGCACTACGGCGGCAAGCCGCTCGATCGCAGCACCGTGCTGCAGGAGCTGCGCGGCCAACTGCCGAGCGTGCAGAAGCTGCTGCTCGTGCAGTCGCCCTTTGCTGCGAACGCAGTGGCGCACGATGTCGAATGGCGACAAGCCATCGCGCGCGACGACGCGCAGGTCGCAGCCTTCGAACCCGAGTGGCTGCCCTTCGACCACCCGATCTGGATCGTCTATTCGAGCGGCACCACCGGCCTGCCCAAGCCCATCGTGCACGGGCAGGGCGGCATCCTGCTCACCATGCACGCCTGCGGCCTGCACAACGACGTGGGCGCGAGCTACGGCGCCAACAACTTCGGCGAGCGCTACCACTGGTACAGCTCCACGGGCTGGGTGATGTGGAACTCGCAGCTCTCGGGCCTGGCCTTCGGCGCCACCATCTGCATCTACGACGGCAACCCGGCGGGCAGCAAGGAGAAGCCCGACTGGGGCGTGCTGTGGCGCTTCGTTGCGAAGCACCGCGTCACCTTCTTCGGCGCGGGCGCGGCCTACTTCACCAACTGCATGAAGGCGGGGCTCGTCGCGAAAGACTGCGGCGACCTGTCGCGCGTGCGCGCGCTCGGCAGCACCGGCTCGCCGCTGCCCGACGAGGTGCAGCGCTGGGGCTCGCAGCAGATCCTCGACGCGGGCTCCAAAGAGGTGTGGTGGTGCAACATCTCGGGCGGCACCGACTTCTGCGGCGCCTTCGTCGGCGGCAACCGCGAGCTGCCCGAGGTGCCGGGCCAGATGCAGTGTCGCGAACTCGGCCACGCGGTCGAGGCCTGGAACGAGCAGGGCCAGCCGGTCATCGGCGAGGTCGGCGAGCTGGTGTGCACGCAGCCCATTCCGTCGATGCCGCTGTACTTCTGGGGCGACGAAGGCAACGCGCGCTATGTGTCGAGCTACTTCGACACCTACCCGGGCGTGTGGCGCCACGGCGACTGGATCAAGGTCGGCAGCGACGGCGGCTGCATCATCTACGGCCGCAGCGACGCCACCATCAACCGCCAAGGCCTGCGCATGGGCACCAGCGAAATCTACAGCGCGGTCGAAGGCCTGCCCGAGGTGCTCGACTCGATGGTGGTCGACCTCGAATACCTGGGCCGCGACAGCTACATGCCGCTGTTCGTGGTGCTGCGCCCCGGCGTGGCGCTCGACGAGGCCATGCGCACGCGCATCAACAATGCGATCAAGACCTCGCTGTCGCCGCGCTTCGTGCCCAACGACATCTTCCAGGTGGCCGAGATTCCGCGCACGCTGTCGGGCAAGAAGCAGGAGCTGCCGATCAAGAAGTTGCTGCTGGGCCAGCCCATCGAGAAGGTCGTGAACCGCGAGGCGATGGCAAACCCCGGCAGCCTGGATTGGTATGTGGCTTTCGCCGCGCAGCGGGCCTCCGCATAATGGGGCGATGAAAAGACGCACCAGCCTCCTCATGCTCTCCGCCGTTGCCGGCGCCTCCGTCCTGAGCGCTTGCGCGGGCGGCTCGCCCGGCACGCCGGCCCAACCCGCCGCCGCACCGCTGCGCGTGACGGGCACCGTGGCCTACCGCGAGCGCATCGCGCTCGACCCCGCGGCCGAAGTGCGCGTGCAACTGCTCGACGTGTCGCGCATGGACGCGCCCTCGGTCGTGCTCGCCGAGCAGCGCATTCCCGCCAACGGCAAGCAGCCGCCTTTCGCCTTCGAGCTCAGCGTCGATGCCGCGCGCATCGACCCGCGCATGCGCTACGCCGTGGCGGCGCGCATCACGCGCGGCGAGCAGCTGCTGTTCATCAACGACACGCAGTATTCGGTGCTCACGCAGGGCAACGGCACCACCGCCAACCTGATGCTGGTGCGCGTGGCCACGCCACCGCCGCCGCCGCGCCCCTCGCGCTGATCGACCGATCCGCGCGACAGGCTCGCGCGGATCAGGTCAGCAGTTCGTGCAGCACCATGCGCGTCTGCCGGCCGCGCAGCTCCACCAGCTCTTCGATGCGCCGTGTGGCGAGCCGGCCGTTCAGGGCCGCGTAGGTGACTTCCGAGATCAGCATGCGCGTGCCCAGCTGGCGGTTCGCGCCTTCGATGCGGCTGGCCACGTTCACCACGTCGCCGAACGCCGTGTACGACAGCCGGTCGTTCGAGCCCAGCACCCCCGCCACCACCACGCCCGTGTGAATGCCGATGTGCGTGCGGAACTCGGGCAGGCCCTGTTCGGCCCACTGCCGGTTGAGCTGGTGCATCTCGGCGTGCAGTTCGAGCGCGGCGCGGCAGGCCTTGTACTCGGCGTCTTCCAGGTCGGCCGGCGCGCCCCACAGCACCATGATGCCGTCGCCGATGAACTTGTCGATCACGCCGCCGTGGCGCGCGAACACCGCGGCCGCGAGGTTGAAGTACTCGGTCAGCTGGCGCACCAGCACATCGGCCGCGATCGATTCGGAGATCGACGTGAAGCCTTCCACGTCGGTGAACATCACCGTCACCTGGCGCGGCGAGCCGTTGGGCGCGAGCGCGTGGCCCTGCGCCACCAGCTGGTTGATCACGTCCACCGGCACGAACTTGCTGAAGGCCTTGAGGCTGCGCGCCGAATCGTCGAGCGCCTGGTCCAGGTGCTGGATCTCGAGCACGCGGCTGGGCTCGCGCGGCAGGTCGTCGAGCTCGAGGCGACCGATGCGGTGCGCGATGCGCGAGAGGTTCTCGACCGGCGCCGTCACCAGCTTCGAGAGCTTGAGCGACATGTACAGCGCCAGGCCCAGGAACACCAGCGCCAGCAGCAGCGACCACGCCACCGCGCGGCGCAGGCCGCCCAGCAGCACGTCTTCGGGCACCCAACTGACCAGCTGCCAGCCGGTGGCGGGAATGCGCGAGGCCTGCACCAGGTAGCGCCGCCCCTCGTGGCTGAAGGCGAAGGCCTTGTCGCTGCCGCTGCCGGCGATGCCGTCGGCCACCATCTGGGCGTTCAGAGCGCCGAGTGCGCCCGTGGGCGCCTCCAGCGTGTGCAGCACGCCCGGCATGTCGCTGCGCGCGAGCACCTTGTGGTCGGCGCTCAGCAGCGCGCTGTTGCCGTTGCCGTTGCGGCTGAACAGGCGCACGAACTCCGACAGCCGGCCCAGCGACACGTCACCCGCCACCACCATCGCCTGCGGGCTGCCCTCGGCCTGGCGGCGCTGGCTGGGCAGCGCGTAGGTCACGCCCAGTTCCTGCGCGGCGGCGAACACATAGGGGACGGTCCAGACCGGACCCTGCGTCTTGCGCGCCTGCACGAACCAGCTGCGCTGCGTCGGGTTGTAGTTGCTGCGGTAGGCCTCGACGCGCTGCGTGGCAAAGCGCTGCTGCACGTCGGCCTCGGAACCCAGCGGCAGCTTGTACTGCCAGGTCTCGGTGGTGAAGTCGGCGCCGCGCGCGATGTGCCGGATGGCCGGCACCGGGTAGCGCAGCGCCATCAGCATCTTGCCCTCGACGTTCGCCACGTAGACGCTGTCGAGCTCGGGCGACTGCTGCAGCAGCGTCCACAGGAGCTCGGCCGTGCGGTCCACGTTCTCGCCCGCGGGCGTGAGGCTGGGCGAGCTGCCGATCGCGCCGACCGCCGACTCGGCCTTGGCCAGGAAGGCCAGCACCTTGTCTTCAGTGCGGTCGTGGTTCGACTTGTGCGCCGAGGTGCCGATCGTCGTCACCAGCCGCTGCGAGCCCCAGTAGCCCAGCGTGACCAGCAGCAGCGACTGCGCGAGCGCCACGGCACTGACGATGGAGCCGACATCGACCCGGAAGCGACGCGGGCGTCGGGGCGGCGGACTCTCGGCGGTGGAAGGGGACGGGGATGGTGGCACCGGCGTGGTGACGTGCGCGAAAGACGGGCGACCCGCCGCATCCGGAGGCCCGGACGATTCCTTGTACATACAGCTCCCTGACGACAACTCGGAACGGACCCCGGCTCCTCCTCACGAGGTCGTGGTCCGGCGTCCGGAGGGTGTTGCGGGGCCGATCGTGTGCGCCGGCCATCCTGGCAATCCCCCGGATGCGCGCGGGATTTTCGCCTGTATTTGGTACATGTGTGCAACTTTGCACGCTTGGTGCGATGTTGCTGCGCCCGAGGGCTTGATTGCGAACGGACGTTCGTTCTATTCAGCGCGCGTCATGAAAGATCAGGCCCAGCGTGTGGCGCTGTCCGCTGCGCACGCGGCTCACGCCGTGGCGCATCGTCACGCGGTAGCTGCCGCGCGTGCCCGCCACGGGCCGCTGGTTCACCGCGAAGATCACCGCCTCGCCTTGCGCGAGCGACACCACCTCGGCGCGCGACTGCATGCGCGGGCGCTGCTCGGTCAGCACGAACTCGCCACCCGTGAAGTCTTCGCCGGGCCGGCTCAACAGCACCGTGAGCTGCAGCGGAAATTGCAGGTCGCCGTACAGGTCCTGGTGCAGGCAGTTGTAGTCGCCCTCGCCGTAGCGCAGCAGCAGTGGGGTGGGGCGCAGCTGTCCCGCTGCGTGGCAGCGCGCGAGGTAGGCCGCGTGGTCCGGCGGGTAGTCGGCCGGCTGGCCCATCGCAGTGGCCCAGGCATTGGCCAGCGGCGCGAGGCGCTCGTACAGCGCGCTGCGAAACGCCACGAGTTTGGACGGCAGCGGGTTCGCGAAGTACTGGTACTCGCCCTGGCCGAAGCCGTGGCGCTGCATGACCACGCGGCTGCGAAAGCGCGCGCCTTCGTCGTACATGGTCGTGAGCGCGGCGCATTCCGCGGGCGTGAACAACGCCCCGGTGACGGCACAGCCGCGCGCGGCGAGGTCGGCATCGATGCGGGGCCAGTCGAGGGCGTGGATGCGGGCGGCGACGGAAGAACTCATGCGGGCAGTGTCGCGCGGTGGCGGGATGCGGGCTCGCCGTTTTCGGACGCGGGTTTCGGTGGAGCAGGGCCCGGCTTGAGCGATCATCCTGAAGACCAAGCCCGAAAGCATTCCATGAGCACCCAGAACCCCACCCCCCAAGACACCACCAACGACTGGCAACTCCCCTGGACCGGCGGCTGCCGCTGCGGCCAGGTGCGCCTGCGGATCACCGCGCCGCCGCTGCTGGCCATGGCCTGCCACTGCACCGGTTGCCAGCGCATGAGCGCCAGTGCGTTCTCGCTGTCATTGGCCATCCCCGCGCCGGGCTTCGAAGTGGTGTCGGGGGAACCCGTCATCGGTGGCCTGCACGGCGAGGAGTCGCACCACTTCTTCTGCCCGCATTGCAAGAGCTGGATGTTCACGCGCACCGAGGGCATGGACTATTTCGTCAACCTGCGCGCCACCATGCTCGACCGGCACGAATGGGTCGCGCCCTTTGCGGAAACCTGGACCGACGAGAAGTTGCCGTGGGCCACGACGCCCGCGAAGCACAGCTTCGGCACCTTGCCTGCGATGGACGCCTTTCCGGCGATGATCGAAGCCTATGCGCGGGAAGGCGCCCGGCCCGCGAAGGGCTGATCGCGCCGCGCTGGCCAGTTGCCGTCCCGCGCCTTTCAGAGCGGCGCGATCGGAATGCAGATGTCGCATTCGAACGCACTCGTCTTCTCGTCGAAGGCCATGTCGGGCGCGTAGTACTCGAACGCGGGCCGGCTGTCGAACTGGAAGCCGCTCGCGGGCAGCCAGTCGCGCATGAGGCGCGTCCATGCGTCGTTGATCTCCTCGGGCAGGCCCTGGAACCGCAGCGCGGCATAGCGTCCGCCCGGCAGCACCGTCTTCTGGAAGCCGCCATCGGGCACGAAATCGTCGGGCACTTCCACGCAGGCGTCGTAGCGCGAGTGCTCGGGCGCGGTGATGCTCGGGTCGTCGTGGCTGATGCCGTAGCGCGCATGCGACCACAGCTTGTGCGCGCCGATCCAGGGCGCGGCCTTCTCGGCCCAGAACGCGCCCACCGGCGCGCCGAACGGGCCGGTGTAGCGCAGGTAGGCGATGGTGACGGGAGAGCGGGTGATCAGTTGGACATTCACGGGTGGCTCCTGATGATGCGCGGCGTTGCGCGATGGAGATCCATTCTTCGTGAAGCCGTGCAGGGCGATCTGATCAGGATTGCTCTTGCGTGCGGGATCGTCGCAGGGCAGCGCCCAGTCGTGCGATGCACGCCACGCGCTGGGCGCGCTGCCGAAATGCGCGCGGAACGCGCGGGTGAACGCCTCGCCCGAACCGAAACCCACCGACACCGCCGCCTCGAGCACCGACAGGCGCGGCTGTGTCGCGAGCCGCAGCGCACCCACCTCCACGCGGCGGCGCCGGATGTAGTCGCCCAGCGTCTCGCCGGCCCAGGCTGCGAAGAGGCGATGAAAGTGGTACGCCGAGAAATGCGCCACGTCGGCCAGCGCCGCGAGATCGAGTGCCTCGTCCAGGTGGTCGTCGATGTGCGTCAGCACCTTGTGCATGCGCCATTCGTACTCGGAGCGGCTGTCGCGCGGCATGGCGCGCATTCTCAACCTTGGCGGGCCTGCGCGAGCAACCAATCACTGAACAGCTTCAGCAACGGCCGCTGGTCGTACATCGCAGCGGGTGTCCCTCAAGAGCCGGGGTTGCGCTTCGCGCGCGGCGCTCGCGGCAGCAGGGCCTTGATGTGCTTGCGCAGCAAGGCCGGCGCGATCGCGGTCATCTGCAGCATGTGCATGCACCGCTCTATGCGTCCGGGCCGCTCCAGCAGCGCATCGGCGGCCTTTCGCAAGATCGGCATCGATGCTGTCGCCGTAGGCGAGCCGCGCCTTGCCTGCCGCGCGCTGCAGCAGGGGCTTGCCGGGCTGCATCATCGCCAGGTCGATCAGGTCGCGGCTGAACACGCTGTCGTCGGCCCAGCGGTCGGAGTTGGCGAGCAGCTTGCTCGCCGCCATGTCCAGCGGCGTGAGGGTGGCGATGCCGTCGATGCGGTCTGCGGCGCCGGGAGCTTCGAGTGCGATGCGCGCCTCGAGCACGATCTCGAACTTGATGTCCGTCTCGCCCACGCGAACGGCGCTTCGGATGCCGTATTGATCGGCGCGCACCTCGCGGGCCTGCTGCAGGCTCGCGCCTTCCCGGGCCAGCGCGCGCAGCCCCTCGCTGCCGGTGGCGAGCTGGCGCAGGCAGCGGTAGCCCGCCACATCGGACACGAGGAAGTCGATGTCCACCGATTCGCGGTATTCGCCATGGCGCAGCGCGATGGCGGTGCCGCCGCCGAACAGGCAATGGTTGTCCGCCAGCAGGGGCGCATTCAGCGCCGCGAGCACCTCGGCCACCTGGCGATGGTGTGCGCGCTCAAACATCGAGTGGCTTTCGGCCCAGCAGGCGGGCCAGCTCGGCCAGCAGCTGGCGTTCGTTGGCCTCGAGCGCGGACGGATCGGCGTGACGCCAGTTGCGCTCGTAGGTGCCCCAGGCCTCTTCGGGGGTGAGTTCCGCGTCCGCGGGCAATTGCCAGGCGAGGCGGCGCAACTGCGCGAAGTCGCCCACCCGGACGGTCTGCGTCGGCGTGCGCGAAGGCGCCGGCGTCGCCATCTCTTTGGCGGTGCCTGCGACCGGTGCCGTCACTTCGACATCCAGACCCAATGCCGCCAGGGCGTTCATGTAGGCCCCCATCGTGACGGAGGGCTCGCCGCGTTCGATGCGATGCAGCGTCATGCGCGACATGCCCGCCGCCTCGGCGGCCGTGGTCGCGCTGATCCTGAGCGACTTCCGACGGGCATGGATATGCCGGCCGAACACTTCAAGGCGTCGGTTGGCTTTGTCCAAGGTCGGCGGGGCGGTGGATGGCATATGTGTATCTCATATTAGGCAAAACTAATGAAATGTCTAGTACGAGATACATTTTTTGGCTGCTTCAACCTTCGCGCGCCTGCCCCAACAGCCAATCACTGAACAACTTCAACAACGGCCGCTGGTCCGCCCGCTCCGGCGTCACAAGGTAATAACTGCGCTCCCCCGACAGCGCCCGCGGACAGGCCACCACCAGCTCGCCGCGCGCCAGCTCGTCGGCCACCAGCATGGTCGGCATGAGCGCCACGCCCAGGCCGTGCGAGGCGGCGGCGGCGAGGATCGAGAACAGCTCGTAGCGCGGGCCGCCGCGGGCGGTGGGGGCGTCGACCTGCTGCGCGTCGAACCACTGGCGCCAGCCGTCGGGGCGCGTGCTCTGTTGCAGCAGCGGCATCCGCGCGATGGCCGCGGGCGACACGGCCTTGCCGTGGGGCAGCAGCGAAGGGCTGCACACGGGCACCACGTCTTCATGCATGAGCAGCAGCGCGCGCGTGCCGGCCCAGTTCTCGACCTGCGCGGGCGTGCCGGCGTACAGCGCGGCGTCGAACTCCGCGTCGGCAAAGAGGAAGGGGCGGGTGCGCGTCTCGATGTGCACCACCACGTCGGGCTGCAGCGCTGCAAAACCGCGCAGGCGCGGCACCAGCCAGCGCGTGGCGAAGGTGGGCACCGCGGCCAGCGACAGCGACCCGCCTTCGCCCTGATGCGCCATGGCGTCGAGCGTGTCGCGCTCCATGGCCTCCAGGCGGCGGGCGATCTGGCGCGCGTAGGCGGCGCCGCTGGCCGTGAGCGCCACGCCGTGCCGCGTGCGGCGGAACAGCGCCACGCCCAGGAAGGCCTCGAGCGCCCCGACCTGGCGCGACACCGCGCTCTGCGTGAGCGCCAGTTCCTGCGCGGCGCGGGTGTAGCTCTCGTGGCGCGCGGCCGCGTCGAAGCACACGAGGGTCTGCAGGGGCGGGATCTTGCGGCGCATGTATGCCGGGAGTGTATGACTGGCGTTCTGGTTTCACCAGTAAATCAACAAGATGTATCTCTCAAGATGTGCGTCAGACGCATATCTGGGTGAGGATTCATCGTTTGCGCCGGGCCTCCTGCGTGGCTACGATCGACCGCATTCCCCCTTCTTTTGTTTCTTCTTCCTTTTCCGGAGACATCCACATGGCCGCCAAAGCGCAATTCCACTGGGACGACCCCCTTCTTCTCGACCAGCAACTGACCGACGAAGAACGCATGATCCGCGACGCGGCCAACGCCTACTGCCAGGAGCGCCTGGCGCCCCGCGTCATCGAAGGTTTCCGTACCGGCGAAACCGACCCCGCCATCTTTCGCGAAATGGGCGCGCTCGGCCTGCTCGGCCCGACGATCCCCGAGCAGTACGGCGGCCCCGGCCTGAACTACGTGGCCTACGGCCTGATCGCCCGCGAAGTCGAGCGCGTCGATTCGGGCTACCGCTCGATGGCCAGCGTGCAGAGCTCGCTGGTGATGGTGCCGATCTTCGAATTCGGCACCGAAGCGCAGAAGCAGAAGTTCCTGCCCAAGCTCGCCACCGGCGAATGGATCGGCTGCTTCGGCCTGACCGAACCCGACCACGGCTCCGACCCCGGCAGCATGGCCACGCGCGCCAAGAAGGTGCCGGGCGGCTATTCGCTCAGCGGCTCGAAGATGTGGATCAGCAACTCGCCCATCGCCGACGTGTTCGTGGTGTGGGCCAAGGAAGTCAGCGAAAGCGGCACGGTCGGCCCGATCCGCGGCTTCGTGCTCGAAAAGGGCATGAAGGGCCTGAGCGCTCCCGCCATCCATGGCAAGGTCGGCCTGCGCGCCAGCATCACCGGCGAAATCGTCATGGACGGCGTGTTCTGCCCTGAAGAAAACGCCTTCCCCGAAGTGCAAGGCCTCAAGGGCCCGTTCACCTGCCTGAACAGCGCCCGCTACGGCATCTCGTGGGGCGCCATCGGTGCCGCCGAAGACTGCTGGCACCGCGCCCGCCAGTACACGCTGGACCGCAAGCAGTTCGGCCGCCCGCTCGCCGCCAACCAGCTCATTCAAAAGAAGCTGGCCGACATGCAGACCGAGATCACGCTGGGCCTGCAAGGCAGCCTGCGCCTGGGCCGCATGAAGGACGAAGGCATTGCCGCGGTGGAAATCACCTCGATCATGAAGCGCAACAACTGCGGCAAGTCGCTGGACATCGCCCGCATGGCGCGCGACATGATGGGCGGCAACGGCATCAGCGACGAGTTCGGCGTGGCCCGCCACCTGGTGAACCTCGAAGTGGTCAACACCTACGAAGGCACGCACGACATCCACGCGCTGATCCTGGGCCGCGCCATCACCGGCATCGCAGCTTTCGCCAACTGAACGAACGCATGAGCACCAAGCCCGCAGCACTCGACGGCATCAAGGTCCTCGATCTGTCCCGCGTGCTCGCGGGCCCGTGGTGCACGCAGATCCTCGCGGACCTGGGCGCCGATGTCGTCAAGATCGAACGCCCCGGCGTCGGCGACGACACGCGCACCTGGGGTCCGCCCTTCGTGAAGGACGCGAACGGCCACGACACCGACCAGGCCAGCTACTTCACCTCCTGCAACCGCAACAAGCGTTCGGTCACCATCGACATGGCCACGCCCGAAGGGCAGGCGCTGCTGCAGCAGATGGCGGCGCAGGCCGACATCGTGGTCGAAAACTTCAAGACCGGCGGCCTGAAGCAGTACGGCCTCGACCAGGAAAGCCTGCGCGCGACCAACCCGCGCCTGATCTATTGCAGCGTGACCGGCTTCGGCCACGACGGCCCCTACGCCGAGCGCGCGGGCTACGACCTGATGATCCAGGCCATGACCGGCATGATGAGCATCACCGGCCGCCCCGACGGCGAACCCGGCGGTGGCCCGCTGCGCGTGGGCGTGGCGCTCACCGACCTGTTCACGGGCGTGTACGCAAGCACCGCCATCCTCGCGGCGCTGCAGGTGCGCGACCGCACCGGCGAAGGCCAGCACATCGACATGGCGCTGCTCGACGTGGGCATGGCCATCCTCGCCAACCAGGCGAGCGCTTTTCTCAACACCGGCAAGGCGCCGGGCCGCCAGGGCAACACGCACCCGAGCCTCGCGCCTTACCAGGACTTTCCGACGCAGGACGGCGCGATGCTGCTGGCCATCGGCAACAACGGCCAGTTCGCGCGTTTCTGCGAAGCCGCCGGCCACGCCGGGTGGGCCGCCGACGAACGCTTTGCGACCAACACGCTGCGCGTGAAACACCGCGGCGTGCTGATCCCGATGATGGAAGAGCTCACGCGCACCCGCACCACCGCCGACTGGGTTGCGCTGCTCGAAGACAAGGCCGTGCCCTGCGGTCCCATCAACGACATCGCGCAGGCCTTCGATGACGCGCAGGTCCAGGCGCGCGGCCTGGCCGTCACGCTGCCGCGCGATGCAGGCGACGGCATCGCCAGCATCACCGGCGTGGCGAGCCCGTTGCGCCTCACGGCCACGCCGCCCGTGCTGCGCCGCGCACCGCCCGCGCTCGGACAGCACACGCAGGAGGTGCTGGCCGAAATGGGCGTCGACGCCTCGCGCTTCGAGGCATTGCGCGCGGCCGGGGTGCTCTGACACACTGGCGGGCATGACGCGCCCGCCTGCTTCGTCCCCTGTTGCTTCCGCAGCCGATGCGGCCCCGTTCGCGGTGCTGCGCATCGACCACGTCGTGCTGCGCGTGCGCGACGCCGCGCGGTCCATGGCCTTCTATTGCGAGGTGCTCGGCTGCACGCTCGAGAAGCGCCGCGACGACCTCGGCCTCGTGCACCTGCGCGCCGGCAGCAGCCTCATCGACCTCGTCACGCACGACGGCAAGCTGGGCCGCCAGGGCGGCGCGCTGGCCGGGCGCGAGGGCCGCAACGTCGATCACCTGTGTTTGCGCATCGAGCCTTTCGACGAGGCCGCGATCCGCGCGCGCATGGCGCGGCACGGCGTGCCGGTGCAGGGCGAGGTGCAGAACAACTTCGGAGCCGAGGGCAGTGGTCCTTCGATCTACATCGAAGATCCCGATGGCAACGGCGTCGAGCTGAAGGGCCCCGCGGCCTAGACTCTGCGGCGCATTGCGCAAGCCGCTGCTGACGCAGAATCGGCGCGCGCCACCTGGCGCGGAACAAATCATTCAGGGGGATTCCACATGACCGAACATCCGTTCGCCGCGCGCGTTGCCGCGCGGCTTCTTGCACTCGCGGGCGCCGCCTCGCTGCTGGCCGCCTGCGGCACGCGCCAGCCCGCCGCACCCGAACCCCCGCCGCCCGAGGCCACGGCGCGCAACAGCGTGGTCATGGCGCCCGTGGCCTACGGCACCACTGCCAAGGGCGTCGCGCTGTCGAAGGCGGATGATTCGTGCGACGTGCCGGCCTCGCTGCGCCAGGCCGTGCAGGACCAGCTGCTCGCGCCCTACGAGTTCCTGCTCGCACCGCCGCTGCCCGCCCATGCGCAGGGCGTGCCCGTGCTGAAGCTGGAAATCACCGACCTGCTCGCGAACGCGGGCGGCCTCTACGGCGGCCCCAAGATCGTCCAGCTGCGCGGCACGCTGGAGCGCGACGGCGCGGCGCCCGCCAAGTTCACGGCGCAGCGCCAGATGTTCATCTACTTCGGCATGCCGCGCAGCACCTGCAGCATGGTCGGTGTCGTCACCTACAAGCTGGGCGAAGACATCGCGCAGTGGCTGCAGAAGCCGGTGGACGGCGCGGTGCTGGGCGAACGCTGAGGGCCGTCGGCCGATGACTGAAACGGTCAAGGTCGAGGCCGTCGCGGTACCCACTGCATTCGATGGCGAAGGCACCTGGGAGATCGTGCGTGTCGACTATGCGGTGAAGCAACTCACGGTCGTCGCCCAGGACGCAACAAGCGACGCGTCTCTCCGGGTCCGCTTCGACGATGTGGTGGCCTACCGCGTCATGGACGAGCGCGATCTCGGCGAGTACTGGCCCGCGTGCTCCTTGCCGAACGGCTGGGTGTTCTCCATTCAGTCGGGTGGCTGGCTGTCGCAGGAGTCGGCGCGGCCCGGCAGCTGTGTCGGGCTGTTCTACGGCGATGTGCACGAATACCTGGTGGCCGGATTCACCGATTGCGTTTCCGTGCTTTGCACGGGCGAGCCGCAGGTCGAATTCGACCGCGGCAACGGCTAGCCGCCGCGCCCCATCACCGCCACCGCGAACACCACCACGCCCAGCGCGAGGTTCAGCGTCACCAGCTGGCGCACGGTGTTCAGCCGCGCGGCCGCCACGGGCCAGGCGTTGTCGTCCACCGCGCGGCGCAGCGCGCGGAACACCGAGGCGCGGATGTAGACATAGACCGCCGCCATCACGAGCGCGATGCCCATCATGGCCTCGACGCGCCAGTGCACGGCGCGAAAGCCACCGGTCGCGAGGATCATCGCGAAGCCGCTCACGAACAGCAGCGTGACCGACGCGTCCACTCCGATGAAGAAACGCCGCAGCGTCGCGGCCATCATGCGCAGGCGCAGCGGCGGCTCCAGCGTGGCGACGGCGGCGGGGCGCACGGCGAAGTGCATGACGGCCATGCCGCCGACCCAGAAGGCGGCGCACAGCAGGTGAATGAAGAGGGGAGCGAGGTAGGACATGGGCTCCGATCAGAACACCGAACCGTGCGCGCACGCAACGCAAGCCCCCATGCCCTTCAACCCGTCGCGCCGCGCCCGCGCGTGCTCGCACGGGGCTTGCCGATGCCCGTGCCCGCGATCGAATCGGCATAGCGCTTCATGTCCGCCACCACCTGGCGCAGCAGCGTCGCCGCGGCCGGCGGCAGCAGGCGGCCGTGGCGCGACACGATGTGCGAGCGCCCCTGCGACAGCAGCGGGTTCTTCATTGGCAGCTCGACCAGCGACGGGTGGTCGGCATTGGGCGTGAGCGAGATGCGCGTGCCCAGCGTGTAGCCCAGGCCTGCCGACACGAAGTGGCCCAACGCGCTGAACGAGGTGGTGGTCAGCAGTGCGGGCAGCCGCACGCCCTCACTGATCTCGGCCGCCTCAATGTGCTGGCGCACGCCGAAGTTGCGGTGCAGCGTGGCGCCGGGGTAGGGCAGCAGGTCGGCCAGCTTCAGCGGGCGATCGAGCTGCGCGAGCGGGTGCGAGCCCAGCACCATGGCCTGGATCGGCTGCGCGTGCGACTGGTGCGAGGTGAGCCGCTCGTCCTTCGGCGGCTGGAACAGCATGCCGATGTGGGCGCGCTCCTCGATCACGCGGCGCACGATCTCGTCGGTGCTGGCCACGTCCAGGTTCACCGTGATCTTCGGGTGGCTGGCCATGAAGATGCGCAGGCTGTGCCGCATGAGCCAGTCGACATAGCCTTCGCCGGCCACGATGTCGATGTGGCCGCTCTCGATCTTGCGGATGCTGTCCATCTGCGCCAGCAGGTGCTGCTTCTGCCCCTGCTGCCTTCGCACGTAGCTGGCCAGCAGCTGGCCCGCGTCGGTGGGCACCACGCCGCGTCCGTGGCGCTCCAGCAGCGGCAGGCCGCATTCGGTTTCGAGGATGCCGATGGCGCGGCTCACGGCCGACGGGTCCATGTCGAGCACGTCGGCCGCGCCGCGCACCGAGCCGCTGTCGAGCACCTGCATGAAGTAGCGCACCCGGCGGGTGTCGAGCTTGTCGTCCATGGCGGTCGTCTCCGAGTGTTGCATTCAATGCAACGAATATCCTTATTTGCGGTCATTGATGCAAGAGGCTCGCCGCCTGAAACTCGCCGGCACCCCTCGAAAACGCCCACCCATGACCTCCGCTGCCTCCACGATTGCAGCCGTAGCGCCTTCCAGCGCCGCCGGCAAATTCAAGCTCCTCGTCGTCACCCTGGTCCTCGTGGCCGTGGCCGAACTCATCGGCCCGACGCAGTTCAGCGTCGGCCCCGGCAAGGTGGTGCTGCTGCCGATGCTGTGGGCACTGCTCATGGCCGCCGCCTGGGGCATCGCACACCGGCGCGTGCCGGGCGTGGTGCGCGTGGCCACGGCGCAGCAGTCGCTGGCCGGCGGCCTGCTCAACGCGGGCCTGCTGCTGTTCGTGGTGAAGCTGGGCCTCACGGTCGGCGCCGCGCTGCCGCAGGTGAAGCAGGCCGGCTGGGCGCTGCTGTTCCAGGAGTTCGGCCATGCGCTGGGCACCCTGGCGCTGGGCCTGCCGCTGGCGCTGCTGCTGGGCATCAAGCGCGAGGCCGTGGGCGCCACCTTCTCGGTGGGCCGCGAGGGCAACCTCGTGATCATCGGCGAGAAGTACGGCATGGCCTCGCCCGAAGGCCGCGGCGTGCTGGCCGAGTACATCACCGGCACCGTGCTGGGCGCGCTCTTCATCGCGGTGCTGGCGGGCTTCATCGCCAGCCTGCACATCTTCGACCCGCGCTCGCTGGCCATGGGCGCCGGCGTGGGCTCGGGCAGCCTGATGGCGGCGGCGCTGGGCGCCATCGCCGCGCAGAGCCCGCCCGAGATGCTGCCGCAACTCACGGCGATTGCCGCCGCGTCGAACCTGCTGACCACCGTGGCCGGCTTCTACTTCACGCTGTTCCTGTCGCTGCCGTTGTGCTCGTGGCTCTACGGCAAGCTGGAGCCGGTGCTGGGCCGCTTCTCGAAGCATGGCGCACAACAAGGCGCCGCCGTGGACGCGGGCGCGAACGTCTCGAGCGCCGACGTGGCCCACGCCGCGCCGACCTCGCTGCGCGACACGCTGCTGGCCTGGCTGGTGGTGGGCGGCGGCGTGCTCATCGGCAATGCCGTGACCTACAAAGTGCCGGTGCTGGTGTCGCTCGAAGGCGTGCTCGCCGTGGTGGCGATTGCCGGCGCCGTCGAAGCCATCAAGCGCTTCGTGCCGCGCCTGCCGATGGTGCTGGTGCTCTCGGTGGTGGCCACCGTGGTCGGCATCCCGGGCCTGTTCCCGTTCTCCGACGCGCTGATCGCGATCACCGCCAAGCTCAACTTCCTGGCCTTCACCACGCCGGTGCTGGCGCTGGCCGGCTTCTCGGTCGCGAAAGACCTGCCCGTGTTCCGCCGCCTCGGCTGGCGCATCGTGGTGGTGTCGCTCACCGCCACCGCCGGCACCTTCCTCGGCGCGACATTGATCGCCGAGTTCTTCCACTGATTTCATCCCACGAGAGATTCACGCCATGTACCGCGACCCCGAGATTGCCGAAGACACCCGTGCCCGCATGCTCAGCTGGCGCCGCGACATCCACGCCAACCCCGAGACCGCCTTCGAAGAGCACCGCACCGCCAACGTGGTGGCCAATGCGCTGATGCTCATGGGCCTGCCCGTGCACCGCGGCCTGGCCGGCACCGGCGTGGTCGGCACGCTGAAGAACGGCGAGGGCCCCAGCATCGCGCTGCGCGCCGACCTCGACGCGCTCAACATGCAGGAGCTGGGCACGCAGGCCCATGCCTCGAAGTGCGCCGGCAAGATGCACGCCTGCGGCCACGACGGCCACACGGCCATGCTGCTGGGCGCGGCCGAGCACCTGTCGCGCCACAAGCCCTTCCAGGGCACGGTGCACTTCGTGTTCCAGCCTGCCGAAGAAAACGAAGGCGGCGGCCGCGTGATGGTGGAAGAGGGCCTGTTCGACCAGTTCCCGGCCGACGCCGTCTACGGCATGCACAACTTCCCGAGCCTGCCGCGCGGGCGCTTCGCGATCCGCAAGGGCACCATGACGGCCTTTCTCGACACCTTCGAGATCGTCATCACCGGCAAGGGCGCCCACGGCGCCATGCCCGAGACCGGCATCGACTCGGTGGTGATCTCGGCCCAGCTCATCAACGCGCTGCAGACCATCGTGAGCCGGCGCACCGGCGCCACCGACGCGGCCGTGGTCAGCGTCACGCAGATCCACGGCGGCGACACCTGGAACGTCATTCCCGAAACCGTGGTGCTGCGCGGCACCGTGCGCACGCTCGACGCCGCCATCCAGGACAAGACCCAGGCGGCGATGCAGCAGATCTGCGACGGCGTGGCCGCCACGCATGGCGCCAAGGTGGCGCTGGAGTACCGCCGCGGCTACCCCGGCGTGGTCAACACGCCGGCCGAGACCGACGCGGCCATCGCGGCGGCGGCCAGCCTGGTCGAGCTCGAGCAGGTGCACACCGACATCCCGCCGGCCATGGGCTCGGAAGACTTCGCCTTCATGCTGCAGAAGCGCCCCGGCGCCTACATCGGCATCGGCGCGGGCGAGGGCCCGAACGACCCGAACGTGCACAACCCGTACTACGACTTCAACGACAACATCCTGCCGCTCGGTGCGGCCTACTGGGTGGCGCTGGTCAAACAGCAGCTTCCGGTCGCATGATGCGCTGATGCTCTCCGCCTTCGACATCTTCAAGATCGGCATCGGGCCGTCCAGTTCGCACACCGTCGGGCCGATGCGCGCCGCGCTGCTGTTCGCGCAATCGCTCGAACGGCGCGGCCTGCTCGCGCAGGTGGCGCGCCTGCACGTCGACCTGTTCGGCTCGCTCGGCGCCACCGGCCACGGCCACGCGACCGACCAGGGCGTGATCCTGGGCCTCTTCGGCGACGCGCCCGACACCGTGCGACCCGAGACCGTGCAGCCGCGCCTCGACGCGCTGCGCCGCAGCGGCCAGCTTGCGCTACTGGGCACCACGCCCATCGCCTTCGACCGCGTGCGCGACATCGCCTTTCGCGGCGAAGAGTCGCTGCCCGAGCACCCGAACGCGATGCGCTTCACGGCTTTCGCGGCCGACGGCGCCGTGCTGGCCGAAGGCACCTACTTCTCGGTCGGCGGCGGCTTCGTCGTCGAGGGCGGGCAGGCGGTGGCGCAAACGGCCGCCGCGGCGGCGGCCGTGCCGCATCCCTTCACCACCGGCGACGAACTCATGGCGCAGTGCCATGCGCACGGCATCTCCGTGGCCACCCTGGTGCTGCGCAACGAATGCGTGTGGCGGCCCGAGGCCGAGGTGCGCGCGGGCCTGCTGCGCATCTGGGGCGTGATGCAGCAGTGCGTGCAGCGCGGCTTCGGCATCGACAACCCGCTGGCCGCGCAGGCGCTGCCCGGCCCGCTGCGCATGCGCCGCCGCGCGCCCGAGCTGCACCGCGAGCTGCTGGCGCAGGCCGGCGCCGCCGATCCGCTCGCGGCCATGGACTGGGTCAACGCCTTCGCGATGGCGGTGAACGAGGAGAACGCGGCCGGCGGCCGTGTCGTCACCGCGCCCACCAACGGCGCGGCCGGCGTGGTGCCCGCCGTGATGCACTACTACCAGCGCTTCGTGCCGCAGGCCAGCGACGACGGCATCGTCGACTTCCTGCTCACGGCCGCGGCCATCGGCATGCTCTACAAGACCAACGCCTCCATCTCGGGCGCCGAGGTCGGCTGCCAGGGCGAGGTCGGCGTGGCCTGCTCGATGGCGGCGGGTGCGCTCGCCGCCGTGCTCGGCGCCACGCCCGCGCAGGTCGAGAACGCGGCCGAGATCGGCATGGAGCACAACCTGGGCCTGACCTGCGACCCGGTCGGCGGCATGGTGCAGATCCCCTGCGTGGAACGCAACGCGATGGGCGCCGTGAAGGCCATCAACGCCTCGCGCATGGCGCTGCGCGGCGACGGCAGCCACTACGTCTCGCTCGACGCCGTGATCCGCACCATGAAGCAGACCGGCGAGGACATGAAGTCCACGTACAAGGAGACCTCGCTGGGGGGGCTTGCGGTGAACGTGGTGGAGTGCTGAGGCAGCAAGGCTGGCGTCGCTGCGTCAGAATGCGAGGCTCGTCGCGCCGGGCCCCGCAGCCCCCAGGTTCCCACGTCGTTTCCAAGGCGCACGACTTTCAGGAGTCGAGATGCCCATGGCCGGTCTTCCGCGCAGTTTCTTGCCCGGCGTGTTGCGCACCGCGCTGTCTGCCGTGCTGCTGCTGTGCGCCGCGCACGCCGTGCCCGCGGCCGGTGTGTTCCCCGCCGCGCAGTGGGCCATCCCGAGCGTGGCTGAACCGAGCCACTGGTCCGAAGCGAAGCTCAAGGTGGCCGATGCGTTTGCCGCATCGATCAAGTCCGACGCCTACCTCGTGATCGACAAGGGCGTGCTCGTGCATGCCTACGGCGACATCGACAAGCCGATGAACCTGGCCTCGGTGCGCAAGAGCGTGCAGAGCGTGCTCTACGGCATTCACGTCGGCCGCGGCGAGATCGACCTGGACCAGACGCTGGGCCAGCTCGGCATCGGCGACAAGGACGGGCTCAGCGACACCGAACGCACGGCCACCGTGCGGCAGCTGCTGCAGCTGCGCTCGGGTGTCTACCATCCGGCCGCCTACGAGACCGCCCAGGCCAAGGCCGAGCGACCGGCCCGGGGCAGCCATGCGCCGGGCGAGTTCTGGTACTACAACAACTGGGACGCCAACGTGCTGGGCACCATCTTCGAACGCCGCACCGGACGCAGCGTCTTCGAGGCGCTGAAGACCGACCTGGCCGAGCCGTTGCAGTTCCAGGATTTCCGCTACTCGCAGGACACCGAGTCCCGGCTCGAACGCAGCTCCGAGCACCCGGCCCAAGTGATGCATCTGTCGGCGCGCGACCTGGCCCGCATCGGCCTGCTGATGGCGCGCGATGGCATGTGGCACGACAAGCGCATCGTCCCGGCCGGCTGGGTGACCGAAAGCACCACCTCGTACACGACCGTCGGACCCGGCTGGAGCGGCTATGGCTATCTGTGGTGGGTGCCGCTCAAGGGCTTTCCGTTCTGGCAGCGCGGGCCTAACCAGTTGCTCCTGGCCGTGGGTGCCGGCGGCCAGTTCATGATGGTCGATCGCAAGCGCGACCTCGTCGTGGTGCACCGTGTCGACAACAGCAAGGGCTGGTTCCAACGCAGCGAGGTCCGCACCGACCAGTTCGCCGTGCTCGCGGCACACATCCTCGCGGCTGCACCGGTGGCCGCAACCCCTCCCTGAACCCCGAAGGAAAGATGAGGCTCTCATGACCCGCTCCATCGCGCAGAAGCGCGCCGACTTTCGCGCGCTTCATACCCAAGGCTGCTTCGTCATTCCCAACCCCTGGGACACCGGCAGCGCGCGCTACCTCGAAGGCCTGGGCTACCAGGCGCTGGCCACCACCAGCTCGGGCTTCGCGTGGTCGCAGGGCCATGCCGACGGCGCCCTATCGCGCGACCAGATCCTCGCGCACCTGCGTGAACTCGTGGCCGCCACCGACCTGCCGGTGAACGCCGACTTCGAGAACGGCTTCGCCACCGACGCGCAGGGCGTGGCCGAGAGCGTGCGCCTCGCGGTCGAGACCGGCGTGGCGGGCCTGTCGATCGAGGACTCGACGGGCAACCCCGACGATCCGCTGTTCCCCATCGACGTCGCGGTCGAGCGCCTGCGCGCCGCGCGCCGGGCCATCGACGCGGCGGGCGGCGACGCGCTGCTCGTGGGCCGCGCCGAGAATTTCTTTGCCAACCGCCCTGACCTGGACGACGCCATCGCGCGCCTGCGTGCGTACGCCGAGGCCGGCGCCGACTGCCTCTACGCGCCCGGCATCAAGACGCGCGAGCAGATCGCGGCCGTGGTGGCCGCCGTCGCGCCCAAGCCGGTCAACCTGCTGGTCGGCGCGACCAGCGAGCTCACGATGGCGGACATCGCCGCGCTCGGCGTACGCCGCGTGAGCGTGGGCGGCGGCATGGCGCGCGCGGCCTGGGGCGGCTTCATCCGCGCCGCGCGCACGCTGGCCGAGCAGGGCCGCTTCGACGGCTTTGCCGATGCCACGCCGGGCACCGAGCTGAACGCCTTCTTCCGTCCGTTCGCCGACTAGTTTTCAGCACCGTGGATGCGCTGCTCGCCGACATCCGCGCCTGCCGCGCATGCGAGGCGCACCTGCCGCTCGGGCCGCGCCCGATCGTGCAGGCCAGTGCGAGCGCGCGGCTGCTGATCGTCGGCCAGGCGCCCAGCCTCACGGTGCACCAGACCGGCGTGCCGTGGAACGACAAGAGCGGCGACCAGCTGCGCCGCTGGCTCGGCATCGACCGCGAGCTGTTCTACGACGCGACGCGCATCGCGATCGTGCCGATGGGCTATTGCTACCCAGGGCGCGGCAAGAGCGGCGACCTGCCGCCGCGCAAGGAGTGCGCGCCGCTCTGGCACGACCGCCTGCTGGCGCAGATGCCACACATCGCGCTGACCTTGCTCATCGGCCAGTACGCGCAGCGCCACTTCCTTGGCAAGACCGCGCGTGGCGGCGTGACCGAAACCGTCGAGGCCTTTGCGGACTACGCACCGCGCTTCGTTCCGCTGCCGCATCCGTCGCCGCGCAACACCGCGTGGTTCCAGCACCACCCGTGGTTCGAGCGCGAGGTGCTGCCGGTGCTGCGCGAGCGCGTGCAGCAGGCGCTCAGTGCGCCTTCTTCCTAGGGGCCGACGGCCGCCGCGGTGGTTTCGCTTCGAGCACCAGCTCGGCCGGCAGCGCATCGTTCCACGACTCGGTGAAGTAGGCGCGGTCGCTCGGCACCAGCTGCGGCAGCACCTCGCGCAGCAGGCCCAGCGAGTGCTCGGCCGCCTTCAGGTCGCCTGCATGCGCCGCGTACCACGCGTGCTCGAACAGCAAGCTGCCCTGCTGCAGGCCGGGATAGCGGCGTCGCCCAGCCTGGTGGTCGGCCAGCCGCGCCTGCGCCACGTCGACCCAGCGTGCGGGCCAGTTCGCGATGTCGAAGGCGTCGGCGAGCGGGCCCGCGAGCTTCGAGATCGCGGCCGGGTCGAGCGGCTTCTGTGCGCGGAACTGCGCGAGCGTGGGTTGCGTCTCTGGTTTGCAGTGGCCGCGCGCGATGCGCATCAGGTAGATCGCGTTCCATGCCGAGCGGCCCTGGCCGTCGGTGTGGCCGCACAGCCATTCGCTGAAGGCGATCCATTGCACTGCGCGGCGCGTGGTGTCGGCCCGGTGACCGTCGTGTGCGAGCGCCGGCAGGTCGCCCAGGCCCACGCGGTCGAACAGCCATGCGGCCATGCCCATGTTGGCCGCCACGTGCTGCGCCGCATCGAAGGAGTGCGATTCGAAAGCCGCGGCCAGCGCTTCGCCGAAGCGCTGCAGCGACTCTTCGGCCAGCGCGGCGGCAGCCGGGCGGTCGTCGGCGGCCAGTGCGAGGGCGCGCGAGCGGCAGGCCAGGGCCCACAGGTTGCACCACTCGAAGCGCACGTCGGGGTGGTGGCGCAGCACCAGCGCGCGCGCCGGGTCCTCGGCCATGCCGCCCAGCAGCGACTGCGCCAGCGGCAGGTCGCGCGCGGTGTAGGCGCACCAGGCCGAGACGATGCACTCCATCGCGCCCAGGTAGTCGTTGCCCGCCACGTGGTGCGCGAGCCGCTGCTTCTTGAGCGCCTGCAGCCGCCGGCGCGCCTGCTCGTTGTCGCCGAGCCGGCGCCACAGCATGGCCTCGTTGAGCGTGACCAGCGCGCGCTGGAAGTCGCTCGCGGCCAGCGTGCCGGCCAGGCGGATGGCTTCGAGCGCGCTGCCGCCGGTTCCGCCTGCCACCGGCGACATCAGCCGGCCCTGCCGCGCAGCCTGCTGCGAGGCGACCAGCTGTTTCCAGAAGGCGGCGTCCTGCAGGTGCACGGCGTCGGGCGGCGTGATCGCGCCGGCGGCCTGCGCCTTGCGCGAACGCAGGCCGAGGAACGACGCCACCTCGGCGGCGGTGGCCGGGCGGTTGTCCACGAGCAGGCGCAGGCGCTTGGCCTGCGCGGCCGGCAGCCAGAACGGACCTTGGCTGCGCCGCTCGGCGTTGAGAAAGCGCGGCTCGCGCTGCAGGTCTTCGCCCCAGCCGACCTCCAGGCCCCAGGCCTTGAAGTCGCGGAACGCGCGGCTCACGACCATGCGCAGCGTGCTGGCGTCGGACACCTCGCCGCGCAGGTCGGCCAGCCGCACGACGCCGCTGTCGCCGCCGCGGGCATGGGCGTGCTGCATGCGCACCAGCAGCCACAGCGACTGGAAGGCCGCGCGCCGTCCGTCGACGGACTGCGGCGAGGTGAGTTCGATGGAAAGAAGGGCGGGGGAGGCGGTGGAGGGCACGCCCCGGATTGAACCTCAAATCGCCCGCGGCTTCCTGAAGAAGCCGCAGGCGGGGCCGGGCGGGTCAGTAGCGGTTGCGGTCGACCAGCTCGGGCACTTCGCTGCGGCCGATGCCCAGGTCGCGCAGGTCGTGGTCGCTCATGCCGGCCAGCAGTTGCACGTCGTCGCGGGCGCGGCGGCGTGTCACGGCGCGGCGGCGCCAGTCGTGCAGGGCGTGCAGCAGGCGTTGATGAAAAGACGGTGGCTTCGTCGCGGTCACGGTGGGCTCCTGGTAGGGGAGCGCTCATCTTCCGGCGGCGCGTGCTATTGTGGAAGTTGAGATTTCTGACACCTTCAATCAGTATTCCTGATGCGACAGCTCAACCTCGACCAACTGCGCACGCTCATCGCCATTGCCGACCTGGGCACCTTCTCGGCGGCGGCGCAGGCGCTGCACCTGGCGCAGCCCACCGTGAGCCTGCACATCAGCGAGCTCGAATCGCGCCTGGGCGCGCAGCTGGTGGTGCGCGGCAACCGCCGCGTCACGCCCACCGCGGCCGGCGCGGCGCTGGTCGAGCGCGGGCGCAAGCTGCTGCGCGACACCGACGAGGCGGTGGAGGCCGTCAAGCGCCAGGCCGAGGGCCGCACGGGCCGCGTGCGGCTGGGCACCTCCACCGGCGTGGTGGTCGACCTGCTGCCGCAGGTGCTCGAGGCGCTGGGCGTGGGCCATGCGGGCATCGACGTCGAGGTGAGCATCCTCGGCTCGGCCGAGGCGATGGCGCGGCTGGCGGCGGGCACGCTCGACATCGGCCTGGTGGCGATGCCGCAGCCGCTGCAGCGCGAGCTGGTGGTCACGCCGTGGCGCACGCAGCCCATGATGGCCTTCGTGCCGCCGCGCTGGAAGGCGCCCAAGCGCGCCACGCCGGCCTGGCTGGCGACGCAGCCGCTGATCTTCAACGACGCGACCACGCACATGTACCGGCTGTCGATGGAGTGGTTTGCCGCGGCCGGCTTTGCGCCGCGCGCGCGCATCGAGCTCAACTACGACGCGGCGATCCGCAGCCTGGTGGCGGCGGGCTACGGCGCGGCACTGTTGCCGCTGCAGCAGACCACCGACGCGGCGCTCAACGAGCGCATGCAGATCGTGCCGGTCACGCCCAAGCTCACGCGCCGCCTGGGCATCGCGCACCGCCCGCACGCCACGCTCGACGGCGCCACGCAGAGCGTGCTGAAGGTGCTGACGGCGTTTCGCCAGCTCTGAGCGCGTTCAGCCCGGCCCGGGCTTGGGGCCGCGCGTGCCCAGCGAGAGGATCTCGTTGGCGTTGACGATGGCCGCGGCAATGTCTTCCATTGTGGTGCGCTTGCTCATGGCCTGTTCGCGGATCAGGTCGTGGGCCTGGCCTTCGGACACGTCGTGCGTCTTCATGAGGATGCTCTTGGCCTCGGCCAGCTGGCGCACGCCGAGCAGCTTGGCTTCGGTCTTGCGCAGGCGCCGCGCGAGCGAGCGGCTTTCCTTGTGCGCCTCGCGCGCGACCACCAGCGCCGACAGCAGGCCGAACGAGCGCACCGGCGACGGCAGCACGGCCTTGGCGCGGATCTCGAGCACGGCCTCGACGATGGTCGGGTTCTCGTAGGTCACGACGGCGATGACGGCGGGGGCGTCCTCGCTCTGGGTCCATTCGAAGCGCAGGTTGATGAAGTCGGGCTGCACGGCCATGAAGGCCACGTCGATGCCTTCGGGCAGGTGCTGCACGGGCGGCCAGAAGGCCTGCACCTGGCAGCCGATGCGCTGCAGTTGCTGGGTGAGCTGCCGGCCGTCTGCGTCGTCGGGGTGGATCACCGCGATCTTCAGCAGCCGCAGCTCCTTGAGCTGCGGTGGCGTCACCCGCAGGGTGTGTCGCTTGGGGGCTGTGCTGTCCACGGTCAGGGCTTTCTCTCGGCGCTGTTGTCCGGGGCGTGTGCACAGGCCACCGGGTACTTCCCTCCGCGAATGTCCCCCGGCCTGCGGCCTCCTCCTTGATTTCGCTGCGGGAAGCACCCGGTGTCCTGCGCACGATGGGCGCGGTCGCGGTGCGGGCCGATCAACGACCGCACGGCCCAACGCTCACGTCGATGGGGTGCCTTGCGCAGCGAAATCAAGGAGGAGGGCGAAGCCCGGGGGACATTCGCGGAGCAAGGTACCCCGTCGGCGGGAGTGCGCCCTGAAGCATTTTCTGCAACGCGGAAAAAGCAGCGCGACCTCATCCTAGAGCTCCAGCGCATCGAGCCGCGCCGTCCAGTCGCCCAGCGAGTGCGTGACGAGGTACGGGTCCGGGTACACCGGGCGCGTCGCCTGGCGCACGATGGTGAACTGCCCGTGCGCGTCGACGCGGCCGATGCGTGGGTACAGGCAGGTGTGGTGGTTGGTCGGGTCGATCTTCACGCGGCCCTGCGGTGCATCGAACTCGCTGCCCAGGATGTGCGGCAGGATCTCCGCGATGCCGTCCGTGCCCGCCTGCCGGAAGGCGTTGGCGAAGATGTGCATCTGGAAGTACGAGGCCTCCCAGCACAGGTTGGGCACGCAGCCGTCGCCGAAGCGCGCGCGCAGCCGCGCCAGGCAGCGCTGGTTGGCGGGCGAATCGATCGACTGGAAATACGGCGCCGCTGTGAAATGGCCCGTGGCCACGCCGGGGCCCATCTGCGAAATCTCGGCCTCCGAGGTCGTGAGGCTCGAGATGGGCATCGTCTTCGGGTCGAAGCCCGCTTCGGCATACGCGCGGTAGAGGCTGGCGGTGGAGTCGCCCACCACCGTCGAGAAGATGAAGTCGGGCCGCTTGTCGCGGATGTCGTCCATGATCGCGCGGTAGTCCTTTTCGGTGGCGTCCAGCGCCACGTAGCGCTCGCCGAGCTTTTCGCTGCCGGGGCGCTGCATCACCAGCTCGCCCATGATGCGGTTCGACTCGTAGGGGTAGATGTAGTCGGAGCCGATCAGGTACACGCGCGCGCCGAAGTTCGTGGTCATGAACTCGGCCAGCTGCACGCTGTTCTGGTTGGGCGCCGCGCCGGTGTAGATCACGTTGCCCGAGTACTCGAAGCCTTCGTACAGCGTGGGGTAGAACAGCAGCTTGTTCCACTTCTCGATCACCGGGATCACGGCCTTGCGGCTGCTCGACATGTAGCAGCCGAAGAGCACGTTCACGCGGTCCTGCACGATCAGCCGCTCGGCCAGCTGGGCGTAGCGCACGGGGTTCGATTGCGGGTCGTAGCGCACGGCCACGAGTTCGCGGCCGTCGACGCCGCCGGCCGCGTTGATCTCCTCGATGGCCAGCAGCGCGCCCTGCAGCTGCGACAGGCCGATGGTCGAGGTGACGCCGGTCTCGGAATACAGAATGCCGACGCGAAGAGGGTCCCTGTCAGCCACTGGGGTGTCTCCTGGATGTGTGGGCCCTCATTGTGTGCTCCTCCCTGGCTTTCTTCATTCGGTCGGTCAATGGGCGGCGGCCAGCCGCGTGCTCATGCGGGCCAGCCGCGCGGGCAGGCTGCGCGCGTCGTCGGCGATGCAATAGTTGCGCCAGCCGAAGATGCGCCGCACGTACGCGTCGGCCGTGCTGTCCACCGCGATGCAGGCGCTGCGCACGCCGGCGTCGCGCGCCTCGGCCACGGCCTGGCGGGCGTCTTCGATCAGGTACGTCGGGTCGTGCACGTCGATGTCCGAGGGCGCGCCGTCGGTCACCAGCAGGATCGCGCGCGGCCCGGCCGGCTCGGCCTGCAGGTGCGAGGCCGCATGGCGCAGCGCGGCGCCCATGCGCGTCGAGTAGCGCCCGCGCACCGCGCCGATCATGGCGCGCGAGGGCGCGGCCAGCGGCTGGCCGAACTCGAGCAGGCGGTAGTAGTACACCTCGGCGCGCGTGTTCGACGAGAAGCCGTGGATGGCGAGCCGGTCGATGCCGCGCGCGTTCGAGGCGGCGAGCAGCAGCGCGGCCTGCTTCTCCAGGTCGAGCAGCGAAACGGCGCCATCGCCGTGGCCCGCGTCGTTGGCCGACTCGGAGAGGTCGAGCAGCACCAGCACGCTCGACGGGCGCGGCCCCTTGCCGGGGCGCATGAACAGCCGCGCATCGGGCCGCAGGCGCAGGCGGCGATCGACCAGCACCTCGATGGCCGCGTTGAGGTCGATGTCGTCGCCTTCCCACTGCCGGCGCAGGCGGTGCGTGCGGTCGAGGTGGCGTGCGCGGGGCAGGGCGAGCGGCACGATGCGCTCGCCGCCAGCCGCTCCCGAAGTGCCCGCCGCGCCCAGGCCCTGCCACGCGGGCAGCTTCTCGATCACCGTGCACCAGTCGGGTCGCAGGCGCTCCTGCGTGCGGTCCCATTCGGGGTAGGTGTAGCGGCCGACTTCCATGTCGGCGATGCCTTCGGGTGGCGCTTCGTTGCCTTCGTTCGGTGCATCGGAAGGTGGCGGTGGCCGCACGCCCGTCTGCTGCAGCGCGATGGCGTCGTCGGGCGGCGTCTCGGCCTCGCCGAAATCCCACAGGTAGCTGTTGTCGTCGCGCCAGGGCGCGGGCACGGCGTAGTCCTGCGGCTCGAAGCGCACGCGCATCTGGCCCAGGTCGTTGGCGAGGATCGAGGCGACGGCGCGGAAGGCGTCATAGTCTTCCAGCCCCGCGCGCGAGACGGTCTCGTCGAACAGGCGGTGCGCCTTGTTCACCCAGTGGTTGTCATCCTGCGCTTCGGGAAGCAGCAGCACGCGGTCCATGCGTGCGACCAGCGCGGCAAAGCGCAGGTCGAGCGGATCGGGCGCGGGCGGCAGCGCGGCGACGAACCAGCCGTGCAGGCCGGGAAAGTCGCGGCACAGCAGCCGCTCGACGCGCGCGTCTTCAAGGGCCGAGACCACGGCGATGCCCATCGGCTTGAGCGTGCGCGCCGGCCGCGCAGGCGTCGAGTGGCGCAGGTGCGCGACCGCATGCGCCACCATCGCGCGGTGCAGGGGCTGGGCCTCGTCGCCCTCGGGCAGCAGCAGCCGGCGCCCCGTGAGCACCGCGCGTGCGCCGGCCAGCGGCTGCACGTCGACATCGACGCCGGCCAGCCCGCGCGCCAGCAGCGAGAGGGCGCCGTGCCCGTCGTTCATCCGAACTGCGCCTCGACAAAGCCCTGCAGCGCGCTCGCCATGTCGGGGTCGTCGGTGAGGGCGCGCGTCATCGTCATGTCGCAGCTGTCGCGCGGCGACACGCCGTCGCGGATGAGCACGCCCGCGTAGATCAGCATGCGCGTCGACACGCCCTCGTCGAGCCCGCGGTGCTTGAGTTCGCGCGAGCAGTGCGCAATGGTGACCAGCTTCGCGGCGAGTTCGATGTCGACACCGGCCTCGTGCGCGACGATCTCCGCTTCGAGTGCGCCGTCGGGGTAGTCGAATTCCAGCGCCGCGAAGCGCTGGCGCGTCGAAGGCTTCATGTCCTTGGCGCTGCTCTGGTAGCCGGGGTTGTACGACACGACCAGCTGGAAGTCGGGGTGCGCGTGCACCAGCTCGCCCTTTTTGTCCAGCGGCAGGATGCGGCGCGCGTCGGTCAGCGGGTGGATCACCACGGTGGTGTCCTGCCGCGCCTCGACCACCTCGTCGAGGTAGCAGATGCCGCCGTGGCGCACCGCGAGCGTCAGCGGCCCGTCGTGCCAGGCCGTGCCGTTCGCGTCGAGCAGGTAGCGCCCCACGAGGTCCGACGCCGTCATGTCCTCGTTGCAGGCCAGCGTGACCAGCGGACGCCCGAGCGACCACGCCATGTGCTCCACGAAGCGCGTCTTGCCGCAGCCCGTCGGGCCTTTCAGGATCAGCGGCATGCGGTGGCGGTACGCGTGCCGGTACAGCGCCACCTCGTGGCCGGCGGGCCGGTAGAAGGGCTCGGTCTCGATGCGGTAGGCGGCGAGCGGATCGTGCACGGGAGCGTTCATGGCGTGGCGAGCAGTTCCTGCAGGGCGTTGTCGATGAAGCGGGTGTCGACCGGGCTGCTGCCGCCGCCCGCGAAGTGGCCCCACACGCCGGGGATCGGGCGGCACTCGGCGTTCGGCATGTGCGACACCTCCCACGCGTTGTCGGCCACGGGAAAGTACAGGTCGCGCTCGGCCGGCATCACGATCGCGCGCGCCTGGATGGCGCCCAGCGCTTTCTTGAAGTCGCCCTTGAACACCGGGTTGTCGCTGATGTCGCCGTGCTGCCACGACCACAGCATCGCCAGCAGGTTGTTGGCGTCCTTCTTCAGGAAGAAGCCTTCCCAGTAGCCGACCAGGAAATCTTCGAGCGAGCTGAAGCCCAGCTCGCGCCACAGCTGCTGCATGTAGAAGGGCTGAGACAGGCCCCAGCCCGCGTACACGCGGCCCACCGCGCGCAAGCCCTTGCTCGGCGGCGTGGTGTACCAGCCGCCGTTCCACGCCACGTCGGCCGTGAGCGCGGCCTTCACGCCTTCGAGGAACACGATGTTGTGCGGTGCCGTCTTCGCCGAGCCGCAGAAGGGCGCGATGCGCTTCACCATCTCGGGGTAGAGGCACCCCCACTGGTTGGTCTGCTGCGCGCCCATCGACCATCCCACCACCAGCGCGAGCTGTTCGATGCCGAACTGCTCGGTCACCAGCCGGTGCTGCAGCGTCACGTTGTCGTAGAGCGTGACGTTCGGAAAGCGCGCCAGGTTGTAGGGCTCGGGCGTGTTGCTCGGCGAGGACGACAGCCCGTTGCCCAGCATGTTGGGCACGATGATGAAGTACTTCGCCGGGTCCAGCGCCATGCCGGGGCCGATGAGCCATTCGTTGTCGGTGTGCTGGCCCGAGTACCAGGTCGGGTAGACGATGGCGTTGCTCTTCTGTGCGTTGAGCGTGCCGTAGGTCTTGTAGGCGAGCTTCGCGCCGCGCAGGGTGGCCCCCCGCTGCAGCGCGACATCGCCGAGTTCGAAGATGTCGTGGTCCATGGGGCGGCGCTTCAGCGGTGCTTGGCCGGTTCGTTCGGAATGCCTTCGATCGGGCACTCGGGCGTGCCGACGGTGGTGCGCGTGAACGACTCCACCATCTCGCGCGTGCCCTCGGGGTCGTTGATCCACTGCGTGTAGAAGTTGTAGGGGCAGGCCGCCACGCCCTTGTCGCCGTCGCCGGAGTTGATGGTGCCGGTGTAGCCGCGGTGCACGAGCTTGAACAGGTGGTTCTGCGACTGGCCGTTCTTGCGCGCGTCGCGGATCAGGCCCATCGACAGCTCGGCGTAGTTGATGCCCATCTCTTCCTCGCCGCATTCGCCGAGCGTGCGGCCGTCGAAGCCGATGAGCGCGGAGTGGCCGAAGTACGAGTACACGCCGTCGAAGCCGGCCGCGTTGGCCACCGCCACGTAGGTGTTGTTCATGAAGGCCATGGCCTTCGACACCATGATCTGCTGCTCCTTGGCCGGGTACATGTAGCCCTGGCAGCGGATGATGAGTTCGGCCCCGCGCATCGCGCAGTCGCGCCAGATCTCGGGGTAGTTGCCGTCGTCGCAGATGATGAGGCTCATCTTCATGCCCTTGGGGCCTTCGCTCACGTAGGTGCAGTCGCCCGGGTACCAGCCCTCGATGGGCACCCACGGCATGATCTTGCGGTACTTCTGGACGATCTCGCCCTGGTTGTTCATGAGGATCAGCGTGTTGTAGGGCGCCTTGTTCGGATGCTCCTCGTGGCGCTCGCCGGTGAGCGAGAACACGCCCCACACGTTGGCGCGGCGGCAGGCGTCCGCGAAGATCGCGGTCTCCTCGCCGGGGATGGCCGAGGCGGTGTCGTACATCTCCTTGGCGTCGTACATGATCCCGTGCGTGGAGTACTCGGGAAAGATCACCAGGTCCATGCCCGGCAGGCCTTTCTTCATGCCGACCAGCATCTCGCCGATCTTGCGTGCGTTGTCCAGCACCTCGGCCTTGGTGTGCAGGCGGGGCATCTTGTAGTTGACGACCGCGACGCCCACGCAATCGTTGCTGCTCGAAATATCACCATGTCTCATGACGCTGCTCCTGAAGGGTGGTTGAAGGAAAAAAGAGAAAGGGCTACACGGTCAGGAAAGACCTGACCTTGTCCTGGTCGAGGCTCGCGCGCGCTTCGTCGTGCACGATGCGGCCGCGGTCGATGACGAGAAAGCGGTCGGCCAGGTCGAGCGCGAAGCTCAGCACCTGCTCCGACACCACGACGGCAAAGCCGCGCTCGGCGCGCAGCACGTTCAGCGTCTGCGCGATCTCCTTGATGATCGAAGGCTGGATGCCCTCGGTGGGCTCGTCGAGGATCAGCACCTTCGGCTCCGAGATGAGCGCGCGCGCAATCGCCAGCATCTGCTGCTGGCCGCCCGAGAGGTTGCCGGCCTTGCGCTGCTTCATGTCCTTGAGCACGGGGAAGAAGGTGTAGAGGTAGTCGGGCACCGTGCGATGACCCGACTTCGCGGCACCGGCGAGGATGTTCTGCTCCACCGTGAGGAACGGAAACACCATGCGCCCCTGCGGCACGAAGGCCAGGCCCTGCGCCACGCGCTGGTAGCTGGGCAGCGTCGTGAGCTCGGTGCCGCCCAGGCGGATGTGACCACCGCGCGCGGGCAACAGGCCGATGAGCGATTTCAGCAAGGTGGTCTTGCCCATGCCGTTGCGGCCCATGATGGCGACCGCCTCGTCGGGCGCGACGCGCAGCGACACATCGCGGATGACATGCGATTCGCCATACGCCACGTTGAGATCGGAGACTTCAAGCATCTGGGTTTCTCCTTCTTCTCAGTGGCCGAGGTACACGTCGATCACGCGCGGGTCGGCCTGCACTTCGGCGGCTGTGCCTTCGCTCAGCAACTTGCCCTGGTGCAGCACCGTGACGCGGTGTGCGATGCGCTTGACGAAGTCCATGTCGTGCTCGATCACGACCACCGACTTGCCCGCCGAGATGCGGCGCAGCAGGTCGCCCGTCTGTTCGCGCTCGCGCGGGCTCATGCCGGCCACGGGCTCGTCGAGCAGCAGCAGCTCGGGCTCCTGCATGAGCAGCATCCCGATCTCGAGCCACTGCTTCTGCCCGTGGCTGAGCTGCCCGGCGCGGTGGCCCAGGCGATCGGCCAGGAAGACCTGCTCGGCCATTGCGTCGATGCGCGCGCGCACGGCCGGCGTGCGGCGGAAGGTCAGCGACTGCAGCAGGCCGTGCATGCGCGGCAGCGAGATCTCGAAGTTCTCCAGCACCGTGAGGTCTTCGTACACCGAGGGCGTCTGGAACTTGCGACCCACGCCGGCGCGCACGATCTCGTACTCGTTCAGGCGCCCGAGGTCCTGGCCGTTGAACAGCACGCGGCCCGCGCTGGGCTTGGTCTTGCCGCACACCATGTCCAGCAGCGTGGTCTTGCCGGCGCCGTTCGGGCCGATGATCACGCGCAGCTCGTTGCGTTCGACCGAGAGGCTGAGCCCGTCCACGGCCTTGAAGCCGTCGAAGGACACGGTGAGGTCCTCGATGCGCAGGATCTGCTCGCTCGACGGCGGCACCGCCGAGGCGGCCTGCGGCAGCCCGCCATTGGGCATCGTCATCGTGGCGTTCATGGCGCCACCTCCGCACCCCGTCGGCGCATGAGCTTCTCGCCCAGCCCCGCGAGCCCGTTCGGCATCGCCCACACCACGAGGATGAACACCGCGCCCAGCACGTACAGCCAGCCTTCGGGGAAGGTCTCCGACAGGTACGACTTGAGAAAGCCGATGAGCAGCGCGCCGATCACCGCGCCCGGAATCGACAGCCGCCCGCCGACCGCCGCGTAGATCACCATCTCGACCGAGGCCACGACGCCGATCACGCCCGGCGCGATGAGCCCCACCTGCAGGCTGTAGAACGCACCGCCGATGGCCGACAAGACGGCGGCCACCGCGAACACGAAGGCCTTCATGTGCGCCGTGTTGTAGCCGCTGAAGCGCACGCGGTCTTCCTTGTCGCGGATGGCGATCAGCAGCTTGCCGAAGCGGCTGCGCACGATGGCGAGCGACACCATCATCACGAGCGCAATGGCCGCCACCTCGACGAAGTACATCGTGCGCTTGGCTTCATCGCCCGCGATGTCCCGGCCCAGCAGCGTGCGGAAATCGGTGATGCCGTTGGCACCGCCGGTGTCGCCCTGTTGGCCGACCACCACCACCGTGAGCGTGAGCGCCAGCGACAGCGTGACGATCGCGAAGTACACGCCGCTCACGCGCCGCTTGAAGATCGCGTACGAGAACACGTAGGCCAGCACGGCAGGCACGACGAGGATGCCCACCACCGTCCAGCCCAGCGAGTGGAAGGGCTGCCACCACGCGGGCAGCTGCTCGACGCTGCTCCACACCATGAAGTCCGGCAGCTCGGGCGCCGAGGCTTCGAGCTTGAGGAACATGGCCATCATGTAGCCGCCCAGGCCGAAGAACATGCCCTGGCCCAGGCTCAGCACGCCGCCGTAGCCCCAGGTGAGCACCACGCCCACCGCGACGAATGCGAAGGCCAGGTACTTGCTCACGAGGTTGAGGCGGAACGGGTCGAGCGTGAGCGGCAGCACCACGGCCAGCAGCACCAGCACCGCGAGCAGGGCGCCGATGTCGCGCTTGCGTTGAGGAGAAAGACCGTGCATGCCTCAGCTCCTCGACCGCGTGGCAAACAGGCCGTTCGGCCGGAAGTACAGCACCGCGATCACCAGCAGCAGGATCGTGGCCTTGGCCATCGAGCCGCTCATCAGGTACTCGAGCCAGGTCTGCGACTGCGCGATGGCAAAGCCCGAGAGCGCGGTGCCGATGAGGCTCTGCACACCGCCGAACACCACCACGATGAACGAGTCGACGATGTACAGCTGGCCCGTGCCGGGGTTGGTCGAGCCGATCATCGTGAACACCGCGCCCGCGATGCCCGCCAGGCCCGAGCCCAGCGCGAAGGTCATCGCGTCGACGCGGTGCGTGTCGATGCCCACCGCGCCGGCGATGGCGCGGTTCTGCGTCACCGCGCGCACCTTCAGGCCCCAGGGCGTGCGGTACAGCAGCAGGTACACGCCGACCGCCACCAGGGCCGTGAGCCCGACGATGAAGATGCGGTTCAGCGGCAGCTGGATGCCCGCCGTGGGCTCCCACGCCCCCGCCAGCCACGAGGCCAGCGGCACGCTCACTTCCTGCGCGCCGAAGATCGAGCGGTAGGCCTGCTGCAGCATGAGGCTCAGGCCCCAGGTGGCCAGCAGGGTGTCGAGCGGGCGGTCGTAGAAGAAGCGGATGAAGCCCCGCTCCAGCACATAGCCGAACGCGAAGGTCACGGCGAACGCGAACGGGATCGCGGCGAACAGGTACAGGTCCATGAAGCCCGGCGCGTAGTGCGCGAAGAAGCGCGCCGCCAGGTAGGTCATGTAGGCGCCCAGCGCCATCAGCTCGCCGTGCGCCATGTTGATGACGCCCATCAGGCCGAACACGATGGCCAGCCCGATGGCCATGAGCAGCAGGATGGTGAACAGGCTCACGCCGTTGAACACCTGCATCACCGCGATGTCGAAGTTCATCGCGTTCAGACCTTCGGGAAAGGGTTGGGCTCGACCAGCTGCGGCGATTCCCACACGATGTCGAACTGCCCGTCGGGCCGCGCGCGGCCCACGCGCACCTTCTTCCACACGTGGTGGTTGGTGGCGTGGATGCGCACCGTGCCTTCGGGCGCCTCGATCTCCACGCCCGCGGCGGCGGCCGTGACCTTGTCCACGTCGAAGGACTTGGCCTTTTCCACCGCCAGCTTCCACAGGTACACGCTGTTGTAGGCCACCTCCATCGGGTCGCCGATCACGCGGTCCTGCCCGTACTTGGCCTTGAAGGCCTTCACGAACTTCTCGTTGGCCGGCGACTTGATGCTCTGGAAGTAGCCCATGCAGGCGTAGTAGCCCGCGGCGTTGTCCTTGCCGATGCCGTCGATCTCGTTCTCGGACACCACGGTCGAGAGCAGCACCTGCTTGGCGCCGTCCAGGCCCGCCGCGCGCAGCTGCTTGTAGAAGGCCACGTTGGAGCCGCCCACCACCGTGCTGTAGATGCAGTCGGGCTTGGCGGCCTTGATCTTGTTGATGATCGACGAGAACTCGGTGTGGCCCAGCGGCGCGTACTCTTCGCCGAGCACCTTGCCGCCGGCCTTCGCGATGGCGGGCTTGGCGATCTTGTTGCAGGTGCGCGGGTAGATGTAGTCGGAGCCGACGAGGAAGAAGTTCTTGCCTTTCTCGCGCGCCATCCACTCCACCGCCGCGATCACCGACTGCGTGGCTTCCTGCGAGGGGTAGAACACGCGCTTGTCCTGCTCCTGGCCCTCGTAGTAGGTCGGGTAGAACAGCAGGCCCTTGGCCTGGTTGAGCACCGGCAGCAGCGCCTTGCGCGAGGCCGAGGTGTAGCAGCCGATGATGGCCGCCACCTTGTCGCGCTCCAGCAGCTTGCGGGCCTTCTCGGCGAACACCGAGTTCTCGCTCGCGCCGTCTTCGACCACGGCCTCGATCTTCTTGCCCATCACGCCGCCGGCGGCGTTGATCTCCTCGATGGCCAGCTTCTCGGCGTCGACCAGCGAGGCCTCGGCAATGGCGATGGTGCCCGAGAGCGAATGCAGCAGGCCGAGCTTCACGGTGGCGCCGTCCTGCGCGCGGGCCAGGCCGGCCACGCTGGAGGCGGCGCCCAGCACGATCATCGAGCCGCCCGTCTTCACGATCTGGCGGCGGTTGAAAGCGTTCGTCATGTCAAATTCCTTTGCTTTGGTTTTGTGCGAGTCATCAGGAACATCCGACCTTCGGAACCGCGTTTTGGGTGTCTCCTCCCGCCGCGCGGCCCCTGCAAACGAGCGCTGTGCTGCCAGTGCGTTTTCTTCGGGCAAAGCTGCGCCACCGGATGGCGCGCATCCGTTTGAAAAAGGCGTTGTTGCGACCGAAAAAACAAAAAAGCCCGAACCGGTGGTGAAACCGATTCGGGCTTAATTGCCCGACACCTCGCTGGCAGCACTGGCAGCGGGCGTCGTATGACTGGGAACGATTGCTCGTTGGGGCGGATTCTTCTCAACTCACCCCGGCGTGAACATACGCTTTTTCGCTAATTGGCGAAAGGGCGGCGCGTGTGCTATTCGCGCGCAGCGCCTGAACACATCAGCTGCGCGGGCGGGCGTAGTCCGACTCGATCCACGCGGTGGCGCTCGACGTCGTGAGCCGGAACGCGGGCGACACGTTCACGCTTGCCAGCTCCGAGTCGTCGGCATCGTCATACGCCGTGAGCGTGGCCGAGGGGTTGTCCTCGTCGGGCACGATCGACAGCGCCACGCGCACGCGTTGGTCGTTGCGCGCGGTGACCGTCACGCTCTTGTTGAGCGTGGCGTGCAGCTGCTGTTCGTGGCGGCGGATCACCTCGGCGGCGGTCTTCACCAGCGTGTGGAAGGCGGGGGTGTCCAGCGGCTTGGGGTTCTTCTTGTCGCGGCCCATGGTCCAGGGGCCGACGAGCGCGGGCTCGGGGTCGCCGTGGCGGGTCATCTCGACGGCCCAGCCGTCGTCTTCCTCGTTCTTGATGATGCGGGCGGTCCAGAGGTCGTCGCGCCAGAGGCGGGGTTCCTGCAGGGGGAGGTGGTCGGGGGAATCGGTCGTCGTCATTCAGGGAGAAGCTTTGGGTCTTGCGCGGGGCATTGTCGCCCGGGGCGCGGGGGCGGCCGCCACGCCAACGTACTGTTGCAAGCCCTCGACCAGCGCATCGAAGGCCACGCGGCAGCGCGGGCTGTGGCGCAGGTCTTCGTGCATCGTGACCCAGGTGTCGAGCTTGAGCGAGAGCGCGCGCGGCAGCAGGCGCACCAGCGCGGCGTCGCGCTTGGCCAGGCCCACCTGGCACACGCCGATGCCCGCACCTGCACGGATGAGGGCCAGCTGCGCGAGGTCGCTGTCGGTGCGCAGCGCAAAGGCATCGCGCGTGAAACCCGTGACCGACTTGAAGGACTTGATCGCCTCGCGCACGAAGGCCGAGGGCTGGTCGTAGCCGATGAGCGCGTGCGCCGCCAGGTCGTCGGGCGTGCGCGGCGTGCCGTGGCGCGCGAGGTAGCTCGTGTGCGCGTGAAAGCCCAGCTCGATGTTCCCGATGCGGCGCGCCACCAGCTGCGCCTGCCGGGGCCGCACCATGCGCACGGCGATGTCGGCCTCGCGCCGCAGCAGGTCTTGCACGCGGTTGGTCGCCACCAGCTCGACCTTCAGCGCCGGGTGCGCCTCGCGCAGCCGCGCCACCACAGGCGGCAGCACCTCCACTGCGACCACCTCGCTGACCGACACCCGCACCACGCCGCGCACGCCGTCGCCCTGGCTGCTGGCCGCGCGCTGCAGCGAGGCGGCGGTGCTTTCCATGGCCTCGGCATGCGTGCGCAGTGCCAGCGCCACCTCGGTGGGCAGCAGGCCCACCTGCGAGCGGGTGAAGAGCACCACGCCGAGTGCTTCTTCGAGCGCCGCCACGTGGCGACCGACGGTGGGTTGCGTGATGCCGAGCGCGCGCGCCGCACCCGAGAGCGAACCCTCGCGCAGCACGCCGAGGAAGGAGCGGTACAGCTCCCAGCTGATGTTCCAGATCATACGGAAATGTATGGCCGGTGATGCATGTTCGGCAATTCCATTCGAACCCCATCCTGCCCAGAATTCGTCCATCGATCCCTGTTCAGGAGCATTTCATGGCACGCAACGACAACACGGTTCTGGTGCTCGGCGCCACGGGCGGCATCGGCGGCGAGGTGGCCCGCCAGCTGTGCGATGCGGGCTGGGAGGTGCGCGCCCTGAAGCGCGGCGCGGTCGAGGGACGGCGCGAGGGCATCACCTGGCTGGCCGGCGACGCGATGGACGCGCAGGCCGTGCGGCGGGCCGCGAAGGGCTGCGCGGTCATCGTGCATGCGGTCAACCCGCCGGGTTACCGCGGCTGGTCGGAGCTGGTGCTGCCGATGCTCGACAGCACCCTCGCCGCCGCGAAGGCCGAGGGCGCGACCGTCGTGCTGCCCGGCACGGTCTACAACTTCGGCCCCGATGCCTTCCCGCTGCTGGCAGAAGACTCGCCGCAGCGCCCGCTCACCGCCAAGGGCGCGATCCGCGTCGAGATGGAACGGCGCCTCGAACAAGCCAGCCGCGAAGGCGCGCGCGTGCTGATCGTGCGCGCCGGCGACTTCTTCGGACCGAAGGCGGGCAACAATTGGTTCTCGCAGGGGCTGGTGAAGGCGGGGCAGCCCGTCCGGGCCGTCAGCTGCCCCGGCGACCCCGGTGTGGGCCACCAGTGGTCGTACCTGCCGGACGTGGCCCGCACCATGGTCGAGCTGCTGGCGCAGCGCGACCGGCTCGCACCTTTCGCGCGCTTTCACATGGCCGGCCACTGGGACGCCGACGGCACGCGCATGAGCGACGCGATCCGCAAGGTGGTGGCCCGGCGCACCGGCGCCCAGGTGCGCGTGTCGGCCTTTCCCTGGTGGCTGCTGGCGCTGGCCTCGCCCTTTGTCGTCACCTTTCGCGAACTGCGCGAGATGCGCTACCTGTGGCGCACGCCCGTGGGCATGGACAACGCGAAGCTGGTGGCCTTCCTGGGCCGCGAGCCGCACACGCCGCTCGAAGAGGCCGTGGAGGCGGCGCTCGACGGCATGGGCTGCCTGCCGACGGCGCCGGTGGCCGTCGCGGCCTGAATGCAGGTCAGAACACCGACAGCCCGGTGCGCGCCACGAACATCTCCAGCGCCTTCATGCCCAGCAGCGAGTTGCCGGTGGCATCGAGCGCCGGCGACCACACGCACAGCGTGAGCTGGTCGGGCACCACCGCGACGATGCCGCCGCCCACGCCGCTCTTGCAGGGCAGGCCGATCGAAAAGGCCACGTCGCCGGCCGCGTCGTAGGTGCCGCAGGTGAGCATGAGCGAGTTGATGCGGCGCGTCTGCCGTTCGCCCGTGACCTCGGGCTCGCCGGGAATCGGGTGCGCGCCGTCTCGGCACAGGAAGGCGGCGGCGCGCGCGAGCTGGCGGCAGCTCATGCGCAGCGCGCACTGGTGGAAATAGGTGTCGAGCACCTCGGCCACATCGTTGTCGATCTTGCCGAAGCTCTTCATGAAGTTGGCCAGCGCGACGTTGCGAAAGCCCGTGTCGGCCTCCGACTGCGCCACCTCGCCGTCGAAGTCGATGCGCTCGCCGCACAGGCTGGTCATGAGCGCGAGGATGTCGGCCTTGGCGCTGCCGCCCTTGGCCTTCGCCTGGCTCACGAGCCGGTCGGCCACCGCGATGGCGCCGGCATTGATGAAGGGGTTGCGCGGCTTGCCCTGCTCGTTCTCCAGCTGCACCAGCGAGTTGAACGGGTTGCCGGAGGGCTCGCGCCCGATGCGCTCCCACAGCGCGTCGCCCATGCGCTGCATGGCGAGCGTGAGCGTGAAGAGCTTGGACACGCTTTGAATGGAGAAGGGCGTCTCGAAGTCGCCTGCGCCCGCTTCTTCGCCATCGCAGGTGCGCAGCGCGATGCCGAACTGCCGCGCATCGACGCGCGCCAGCGCCGGGATGTAGCTGGCCACGGTGCCGCCCTGGCCGAGCTGCAGGCGCAGGGTGGCGACGATCTCGTCGAGGACGGGCTGGAACCGGTGGAGTTTCTTGCTCATGCAGGGCGTTGTACCGCAGGCCGCCGGTTCACCAGCACGATGCCCAGCGCCACGCCGATCAGCGCCACCACCAGCTGCAGCGTCAGCGGCTCCTTCAGCAGCGCCACGCCGAAGATCAGCGCGAACAGCGGCGTGAGAAAGGTGAAGGACGACATCTGCGTGGCCGGGTAGTGCCGCAGCAGCCACATCCAGGTGAGGTAGCTGGCGAAGGCGCCGACCACCGTCTGCAGGCCGATGGAAGTCCAGGCCCAGGCGGAGTACGAGAAGCCCCAGGTCTCGCCCAGCGCGATCGACAGCAGGGGGCACACGGCGGCGGTCACTGCGACTTGGTAGAACAGCGTCTTCTCAGCGCTGGCTGTGGCCAGGCGCGTGGTGCGCAGCGTGAGCGTGGTCAGGCCCCAGAGCATGCCGGCCGCCAGCGCCATGCCGTCGCCGATGAGCTGCGACGAACTCATGTGGCCGAAGCCCTCGCTGAAGGCCAGCACCACGCCCGCGAAGGCGATGAACAGGCCCAGCCACTGGAAGCCGCGCAGCCGCTCGGCCGGCACCCAGCGCGGCAGCAGCAGCGACACCCAGAACGGGGCCGTGTAGAGGAACACCGTGAGCCGCGAGGCGCTGGTGTGCTGCAGGCCCAGGTAGATGCCGGCGAACTCGCCCGCGAACAGCAGGCCGGCCAGCAGCCCGGGCCACAGCGTGCCGTCGCGCTCGAACAGCGGCACGCGCCGCACCGCGCACCACAGCCAGAGGAGCACGACCGCGCCGACCATGCGCACCGTGGCCTGCCACAGCGGCGGCACCTCGGTCACGGTGGTCTTGATGAGGATCTGCTGCAGGCCCCAGAACGCGCAGCAGACGATGAGCAGGCCGATGGCCAGGGAGTCGAGGTGGGTCTTGCGCTGGATCATTCGCGGTCAATCGGTGGCGGCATGGGCCGCGGAATTCATCCGATGATCGTATCGCGCCGGCGAAGAACCCGTGCGGCGCCGCTCAGTGCCCGGCCAGCGGGTAGGGCGGCTTGCCGCGCGTGCCCACCATCAGGTCGGGCACCACGGTCTCGACGTCGGCCACGGTGCGCGCCGCGCGTTCGAGCTTCCGCGCCAGGGCCGCGTCGGGCACGCAGCCCTGCAGGTAGACCCAGCGGCGCTGTACCGTGACCCACACGCTGCTGCGGCGCACGCCCGGCACCGCAAGCAGCGCGGCACGCACCTTCGGCGCGAGCGGCTTGTCGTAGCGGTAGGCGTTGCTGTCGGTGCATTGGCCGGCGAGCCAGCAGCTGGTGCCGCGCTCCAGCCGCGAGTGGGTCTGCGCGCGGCGTTCCTCGGCGGTGTAGTAGGGGCCCTGCGGCATGGGGCAGGCCGGCAGGCCCGCGGCGACCTGGAAGAAGGGGTCGTCGAACCAGTTCTGCCGCAGCGGCGATGGCTCAGTGGTGCCCTGCGCCGTGGCGATCCGCGCGGCGAGCAGCAGGACGGCCAGCAGCGCGGGGTGTTTCACAACGGGTGCTCGGTGTAGAAGCGCCCGCCGTGGAACAGCAGCGGCGAGGCGTCGGGGTCGTGCGTGCAGCGCTCCACCTCGCCCACGAAGATCACGTGGTCGCCTTCGTCGTAGCGGCTGCGGTTGAAGCACTCGAAGCTCGCCGCCGCGCCCTGCAGCACCGGCGCGCCGCCCAGGCCGTCGGTGTAGGCCACGTCGGCCCAGCGGTCGATGTTCTTGGTGGCGAAGCGCTCCGCCAGCGTCTTCTGGTTGGCGGCCAGGATGTTGACCGCGTAGTGCGAGCCGGCGCGCAGCGCCGACATCGACGCGGCCGCGCGCGCCAGGCTCCACAGCACCAGCGGCGGCGCGAGCGACACCGAGTTGAACGAGTTGGCCGTGAGGCCGACCAGGCTGCCGTCGGCCGCGCGCGCGGTGACGATGGTCACGCCGGTGGCGAACATGCCGAGTGCCTTGCGGAATTCGCCGGGCGAGAAGGAGGGGGGCTGGGCCCGGCGGGAGGTGGTCACGGGAGAACGGACGGCAAGGCGGTGAACGGCGGAGAAGGGGCCATTTTGGCTCAGGCCCCGGCGACCTGCTTGAGGGAGCCCTTAACTCGCGTCGAACACGCGGCGATAGTGGATATGACCGCCCGTTTCGCGGCGTGTGGTCTGGTTCGCGCCGTACTTCAGTGCCCATCTCGAATACCACTTCATGGCAGCGAGCAGTTCCTGTGTATCCGCGTCCGCGAGGATCGGAAACACACCCTTGCCGGCCACAATCCGGCGCTCAACACCGTTGAGTGTCTTCGGGTCCTTCTCCAGCAGCGCTTCGTACAGGTCCCTGCGGTCCAGCGCCGTCGTGGGTCCCAGCATGTAGAAGGTGGCATGCGAGTCGTGTAGGAGCTTGTCAAAGAAATCACTAGCGGCCGCAGTCAAAGGCGGTTTTTGCAGGGCCTGCAGGTAGTCGGAGGCAACAGGCTCGAACCGAGGTGTGTCGCCATCTTCGTGGCCGGCTTTCACGGCCGCCTGCATGGCCTGCTGAACCTGACTGCGGTCCCTGCGGTAGTCCTCCTCGCTTTCGATCAAGTCCTGCCTGTCCTGCGGCGGGGCGTTGCGCACGCTGTCGAGTTGCATGAATTTTTCCTCGGGAGACTTTTGTTCGCGCCAACGCCAATAGGCCTGGGTGTGCTGCTTCAACATGTCTTCGGCCGGCGTGGCAGTGACGGCGGTCTGCTGCAGGTAAGCATTGAACAGGCGTTCCGTTTCATCGGCGATCTGCATATCCGCAACGGCACCCCGACCCATGGCATTACCAAGAAGCTCTGCTTCGCTTTGCAAAGGTACGCCCCACAGGCGCGCTTCCTTGTACATATGGGTGAGCGGAATCTGCGACAGCAGGGCCCGGCGCCCGCCGCGCGATTTTCCCTGACAGCCCGGGTTGTAACCGCCACCCACGTTGGAGTGGGCGCCGGGATAGATCACCTCCAGCCCGTTTTTCGGGTAGACCCGCTTGCCCCGCCGAAGGCTCGACGACGGGAAGGCGTGCCGCAACTCATGCGCGGCCACGTAGTGCACCGAACGTTCTACGCAGGATGGGATGTCCATCGTGTTGTTGGCCCAGCCGCCGAAGCCGCGCCAGAGCGGTGATGCGTCGGCCATGCCCGCCGACGCCACTGTGTCGAACAGACCCAGAAACTGCACCCGCAGCGGAATGCCGGCCAGCGCGTAGCCCGGGGCGTCCTTTCCCATCCATTTTTCGAAGAAACCCAGCCCTTCGGCCGTGAGGATGTCTTGCAGGAAGGTGCAGAAAGCTCGCGCTTGGGCGGCCCCGCGAGAAAAGCCAAACACCGACACGTTGACCAGCCGCACCTTGGGCAGCTTCTTGCTTCGCAATGCCTCGGTCAGCCGTGTGAGCAGTGGCTTGAAGTTCGCGTCCCTCCGCCCGTACTTCTCCAACGCGGCAATGCGTTGGTCGAGCTCGGCCAACTCCTGGTCGATCGCGGTCACCTCGGCAGGCGAGGGAGGCACCTTGGTGCTCTTCTTGCGCTTCTCCAGCTTGGCTTGGCGGTCCTTGCATTCCGACTTCTCGACACTGCAGTGGAGGTTCTTGCGTCGCCGAAATTCTTTCTGGTCGTCGCCTTTCAGGCCCTCGCAGAAGTACATCCGCTTCTCGCGTCGCGCGGCGTCAAACGATCCCTCGTCATACAGGGGCCACAGACTCGCTTCGATGCCGGCTTCCTGGGCTCCGAGGAGGGGGGCGTCGTCGAAAACTGCGCGATGGATTGAATTGACCAGCTGGATCAATGCCCAGTTGATACGCGGGTCGCCCCCCTTGCCGTACGCCTTGCCATCGTCGCTTTCGGTTGGCTCGCCGATGTCCATGAACTTAGTGCCTACGCCGGGCACGTAGTAGCGGTAGTAGCCGTCTTTCAATTTGTCGCTATAGGTCTCGTACAGCGTCACCACGTTGCTGTGACTGGGCGGAAACTCGGCCTTGTCGCGGTCCATGTTGTTGTTGGTGCCGTCAAAGAAGATGCCCACGTGAATGGTCTTCTGGCAGTCGGGGGTCCGGGCGTCGCTGCAGGCCGCCGCGGCATGGCGCAGCACTTCTTCTTTCGGCGTGAGCGGGTGCAGGCCCGCCTTGGCGGTCGGTGGGTTCTGGGGGGTGGTCATCAACGAGGCTCCCTGGTGTTGTTGGCATTGCTGGATTCGACGGGTCTGGCTTGGCGGGGGTCGACCGGATAGCCGCGTGTGGAGGGGTGGCCGGGGTTTTGCGGCCCGGCCTTGTAGACCCACACTTCCAGTTCGTCATTGGGCAGGAAGAACACCTGCACGATTTCCGGTTCGTCGTAGCGCTGCACGGGGACGACCTTTTCCAGAGTGCGCTGCGTCCAGAACTTATCCTGCTCGTCGAAACTCATGTGGTTGCGCTGCGCGTAGGGCAAGGTGTAGTGGCCGATGGTCCACTTCACGGTCACGGCCTGACCTTCGTGCCAGACGAAGGGAATGCGTGTGCAGCAGGTGTCTCCCCCACCACCGCCATAGGGCGAAATATTTGCACCGTAGGTGCCGTTGACGCGGAAGCCCTGAACGCCCTCATTGGTGAAGTTGTATCCGCGAATGGGCATGCCAATGGATGAGGGCGAAGCTGCGCGCTCGGCGGCTGCTTCGGGGGGGCTGGGCGGAGGCCCCTCGTCTGCCTGGTGGCAGGCGGCGAGAGAAAGGCACAGCAACAGGAGGGCGAGCGTTGGATGCCTCATGGCGTCGCCTCAGGCGAAGGTGATCGGAGCTGGCTGGCCTGTTGCCATGCGGCGTTGGGCACGGCGTTCAGCAGTGCGCTCAGTCGACCAGGCGTGCGCGAGGCCTGAGTGATGGCATAGGTGAAGTCGGGTTGTTCGTCGAACTGCGGATTGGTGGTCCAGGCCGTGAGGCAGTAGGTTTCGAGGTTGGGCATGTCTTGCAGACCATGCGCGCGGGCACGCTGGAGCTGCCCAGCGATGAAGTCGTACACCTTGCTGGGTTGAACGCCGTTGAAGCGCTGTGCGTTGCTGCGCGTGAGGTTGTGGATCACAAGATCGGGCTCGCCGGCTTCGAGCAGGGATGCGAACTGCTTTGCATCGAAGGTCACAGGGCCAACCAGCGACGCGTGAGGGCGCGCGGGGTCGATCGGGCTGCTGGCCGAGTCGCCATGGCGGCGACGCGGTAACCAGATGCCGATGTCGCCGGGCAGGAAGGCGTTGCTCTGCTGCGGTGTGAAAACATCGCCCAGCACCTCGACGATGCGGGTGTCGGCAAAGCGCAGCAGGAGGGGAAGGTCGTCATCGACCACAGCGCGTAGAAAGGGCCTGAAGTGATGTTGCAGCGCGCGCAGGCTTCGGGCCGTGGCGATGAAGGACAGCATGGGCCGCGTGCCGCGCAGATCGGCAAGCTCCTTGACTTCGCAGGCCAGTGCATCGGGGTCGTCGCTGCTGAGCTCGAGGAGCCAGGGCGAGACCTCGGCATGTTCTTCCAGGTCGGTGCCGGCGTAGAGCGAAATTGCATCACCTTGCTGGCGTTGGAGATGTTCAGCCAAGCCTTGTTCGTCGAAGGCTGCGTCGACCATGGCGTACAGCCGTGCGCCTGCGGCGAGCTTGCGGGCGCGGTGCCATTGCTTGAGGAAGGAATCCGTCTGAGCCGGGCCAACAGGGTCGACGGCGAAATAGGGTGAAGCGGGACTGCTCATGCTTTGGCGAAGGCTGAACCTATGGCGAGTGCACTCAGCATGCACTCCTTGCAGAAGGCGCTCTCGACGGGCTCGGGGAAGCTCGGCGCGGCGACAGGCAGATTTTTGGGGCCTTGCAGGCTATGGATGGCGGCGTATTCGACCCAGCGGCCGTTGGTGCCGTGTTCGATGCCACTCTTGTTCCAGCGGCTGTAGCTGCCGCCGCCATTGACTTCGACCTCCTGCTGAGCTTTGATGAGAATCTTGTCTGCGCTGAGCGTGATGTCGAGCTTGGCGAGCAGGTTGATGCCGTTCTTCAATGCGGTGAGGTCGATATCGGCGTTGCCGGCGACCAGGCGGATGCCAGCCTTAAAGGCGAACATGCGGATGGCCTGCCTGGCGCTGACCAGCAGGCTTTTCCGGGCAGAGATGCTGGTGTGGGCTCCGCTGGTGAGCGCAATGTGTTCACCACTGGCCAGATGAGTAGACCTGGAGGTGGTGGTTTCGATGCCTGCGGGGCTGGACATGACCAAGTGCGGTTCGGCGAGCTCGGGGAACTCACCCTTGGCCGGGTCGCCGCCGGAGCCCCGGATTGCGTCGTTCTGGGCCTTCAGGGCCTGGACCACTTCGTCCTGGTCGCCGGGTTCGTGGGCTCGGGCCTGTTGGGCAGAACCGCAAAGCTGGTTGTGCTGGTCGTGCCGCTCGGTCAGACGGTCCAGGGTTTCGCCGCTGTCGAGCATGTGCAGCCGAGCGCCGCCGCGTTCCTCGGTCGTGATGAGCAGGCCGTCTTTGGCGCGCAGCACACCGTGGCCGTCGGTGCGCAACTCGAAGCCCTGGCCGCGCGGGTCCTTGCGGCCCATGTTGTCCTCGATGCGCGTGATGTGGCCGAGGCTGAGCTGGCTGTGCCCATGGTCGGACTTGAGCTGTGCCTGGATGCGTTCGGCCGTGTCGTCCAGCACGAGGTGGTTGGAGCGTCCCGAGGATGCGTTGCCACCGCCTTCGGCCGTGAGTTCGCGCGACCGAAAACCTGAGAGGGCCGACTGATGCGGCAGTGTCCAGGGCGGCTGGTTCGATTGGTTGTGGACGCGCCCGGTACAGATGGGCAGATCCGGATCACCCCCGATGAAGTCGACGACGACTTCCTGGCCAATTCTGGGGATGTGAACGCCGCCGAGTTGGTTACCTGCCCAAGGACTGGAAACACGAATCCAGCAACTGCTGTGCTGGTTCCTGATGCCGATGCGGTCCCACGGAAACTGCACCTTGATGCGGCCGAGGTCATCGGTCCAGATGCTTTCGCCTTCGGGGCCGACGACCAGGGCCACCTGTGGGCCGTGGGTGTGAGGCTTAGGCTGGGACGGGGCGGGCCGCAACGGCTCCGTGAGCGGATGGGCGACAAAGTCCACGTTCACGCGCCAGCGCTGGCGCCTTTGCGGATCGGCAGTCGTCCTCTGGCTGTCCTGCGCCACATCCTCGATGAGGAAGTTGGTAGAGAGGACAAGGTAGCTCGCGTTGGCTCCCTCTCGGGGGTGCGCCTGCAGCCTGAAGGTGCAGCCAGGGACCATGCCGCGCAGGTTGCCGCTGGCGTGGGCGCGGCTTGCGTGAGTGCGCAGAGCCTGCATGCGTAGGAGAGCGAGGTGTTTGCCCTCGGATTGGGGATCGTTGGCGCCGATGGTGCCCGCCCGCGGCTGAACATAGTGGCTGCCTCCCTGGCCGGCATGCCAATGGTAGATCTCCCCGTCCGCCCGACCCGTGGGCCGGGGATCGTCGCGCGTCACGCTCAGATCGGCCTTGGGGCGGGTGTAGTCGTAGTCTCGTGTAGCGTACCGACCACTGGCGAGTTGGTTGTGTGCAGCGAAGGCATGGATGTACTCGGCGTCGGTCTTCCAGCCTGGCGCGTGGTACGCGACCTCCTGGTAAGCGGCGCTGGGATGAGGCTGATGGCTGCCCAGGTTGTCGATGAGGATGAGCCGGTGCTTGCCCTCGCTGTGCTCGAAGAAGTAGTTGATGCCCCATTCCTGGCACAAGCGGCTGAAGAACTCGAAGTCGCTTTCGTTGTACTGGGTCTGAAAGTCCCGGGCGGGGTAGGCCTCGATCAGGCGTTTGTCAGCAGGGAAGTCGTAGCGGTCGAAGAGTTCATCCAGCAGTTCGACAACTGTCAGGTTCTGGAAGATGCGCGTGTCGGCGTTGAGCGTGGCCAGATGCAGCCAGGGGCGCAGGGTGAGTTTGTACTGAAGGTGTCGGCCTTCTTCTCCCCAGAACTGCGCGGCGGTGATGAGGGCGTTGATCTCGCGCACTCCAGCACCGATACCGCCGATGTCTGCTTGGCCGGCGAAAGACTCGCCTGCTCCGTCCAACTGAATGAGACAGGAAATCTCGCGACCGATGAAACTGTCGAGATCGAAATCGGCAGTACCGCTGGCGCCCGGGCTCAGGGCGTCGGGGGTCTTGAGAAGGATCTCGTATTCGAAGAGCTCGTTCAGACCCTCGCGGCCTGACATGCGTACGGGTTCCAGCACCGGGGTGCCGAGATGCTGCGGAATCGCGGAACTCTGGATTTGGAGCGTGCGCGCGAATACGCCGTTGATAACGGACATGGAAAGTCACTCCCTGACTTATTGGTTGTTGACGCTTTGCGTCTTTATGAAATAAATCGTAACTCAATGCGTCAAGTGCGTCGAGACGCTTCGGCCCGAATGTGTGCAGTTCGTTGCGCTTGACGATTTACATAGTGACGTGCTCGCTCAGGACGCTGCGCGTGCACTGCACGAAGGCAGCGCCACGTAGCCGCTATCTGCGAACAGGCTGAGCATCTGAACAAGACAGGGCTTGCAGCATCTCCCTACGGTCCGTCACCTTTTTCGCCAACCCCAGAGATCGCAAGCGCCTTCTCAAGCTCTGCCAGGCTGCTTGGCGGGCCCGAGCAACTCGGTCACCAGCCGGGTATAGACCGTGGCGGCCGCCGAGGGCGTGCGGCCCGCCAGCGTCACCAGGCTGTAGTGGGTGCGCATGCGCGACAGGCCCGCCACCGGCAGCGGCGCGAGCGCGGCGGTCTCGGGCGCGAGGCCGGGCGCGTGGGGCGCGAGGATCACCGCGTGGGCCGTGAGCGCGAGGTGCCGCAGCGTGTCGGCGTCGTCGCAGGTCACGTTGAACACGCCGCGGTCGGTGCGGCGGATCTGCCGGTCGAAATGCGCGGCCACCTCGGCCGGCAGGTTGGGGCCGGCCACCGGGTAGTCCATGAGCTGCTCGAGCGTGACCGGTGCCGGCTGTTTGAGCAGCGGATGCCGGGGCCGCACGAAGAAGGACACCGGCACGTTGGGCAGCCGCGCCAGCTTCAGGCCGGGCTGCTTCTTCAGGTCGCGGGTGTCGGCGATGAACAGGTCGATCTGGCGCCGGTGCAGGCGCTCGCTCAGGGTGGGGGTGTCGGCCACCTCCATGCGCATCAGCAACTGCGGGTGGCGCTGCGTCATGAGCGAGAGCGCCGCGCGCCCCAGCAGCCCGGCCGCGAACGGGCCCAGGCCGACGTTGAGGCTGCCGAGCGTGAGGCCTTCGAGCTGCTGCACCTCGCGCTGGATCTGCCGCGCGTCGGCGACCAGCTCGCGGGCCCGCGCCAGCACCAGCTCGCCGGCCTGCGTGAAGCGCACGGTGCCATAGGCGCGGTCGACCAGGCGCGCCTTCAGCGCCTGCTCCAGCGCGTCGATGCTGCGCGAGAGCGCGGGTTGCGACAGGTGCACGGCCTGTGCGGCACGCCCGAAGCTGCCTTGCTCGGCGAGGGCGATCAGGTGCTGGAGATGGCGCAGCTGCATTTTGCGTTTCAGTTCAAAAGCAAGCGCACATTTTGCATTTGCCAAGGGGTTGGGCGCTTCCGAAAATCGGCCGCTGCCTTCCCGTGCTTTCGTCGTCCGACAGACCCAACCCCGAAACATCGATGACCCGCATTGCCCGTGCTTCTTCTTTCGCGCCCACCCGTTTCTCCCTGGCCCTTGTCGCCTGGGCCTGTGCCTTCACCGCCACCGCGCAGTCGGTGGTCGCGCCCAAGGCGGCCGAGCCCGTCACGCTGAAGGCCAACGCCGACATGGCGAAGGCGCTGCCCTTCGCGAACAAGCAGGACTTCGAGGACGCGATGCGCGGCTTCATCGGCACCGTGCCCGACGCCCTGGTGAGCGGCAGCGGCCCGCGCCCGGTCTGGAACATGAAGCCCTACGACTTCCTGAAGGCGAACGAGGCGGCCGACACAGTCAACCCGAGCCTGTGGCGCCAGGCGCAGCTCAATGCCATCCACGGCCTGTTCAAGGTGACCGACCGGGTCTACCAGGTGCGCGGCTTCGACCTGGCGAACGTCACCATCGTCGAAGGCGACACCTCGCTGATCGTGATCGACCCGTTGCTGGCCGCCGAGACCGCACGCGCCGCGCTCGAGCTGTACTACCAGCACCGCCCGAAGAAGCCGGTCGGCACGGTGATCTACACGCACGGCCATGCCGACCATTTCGGCGGCGTGAAGGGCGTGGTCAGCGAGGCCGATGTGGCCGCGGGCAAGGTGCAGGTGATCGCGCCCTCGGGCTTCATGGAGTCGGCGGTGGCCGAGAACATCCTGGCGGGCAACGCGATGAACCGGCGCTCGCAGTACCAGTTCGGCACGCTGCTGCCGCCGGGCGCGCGCGGGCAGGTCGACACGGGGCTGGGCAAGGCGCTGGCGCGCGGCAGCGTGACGCTGATCGCGCCCACCTCGACCATCGAGAAGACCACCGAGGAGCGCACCATCGACGGCGTGCAGATCGTGTTCCAGCTGGTGCCGGGCTCGGAGGCGCCGTCCGAGATGCTCATGTACCTGCCGCAGTTCCGTGTGCTCAACATGGCCGAGGACGTGACGCACAACATGCACAACCTGTACACGATCCGCGGCGCCGAGGTGCGCGACGGCAACCTGTGGGCCAAGTACATCGACGAGGCCCGCGTGGCCTTCGGCGACAGGACCGACGTGCTCATCGCGCAGCACCACTGGCCCACCACGGGGCGCGAACGCATCGTCGACCTGCTGAAGAAGCAGCGCGACATGTACAAGTTCATCAACGACCAGTCGCTGCGCCTGCTGAACCACGGCTACACGGCGTCCGAGATCGCCGAGACGCTGCGCATGCCCGCGAGCCTGGAGCAGGAGTGGTCCACGCGCGGCTACTACGGCACGCTGCGCCACAACGCGAAGGCGGTCTACCAGAAGTACCTGGGCTGGTACGACGCGAACCCGGCCAACCTGAACCCGCTGCCGCCGGTGGCGCAGGCGAAGAAGACGGTCGAGTACATGGGCGGCGCCGACGCGGTGGTGGCGCGCGCCCGCGAAGACTTCAAGAAGGGCGAGTACCGCTGGGTGGCCAGCGCGATGAGCCAGGTGGTGTACGCCGACCCGGCGAACCGCGCGGCACGCGAACTCGGCGCCGACGCGCTCGAACAGCTGGGCTACCAGTCGGAGGCCGGCACCTGGCGCAGCGCCTACCTGGTGGGCGCGATGGAGCTGCGCAACGGCGTGCCGAAGATCCCGGGCGGCAGCAGCGCGAACGGCGACACGCTGAAGGCGGTGAGCAACGAACTCTTCTTCGACTTCCTCGGCGTACGGCTCGACGCGGCCAAGGCCGAGGGCAAGACGATGGTGGTCAACTGGAACTTCACCGATTCGAACCAGAAGTTCGTGCTGACGCTGGAGAACTCGGCGCTCACGCACGTGAAGAACCAGCAGGCGGCCGGCGCGGACGCCACCGTCACATTGAGCCGGGCGACGCTCGATGCAATCACGCTGAAGCAGGCGACCTTTCCGGAAGCGGTGCAGTCGGGGCTCGTGAAGATCGACGGCAACCGGGCGAAGCTGGGCGAGCTGTTCGGGATGCTCGACAACTTCGACCTGATGTTCCCGGTGGTCGAGCCCCGCAAGTAGGCAGGCTCAGCCGAAGAACCAGTAGCAGACCGCAATCGCCGCCACCACCCCCGCCAGCTCCGCCAGCAACGCGCAGGCCACGGTGTGCCGCGCTCGCTGGATACCCACCGCGCCGAAGTACACCGCCAGCACGTAGAACGTGGTCTCGGTGCTGCCCTGGATGGTGGCGGCCACCAGCGCGGGAAAGCTGTCGACGCCCTGGGTCTTCATGGTCTCGATGAGCATCGCGCGCGCCGCACTGCCCGAGAAGGGTTTGACGAGCGCCGTCGGCATCGCGTCGACAAAGCGCGCGTCCCAGCCGCCCGCCTGCACCAGCCAGCGCAGGCCGTCGAGCGCGAAATCGAGCGCGCCCGAGGCGCGCAGCACGCCCACCGCGCACAGCATCGCGACGAGGTAGGGCAGCAGGTGCTTCGCGATGTCGAAGCCTTCCTTCGCGCCTTCGACGAAAGCCTCGTAGACCTTCACGCGCCGGATCGCGCCGGCCGCCAGGAACACGATGATCACGCCGAACAGCGTGAGGTTGCCCAGCAGCGACGACAGCGAGGCGATGGCCGCCGCCGACAGCGTGCCCAGGAGCGCCATGAAACCGCCCAGCAGCAGCGCGCCCGGCACCAGGTAGGCCAGCACCACCGGGTCCCACAGCCGCAGGCGCTGCACCACCGCCACCGACAGCAGGCCCACCAGCGTCGAGGCGCTCGTGGCCAGCAGGATCGGCAGGAACACCAGCGTCGGGTCGCTGGCGCCCTGCTGCGCCCGGTACATGAAGATGGTGACGGGAAGCAAGGTCAGTGACGAGGCGTTGAGCACCAGGAACAGGATCTGCGCGTTGGTGGCCGTCACGGGGTCGGGGTTCAGGCGCTGCAGCTCGCGCATGGCCTTCAGGCCGATGGGGGTGGCGGCGTTGTCCAGCCCCAGCGCGTTGGCCGCGAAGTTCATCGTGATGAGCCCGAGCGCCGGATGCCCTGCCGGCACGCCCGGCATCAGCCGCCTGAACAGCGGCCCGAGCAGGCGCGCGAGCCAGCCGACGAGGCCGGCGGTTTCGGCGATGCGCAGGAAGCCCAGCCACAGCGTGAGCGTGCCGAACAGCAGCACCATCACCTCGACGGCCAGCCGCGCCATCGCGAACAGGCTTTCGACCAGCGCCGCGAACACGGTCGGGTCGCCGCCGACGAGCCACCGTCCCAGCGCTGCGAGCGCCGCCATCCCGAAGAACCCCAGCCACAACCCATTGAGCACGCGTTTTTTCCTTCTTTTCGTTGGCTGCCGTGTGTGCCGTTGATCATAGGGCGGCATGCCGCCCCGGCCGGGCTCTGCGGCGCTACAGTGCGACCCATGGCCGCCGCCCTGTTCCGCCTTCGTCGCTTTGTCGCCCTGGTGTCGAGCGGGCTGGCCCTCGCCTGGCTCGCGGGCTGCGCCAGCCTGCCGCCGCCGCAGCCGCACCCGGTGCTCACGAACGCGATCACCGACGTGGCCGGCACCGACCTGGGCCGGCTGGCCGCCCAGGACGCGCCGCAGGGCGGGGCGGCGGGGTTGTCGGGCTTCCGGCTGCTGCCCGAGGCGGCGTTCGCGTTCGACGCGCGCATCTCGTTGGCGCGGCACGCCGAGAAGTCGCTCGACGTGCAGTACTACCTGATCAGCAACGACGACGTCGGCCTGCTGTTCCTCAAGGAGCTGCGCGAGGCCGCCGCGCGCGGCGTGCGCGTGCGGCTGCTGGTGGACGACCTGTACACGGCGGGCGAGGACGAGGTGTTCAGCAGCCTCTCGGCCTTCCCGAACATCGAGGTGCGGCTGTTCAACCCGCTGCCTTCGCGTGCCAGCTCGCTGCCCGCGCGGCTGCTGTTCTCGCTGGGCGACTTCGGCCGCATCAACCACCGCATGCACAACAAGCTGCTGGTGGCCGACAACAGCTTCGCGGTCTCGGGCGGGCGCAACATCGCCAACGAGTACTTCATGCGCAGCACGGCGGCGAACTTCATCGACATGGACGTGCTCTCCAGCGGGCCGATCGTGCGCCGCATGTCCGAGGGCTTCGACCGCTACTGGAACAGCGACCACGCCTGGCCCATCGAGCGCATCGTGCCGCAGCGCCTGCCGCTCGAGGAAGCCCAGCGGCGCTTCGACACCCTGGCGCGCGCGGCCGTGCCCGACGTGCCGATGCAGCAGCGCGACGTGCTGGGCAAGTCGCCGGTGGGCGAGCAGCTCACCACGGGCCGCATCGACCGCTACTGGGCGCCGGCCACGCTGTTCGTGGACGACCCCGACAAGATCACGCGCAAGGCCGAGGCGGCCTACGGCGGCAGCGTGACCGAGGGCGCGCTCGGCGTGATCCAGGCGGCGAAGCACGAGGTGAAGATCGGCTCGCCGTACTTCATTCCGGGCGCGCGCGGCATGGCGATGATGAAGACGGCCATCGAGCGCGGCGGGCGCATCACGGTCATCACCAACTCGCTGGGCGCCACCGACGAGCCGCTGGCCTATGCGGGCTACGAGCGCTACCGCGCCGACATGCTGAAGATCGGCGTGACGATCTACGAGATCGCGCCCACGCTCTCCGGGCGGTCGGGGCGCTTCGGCGACTTCGGCAAGTCGATCAGCCGGCTGCACGCCAAGCTGGCCATCGTGGACGACCAGCGCTTTTTTGTCGGCTCGATGAACCTCGACCACCGCTCGGCCGCCGTCAACACCGAGATGGGGCTGGTGATCGACAGCCCGCGGCTGGTGCAGGACTACGACAAGCTCATGAACGGCGAGCGCGTCAACCTGGGCTACCGGCTGCGGCTCGCGCCGGGCGGGCGGCGCGTGCAGTGGCTCGAATACGACGACGCCGGCGGCGACATCGTGCACGAGGACGAACCGGGGGAATTCCTCTGGCTGCGCTTCAAGAACTGGTTGCTTTTACCCATCGTGGGCGAGGAGCTGCTCTAGGGTTTGTCATGACCGATCCAGTGAGGTGCGTTACATTTCTGTTTGAAATGTGAACTTTTGTCACCGACTATTGGAGGCTTTGATCATGACCGTCCCCGTGCCGCGCGAGTCGACCGCGCCGCTTTCCACCAGCCGCCGCCGCGCCCTTTCCGGGCTGGCCGCCACGACGGCCGCCGCGGCCGGCGTCGGGCTGGGATTTCCGGCGTTCGCGCAGAACCGTGCGATCCGCATCGGGACGACCTTCGACAACAGCAGCGTCGAAAAGGCCAACGGCCAGGGGCTGTACCAGGGCTCCACCGCGTTCTTCAACGCGCTGAACAAGGCTGGCGGCATCCATGGCAGCAAGGTCGAGCTCGTGATGGCCGACGACACCTTCAAGCCCGAGGTGGCCAAGGCCAACGCACTGGCTTTCGAAAAAGACGGCTCGGTGCTCGCGCTGGTGCACCCGCTGGGCACGCGCCAGACCGCCGAGGTGATGGACGCGGTGCCCGGCATGGCCGTGGTCGGCCCGATCACCGGCACCATCGCGCTGCGCAAGAAGACCTCGCCCAACACCTTCTGGGTGCGCGCCAACTACGACCAGGAGGTCGACAAGCTGGTGAGCACGGCCGCCGTGCTGGGCCAGACCCGCATCGGCCTCGTGCATTCGAACGACCCGCTGGGCCAGTCGGTGCTGGCGGCGTTCAAGAACGCGCTGGCCAAGGCCAAGCTGGAGCCGGCGGTGATCGCCACCACGCCCAACACCACGAGCATGGAAGTGGGCCCGGCCGCCGAGGCCATCGCCAAGGCCAAGCCGCAGGTGGTGGTGGTCGGCCTGGCCGGCACGGCGCCGGTGTTTTTGAAGGCGCTGCGCGGCGCGGGCAACAGCAGCTCGGCCTACGGGCTGTCGATCACGGCCAGCGCGCTGTCGGCCATGGGCGACCTGGCACGCGGCCTGGGCTTCGTGATCGTGGTGCCGTCGCCGTACTCGACCAAGTTCGAGATCGTGCGCCGCTACCAGGCCGACATGGTGGCCAACGGCACCAAGGACTTCTCGCTCACCAGCCTGGAGGGCTACATGAACGCCGCCGTGCTGGCCGAGGGCCTGCGCCGCGCCGGCCCCGCGCCGACGCGCGCCGCCGTGCTCGGCGGCATGGCGAGCATCGAGAACTTCGACCTGGGCGGCGTGAAGATCAACTACGGCCGCTCCAACCGCGAAGGCGGCCAGTTCGTGGACGTGGCCGTGATCGGCAGCCGCGGGCAGATGCTGAGCTGATGCGGTCGAGGCGTACCGCGCGCTGCGGCGCACGGTAGCGCCTGCCGGTACGCCGGCACACGCACGGCCCTGTCGCGGGTCGGCGTGCTTACAGTGGGGCCATGACCTTCGAACTCATCCTGGGCCTCGGCCTGCTGGCCCTGGTGCTGCTGGACCTGGCCCTGTTCTTCCTCGTGCGCTGGGCCGTGCTGCGCGAGCACCTCGGCCCGCTGGCGGCCAGCCTCGTCTACGGCCTGTGCCTGGCCGTGCTGCCGTACTTCGTGTGGTGGGGCCTGGGCACCCACGTGCTGTTCGGCAAGGACACGACCTTCCTGGCGCCCGTGGTGGACGTCGGCCTGGCCTTCATCCTCTACACCTGCGTGTGGCTGTCGTGGGGCGTGAGCCTGATCGCCGGGGGGCTGGCGTCGTGGCGTTTCTTCGCCGGCGCCCGGCGGATCGGCCTGCTGGCCTGACAGTTCAGCCGGCCGGCGCCTCGGCGATGCCGACGCCCAGCAAACCTTCGAGCAAGTCCTTGTCGGACGCCAGCGCCGCGCTCGGGCCGGCGTGCACGACGGTGCCGCGCTCCAGCACGATCGCCTGGTGCGTCATGTCCAGGGCCAGCACCGGGTGCTGCTCCACCACGATCGAGGCCAGGCCTTCCGATTCGCACAGGCGCCGGATCGCCGCGGCCAGCTCTTCCACGATGATCGGCGCGAGGCCTTCCATGGGCTCGTCGAGCAGCAGCAGCTTCGGGTTGGTCATGAGCGCGCGGCCGATGGCCAGCATCTGCTGCTCGCCGCCCGAGAGCTGGTTGCCGTAGTTGCCGCGCCGCTCGCGCAGGCGCGGAAAGAACTCGTACACGCGCTGCAAGGTCCAGCTGCCGGGGCGGGCGATCACCGTGAGGTTTTCTTCCACCGTGAGCGAGGGGAACACCTCGCGCTCCTGCGGCACCCAGCCCAGCCCGGCGCGCACGCGCTGGTGCGCGGGCCAGCGCGTGATGTCGGCGCTCTGCCAGCGGATCGCGCCCTGCATCACGCGGGTGTTGCCCATCAGCGTTTCGAGCAGCGTGGTCTTGCCCACGCCGTTGCGCCCGAGGATGGCCAGGCTTTCGCCGGGCCGCAGCGAGAAGTCGAGGCGGTCGAGGACCACGGCGTTGCCGTAGCCGGCGGTGACGCGGTCGAAGGCGAGGGCGGCGGTTTCAGCCATGGTGGTGCGAGCTTCCCAGGTAGACCTCGCGCACGCGCGGGTCGGCGCCGATCTCGGCGGGCGTGCCTTCGGTGAGGATGCGTCCGCCCACCAGCACCGAGATGCGGCGCGCGAAGCGGAACACGAGCTTCATGTCGTGCTCGATGAAGAGCACGCTGATGTCGGCCGGCAGCGCCGCGATGGCTTCGAAGAGTTCGCCGCTCTCGTCCTCCGGCACGCCGGCGGCGGGCTCGTCGAGCAGCAGGATGCGGGGCTTGGCGGCGAGCGCCAGCGCGATCTCGAGCAGCCGCTGCTTGCCGTAGGCCAGCTCGGCCACGGGCACGTCGGCCAGGGCGTCGAGCTTCAGCGTGGCCAGCAGCGCATGCGCTTCGTCGAACACGGCGGTGCAGCCCTTGAGCGGCCGCCACCAGGTGGCGCCCAGCCCTTCGCGCTCGCTGATGGCCAGCACCACCGACAGCAGCGGCGTGAGGCTGGGGAACAGCGTGTTGATCTGGAAGGTGCGCGCCAGCCCCATGCGGGCGCGCTTGTCGCCGGGCAGGCGCGTGATGTCGCGCGGGCCCAGGTGGATGTGGCCGCTGGTGGGCTTGAACACGCCCGTGAGCAGGTTGATGAGCGTGGTCTTGCCGGCGCCGTTGGGGCCGATCAGCGCCTGCCGCGCACCGGGTTCGAGCGACAGGTTGACGTCGCTCACGGCCTGGAAGGCGCCGAAGCGGATGCCCAGGTTCTGCGTGCGCAGGGCGTGCGTGGTGGTGTTCGAAGTCATCGCGCCTTCCCCGTGCGCACCACGCGCGAGAGCGCGCCCATGATGCCGCCGCGTCCGAGCATGACGGCCGCGATCAGGAAGATGCCGAGCCAGAACATCCAGTACTGCGGGTTCATGTCGGCGAACCAGTCGTGCACCAGCATGTAGACGATGGCGCCGATGAGCCCGCCGTACAGTCGCCCGGTGCCGCCGAGCACGAGGATGATCAGCACTTCGGCCGAGCGGTTGAAGCTGATCGATTCGATGCCCACGAACTGCGTGGTCTGCGCCAGCAGCGCGCCCGCCACGCCGGCCACCGCGGCCGACATCGCGTAGGCCATGCGCAGGCGCGCTTCCACCGGCGAGCCGATGGCCGTCATGCGCTTGCGGCTGTCGTGGATGCCGCGCAGCGCCAGGCCGAAGGGCGAGCGCAGCACCAGCCGCACGAGCAGGAACATCGCAAGCACCACGCCGAAGGCATAGCCGAACGCGGTCTTTCCGTAGAGGTCGAAGTCGAACAGGCCCAGCACGGGCGCGATCACCACGCCCTGCAGCCCGTCGGTGCCGCCCGTGATGCCCGAGAGCCGGTTGGCCAGCTCGAACAGCAGCACGCACACGCCGATGGTGATCATCAGCCGCGTGAGGTCGGCGCCGCGCACCACGAGGTAGCTCAGCACGTAGCCCAGCAGGCCGCACACGGCGAGCGCGAACGCCAGGCCGGTGAAGGGCTCGCTCCAGCCGTACTTGGCGAGCAGGCCGGCCGCATAGGCGCCCGCGCCGAAGAAGGCCGCGTGGCCCACGGTGAGGATGCCCGCGTAGCCCAGCGCCATGTCCAGCGACACGGCGAAGAGCCCGAAGATCATGATCTGGCTCATCAGCGTGAGCTTGTCGGGCAAGAGGAAGAAGCTCGAGGCGAGCGCAAGCCAGAAGGCGATTTCGGCCACGCGCAGCTGCGCGGGGGACAGGCTCAGCGGCTTCATGCGAGCCCCTTCTTGGCGACGATGCCGTTCGGGCGCACCAGCAGCATGACGATCATGAACACGTAGATGAGAAAGGCGCCCGTTTCAGGCAGGTAGTACTTGCCCGCCACGTCGACGATGCCGACCAGCAGCGCCGCGATGAACGGCCCGGTGACGGTGCCCGCACCGCCCACGCACACCACCATCAAAAAGTAGACGAGGTACTTGAGCGGGAACGACGGCTCCAGCCCCAGCATGCCCAGGCTCAGCGCGCCGCCCAGGCCCGCCAGGCCGCAGCCCAGCGAGAAGGTCAGGAAGAACAGGCGCTGCACGTGGATGCCCGTGCCGCCCGCCACGCGCTGGTTGTCGACCGCGGCGCGCACCATCGCGCCGTAGCGCGTCTTGCCCAGGCCCAGCAGCAGTGCGACCAGCACGGCCACGCCGCAGCCGATCAGGAACAGGCGGTAGCGGCCCACTTCGAGGCCCAGCAGCGACACCTGGCCCTCGAGCGCTTGGGGCAGCGTGAAGGGCTGCATCGTCGGGCCGAAGAAGTAGGTGAACGCGGCGATCGAGACGAACACCACGCCGATCGACAGCAGCACCTGGTCCAGCGGGTGCGCGCGGTACAGCCGCCGGTAGAACACGAACTCCAGCACCGCGCCCACCACCGCCGCCGCCACGAAGGCGGCCGCCAGCGAGAGCCCGAAGCCCAGGCCCCACTGGTTCATGAGCACGCTGGCCGCGTAGCCGCCCACCATCGCGAAACTGCCGTGCGCGAGGTTGACGAAATTCATGAGTCCCATCGTGATGGACAGGCCCACGCCGATGAGAAACAGGAGCATGCCGTAGGCCACTCCATCGAAGATCACGATGCCCATGAATTTCCTGCTTGCTGCGTGCTGGCTGGCGTTGGCTTACTTGGGAGCGGCTTCCTTGGCCGGGTCCTTGACGCGCTCGAACTTGTCGAACTCCACGTTCACCAGCTGGCCGTTGGCGCGCTCGGTCTTGCGGATGTAGACGGTCTGCACGATGTCGCGCGTGGCGGCGTCGATCTCGATCGGGCCGCGCGGGCTCTCGAAGCTCAGGCCCTTGAGCGCGTCCATGAACTTGTCGCCGGCGGTGTCGCCCTTGGTCTTGGCCAGCGCCAGGTCGATGGCGGCCATGGTGTCGTAGGCGGTCACGGCGAAGTAGCTGGGGCGCAGCTTGGTGCCGTTGTCGGCGGCGAAGTCCTTCACGAACTTCTGGTTCTTCGGCGAGTTGTGCGCGAACGAGTAGTGGTGGCTGGTCACGAGGCCCAGCGCCACGTCGCCGGTGGCGTCCAGGTAGCTGTCGTCGGTGGCTTCGCCGGTGGCGAAGAGCTTGATGCCGGCCTGCTCCATGCCGCGCTCCTTCCACACCTTGAGGAAGGCCGGCGGCATCACGCCCGAGGGGAAGAAGAAGAACACGGCCTGGGGCTTGGCGTCCTTGATGCGCTGCACGTAGGCCGAGAAGTCGGGGTTGTTCATCGGCGTGCGCACCTCGCCCGAGACCTTGCCGCCGCCGGCGGTGAAGGCCTTCTTGAACGCGGTCTCGGCATCGGCGCCCGAGGCGTAGTCGGCGACCACGGTGTAGGCGTCCTTCACGCCCTGCTTGAGCATGTAGCGCGCCATCGGGTCGGTGACCTGCTGCACAGTGAACGACAGGCGCGCCACGTAGGGCGAGCTGGTGGTGATGGCCGACGATGCCGCGTTCATCACCAGCGTGGGGATCTTGGCCTGCGTGGCGATGGCGCCCACGGCGTAGGCGTTGGGGCTGAAGTCCAGGCCGGTGAGCACGTTCACCTTGTCGCGCACGATGAGCTCCTGTGCGATGCGCTTGGCGGCGTCGGGCGCGGGGCCGGCGGTGTCCTTCTTGATGATCTCGACGGTGCGACCGCCCACCTTGCCGCCGTGCTCCTTCAGGTACAGCGCGATGCCGGCGTCGAACTGGCGGCCGTAGTCGGCGTAAGGGCCGGAGTAGGTCGCGATGAGGCCGATGCGCAGCGGCTCCGTGGTCTGGGCTTGAGCGGCACCCGCCATGCCGAGGCCGGCGAGCAGCAGGGTCGAGAGGAGGGTTCGCTTGGTCATCGTCGTCGTCATGAAAAAACGCCTTTCAGTGGGAGTGGAATGCGCCGCACGGGCGCCGCTGGCTTGTAACCGGATGTTTGGCAGCGGGCGATGATGCCCGACGCGTTGGTCAGACCTGTGTATCGGGCACACGCACCGTGAGGCCATCGAGGGCGGCGCTCACGCTGAGCTGGCAACTCAGGCGCGAACCGGGCCGGCGCTCGGACGCGACGGCATCGAGCAGCGCGCTTTCCATGTCGTCGGGCGGCGGCAGCAGTTCGAGGAACGCGTCGTCGACGTAGACGTGGCAGGTCGCGCACGAGCAGCAGCCGCCGCACTCGGCGTCGATGCCGCGCACGTTGCCGCGGATGGCGGTCTCCATCACGCTGGCGCCGACCTTGGCGTCGACCTCGCGCGTGGTGCCGTCCTTGAGGATGTAGTGGATCGTGGGCATGAAAGAAGGGTTCAGAACATGTCGAAGTACTCGCGGTGTTCCCACTCGCTGACTTCGAGGTTGAAGCGGGCGATTTCCGCTTCCTTGATGTGGCACAGGTAGTCGACGAAGGTCTTGCCCATCTGCGTGTTGAGCATCTCGTCGCGGCGCAGGCAGGCGAGGGCGTCGCCGAGCGATCGCGGCAGTTGCTCCGCCGGCGTTTCGTACGGCGCGTCGGCCGAGGGGCCGGGGTCGGTCTGGTGGCGGATGCCGTCGAGCCCCGAGAACAGCTGCGACGCGAGGTACAGGTACGGGTTGGCCGTCGGTTCGCCCACGCGGTTCTCGATGCGCGAGGCGTTCTGCCCCGGGCCGCCGAGCACGCGCAGCATCGCGCCGCGGTTGTCGCGTGCCCAGATCGCGCGGTCGGGCGCGAGCGAGAAGGGGCGGTAGCGGCGGTAGCCGTTGATCGTCGGGCTGGCCAGTGCCGCCGCGCCGCAGGCGTGCGCCTTCAGGCCGCCGAGGTAGTGCATGCCGATCTCGCTGAGGTCGCGTCCGCCGGGCTCGGGCATGAAGGCGTTCACGCCGTCGCTCTTGCGGCGCAGCGACTGGTGCAGGTGCCAGCCGCTGGACATCACGTTCGGGATCTTCGGGCGGCACATGAAGGTGGCGTGCAGGCCGGCGCGCTGGCAGATCTGCTTGATGGCGCTGCGCAGCAGCACCATGGTGTCGGCGGGCGTCACGCCGGCCGTCGGGCCGAAGGTGAGCTCGAACTGGCTCGGGCCGAACTCGATCTCGAGCGAGCGCAGCGGCAGGCCGAGCGCCACGAGCTGCGAGCGCAGCAGCTCCATGAGGCCGTCGACACGGTCGTAGCGCAGCTCGGTCAGGTACTGGTGGCCGTGCGAGAGCAGCGACACGCGCGGCGGTTCGCCGGGCTGGCCCGAGTCGGTCAGGCCCATGCGCGCGTCTTCGAGCTTGAAGACGTGGAACTCGACCTCGAGGCCGGCGATGAAGTCCAACCCGAGCTCGTCGAGCTGCGTCACCGCGCGCTGCAGGATCTGCCGCGTGGCGAAAGGGCAGGGCCGGCCGTCGGCCATGTAGGCGTCGCACAGGATCCAGCCGGTGCGCGGCGCCCAGGGCAGCACCTTGAAGGTGGCGGGGTCGGCCACGATGGTGAAGTCGGCGCCGCCCTGCAGTCCCTCGATGGCGAAGCCGCCGCCCTGCGTGAACACGGGGAACACGGTCTTGTGCGAGGTGTCCTTGGCCAGCAGGGTGGAGGTGAGGTTCACGCCCTCCCACAGGGCCGAGCGCGCTTCGCCCGCGACCAGGGTCTTGCCGCGCAGCAGGCCGTGCTGGTCGGGCCAGGCGAAGCGGACGGTGTCCACCTCGCCGCTGTCGATGCGGCGCACGAGTTCGCGCGCCTGCGCATGCTGGTCGGCCGACCAGAGACCGAAGCGGTCGACGAATGTGTTGGTGCTGCTCATGGCGCGTGCTCAGGCAGCGAGCCGTGCGGACGCCCAGTCGGACTTCAGGCGGCGCGCGCGGTCGGCGTCCTGCCAGTAGGCCTCGGTGGCGGCTTCGTCGACCACCTTGCCAATGCCGTCGATCGACGGCGGGCCGGTCATGGCGCTGGCCTGGGCGGCGTCGATGAGCATCGGCGCGGTTTCGCCGGCGAGCGTGGCCTCGATGGCCTTCACCAGCACGCGGCGGTAGGCAATGATGCCCTTGTCCGTGCTGCCCAGGTGCTCGCGCGTGCGGTCCTGGATGGCGCCCTGCGACTCCACCGCCCACTGGTCGTGCACGTTGATGTCGTCGCCCATGCCGGTGTAGGTTTCGGTCAGCTGTTCCTCGATGCTGTAGCCGTAGTTGTTGCGCTTGTTCTTGCGCGAGGTGTAGTCGGGCAGCTCGTACAGCTTCAGGCGCTGGTCGCGCATCTGCTGTTTGTCGACCGGGCCGGTGAAGCTCGTGAACACGGCATACCAGTAGCAGTGCGTGTCGTCCACGGGCACGTGCCACTGCGAGATGGTCATCTCGGCGCTCATCGGGATCACGAAGGCCTGCGGGAACACCACGTTGGTCACGCGCACGTGGGTGGTGTCTTCCGAGAGCTTGCGCAGCGCCTTCAGGCGGAAGCCGTAGTCGGTGGGCTCCACGCTGATGTCGGGCCGGTCGTACTCGCGCAGCACCTTGGTGATGGGCATGTCGGAGTCGGCCGAGGCGCCGCGGAACTGCTTGCCGTAGCTTTCCGACGTGTCTTCGTCCTCGAAGAAGCGGTGCAGGTACGAGGCGTGCGCGGGGTCGATGCCCACTTCGAGCGCCTGCAGCCAGTTGCATTCGAACAGGCCCTTGAACGCGAAGGTGTGGCTGTCGGGCGCGACGAAGCAGTCGAAGTCGGGGAAGGCCGGGGGCTCGCCCTCGCCGATGTACGCGAAGACCACGCCGGCCTTCTCGACCACCGGGTAGGCCGACTGCTTGATGCGGCTGCACAGCTTGCTGGTGGCGGGCTCGGCCGGGGTCTCCAGGCAGTTGCCCTTGGCGTCGAACAGCCAGCCGTGGAAGGCGCAGCGGATGCCGCCGTTTTCCAGCCGGCCGAAGGCGAGGTCGGCGCCGCGGTGCGGGCAGTCGCGGTCGAGCATGCCGAGCTGGCCGCTCTCGTCGCGGAACAGCACGAAGTCCTGGCCCATGAGCTTCACGGGCTTGACCGGGCGCGGGCCCGCCAGTTCGTCGGCCAGGGCCACCGGCTGCCAGTAGCGGCGCAGCAGCTTGCCGGCGGGCGCGCCGGGTCCGACGCGGGTGATGAAATCGTTTTGCTCGGCGCTGATCATCGTGCGGGCTCCATCGAGAGGTCTTTGTCAGAAGGCCTGCAGGCATTGCATGCAGTTGTATGCATTGTCTTGGTGATTTTTGACAAAGGTCAAACTTCCATCGGCCGATTCGCCCCGTTTTGGGGCTTGAAGCGGCCATATATAGGGTTAACTCTGAGGTGGTTGTGTGTTTTTGACACACTTCTGTTTGCGGTGCATGCAACAACCGCGCCCGTTTGGCTATGCTGCGTGCAGTGGCGGGCGGGTCTCCTAGAATCCGCCCATTCATCCCTCTCCTTGTTGCCCTGGCGCCTCCCGATGGACTCCCAACAATCCCGCGTGCTCGTGCAACTGCGCGACCTGATCCTCAAGGGCGAATTCGTGCCCGGAGAGCGGCTGGCCGAGATCCCGCTGGCCGAGAAGCTCGGGGCCTCGCGCACGCCGGTGCGCCTGGCGCTGGCCAGCCTCGAGCACGAAGGCCTCATCGAGCAGTCGCCCAGCGGCGGCTACCAGATGCGCCGCTTCACCTCGCAGGAAGTGGCCGACGCCATCCGCGTGCGCGGCGTGATCGAGGGCTTTGCCGCCCGCCTGCTGGCGGAAGACGGCGTGTCGCGCCAGTTGCTGCGCGACCTGAAGGACTGCCTGGAAGATGGCGACCGCGCCGTCAACAAGCCCAGCATGGAGATCGACGACTACGCGGCGTACGTCGAGATGAACGACCGCTTCCACCGGCTGATTCTCGAAGGCTGCGGCAACCTTGCGCTCAAGCGCGTGATGGACATGCTCGGCGGCCAGCCCTTCGCCGCGCCCAGCGCGATGCTGCCCATGCAGTCGTCGATGGAGGAGGGCCAGCAGTGGATGCGCCAGGCGCACCGCACGCACCACGCGATGGTGCAGGCCATCGAGCGCGGCCAGGGCTCGCGCGCCCAGGCGCTCGGCGAGGAGCACGTCGAGATCGCGCGCATGAACCTCGACTACGCGCTGGAGCGGCCCGAACTCGCGGCCGAGCTCATGCCGGGCATCCGGCTCGTGGCCAAGGGGCGCACCGCCTGAGCGGCAAAACGGCCGGTCAGCGGATCTCGATCAGCAGCTGGGGCTGGTAGCCCTCTTGCTCGCCGTTGCTGCGGTAGCCCAGCGGATTGGCGACCACGCGGCAGCCGTCCTTCACATAGTCGAACGGGCAATGCAGGTGGCCGTGCAGCCACAGCTGCGCGTGCGGCAGCAACTCGTCGAGCGAATTGCAGAAACCCGCGGTGCCGGGCGTGAGCCCATAGCGGGGATCGGCGCTGGCGAGGCTGGGCGCGAAATGGGTGATGGCCACCGTCGTGCCGTCGTAAGGCTGGGCCAGCGCATCACGTAACCAGGTCTGGCAGGTGAGCGCTTGCTCTCTCATTTCGGCCGACATGAAGGGCTTGCCGTTGCGCGTGCCGGCCATTTTCTCGAGGTAGAAGTCGGCCGCACGCATCGCCTTGCCGCGCTTCTTGAGCGCCTCGGCGAGGCCGTCACGGGGCTCGACCAGCGCGTCGAAATCGGCCCACAGCGTGGTGCCGATGAAGCGGATGCCTTCGATGACCAGCGTTTCGCGCTCCAGCCAGAGGATGCCCAGCTCGTCGCACAGCGCCCGCAGGCGCGCATGCGTCGCGTCGAAGTCGAGGTTGTCGTACTCGTGGTTGCCCGGCACGTAGACCACCGGCGTCGGCCAGCCCTTGCGCGGCGAGAAGCGGCCCAGGCCGAAATCGGTGTCCGTCAGGCGGGAGCCTTCCTGGTACGAGCCGATATCGCCTCCCAGCACCAGCAGGTCGGCGCCCGGAATGGGGTCGGCATGAAAGTTGGGGTGGGATTCCAGGTGCAGGTCGGACAGCAGTTGCAGCTTCATCGTCGGGTCAGTCTAGGTGAATCGCACTATGCGTGAGATGCATAACTTGGGGCTTGCTTTACTAGGGATTACCCTTAATCTACTTCCATCGTTAATCAACCCCGTCGCAGCCACAAGCCGCGCACCGTCATGTTCAGTCTTCTTGCCCAAGTGGCCCGTTTCTTCCGTTCGTCGCCGAGCCAGACCCCCGCCAGCCACGCCGCTGCGCTGATGGAAAGCGCCGACAGCCGTGCCGGTCGCGGCGCGCACCACGCGCAAGAACTGCGTGCGGCGGCTTCCGCCTGGCTCAGCGTCGTCAGGTAATTCGCCGACGCGCGTCGCCCCGTGCGGCGCACCCGGGATCCAAGGGCAGGTCACGCCTGCCCGTGGACCGAGCCCGCGAACGCCGCGGCCGCCGAGCGCAACAGCGCCGTGCGCAGCCACTCGTGCGAATGCCCATGCTGGGCGCGCCGGTGCCAGATGGCATCCACGTGCACCGGCGGCTGGTCGAAGGGCAGGTCCCGCACCACCAGCTGATTCTCGATGCCCGTCACGCTCACGAAGTGACGCGGCAACACCGCCAGCAGGTCCGAGTTCGCGACCACGCGCCCCGCGGTGAAGAACTGGTTCACCGTCACCGCGATCCGCCGCTCGCGCCCCATGGCGCCCAGCGTCTGGTCGATGAAGCCGTACGGCCGCCCCGAAAAACTCACCAGCAGGTGCCGCGCTGTGCAGTAGCTGTCGAGTGTCAGCGGTGCGCTGGCCAGCGGATGGCCGCGTCGCATCACACAGACATACTGGCCCAGATAGAGCCGCTGGGTCTCGAACGGCACCCCCACCCCCGACTGGCCGCGCGCCGCCAGGCTCGCGATCACGGCGGGAAAGTAGCCGATCGCCATGTCGACTTCTTCGTGCTCCAGCATGCGGCGCGGGTCGCGCGTGGTCAGCGGCAGCACGCGCAGCGAGATGGCCGGGGCTTCTTCTTCCGCAATCTTCACCAGGCCCGGCATGAGTTCGGCGGCCGTGGCATCGGCCATGGCCAGCAGGAAGGTCGTGTCGGCGGTGCCGGCATCGAACTCGCCGGGCGCCAGCGTGTGCTGCAGCTGGCGCAAGGCGTCGCGCACCGTCGGCCAGAGGGCTTGCGCGCGCGGCGTGGGTTCCACGCCCGCACCGGAACGCCGCACCAGCTCGTCGCCCAGCAGCTCGCGCAGGCGGCGCAGCGAGTTGCTCACGGCCGGCTGGGTGATTGCGAGGTTGCGGGCGGCGCGCGTGAGGTTGCGCTCTGCCATCACCTCGTCGAAGACGCGCAGCAGGTTGAGGTCGAATGTGCGGAAATTGACGTCCATCAGCGATATGAATGATAAACATCAAAAAGATAAAGTGGCGGAACACTGGGGTAATCCCTAATATCGAGTCATCGGCCTTGTTCGCCACCACTGATTACCACTTGTCCCCAGGAGGGATGCATCATGACCAGCTTTGTCCACGTTGACCAACCCACCGAACATCCCGGCGTCCGTCGCGCCGAAGTTCTCTTCGGCCAGATCCAGGCCGCCCGTGCCGGTGCCCATGGCGCCCGTCCGCTGATCGCCCTGTTCGTGCTGGCCCTTGCGGCCGCCGTGCTCGTGGTCGCCGACAAGATCGTCTCCAACTGGGACGAAGGCGCGCTGCTCGCCGCATGGACCGTGTTCTGTGTCGCCGCCATCGCCTTGTTCGCACTCTTCGTCGGCTCGGTCCGCAAGAGCAGCCTGGCCACCCTGTGGCGCGAAGCTGCAGAGCGCCGTGCGCAAGCGCGTGCAGACGCCCGCTTCCTGGCGACCGCCCAGAGCGATCCGCGCATCATGCAAGAGCTGCAAGCCGCGGTGTGGCGTCAGCAGTCGGACGACGTCGTGTCGGTCCAAGCCGTCGCCAAGGTCGACGCCCTGGCTCGCATGAACCGTCGTTCGCAAGAAGTGCGCATGCCCACGCTGTATGAAGCGATGCGCCGCATGAACAGCTCGCGTTATTACTAAGCAAGGCTGGGCCGGGCGCTGAGCGGCCGGCTGTAGTTGAGTTGGTTCAAAGGCCCGTCGGACGTATGTCCGACGGGCCTTTTTCATTGGGGGCTGAGCCGAGGGAGGTTGGTGAATGTCTCTGCTGTCATGGAGGCGCTGCGGGAGTTGCTCGATGGCGCCCTGGTTGGGGGAGCGTGCGCCTCTCTATATAAGGGGGCGAATGGAGTCGCTCTTGGGGAACGCCGTGAGATCAAGCGGTGCCTGAAGACGCGGCAAGCTGTGGAGCGGCCTCACTGCAAGATTCTTTTCATCTCGTGTTGGCTTCGGCGCCCAAAATGACATACACTGGCAGGCTTCGCTGCTGAATACCTCTGGTGTTTGAAGCGACTGGAGCTCTCAGGAGTGCTGGTTGTGGGTGGTGAAGAAAGTCTTCGAAAGTTGACGCGGTTTGAAAAAACAGTGCATAATCGAAGGCTTCGCTGGAAACAACTTCAGCGACTTGAACTGAAAGGTTTGGGTTGCAGGAAAGAAGAAGTGGAAAGCGAAAAAAGTCTTCGAAAGTTGACGCGGTGTTGAAAAACAGTGCATAATCGAAGGCTCCGCTGAAAACAACTTCAGCAGCTTGAATCGAAAGATTCGGGATGCGAAAAAAGAAGTTGAAGAAAGCGAAAAAAGTTTGACGATACTTAAAAAATCGTGTTAGACTACAAGGCTTCGCTGATCGCAGCAAAGCAAAACGAAGCAAACGACAAGTTGCTTCGGTGATCGTTAAAAAATTACAGCCGATAAGCGTGGGCGTTTGAAGGTAATTGCGTAAGTT
>NZ_JBWKRI010000005.1:0-569788 GCF_059419205.1 Variovorax sp. GW821-FHT06D12 | reverse complement strand
AATCAAGGAGGAGGCCGCAGGCCGGGGGACATTCGCGGAGGGAAGTACCCGGTGGCCTGGGCACGCGCCCTGAACAGCAGAGCCTGGTTCAGGAAGCGCTGCGCCCCAGCACCCCGGCGAACATGTCCGCGTCGACATTGCCGCCACTCAGCGCAACGCCTACCGTTTGCCCGCGCCAGCGTTCCTGCTGCTGAAGCGCCCCCGCCAACGCGGCAGCCCCCGCGCCTTCGGCCACGTTGTGCGTGTCGCTGAAGAGCACGCGCATGGCTTCGGCCACCTCGTCGTCGGTCACGGTGATCACGTCGTCGGCCTCGCGCAGGATCACCTCCAGCGACTCCGGCACCGGCGTGCGGCAGGCCATGCCGTCGGCCAGCCGCGTGGTGGCGGGCGACTCGACCGCATGGCGCGCGCGGAACGAATCGCGGTAGGCCGTGGCATGCGCCGACACCACGCCGATGAGCTTCGTCGACACGCCGCAATGCGCGCGCGCCGCCGCCGCGCCGGCAAAGCCGGAGCCCAGGCCGATGGGCACGAACAGCACGTCGGGCGGTGAAGCTTTCAATGCACTGAAGAACTCGACATACGCGGTCGACACGCCGCGCACCAGTTCGCGATGGAACGAAGGCACGCGGTGCAGCGCGTCGCGTTCCGCCAGCACCGCCGCGTGTTCGGCGGCCGCTTGAAAGTCGTCGCCGTGCTCGACCAGCGTCACGCCGAGCGCGCGCATCGCCGCGTTCTTCTCGCGCGAATTGCCGTGCGGCACCACGATGGTCGCGGCCAGCCCGTGGCGCTGCGAGGCGAAGCCGACCGACTGGCCGTGGTTGCCGCGCGTGGCGCTGATCACGTGGCGCACGGCGGGCTGCTCGCGCGCGAGGGTCTCGAAGTAGGTCAGGCCGCCGCGGATCTTGAAGGCGCCGACCGGCGTGTGGTTCTCGTGCTTGGCCCAGACCGTGGCGCCCAGGCGCTGCGACAGCTGCGGCCAGGTGTACTGGGGCGTGGGCGGCATGGCCGCATGCACGGTGCGCTGCGCGGCTTCGATCTCTTCGCGGGTGAATCGCATCGACGTCCTTCGGGTTGCTTACTTGCGTTCGGTGAGTGCCACGCGCACGGCCAGCGCGGCCAGCACGCTGCCCATGATGTATCGCTGCGCGCGCAGCCAGCCCGCGCTTTGCGACAGCACGGCCGTGATGCTCGCGGCGCCGACGATCATCACGGTGTTGACCAGCGCGCTGCTCGCCATCTGCGCCATGCCCAGCTGCAGGCTCTGCAGCAGCACCGAGCCGCGCTCGGGATGGATGAACTGCGGAAAGAACGACAGGTAGAACATCGCCACCTTCGGGTTCAGCAGGTTCGTGAGAAAGCCCATGCGGAACAGCTTGGCCGGCGGATCGGCCGGCAGCGCGCGGGCCTCGAAGGGCGCGTTGCCGCCGGGCTTGACCGCCTGCCACGCGAGCCACATCAGGTAGGCCGCGCCGGCGAAACGGATCGCGTCGAACGCGACCGGCACCGCCAGCAGCAGCGCCGTCAGGCCCAGCGCCGCGGCAAACAGGTGCACCAGGAAGGCCATCAGCACGCCGCCCAGCGAGATGAGTCCCGCGCGGCGGCCCTGGATCAGCGTGCGTGACACGCAATAGATCATGTTCGGCCCCGGCGTGAGCGCCAGCAGCAGCGAGGCGAGGGCGAACCAGGCGATTTCGGTCAGGGTGAGCATGGGGTCAGAGTCCTTGCGATTCGAGGGTGACGGGGCCGCGCGGCGTGTCGAGCACGGCGACGAGGTTGGGCGGCCCGGCATCGACCGGAAGGCCGCCCATGCCGATGGCCGTGAGCGCGGCCGACAGCGCCGGCGCGCGCGGATGCGCCACGCGCAGCGAACGCAGCGCCAGGCCCGAGGCGGGCATGGCGTCGGTGGGGTGCACGGCGCCCCACTGGATCAGCGTGGGCAGCGCGCCGTAGAACAGGCGCTGGCCGTCGTCGCGCACCGTGATCTGCCATTCGAGCCGGCCGGCCGGCGTGTCGCGCGAGGCCTCGAGCAGGTGGCCGCGGTCGATGTGCGCATGCTCCTCGCGCGCGAGCGCCTGCGTGGCGGCATGCGCATCGGGCACGCGCGCCACGAAGTGGATGAGCCGCGGGCCGCGCTGCGCGAGCGCGGCCTGCAGCGCGGTGTCGTCCAGGTCGAACCAGCGGCGCGTCTTCGGCCGCGACGGCGCCTTGCCGGGCTCGATGGCGATGATCTCGGCATAGGCGCGCGGGAACGCGGCGCTCGCGATGTTCAGCAGCCGGTTGTGCGTGCCCATGAGCGGGTGCACGCCGCCCGGCGCGGGCGTGACGCCGAGCGTGGCCTCGCACCACGCCACGCCCTCGGCCAGCGAGGCGGCGGCGATCACCAGGTGGTCGATTTCGGCGGGGGCCATGGCGTGCCTTGGTTCAGAGGGTGACGTGGCCGTCGACGCAGGTCACGGCATCGCCGCCGACCCAGATCGTGCCGTCGCTGTCGCGCTCGATGTGCACGCGGCCCGCGCGGCCCAGGCACTGGCCTTGCGCGGCCAGGTAGCGCTCGGGCATGTGGCCGTCGGCGATCAGCCATTCGGCGAGGCTGGCGTTGAGGCTGCCGGTGACCGGGTCTTCCTGCACGCCGATGGGCTCGGCGAAGGCGCGCACCTCGAGGTCGATCTTGGCGCCGTCGTCGTTCGGCGTGGCGGGGCGGTTGCCGAAGGCGCGCGCCTCGCGGTTCGAACGGCCGATGAGCAGCGAGGTGTCGTGCGCCGAGGGCACGCCGGCCACGCCGGCCTTCACGCCCAGTTCCTTCAGCGCGCGGTGGTCGGGCTGCAGCGCCAGCACGGCGTCGGCGTCGTTCAGCAGCAGGCCGAACCAGACCGGGCCGTTGTCCAGCACCTGCGCCGCGATGACCTGCTGCGCCTTCAGGCCCAGCGCGCCGGCCACCTTGGCCAGCAGCGCGGGGCTCGGGGCGCTGCGCTTGAGCGGCGGCGCGGCAAAGGCCAGGCGCTCGCCGTCGCGCCGCAGCGGCACGAGGCCGGCGCCGCACTGCTGCACCACGCGGCCCGCCACCTTGGGCTTGCCGCCGGCCTGCAGCCACGCATGGCAGCTGCCGATGGTCGGGTGGCCGGCAAAGGGCAGCTCGCCGCCGGGCGTGAAGATGCGCACGCGGTAGTCGGCGCCCGGGTCGGTCGGCGGCAGCAGGAAGGTGGTCTCCGACAGGTTGGTCCACTGCGCGAAGCGCTGCATGGCGGCGTCGTCCAGGTCCTGGCCGTCGATCACCACCGCGAGCGGGTTGCCGTAGTAGGCGGTGGCGGTGAAGACGTCGACTTGCTTGAAGGGGCGGGATTTCATCGGATTCAAACGGTTCGGATCAGCGGGCAATGTCAGTCGAGGGGACACCGTGGAACCGGCTTTGCCGGGCCACTGGTGTCGCCCCCTGGAAGGGGGTTGGCGAAGCGACACGAAGTGCGCGTAGCCTGGGGGTCATTCCAAAGTCAGGTCGAGCACGCCGCGCGTGCCCGGGCGGGACAGCAGGTCGGCGTACCAGCGCTCGACGTTGGGCCAGGCCGGCCGGCGGTACTCGGCGCCGGGCAGGCCGAACCAGCGGTGCGCCTCGCAGCCGATCGGGATGTCGGCCATGGTGAAGCGCTCGCCGGCCATGTAGGGGCGCTGCGCGAGGTGCGCGTCGAGCATCGCGAACAGCGCCTCGCTCTCGCGCACCGACGCGGCGATCAGCGCGGGCTGGCGCTCCGAGGGCGGCGTGCGCACCCATTGCACGAAGGCGTCGCGGCTGGCGCGGTTCAGCGTGGTCTGCTGCCAGTCCATCCAGCGCTCGGCGTCGAAGCGCGCGGGCAGCTCGCTCGGGTAGAGCGTGCCGTGCGAGTAGCGGGCGCACAGGTAGCGCACGATGACGTTCGACTCCCACAGCGTGACGCGCTCGGCGCCTTCGCCGTCGTCGATGGTGGGCACCATGGCGTTCGGGTTGAGCGCGCGGTATTCGGGCGTCTGAACCACGCCGAATTTGCCGCCGGCCTCGGTGCGCTGGAAGTCGAGCCCGAGCTCCTGCGCGCACCACACGACCTTGCGCACGTTGATCGAACTGATGCGGCCCCAGATGTTGAGCATGGTGTTCAGTGTCCTTGTGCGGAGAGGGCGTCGGCCGTGGCTGGCTGCTGCGCCTGCAGGTACGGCTTGATGTTGCGCAGCGCGCGCGCCACGTAGTCGTCTTTCTCGCCGACCGGCGCGACGTAGTGCAGCGCGCTCTTCGCGGCCTCCAGGCCCTCGGTGCGCGCGATGAGCCACGCCGCGAGGTAGGGCGCCGAGAAGCAGCCGCCCGCGGTGGCCACGTTGCCCTGCGCGAAGAAAGGCTGGTTGAGCACCTCGACGCCGGCTTCCTGCACCCAGGGCTTGGTCGTGAGGTCGGTGCAGGCGGGCACCGTGCCCAGCAGGCCGAGCTTGGCCAGCAGCAGCGTGCCCGAGCATTGCGCGCCGATGAGCTGGCGCGACGGGTCGAGCCCGCGCAGCACGCCCATCAGGCCCGCGTCGGCGGCGATCTCGCGCGTGCGGATGCCGCTGCCGACGATCACCGCGCCCGCCTCGCAGGCTGCTTCGAGCGGCTCGGTGGCATGCACCGTGACGCCGTTCATCGAGGTCACGGTGGCGCTGGGCGAGGCCAGCGTCACGCGCCAGCCCGGCTTCTTCACGCGGTTGAGCACGCCGAGCGCGACCAGCGAGTCGAGCTCGTTGAAGCCGTCGAAGGTGAGGATGGCGATGTGCATCGTCGTCGGCCTTGTCAGGCGTGGGCAGGGGCCAGCAGCGCCAGCTCTTCGCGCAGCGTGACGGCGAGCGCGGCGATGGCGGTGTCGATCTCCTCGACGCTGGCGGTCACGAACGACAGGCGCAGCGTGCGCGGATCGCCTTCGCCCGCGTAGAACGGCGCGCCGGGCACGAAGGCCACGTTGCGCTCCACGGCCTTGGGCAGCAGGGTCACGGTGTCGATGCCCTCGGGCAGGCGCGCCCACAGGAACATGCCGCCCTTGGGGGCGTTGAACTTCACGTCGAGGCCGGCCATCTCGCGGTGCAGCGCGGCGATCATCGCGTCGCGCTGGCGCTTGTACAGCGCGCGGATGGTGGGCACGTGGCGGTCCAGGAAGCCGTCCTTCATCACGGCCGAGACCATGCGCTGCGTGAAGATCGGCGTGTGCAGGTCGACCGCCTGCTTGGCCTGCAGCAGCTTGGGGAAGATGGCCTTCGGCGCCACCAGGAAGCCCAGGCGCAGGCCCGGGGCCAGCACCTTGGAGAACGAGCCCAGGTAGATCACGCCCTCGGGGTTGCGCGCGGCCAGCGGCAGCGGCGGGGCTTCGTCGAACCAGAGCTCGCCGTAGGGGTTGTCCTCGACGATCGGCAGGTTCGCGGCGGCTGCGGCAGCGGAGACCGCGGCGCGGCGCGCCTCGGTCATGGTGCGGCCGGTGGGGTTCTGGAAGTTGGGCAGCAGGTAGACGAAGCGCGCGTCGGCCGCCTTGCTCACGAGGTCGTCGACGATCACGCCGTCGTCGTCGCTGGCCACGCCCACGGGGTGCGGCTCCATCGGGCCGAAGGCCTGCAGCGCGCCCAGGTAGGTGGGCGTCTCGACCAGCACCTTGCTGCCCGGATCGATCAGCACCTTGGCCACGAGATCGAGGCCCTGCTGCGAACCGGTGGTGATGAGCACCTGCGAAGCGTCGACGTCCCAGGGCAGCATGTCGGCCACGGCCTGGCGCAGCGGCGCATAGCCTTCGCTGGCGGCGTACTGCAGCGCGGCCTGGCCGTCGTTGTGCAGCACTTCGGCGCAGGCGTCGGCGAACTCCTGGATCGGGAAGGTCTTGGGCGAAGGCAGGCCGCCGGCCAGGCTGATGATGCCGGGGCGCTCGGTGACCTTGAGGATTTCACGCAGCACCGAAGGATTCATCTTGGCGGCGCGGGCGGCGAGTTTCCAGTTCATGGGAGGCTTTCTTCTTTCTGGCGAATGAGAGGTGAGTCTGAGTGTGTCGTCAGGATGGCGGGATGTCGCCACGGTGCACGACATGGATTTTGTTGCCGTCCGGGTCGCGCAGGTAGGCGCCGTAATAGCCCTGCCCGTAACGGGGGCGGGGCCCGGGCGCGCCTTCGTCGCGGCCACCGTGGCGCAGGGCCGCCTCGTGGGCGGCGTGAACGGCCTGCGGCGAGGGCGCGCAGAACGCGACCATGCTGCCGTTGCCGGCGCTGGCGGGTTCGCCGTCCAGCGGGATGTACACGTAAAAGCGCGGCAGCGTCTGGCCCGGCGCGATCCAGCAGGCGGCGTCGGGGCCGCCGTCGGGCGTCACGGGGCGGCGGATGAGGCCGAGCGGGGTCAGCACCGCGTCGTAGAAGGCGGCGGCGCGCGGCAGGTCGGTGCAGCCGACGGTGACATGGCTGAACAGCGTCATGGTCCTCAGCTCCTGGCCTGCGGCTCGGCGCCGCGTGGAACGGAAGGCGCCGCCGGTTGCGACAGCCGCTTGCCCGCGACCACCGTGGCGACCACGGCGGCGGCGAAGCCCAGCGTCACCAGGTCGAGCGGTTCGCCCAGCAGCGGGATCGACGCGAGGATCGACAGGAAGGGCTGCAGCAGCTGCGTCTGGCTCACGCGCAGCGCGCCGCCCAGGGCCAGGCCGCGGTACCAGGCGAAGAAGCCGATCCACATCGAGAACATGCCCACGTAGGTGAAGCCGACCCAGGCCGAGGCGGCCACAGGCTGCTGCGGCCACAGGGCGATCGTGGCGGGCAGCGTCACGGGCAGCGCCATCACGCAGACCCAGCAGATCACGCGCTCGGCGCCCAGCGACGGCGTGACCTGCGCGCCGTAGATGTAGCCGACCGAGGCCGCGACGACCGCGCCGACCAGCAGCAGGTCGGCCCATTCGAAACCGAAGCCGTGGCCGCTCTGCTGCGCGCGCAGCACCGAGAACACCACCACCAGCAGGCTGCCCGCGATGGCGCAGAGCCAGAAGCCCAGCCGCGCGCGCTGGTGCAGCACCCAGGCCGCGACCGCGGCCGTGACCAGCGGCAGCAGCGCCGTCACCACCGCCGCGTGGCTGGCCGTGACCACGCGCAGCGCAAAGGCCAGCAGCAGCGGAAAGCCGATGCAATTGCCCAGCACCGCCATGCCCAACGGCTTCCACTGGTGCGCCGCCGGGCGCGGCGAGCGCGTGACCAGCAAAAAGATGGCCGACAGCACGCCCGCCAGCGCCGCGCGCCCGAGCGTGACGAACCACGGCGACAGCTGCGGCGCCTCTTGCGTGCCCGTGGCCAGCCGCGTCATCGGCAGCGTGATGGCGAACAGCGCCACGCCGACCACCCCGAGCCACATGCCCAGCGTTTCGTCCTTGATGGCGAGCTTCATACGCCCACCATCCACCAGGCCGTCAAGACCAGGATCAGGCCCATCGCGCGGTTGAACCACAGCAGGCGCCGGCCCTTGGCCAGCCACTCGCGCAGCAGCGCGCCGACCAGCGCATAGGCGAAGTTGCTGGTGAAGGCGTAGGTCAGCATCACGGGCGCGACGATGGCGAAGCGCGCGAGCGCGTCGGGCTGGCCGGCGATCCAGCCCGCCACCAGCGTGAGCGCCAGCAGCCAGGCCTTGATGTTCACGAACTGCAGCATCACGCCTTGCCCGAAGCCGACCGAGAGGCGGGCGCTGTCGGCCTTGCCGAGCTGGGCGCTGCCGCTGAGCTTGTAAGCCAGCCACAGCAGGTAGGCGATGCCCAGGCCCTTGATCGCCAGGCGCAGCGGCGGCATCGCCACCACCAGCGCGCCGAGGCCGGCCGCGCAGATGGCGAGCAGCAAGGTCCAGCCCACCGGCACCGCGACCACGAAGCGCATGGCGCGCGGCAGGCCGCCGTTGGCCGCCAGGGCGGTGGAGAGCGTGGTGTTGGGTCCGGGCGAGAAGCTCATCGCCGTGGCCAGCACCAGCAGCGCGGTGAATTCTTGCCAGTTCATGTCACAGACTCTAAACTTTGGACCATTACAGTTCCAGTACAGATGGTCGAACAAATCTGAAATCTGTATTGGTCATTCCTTCGACACACGCCGCCCTTTTCTCGCTCTCTGTGCGATGCAGCCCGACTCGATGCTGACCCGAACCTCCACCCAGTCGCTGACCGGGCAACTGGCCGACCGCCTCGCCGAGCGCATCCGCAACCGGCTGCTGGCGCCCGGCGCGCGCCTGCCTTCGGTGCGCGAATGCGCGCGCCAGCAGGGCGTGAGCCCGTACACCGTGGTCGCCGCCTACGACCAGCTGCTCGCGCAGGGCCTCGTCGAGGCGCGCCGCCAGCGCGGCTTCTACGTGCGCGACGCGGCGCCGGCGCCCGAGAGTTCGCGCAACCCGGCGCATGCCGTGCCCGTGGTGCCGCCGATGATGGCCTCGCGCGTGCCGGCCGACGCCAGCTCGCTGATCCGCAGCATGTTCCACCGCCCGAGCGACAAGCCGCAGCCGGGCATGGGCGTGTTCCCGCCCGACTGGATGGCCTCGACCTTCCTGGCGACCGCGGTGCGCCGCGTAACCACCACGTCGGCGCTGCAGGAACTGTCGCTGCAATACGGCGAGCCTTCGGGCGACCTCGCGCTGCGCCGCAGCCTGTCGCAGAAGCTGGTGCGCATCAACGTGCCGGCCGGGCCGGACCAGATCGTGACCACCATCGGCGCCACGCATGCGCTGGACATCGTGAGCCGCACGCTGCTGCGCGCGGGCGATCCGGTGATGGTCGAGGAGCCCGGCTGGGCGCTGGAGTTCGCGCGGCTCGAAGCGCTGGGCATGCGCATCCTGCCCGTACCGCGCCGTGCCGACGGGCCCGACCTCGACGTGATGGCGCAGTACTGCAAGCTGCACAGCCCCAAGCTGTTCGTCAGCGTGAGCGTGCTGCACAACCCGACCGGCTACAGCCTCACGCCGGGCAGCGCGCACCGCGTGCTCAAGCTGGCCAACGAACACGACTTCCACATCGTCGAGGACGACACCTACAGCCACCTCGCGCCCGAGCACGCCACGCGCCTGAGCGCGCTCGACGGGCTGCAGCGCACCATCTACGTCAGCGGCTTCGCGAAGATCCTGGCGCCCAACTGGCGCATCGGCTTCCTGGCCGCTTCGCCCGCGCTGAAAGAGCGGCTGCTCGAGACCAAGCTGCTGGCCACGCTGACCTCGCCCACGCTGTTCGAGCGGGCGCTGTCGTGGTGCATCGACCAGGGCCAGCTGCGCCGCCATTCGGAGCGCGTGCGCATCCGCCTGGACGGCGCGCGCGGCCGCGCGGTGAAGCTGGCCATGTCGCACGGCTGCACCTTCGCCTCGGAGCCGGCGGGGCTGTTCGGCTGGGTCGACACGGGCGTGGACACCGACGCGCTCACGCAACGCATGCTCGACCAGGGCTACCTGCTGGCGCCGGGCTCGCTGTTCCATGCGCGCCGCCCGCCGAGCACGATGATGCGGATCAACTTCGCGACCTCGCAGGACGCGAATTTCTGGAAGGTTTTCAGCCGGGTCAGGGACGAGCTCTGATTCGCTGGCAAGGGGCTTGGAGTAAGCTGGCAACACAAGAAAACCCAGCCAGGAGACCTCCCGCATGAGCAACGCCAGCAAACCCTTCGACTTCAGCCAGTTCGTCCCCGGATTCGACTTCCTGAAGAACCTCGCCGGCGGTGCCGCCGCGGGCTCCGGCTCGGTGCCCGGCATCCCCAGCCTGGCGAGTTGGGTCGCGCCGACCATGAGCGTCGAAGAGGTCGACAAGCGCATCCAGGAACTCAAGACCGTCCAGTACTGGCTCGAACAGAACGGCCACGCGCTCAAGGCGACCATCCAGGCGCTCGAGGTGCAGAAGATGACGCTGTCGACCCTTCGCGGCATGAACGTGCGGATGGAAGACATCGCCAGCGCGTTCACCAAGCAGGCCGCGGCGATGGCGCCTGCACCGGCTCCCGCCCCGGCCCCCGCACCGCGGCCCGAACCGGAAGCTGTCGAGGAAGAGGAAGAAGAGTTCGACGAGGCCGAGGAAGAGGCGGAAGAAGAGGAAACCCCGGCGCCGAAGAAGGCGTCGCGCGCCAAGCCCGCAGCGTCCAACGGCGCTGCCGGTGTGGTCGACCCGATGCAATGGTGGGGCTCGCTCACCGAGCAGTTCCAGCAGATCGCGAGCACCGCGCTGCAGGATGCGGCGCAACTCAAGGTGCCCGCCATGGCGCAGCCGCTGGCCGACGCCGTGGGGCAGGTCATCGGCAAGGCAACGGCGGCGCGCAAGCCGGCCGCCAAGACTGCCGCGAAGAAGGCCGCAGCGAAAAAAGCCGCGCCGGCACCCGCCGCGCGCAAGAAAACCACGTCCACCGCCGCGCGCAAGCGAACCTCCGGCCGGCGCTGACGTCTTACAGACACCTTTCCAGACGACGACGCACGGGTCGGTACGCACCATGAAACTGTTTCCCACCGGCCATGCCACCCACCCGCAATGGCGCATGGCCGCCGGCCTCGTGCTGGCCCAGTTGCGCGCGCAGATGGCGCTGCCCGACTACGCGTCGAACCCGACGCTCGGGCTGCTCTACATCACCGACCACTACGCGGCCGAGGCGCAGGAGATCCTCGATCACCTGAGTGCCGAGCTGCCCGAGGTCACCGACTGGTCGGGCACGGTCGGCATCGGCGTGTCGGCCAACAACGCCGAGTATTTCGACGAACCCGGCCTGAGCCTGATGCTGTGCGCGCTGCCCAGCGACCAGTACCGCGTGTTCTCGGGCGTGGCGCCGCTGGGCAGCTCCGAAATGAGTGGCTTCGAGGCGCACACCGCGCTCGTGCACGCCGACCCGGCCACGCCCGACCTGGGCGAGCTCATCGGCGAGATGGCGGGCCGCACCGACACCGGCTACCTGTTCGGCGGGCTCTCGTCCGGTCGTGGCGGGGCGCTGCAGTTCGCGGTCGGCGGCAACGGCAACATCCGCGGCCACGGCGCGGCGGGCGGCGTGTTCTCGGGCGGCTTGTCGGGCGTGGTGTTCGGCGAGGGCGTGCGGCTGGTGTCGCGCGTCACGCAGGGCTGCCAGCCGCTACGCACCGGCGGCGCACGCGAGCGCGAGATCACCGAGGCCGACGGCAACCTGCTGCTGTCGCTCGACGGCGAGCCAGCGCTCGACGTGCTGCTGGCCGATTTGCAGGTGTCGCTCGACCGGCCGCAGGAAGCCATCGACGCCGTGCGCAACACGCTGGTCGGCCTGGCCGACGCGGGCAGCGACGGCATCCGCCGCACCGGCGACCTGGGCGCCGACGTGCTGGTGCGCCACATCATCGGGCTTGATCCGACGCGGCGCGGCATCGCCATTGCCGACAACGCCGAGGCCGGCATGCGGCTGAGTTTCTGCCGCCGCAACGCGCAGGCGGCGCGCGCCGACCTGATGCGCATCTGCGCCGAGATCCGCGAAGAACTCGAGCCCGAAGAACAGACACTGGCCACCGCGCGCGCCGTGGCGGCCGGCGAGGCCGAGGCCGCACCGCATCCCGCGCGGCGCATCGCGGGCGCGGTGTACGTGAGCTGCTCGGGGCGCGGCGGCCCGCACTTCGGTGCGCCGGGCGCCGAATTGCAGATCGTGCGGCATGCGCTGGGCGACGTGCCGCTGGTCGGCTTCTTCGCCGCCGGCGAGATCGCGCGCCATCACCTGTACGGCTACACCGGCGTGCTGACGGTGTTCACGGCGCCGGACTGACTGACGGGAAAAAACGACGCGGCGCCTGCGCCCTGTGTTCGCAGGCGGTTCGCGTCGCTAGAATCCGCCCGCTTTCTTGAATCTCTGCTGCTGCAAGAAAGAGTGATCCGCGCGCCCCGAGGCACGCGGTCGATCTCTTTCGCCCCGCCATGCGATGTGACGGGGCCCGGAAACCGACACGGTTTCCCCGAATGGAATTGCAGCCATGGGCAGCCCCACCAATAGTCATTTTTCGAGACTTCAGCGCGCCTTTTCGCGCGCCCACATCGCCGTCGATTACCGCGACGGCATCTATCACCTGCGCAACGAAGCCGCGCAGGCGACCGTTCTTCTGCCGCAGAGCCTGCCGCTGGAAGAAAAAGCCGTGAACCAGCTGCTGGCCTTTGCCAGCGTGCGCTCGCCCGACGGCGCGCACGGCGTGTGCAAGGCCTGCGCGACGCCGGACTTTCATCCGGGCTCGGTCGCGCCGGTGGGCAGCGTCGTCGCCACCGATGGCGACTTCGTGATCCCCGCCGCGGTCGGCACCGACATCAACTGCGGCATGCGCCTGCTGACCACCGGCCTCACGCTGGACCAGGTGGCGCCGCACAAGACGCAGCTGCTCGCGCGGCTCACACGCAGCCTGCTCGACAACGGGCGCGACGTGCCGGTGCACACGGCGGCGTTTCGCGCGCTGTTCGACGAAGGGCCGGCCGCGTTCCTGGATGCCGTGCGCAACGACGGGCTCTGGGCCGCGTGCGACCGCGACCGGCTGCAGGCCGAGATCGGCGCGTGCATCGGCCTGGCGAGCTTCGGCGGGCAATCGCGGCACGCACCGCCGGCCTACACCGGCGCGCGCCACGAGGTGTTCCGCGATCCGTGCCTGGGCACGCCGGGCAGCGGCAACCACTTCGTCGAACTGCAGGTGGTCGACCAGGTGATGGACCGGCACGCGGCGTACCGCGCGGGGCTCAAGGTGGGCGAGGTCGTGGTGATGATCCACAGCGGCTCGCGCGACATCGGGTTCCATGTCGGCGGCCGCTGGATGGACCGCGCACGGGCCGAGTGGCCGCAGGGCCTGCGCCATCCGAAGAGCGGGCTGTACGGTCTGGCCGGGCCGCTGGCGCAGGAGTACCTCGAGGCCATGGGCGTGGCCGCGCGCTATGCGTGGGCAAACCGCGTCGTGCTGGCCGAGCTGGTGCGCAAGGACTTCGCCGAGCTGCTGGGCGCCACGGCGTCGACGCTGGTGGTCGACGTGCCGCACAACGTGGTGCTGCGCGAGCACGGCATGAACATCCATCGCAAGGGCGCGACGCCGGCGCACGCGGGCGACCTGGCGCTGATTCCCGGGTCGATGGGCGATCACTCGTACCTCGCGACCGGGCTGGGGCATGAGGACTGGCTGTGGTCGTGCAGCCATGGTGCCGGCCGGCGCATGCGTCGGCAGGAAGTGCGCGCGATGCGGCCCGCACCCGGCGACGCTGATGCCAGCTGGCAATGCGTGACGCTGCGCGAAGAGCGCCGCATCGAGGAGGCGCCGCAGGCCTACAAGCCGATCGGCGCGGTGATCGAGGCGCAGGAAAGCGCGGGGCTCATCCGCTGCGCCGTGCGGCTCAAGCCCTGGGTCACGTTCAAGGCATGACCCGAGGGCGCGTGTCGTGTCAGCCCAGTGCGGGTTGCACGGCGCGCGGCGCGGGCGCCGGCATGCCGGCGAACGCGAAATCGACCTCGGGCGCCAGCCCGCTCACGATGCGCGCGATCGACTTGCCCGAGCCGCAGGCGTGCGTCCAGCCGAGCGTGCCGTGGCCGGTGTTGAGGAACAGGTTCGGCAGTTTGGTCTTGCCGATCAGCGGCACGTTGCTCGGCGTGGCCGGGCGCAGGCCGGTCCAGAACTGCGCGCGTTCGGTGTCGCCGGCGCCGGGGAAGAGCTCTTCGACGCGCCGCACGATGGCTTCGCAACGCACGCGGTTCAGGTCGCGGTCGTAGCCGTTGAGCTCGGCCGTGCCGGCGATGCGCAGGCGGTCGCCCGATTCGGAGGTGTAGCGCGAGAACACCAGCTTGTATTCGTCGTCGGTGAGCGAGACCTGGTGCGCCTTCGACGCGTCCTTCACGGGCAGCGTCACCGAGTAGCCCTTGGCCGGGTAGATCGGCAGGCGGATGCCCAACGGCGCCGCGTACAGCGGGCTCAGCGAACCCATCGCAAGCACGAAGGCATCGCCGCGGATGCGCTGGAAGCGGCCTTCGTTGTCGGTCGCCTCGACGTGGTCGATGCTGCCGCCGGCTTCGCGCAGCGCGGTCACCGTGTGGCTCATGAGGAACTTCACGCCGGCCGCTTCGGCCAGCTTCACCAGCTCGCGCGCGAAGCGGTTGGCGTCGCCCGATTCGTCTTCGGCGGTGTAGGTGGCGCCGGCGAGTTGGGGGCGGATGTGGGCGAGGGCGGGTTCGATCTTGATGGCTTCGTCGGCCGAGATGACCAGGCGTTCGCAGCCCAGGGCGCGCATCTGCTCGGCGGGCGCGAGGGCGCCGTCGAATTCTTTTTGCGTCGTGTAGAAGTGCAGGATGCCTTGCGTGCGCTGGTCATAGTTCAGGCCGGTGTCTCGACGCAATTGCTGCAACATTTCCCGGCTGTATGTACCGAGACGAACGATCTGTTCGATGTTGTGGCGGGTGCGCGCGGGGGTGCATTCGCGCAAAAACTGCAGGCCCCAGAGCCACTGGCGCATGTCGGCGCGGATGCGGAACAGCAGCGGCGCGTCTTCCTTGCCGAGCCATTGCAGCACCTTCAGCGGCGCGCTCGGATTGGCCCACGGCTCGGCATGGCTGACCGAGATCTGGCCGCCGTTGGCGAAGCTGGTTTCGGCGGCCGGGGTGGCCTGCCGGTCGATCACGGTCACCTCGTGGCCGAGTTGCTGGAGGTAGTAGGCCGAAGTCACGCCGAGCAGGCCGGCGCCAAGAACGATCACACGCATTGCAAGTGCCTTTGAGTTTGCAGCGCTTGAACGGCGGGCGTGGAGTGCTATTGAAAAAATAGCAAGCAACCGGACGACCGATGTCCAAGTTGCCGCTCCCCCTGTCCTCGGTACCTGAGAGATTCACCCTGCTGCACCCGCAGCGGGTTTGCTCCTTCGGTGCGCCACATGGCGTGGCGGCTCTCCAGACGGCTGTATCGATGAGTGCAGTACTGACCCCTTGCCGAAGTTCCTGGGCGTTGCCTGGAATTTCGTCGGGCCGACCTGAGCGTTTATGGGAGTTTGCGCCTTCGGTAGGGCCTCCGTGGAGGCCCGCTCTCCTGCAATTGTTGGCGATTGTAGGCGGGCCCCGCAAGCCGGCCAAGCCCTGTACATCGGCACTTCACACCGATGGGATAATTGAATGTTGATTTTTGGTAAAGCAAACTTTTTTCTACATGCAGGGGACTCCATGATCCTGGTTACCGGCGGCGCAGGCTTCATTGGCGCCAATTTCGTGCTCGACTGGATCGCGCAGGGCAACGAGCCCGTCGTGAACCTCGACAAGCTGACCTACGCAGGCAACCTCGAGACCCTGGCGTCGCTCAAGGGCAACGCGAACCACGTCTTCGTGCAGGGCGACATCGGCGACAGCGCGCTGCTCGATCGCCTGCTGGCCGAGCACAAACCCCGTGCCGTTGTGAACTTTGCCGCGGAATCGCACGTGGATCGTTCGATCCACGGCCCCGAAGACTTCGTGCAGACCAACGTGCTCGGCACCTTCCGCCTGCTCGAATCGGTGCGCGGCTACTGGAACGCCCTGCCGGCCGACCAAAAGGCGGCCTTCCGCTTCCTGCATGTGTCGACCGACGAGGTCTACGGCTCGCTCTCCAAGACCGACCCGGCCTTCACCGAAGAGAACAAGTACGAGCCCAACAGCCCGTACTCGGCCAGCAAGGCCGCCAGCGACCACCTCGTGCGCGCCTGGCACCACACCTACGGCCTGCCGGTGGTCACCACCAACTGCTCGAACAACTACGGCCCGTTCCACTTCCCCGAGAAGTTGATCCCGCTGATGATCGTCAACGCGCTGGCCGGCAAGAACCTGCCCGTGTACGGCGACGGCATGCAGGTGCGCGACTGGCTCTACGTGAAGGACCACTGCAGCGCCATCCGCCGCGTGCTCGAGGCCGGCAAGCTCGGTGAGACCTACAACGTCGGCGGCTGGAACGAGAAGCCCAACATCGAGATCGTCAACACCGTGTGCGCGCTGCTCGACGAACTGAGCCCCCGCGCCGACGGCAAGCCGTACAAGGAACAGATCACCTACGTCACGGACCGCCCGGGCCACGACCGCCGCTACGCCATCGATGCACGCAAGCTCGAGGCCGAACTCGGCTGGAAGCCCGCCGAGACCTTCGACACCGGCATCCGCAAGACCGTCCAGTGGTACCTCGCCAACGGCGAGTGGGTGCGCAACGTGCAAAGCGGCGCGTACCGCGAATGGGTCGAGAAGCAGTACGACGCCGCACCCGCGAAGGCTTCCGCATGAAGTTGCTGCTGCTCGGCAAAGGTGGACAGGTCGGCTGGGAGCTGCAGCGCAGCCTCGCGCCGCTCGGCGAAGTGGTCGCGCTGGACTTCGACAGCACCGACTTCCACGCCGACTTCAGCCGCCCCGAGCAGCTGGCCGCCACGGTGCTGGCGGTGCGCCCCGACGTCATCGTCAATGCCGCCGCGCACACCGCCGTCGACAAGGCCGAGAGCGAGCCCGACTTCGCGCGCAAGCTCAACGCCACCTCGCCCGGCGTGGTGGCCGAGGCCGCGCAGCAGATCGGCGCGCTGATGGTGCATTACTCCACCGACTACGTCTTCGACGGCAGCGGCACCCGCCCCTGGAAAGAAGACGACGCGACCGGCCCGCTCAGCGTGTACGGCCAGACCAAGCTCGAAGGCGAACAGTTGGTGGCGCAGCATTGCGCGAAGCACCTGATCTTTCGCACCAGCTGGGTGTACGCCGCACGCGGTGGCAACTTCGCCAAGACCATGCTGCGGCTGGCCAAGGAGCGAGACAAGCTCACGGTCATCGACGACCAGTTCGGCGCCCCGACCGGTGCCGAGCTGCTGGCCGACATCACCGCGCACGCCATCCGCGCCACCTTGCAAGACCCGGCCAAGGCAGGGCTGTACCACGCCATCGCCGGCGGCGAGACCACGTGGCACGGTTACGCGCGATTCGTGCTCGAGATGGCGCAGCAGGCCGGCGTCGAACTCAAGGCCGGCCCGCAGGCCGTGGAGGCCGTACCCACCAGCGCCTTTCCGACGCCCGCGAAGCGGCCGCACAACTCGCGGCTCGACACCACCAAGCTGCAGACCACCTTCGGCCTGCGCTTGCCGCCCTGGCAGGAAGGCGTGGCACGCATGCTGCGCGAGACGCTCTGACCGACTGATTTTTCCCGGCCTCCCACACTAGAAGACCCCATGACGCAACGCAAAGGCATCATCCTTGCCGGTGGCTCCGGCACCCGCCTGCACCCGGCCACGCTCGCCATGAGCAAGCAACTGCTGCCGGTGTACGACAAGCCCATGATCTATTACCCGCTGAGCACCCTGATGCTCGGCGGCATGCGCGACATCCTGATCATCAGCACGCCGCAGGACACGCCGCGCTTCCAGCAGCTGCTGGGCGACGGCAGCCAGTGGGGCATCAACCTGCAGTACGCGGTGCAGCCGAGTCCCGATGGCCTGGCGCAGGCGTTCATCATCGGCGACAAGTTCGTGGGGAACTCGCCGAGCGCGCTGGTGTTGGGGGACAACATCTTCTATGGGCATGACTTTGCCCATCTGCTGTCGGACGCTGATGCGAAGCAGAGCGGTGCGACCGTGTTCGCGTACCACGTGCACGACCCGGAGCGTTATGGCGTGGTGGCCTTCGATGCCAACGGCAAGGCCAGCAGCATCGAAGAAAAGCCCGTGAAGCCCAAGAGCAGCTATGCCGTGACCGGCCTGTACTTCTACGACAACCAGGTCGTCGACATCGCCAAGGCCGTGAAGCCGAGCGCGCGCGGCGAACTGGAGATCACGGCGGTCAACCAGGCGTACTTGGACTTGGACCAGCTCAACGTGCAGATCATGCAGCGCGGCTACGCGTGGCTCGATACGGGCACGCACGAGAGCCTGCTCGAAGCCGGCCAGTTCATTGCGACGCTGGAACATCGGCAGGGACTGAAGATCGCCTGCCCTGAAGAAATTGCATGGCGCAATGGCTTCATCGACAGCGCCCAACTCGAAAAGCTCGCTGCACCGCTGCAGAAGAACGGGTACGGAAAGTACCTGAAGCACCTGCTGACCGAAGAGGTGCGTTCGTGAATGTCATCCAAACCGAGATCCCCGACGTTTTGATCATCGAGCCGAAAGTCTTCGGCGATGCCAGGGGGTTTTTCTACGAGAGCTTCAACCAGCGCGCCTTTGAAGATGCGGTCGGGTCGAAGGTCGACTTCGTGCAGGACAACCATTCAAGGTCGTCCAAAGGCGTGCTTCGCGGCCTGCACTATCAGGTCCAGCAAGCGCAAGGAAAACTGGTGCGCGCGGTGCGTGGCGCGGTGTTCGATGTGGCCGTGGACATCCGCAAGTCGTCGGCGACCTTTGGGAAATGGGTTGGCGTGGAACTCAGTGAGGACAACCACAGGCAGCTGTGGGTTCCGCCCGGTTTCGCACATGGTTTTCTCGTGCTTAGCGACAGTGCCGACTTCCTCTACAAGACCACCGACTACTACGCGCCTGCGCATGAGCGATGCATCTTGTGGAACGACGCCTCACTCGGTATTGCGTGGCCGGATGTGGGGCAGGCCCCTGCGCTTTCAGCCAAGGACAGCGCTGGGCTGTCGATGAAGCAGGCGGAAGTTTTCGAGTAAGAGACGAGCGCTGCGGATTGGTTTGCCGCCGCGATGTGACACAGGGGTAGTCAAGGCCGTGGGATCTGCCTGCCACCCCGAATTTTTATAACTACTACTACCCGGGATTTTTATGCCTTCGTTCTTTCCAGATCACCAGATACAAGATGCTGGGCTTTACGCGGACGCGTATTTCGAAAGAATCACGGCCGCAGCCAAGACCGTGGACCGTGGCGCGCTGGCAGCCGCAGGGCGCCTTCTTGCGGAACGTGCTGCCCAGGGAAAGATGATCTTTTCGTGTGGCAATGGGGGCTCCGCAGCCATTTCCAACCACCTGGTCTGCGACTGCATGAAAGGTGTTCGCAGCAACAGCTGGCTGAAGCCCAAGGTGAACAGCCTCTCGTCCGCCGTCGAGCTGATTACCGCGATCGTCAATGACATCGGGCCCGACGAGATGTTCTCGTTCCAGCTGACGTCGATGGCGTCCGAAGGAGACGTCCTGATCGCCATCAGCTCGTCTGGCGCATCGCCCAACATCATCAAGGCGCTCAACACGGCGCGCGAGATGAAGATGGCAACGATTGCCATGACCGGGTTTGCGGGTGGCGATGCCGCTCGCCTGGCCGACGTCAGCCTTCATGTCGATGCGCAGAACTACGGTGTCGTCGAGGACGTGCACCAGTCGCTCATGCACATCCTGGCGCAATACCTTCGCCAGAGCCACCTGACCGATCCTTCCTTGCTGGGAACGCTCAAGTTCTAGCAGCCGACATGCCGGCCTGGGCCAGCAACTTCCAGCTCGAGGTCGGCCTTCTTATTGTGAGATCCCCATGAAATTGCACCTGATCACTGGTGGCGCTGGTTTTGTCGCCGTCAATCTGACGCGCCGTCTGCTTGAAGAAGGTGACGCTGTTCTGGCCCTGGATGACCTGTCGCGTGGACGGCGTGAGCTGGTGGCGGAATTCGACAGCGAGCCCCGTTTCAGTTTCAAGCAGGTGGACTGCTCCGATCTGGAAGCCCTGTCGGCAGCGATCCGCGAGGCTGGTGCCCCTGTGGCGCATGTCTGGCACCTGGCCGCCAATTCGGACATCCCGGCCGGGGTGGCCGATCCGCGCATCGACCGCGATCGCACGTTCCTGACCACCTTTGCCGTGCTCGAGGCGATGCGCCGGCATGACATTCCCGAGCTGCACTTCGCATCGAGTTCGGCCATCTACGGCGATCTCGGCGAGCGCGAAATCCACGAAGACATCGGCCCGTTGCAGCCGATTTCCAACTACGGGGCCATGAAGCTGGCATCGGAAGCGCAGATCCGGGCGGCCGTCGAGGCATTCCTCCCGCGCGCAGACATCTTCCGATTCCCGAACGTCATCGGCGTGCCCGCGACGCACGGCGTGATCTTCGATTTCATCCGCAAGTTGAAGGCAACCCCCGAGCAACTGCAGGTTCTCGGGGACGGTACGCAGCAGAAGGCGTATCTGCATGTCGACGACCTGATCGACGCCATGCTGCACGTGAGCCGGCTCGAGGGGCGCTACAAGGTGTTCAACATCGGGCCGAAGGACGATGGCGTCACGGTGCGCATGATTGCGCAGACGGTGCGCGACCGGGTGTCTCCGAAAGCCGACATCGTCTTTGGTGAGGGCAACCGCGGCTGGGTGGGCGATGTGCCGCGCTTCCGCTATTCGACCCAGCGCCTGGCCGCCAGCGGCTGGAGCCCTCAGCTTGATTCGACGCAGGCCATGGTGCGCGCGGTCGACGAGATCGCGCGCGAGGAGCTGGCGGAGTGACGCAGGCGGTCATTCTTGCGGGCGGCAAGGGCACCCGGCTGGCAGAGCGCCTGAACGGGCGTCCCAAGCCGCTCGTGGATGTCAATGGCACGCCATTGCTGGAGCTTCAGGTCCGAACGCTCACGCACCACGGGATTGATGACGTCGTCGTTCTGGTCAACCACGCAGCAGACCAGATCCAAGCCTTCTTCGAGCAGCGCCAGTTTCCCAGCCGGGTGCGCCTTTTCGACGATGGCGAGCCGCGCGGAACGGCGGGCGCCCTCCTGGCATGCCTGGACGACCTGGACGATCGATTCATCGTCGTCTATGGCGACACGCTGTTCGACATCGATATCGGGCACATGCTGGCCGCACACGAGGCTTCGGGTGCGGATGCCACGCTGCTGCTGCATCCGAACGACCATCCGGCGGATTCGGACCTGGTGGAAATCGATGCCTCCGGTCGGGTGCAGGCGTTTCATGGTTACCCGCACCCGGATGGCGCCGAGTTGCGCAACCTCGTCAATGCTGCCTTCTACATCGTCGAAAAGAAGGCGCTCCTGGCTTGGCGCGACTTTCCCGTGCCCAGTGATTTCGCCAAGGATCTCTTTCCGGCCATGGTGCGCGCCGGGGCGCACATCTCGGGCTATGTCAGCTTCGAGTACATCAAGGACCTGGGCACGCCCAAGCGACTCGACAAGGTGGAAAAGCACCTGCGTTCAGGCGTGGTCCAGCGCGCTAGCCGGCAGCACTTGCAAAAGGCTGTGTTCCTGGACCGGGACGGAACCCTCAATGTGCTTCGCGACTATGTGCGCAGGCCCGCGGATTTCGAACTTCTTTCGCATGCCGCTGAAGCGGTGCGTGCATTCAACAACGCGGAGTACCGCGTCGTCGTGGTGACGAACCAACCGGTGCTTGCGCGTGGGGAGGCCAGCTTCGATGACCTGCAGCGCATCCACAACCGGCTGGAAAGCCGGCTGGGTGAGGCCGGCGCCTATGTCGATGCGATCTACTTCTGCCCGCATCACCCCGATGCCGGTTTTGCCGGCGAAGTGCCGGCGCTGAAAATCGCCTGCGATTGCCGCAAGCCTCAGCCCGGCATGATGCGCGAGGCCATGGCGGCGATGAACATCCAGGCCGCCGACTCCTGGATGATCGGTGACAGCACCGCCGACATGCTGGCAGCGCGGCGAGCCGGGCTGCGTTCGGTTTTGGTAGAAACCGGAGAAGCCGGGCGCGATGGCAAATTCACCGCTGCGCCGGACTTCCGCTTCGCAGACGTCGGCGCTGCAGCGCATTTCATCGTTCACATCTATCCGCTGCTCGCTGCTGCCGTCAATGAATGGGCGCTCAAGGTCCAGCCGGGCGATCTGGTGCTGGTGGGCGGCTTGGCGCGCAATGGGAAGTCGACCCTTGCCAGCGTCTTGAAGTCCGAGCTGGTGGCTCGCAAGCTGGATGCCCAAGCGCTGTCACTCGATCGCTGGCTGCGGCCCGCCGCCGAACGCGGCGCGGGCGTGCTGGGGCGCTATGCGCTGGAAGAAGCGCAAGAAGATCTCAAGGACTGGCTCCGCGGTGGCGCGATCGACGCTGACCTGCCGACCTACGACCGGATGCTTCGCGAACGGGGGCAGCCCGAGCGCACTGTGCTGGCGCAAGACACGGTGCTGATTCTGGAGGGGGTTCCCGCGCTGCTCGCCGATTGGCGGGGCGAGCGGCGGATCTGGCGCCTTCACATCGAAGCGACCGAAGCGCCGCGGCGCGCTCGCGTCGAATCCGACCTCATCGCACGTGGCCTCGCCGATGCACAAGGGGCGGCGCACGCCTACGAGCAGCGACAGCAGGACGAAATGCCCTCGGTGGCCGCTGCGCGGGCCACGGCGGACGGCGTGCTCGACCTTGATTCCATTTTTTCCATCGACACCCCATGATCATTAGCCGGACACCGTTGCGGATGAGCTTTGTCGGCGGCGGAAGCGACCTGCCAAGCTACTACCGACAGCATGGCGGAGCGGTGCTTTCGACCGCCGTGGACAAATACGTCTATGTGAGCGTCAACAAGAAGTTCGACGGCGGGATCCGAATCGCGTATTCCAAGACCGAAGAAGTCGATCACATCGAAAAGATCGAGCATCGCCTGGTTCGTGCGACGCTTCAAATGCTCGAAATCCCAGGAGGAATTGAAGTCACAAGCACCGCCGATATTCCATCGCGCGGCACCGGGCTGGGGTCGTCCAGCGCCTTTACCGTCGGTTTGATCAATGTTCTCTCGGCCTATTTGGGTCGGCATGTCTCGGCTGAACAGCTGGGACGTTTGAGCTGCGAAATCGAAATAGATCGGTGTGGTGAGCCGATCGGAAAGCAGGACCAATACGCGTCTGCATACGGTGGGTTGAGCCTTATCGAATTCAAGCCGGATGACAGCGTCCTGGTGACGCCGCTCGTGTTGCAGCGAAAGATCCGGGAGGCCGTCGAAAGCAATATTCTGGTTTTCTATACGGGAATTACGCGCAGCGCGTCGGGCATCCTGAAAGAGCAGTCGTCGAATGTGGCCGACAGTGCGGGCAAGCAAAAAATGCTGAATCGCATGGTCGAGCTGGTTTATGAATTGCGCGACGAATTGCAGAGCGGGCATCTGGATTCGATGGGCGAAATTCTCGATGAAAACTGGCGGCTTAAAAAGCAGTTGGCCTCAGGCATCACCAGCAATGCAATTGACGACTGGTATGAGAAGGCCAAGGCCAATGGTGCGCTCGGCGGCAAGTTGTTGGGTGCCGGCGCAGGCGGTTTTCTGATGTTCTACGCGCCGTCCGAACGCCATGACGCTATTGAGAAGGCGCTTGGCCTGCGCCGGATTAATTTTGGATTCGAGCCGTTGGGCAGTCGGATAATTTTCTACAACCCGACCGACCTGTAGTTTGAATGAGCACCTGCCCCGCGCTTGCATTGATTTTGCGCAAACGATCACTTTGAATTAAAAAATAAAACTGCTCATGTATCCACCACGCGTATCAGTCGTCATTCCAACGCGAAACTCCGAAAAATATCTAAAGGAGGCGCTGGATAGCATTCTGGGGCAGACCTTCACGGATTTCGAGCTGCTGATTGTTGATGACAATTCAACGGACGGCACTCTGGATCTCATCCGTGGCTATGAGGATGCTCGCATCACAGTGTTGAAAGGGCCGGGCAAAGGCCTTGCTGCTGCGTTGAATTTTGCTTTTCGCGAAGCACGAGGTGAATTCATAGCACGCATGGATGCGGATGACATCGCGGAAGCGACGAGGCTCGGAAAGCAGGTAGCGTTTCTCGATGAGCATCTCGACGTGGGGGTGTGCGGCACGAAGTTTCAGCAGTTCATGGACGGTGATGCCATTCATCATCACATGGAGAACGTCCGCTATGCCGACATGCTCATGGGCTGCTATATCGCGCATCCCACGGCCATGCTGCGACGCCAGTTGTTCGTTGAAAACAATCTTTTCTACGACGAGTCGATGCGTTTCAGCGAGGACTACGATTTGTGGACGCGTGCCATTCGCGTCACGAAACTGGGAAATGTCCAGGAGATCCTGCTTCGCTATCGCCGACACAATGAGAGTGCGTCGATTGCCCACATGGACGAGATGCACCGGCTGGATGTCGGTGTCAAGCTCCGGATGATCGGGTATCTGGTGGGCGACCTGCCACCAGCCGATGTGGAACAGGTCACGGCGATGCTGAAAGGCGAGTCCGGCAATGAGGCGGCCAAGCTCGACATGCTGGCGAAATTGATGGCTTCCATCAAGCGCCCCGACCTTTGCTCGCCGCTTGAGCTGGCCTCCGTATTCCACCAGATCAAGCCACTGCCCAAGGACGATTTCGTTCACCTGTGCAAAGACGTCATCCGCGAAATTCCGATCTTCGTCATCTCGTTCAACCACCTGACGTACCTGCAGGCAAGCATTGCGTACTTCGAAAAGGCAGGATTCAAGAACATCCACATCATCGACAACGCGTCGTCCTATCCGCCGCTTGTCGAGTACCTGCGTGCCTCTCCCCACAGAGTGCACTACATGGGCGTCAATTACAAACACACAGTATTGTTCGACTCGTTGAAATTCAAGGAGATCGTCGATTCGAACTATTTCGTGTTGACCGACCCGGATGTCCTGCCCGTCGATGAATGTCCATTTGACTTCTTGTATGTCTTTCTTGATGTCTTGCTGAGTCATCCAGCCAAGAACAAGATCGGTTTTTCCCTCAAACTGGACGATCTGCCCGATCACTACGAGCTGAAGGAAAACGTTCTCAAATGGGAGGGTCGATTCTACGAAAAGGTGAAGGAGCACGGCACGCTGACGGTTTACGATGCACCGGTGGACACGACATTTGCGCTGTATCGTCCGCGAGAAGAATGGCGCACCTCCGATTTCTTCTCGGCATTTCGAATGGGCTATCCCTATGAAGCAAGGCATTTGCCCTGGTACCGGGATCTGACGAAGCTGACAGATGAAGAGCTTTTCTATCGCAGCCTGGATCAGGGAAGCAGCAATTGGAATGGCACGATGAGTGCTGAGCAGCTTCACAAGAAATACGGCACAGGTGTGACGCCGGACGCGAATGCCGATCAGGCCGCATTGGACGCGCAAGCCGCGCTGCAGGGCACCTTCAGCGATACCTTTCGACGTCGCCGTGTGGGCGAACTGCGCGGATATTTTCTCAACGGGCGTTGGCCATTGCTCAATTTGCAAACTATTCCGGGCGAGAGCATCTGTACCACGCTTTATGTCTTTGGAAAGTTGCCTTTGATGAGCAAGACCACGGACGCTCAGCATCACGTGTATCGCGCCTTCGGCGTGCTTCCGATCTGGAAGATGATTAAAGAGGATATTGAATGAAGCGTTTGTGCCTTTTTGCCGGGTATAGCCCTGAGAGTCGGGTTGATGACTATGTGGTTCACTACCTACGTGAGCTTTCAAGGTTTGCCGATGTCTATTACCAGGCGGCAAATGAGGCCAGTGAGGAAGAGCTCAAGAAGCTGGATTCGGTCACCCGTGGGCGATGGGCGGAAGCGCACGAAAAGTATGATTTCGGATCTTGGCAGAAATTGATTTTTCGGCTGGGGTGGCAAGAAGTCGAGAAATACGACACCGTCATCCTGGCGAATGACAGCAATTACGGACCTGTGCGGGAGCTGGCGACAGTCTTCGCCCGCATGGATGCTGCCGGTCTGGATGCCTGGGGCATCACTGAAAACTATGGCAACACGCGACACCTGCAGAGCTATTTCCTGACACTGAACCGGCCTGTGGTGGGGAGTGCAGTTTTCCGGGATTTCTTCGAGTCCATCGCGGTCGAAGAATCGAAGCAAAAGATATGTGAAAAGTACGAAATCGGACTCAGCAGGTTGCTGGCCGCGAATGGATTTTCCTTTGCGCCGCTGATTGACCGGTCTGTTCTTGACGTTCCGTTCGGTGCAGATATTTCGACCTATCAGAACACGCTTCTTCAGAAGGGTTCGCCGTTCCTGAAGCGCAAGGTGTTTTCATCGCGCAACTTTGCGAATGAAGACCTCACGCTGACGCGAACGCTGTTGGAAGAGTTGAAGTACCCACTCGACTGGATTGCCCTCCCTGCGGCATTGCAAGAGCCGGTGGGCGAGAGTGGCCCGGAAGCCACGCAAAGGTCGTCGGACGCGGTGGAGTCTCAGGCGCAAGCGGGACCACCGCCTGCGGGGGGGCTGTCCATTCGCGCGGTGATCAAGCGGATGTTGTGGCCGCTCTACCTGCCATTCAAAGCGAGGGTGGTCGACAAGCTGGCCGGTATCGAGCAGCGGGTCGGGCATCTGGCGGAACGGACCGTCAAGATCGATGGTGATGTCGGCCATCTGCGAGGCTCGGTTAATGGCTTGGTCGATGGCTTGCCCAGCTTCTTCGTCGATGTCCGCGCACAAATGTCGGGCCTTGCTCAAGGGGCCCGGGACGCCGCCTCGCAAATTGCTGCGCTCCAAGTCCAGATGACGGCGCTCTCTCAGAATTCGACGAACGCGGTCGCCCGTGTGAGTGACGTTCAGACTTCCGTCGCGGAGCTGCACGGGCATCTGGATTGGGTGCAACGGGATATCCTGATTGCGCTGATGTCGAACATCGACCTCGAGAGCTTGAAGGGCTTCAAGTGCGTCACGGACTATCCGGTGGCCTATGACAGCCCGGATCACATCCATCCCGTCGGAACCGTTCTCGATCACACGCGGCACCCGCGCTTCATCCGCGCGTGCGAGGACTACTTTGCTGGTTCAGGCAAGCAGTTGTCCTTCCTGGACCTCGGCTGCTCGGCGGGCGGGATGGTGCTCGACGCAGTCCTGCGGGGTCATATTGGCGTTGGCCTCGAGGGAAGCGACATCTCCAGGCTGCAGCAACGTGCTGAGTGGCGGCTCCTGCGCGATTCTCTTTTCACGTGTGATGTGACCCGCCCTTTTGAACTGGGTCGCGGCGAGATCGAGACGTTCAAGTTCGACGTGATCTCGGCCTGGGAAGTGCTCGAGCATCTGACGGCGGAGGGGGTCGAGGGCCTGTTTACCAATCTTGCGCGCCATACCCGTCCGGGAAGCATCTTCGCCTGCTCCATCTCCCAGGTGGACGGCGGCTTCACGGAAGATGGCACGCCCTTGCACCAAACGTTGGAGCCGCTGCCATGGTGGCAGGAACGGGCAGCGAAGCACGGCTTTGATGTGCTGGAGTCCCAGGCGTTCTTGCCGCTGGACTTCGCTCGGGGCAATGGCAATTCCAGCGTTTACTACCGCCCGGCGCACAGCTACCAGGAGAAGGAAGGCGATTGCTTCCTCGTCGTTTTCCAGCGCCGGTGAGGCTGGCACGGCGTGCGGGTCGGGGCCGGCATGCTGCCGCATGTGGCCCGGTGCACTACCGGCCCTTCACGCTGAATTTCAGCTTTCGACGATCCGCCCGTGTTCCATATGGATCACGCGATTGCACTCCTTGGCAATCAGCTCGGGCGAGTGCGATGCCAGCACCAGGATGCCCGACTTGGAGACCACGTCGCGCATCCGCTTCTCTGCCTTTTCGGTGAACGCGGCATCGCCCACCGACAGCCATTCGTCCATCAGCAGGATGTCGGCTTCGACGCTGGTCGAGATCGAGAACGCCAGCCGCATCATCATGCCGGTCGAGTAGGTGCGAACGGGCATGTTGACGTACTCGCCCAAGCCGCTGAACTCGCAGATCTCAGGCGTGAGCCGTTCGATCTCCTTCATGCTCATGCCCATCACGAGGCCGCGCAGCATGATGTTCTCGATGCCGGTGGCGTCCATCTCGATGCCCAGTGCGGGATCGATCAGGCTGGCCACGGAGCCCTGGCGCGTGAATTCACCCGCTGAAGGTTCGTAGACCCCTGCCAGCGTGCGCAGCAGCGTGGACTTGCCCGCGCCGTTGTGACCGACCAGGCCCAGCCGGTCACCGCTCTTGAGCTCCAGGTTGAGGCCGCTGAGCGCCTGCACCACGGTGACCCCGGTTTCCTTGCCGAAGCGTCCGCCGGTGACCGAAGCCGCCAGCGTTTTCTTGAGCGATGCCGAGCCCGCCCCGTAGATGGGGAAGCTGACCGAAACGTTTTTGAGTGAAATGGATGCCATGGATCAGAGCCAGTAGACGACGCGGCGGCGGTATTTGACGAACAGCACGCTTGCGATAGACACGCACAGCACGGTCCACACGGCGATGCCGATCCAGCTGTGCAGGTGCGCCACGCCGCCCATGAGCGGCGTGCGCAGCAGGTCGAGCATCTGTGCGAAGGGGTTCCACAGCACGTACTTGGCGCGGCTTGGAAGGTTCTCGGGGAGCCAGAACACGGGCGTGAGGAACATCAGCATCTGCATGAGGCTGGTGATGATCTGGGTCACGTCGCGGTAGCGCGTGCAGATGAGGCCCAGCAACAGGCCCAGGGCGTGCGCGTTGATGATGAGGATCGCGAAGGCGGGAATGATCAGGAGCACCGACCACGACAGCGTGACACCCGCCCAGATGGCCACGGGGATGTACAGCACGATCTGGTGGAGGAACTGGATCAGGTTGCGCGCCAAGCCTCGCCAGACGAACAGGCTGATGGGAAAGTAGCCCTGCTTCAGGTAGTTGGACGAGCCGACGAAGGCATTGCAGGCGTCGGTGACCACCGCGGAGAACGTGCCCCAGAAGATCACGCCCAGTGCCAGGTGCGGGAAGAACTTGTCCAGGTGGGTGCCGAAGAGCGAGGCATACAGCGGCCCCATGCCGCCGATCATGACGCCCATGCTCAGCGTGAGCCACAGCGGCCCCAGCATGGAGCGGCGATAGCGCAGCACGATATCGAACCAGGCCAGCGTCCACCAGATGTCGGTGCGGCGGGTGCCTTCCCACCAGTCGGCCAGGGGGCTTCGATGGAGATTGGAATGAACTTGGCTCATGCGTGTGCGTCAGTGTCTTTGTCTGCCATGCGGACGGTGATGTGCAGGGTCAGGGTCCCACCGCCGCATGAAACGGCGATGAGCAAAAGCGCTTCGTGGCCGAGGGGGTCAAGCGGGATTTCTTGGAGGGCTATGGCCGCAGGGGCCGGGACGGTGCTCGTGCGAGCCCGCGCATTTTATTCAGAGTATCAACTGAGAGATAATTTTACCGGCTCCGGTTCCGCTGCAATTCGTAACCATCGAAGAGCCCCCCGCTCCCCGATCGGACGGGCTGCGGCTGCCATCGGCAGCATGCCCGACAGAAAATCGATCAACCCATGCGTATGTCCCGTCCCCTCGAAGTCTCCGTCGCCCTGTGCACCTACAACGGCGCCCGCTTCCTGCGCGAACAGGTGCGCAGCATCTGCCTGCAGACCCGCCCACCGATCGAAATCGTGCTCTCTGACGACGCCTCGCGCGACGGCTCGGTCGATGTGGTACGCGCCACGGTCGCCGAATGCGCAGCGGAGCGTCCCGGCCCGCCCATCGCCCTGCGGGTCTTCGAGAACCCCGTGGCCCTGCGGGTCGTCAAGAATTTCGAGCAGGCCATCTCGGCCTGTACCAGCGACCTGATCGCGCTGAGCGACCAGGACGACGTGTGGGTGCCCGACCGGCTCGAGCGGATGGCGGCGCCTTTCGTGCAGGACGACAACCTGTGGCTGCTGCACACCGACGCGCGTCTGGTGGATTCGCAAGGCAGCGACCTGGGCAACACGCTGTTCCATGCGCTCGAAGTCACGCCGTCCGAAATCGAGCGGATCCACACCGGCCGGGCCTTCGACGTGTTCCTGCGCCGCAACCTCGTGACCGGCGCCACCACGGTTTTCCGTCGTACGCTGCTCGCCGATGCGCTGCCGCTGCCCGTCGAGTGGGTGCACGACGAATGGCTGGGGATCGTCGCATCGACGACGTCGCGGGTCGACCTGCTGGAAGAGCCGCTCATCGAGTACCGCCAGCACGAATCCAACCAAATCGGTGCCCGCCGCGACACCTTCAAGGAAAAGGTGCGCAAGGCGCTCGCCTCGCGGGGCAACACGCACGTCGAGCGCGCGATCAAAGCCGAGTTGTTGCTGGAGCGCCTGCTCCAGCTCGGCGATCGCGTGCCCCCCGAGATCATCGACAAGGTGCGCAGCAAGATCGTGCACCAGCGCTTCCGCGCCGCCTTGCCCGCCTCGCGCCTGGCCCGGTGCGTGCCGATCCTGCGCGAGGCCATGACCGGTCGCTATGACAAGTTCGGCCGCGGGGTGCGCGGCGTGGTCCGCGATCTTTTCGAATCAGTCTGACACAACAACAATGAACCCAACCAACGTCCCCGCGAACCCTTCCCGGCCCGGCGAGCCGACGGCCTGGCCGAACGTCGTGGTCATCATCCCGTTCTACAACGGCGCCGATTTCATCGAGCGCTCGGTGAGGAGCGTGTTCGAGCAGTCGGTGCCCGCGCACGAGGTGATCCTGGTCAACGACGGCTCGCGCCCCGAGGAGCGCGACGCGCTCGACGCGCTGGCCGCGCGCTACCCGTTTCGCATCCTCGACAAGGAGAACGGCGGCCAGGGCTCGGCGCGCAACGCAGGTGTGAAGGCCTCCACCTCGGACTTCATCTGCTTTCTCGACCAGGACGACTTCTACCTGCCCAATCACATCGAGACGCTGGCAGCCGCGATCCCGCCCGGCGACCGGCTGTTCGGTTATGTCTATGCCGACCTGTACGAGGCCGATGCCGATGGCAACGTGATCCGCACCGGCGTGATCAAGGAGCACGCGACGCACCCCAAGCGCAACATCAACGACCTGCTGCGCAACGACATGTTCGTGCTGCCGTCGGCCGCGCTGGTGAGCCGCAGGGCCTTCGAGGCCGTAGATGGCTTCGACTCGCAGTTCATGGGCTTCGAGGACGACGACCTGTTCCTGCGCATCTTCCGCAAGGGGTTCAGCAACTACTTCGTGGACAAGGCTGTCACCGTCTGGTGCATCCACACGGCGAGCACGTCCTTCGGCATCCGGATGATCCGCAGCCGCTTCAAGTACTTCAACAAGCTCGTCCAGATGTTCCCCGACGAGCACCTGCGGGGGCGCTACTACCTGCGCGATTTCCTGGTGCCGCGCTTCCAGCCGTACTTCGTCAACCACGCGATCGAGTCGATCAAGAACAACGACCAGTACCGCGAGGAGATGAGCGCGATCCTCAACGAGTACGGCGCGATGGTGCTTTCCAACCCGTATGTGGGACGCAAGAAGAAGCTGCGCCTGCGGATCACGCTGTTCCTGCTCAACCACTGCCCGCCGGGCGTGGTGCGCCTGGTCGGCACGGTGACGAAGCTGCCGGGCATTCGCAGCCTGCGCAAGCTCTATAAGGCCTGATGCGCACCGCGGCGGCCGGGAGGCCGCCGCAGCCCCATTCTCAGCGCGCCGGCGCCGGTGTCGTCATCGCCGGGTCCATGTAGGTGGCGTGCTTGCGCACGTACTCGGCGCGCAGGTGCCCGGCGTCCTTGTAGATCGGCGTGGCGTCGGCGTCAGCCCGGGTGCACTGGTCTTTCTCGCACAGCGTCGGGATCGGGTCGATCACGATGGCGCCGCTGCGCTGCGCCATCTGGCGCATGCGCTCGTGCAGCGCCTTCTGCTCGGAAGCCCAGGGCGCGGTCGACGACATGCGACCGACGGTCATGCTGCCCAGGCGGCCCCCCTTCACGAACTCTTCGGGACCGAAGCCCGCGCCGACCGGGTTGTCCAGCAGCAGGTAGACCTGCTTGTGCTTGGAAAGTGTGGTCATCACGGTCTCGAGCGTGCTGAGGGCCAGTTCCGCGCCGTTGCCGCCCATGAAGCGGTGCTTGTTCTTGCCGTCGAAGTAGTAATAGCGGTCCGCCGCGGCATCTTCGGCGGTGGGCTTGCGGGTCACCGAGAAGTAGCAGTTCCAGCAGCCGCCGAAGACGACGGCATCGAACTTGTCGCTCATCGCCAGACGCATGCCGCCGTCGCGGCGCTCCGCACACAGGTTGTTCTGCTCGTCGACGACACCGGGAACCGGCGGGCAGGCGCCCCAGGTCGTGAATGACAGCGAGTCCAGCCTGTCCGGCGCGATCTTGCTCAGCTCTACCGCGCGCGGCCCGTACTGCTCGATATGGCTGTCCCCGAAGAACAGCACCCGCCGCTTGCCTTGCCCGATCTGCTGCAGCACCTCGCCGTCGACCTTGATCGGGCTCAGGCCGTCCGGGTAGGCCCAGTCCTTGGCGGCTGCGGCGGTCTTGTTGAAGTACGGATCGCTGTGGCGGCCGACGTAGTAGCGCGTGGTCGCCAGCAGGCCGAGCACGACGAAGCCGATCATCACGGCCACCAGCCCCGCCGTCACCGTCGGGTTCTCGCTGCGGCGCGTGTAGCGCTCGACGAACCGGTAGGTGAGCCACGCCAGCACGAACGACGCCACCAGCATCAGCGCGCGGATGCCGTCCGACGGCAGTTTGCCCTCGAGGATGCGCGCATAGGCCAGCAGTGGCCAGTGCCACAGGTACAGCGGATAGCTGATCAGGCCGACCCACACCATCGGCTTGGAGGCCAGCACATAACGATTGAGCACGCCGCTCGGTCCGGCCGCGATGCAGAAGAAGGCGCCCACCGACGGCAGGATGGCCCAGAACCCGGGGAAGGCCTTGCCGCCGCGGATGTAGCACAGGCCCAGCACGATCAGCACGAGGCCGGCGATCGACTGCGCGTGGCGGCTCCAGCCCGCCTTCGGCGGCGGGCGGTGCAGCCGCGCGTAGGCCAGCATGCCGCCGATCATCAGCTCCCAGAAGCGCGACAGCGGCGAATAGAACGCGGCCGTGCGGTGGCTGTGGATGGTCGTCACGTTGAGCAGGAACGACATCGCCGCCACCGTGCCGAGCACCGTGAGCATGCGCCACTTGCGCTTCCAGGCCAGGCCCAGCAGCACGGGCCAGAAGATGTAGAACTGCTCTTCGATGGCCAGCGACCACAGGTGCAGCAGCGGCTTGGTCTCGGCGGCGTTGTCGAAGTAGCCGGCCTCGCTCCAGAAGGCGAAGTTCGAGACGAAGCCCGCGCCCGCGGCCACGTGCTTGCCCAGTTGTTCCCATTCGTGCGGCAGCAGGGCGAACCAGCCGAAGGCCATGGTGGCCAGCAGCACCAGCGCCAGCGCCGGAAAGATGCGCTTCACGCGCCGCGCATAGAACTCGCGGTAGCTGAAGCCGTCGCCCTGGAAGCTGCCCAGGATGATGGTGGTGATCAGGAAGCCCGAGATGACGAAGAAGATGTCGACGCCGATGAAGCCGCCCTTGATCCACTGCGGGAACGCGTGGTAGCCGAGCACCGACAGCACCGCGACGGCGCGCAGCCCGTCGATGTCCGGGCGGTATTTCGGGTGAACCAGGTGGGCGTGTTCGGGGAGGGAGGTCGGGCTGCTCGTGGTCGTCATCGTCGGTGCTGAAAGCGGCGCTAGCGGGCTTTTCGTGCGGGGCTTTTCGGCCCCGATTGTCCTCGCAAACGCCGCCGTGCCTTTTTCAGGCGGCGGCGCGCTGCAGCCGCCAGTAGCGCCAGAAAGCGCCCGACAGCCACACCTTGAGCAGGCTGGTCACGTGCCAGTACAGGTACTTCTTGCTGCGGTGGCTGGCGCGCTGGGCGTCGTGGCGCGCGCGCAGGTCTTCGGTCACCTGGAGCTTCCAGCCGGCCAGGCGGGTGCGGGCGCAGATGTCGAAGTCTTCCCCGTACATGAAGAAGCGTTCGTCGAAGCCGCCGATCTTGCGGTAGGCCTCGCTGCGAAACAGCATGAACAGGCCGGGAATCCAGGCCGGCACGGTCGGCGGCTGGTAGCCGGGCTTCTTGCGGCCCAGGATCTCGAAGGGGGTCAGCAGCGCGCGGTGCGGCTCGGGCTCGGGCCGGCCCGACTCCAGGATGCGCGGCGTCATCAGGCCGGCGTCGGGCGCGGCCTGGGCGAGCATCGGGGCGAGCACGTCGGCGTCGAAGCGGATGTCGGGGTTGAGCACCAGGAACCAGGGCGTGTCGCAGCGCGCGAAGGCCTGGTTGTGGTTGGCGCCGAAGCCCAGGGGCGCCGCGTTCTCGATGCGCTCGATGGCGAAGCCCCACTGTCGTCCTGCGAGCAGGTCGGCCTCGGGAATGTTCAGCGTGAGCACGACCTTGGCGATCGCGTCCCGGCTGTGCCGGTCGAGCTGCTCGAGCAGCGGCAGCACCAGCGCGAGCTGGCCGTGGCTCACGATCGACAGGGTGACCGGGGCGTGGGGTGAAGAAGGGGGCGTGGGCATGGTCTAATTTCGCTCGGGAATTCTAGGGTTCCCCCAACCCCACTCATGATTGCCCTGATCATCCTCAGTTTCTTCGTCTCCGCCATCGCGGTGCAGCTGTTCATGCGCCGCGCGCGCAGACACGCACGCCGCTACGGCGCCGACATGCCCCAGCGTTTCCACAAGGGCCACGTGCCGCGCCTGGGCGGGGCCGGCATCATGCTCGGCATGAGCGCGGCCTGGCTGGGCGCCGGCCTGATCGAGCCGCTGAACATCGCCTGGCCGCTCAAGTCCTCGATGCTCACGCTGGTGTGCATCCTGCCCGCTGTGCTCGGCGGCATCGTCGAAGACGTGACGCAGCAGGTCAAGGTGCGCTACCGGCTGGGCCTGACCATCGGCTCGGCGCTGCTGGTGTGCTGGGTGCAGGGGCTGGGCGTGGCGCGCACCGGCTTCGAGACGCTCGACGGCTGGCTCGCGCTGCTGCCCTATGCCTCGCTGGTCTTCGCGGCCCTGGCCATCGGCGGCCTGCCGCATGCCTTCAACATCATCGACGGCTACAACGGGCTGGCCGGCACCGTGGCCGTGCTCGTGTGCCTGGCGATCTCGCACGTCGCGCTGCAGCTGGGCGACCGGCAGCTGGCCGCGATGGTGATCTGCCTGGTCGGCGCCACCTTCGGCTTCCTGGTCTGGAACTACCCGCGCGGCAAGATCTTCGCCGGCGACGGCGGCGCCTACGTCTGGGGCATGGTGATCGCCGTGGCCTGCGTGACGCTGGTGCAGCGCCACCGCGTGGTGTCGCCGTGGTTCCCGATGCTGCTGCTGATCTACCCGGTGTGGGAGACGCTGTTCTCCATCTACCGCAAGCTGGCCCGGGGCCAGTCGCCGGGCACGGCCGACGCGCTGCACTTTCACCAGCTGATCTTCCGGCGCATCGTGCGCGTGGCCTTCGCGGACGACGAGGCGCGCCAGCTGCTGGCGCGCAACAACCGCACTTCGCCGTACCTGTGGATGTTCGCCGCGCTGTCGGTGGTGCCCGCGGTGCTGTTCTGGAACAACACCTTCGTGCTGATGCTGTTCTGCCTTCTGTTCGTCACGACCTACGTCGGGGCGTACCTGATGATCGTGCGCTTCAAGGTCCCGCGCTGGCTGCGGCCCTGACCGCCGGCGCCGCCTTGTTGCGAGAATTCTTCCCATCGTCCACCGCTTTGGAGCCTGACCGCCCATGACCGACCCCGTCCTCAACATCCCTCCGCGCGACAAGGCCGAGATCCTGGCCCAGGCGCTGCCGTACATCCGCAAGTTCCACGGCAAGACCATCGTCATCAAGTACGGCGGCAACGCCATGACCGACCCGGCGCTGCAGGCCGACTTCGCCGAAGACGTGGTGCTGCTCAAGCTGGTCGGCATGAACCCGGTGGTGGTGCACGGCGGCGGCCCGCAGATCGAGGCCGCCCTGAACAAACTGGGCAAGAAGGGCAGCTTCGTGCAGGGCATGCGCGTGACCGACGCCGAGACCATGGAAGTCGTCGAATGGGTGCTGGCCGGCGAGGTGCAGCAGGACATCGTGGGCCTGATCAACCAGGCCGGCGGCAAGGCCGTGGGCCTCACGGGGCGCGACGGTGGCCTCATTCGCGCGCAGAAGCTCAAGCTGGCCGACCGCACCGACCCGAACGTGCACCACGACGTGGGCCAGGTCGGCGACATCGTCTCCATCGACCCCAGCGTGGTCAAGGCGCTGCAGGACGACGCCTTCATTCCCGTCGTGAGCCCGATCGGCTTCGGCGAGGAGAACGAGAGCTACAACATCAACGCCGACGTCGTCGCCGGCAAGCTGGCCACGGTGCTCAAGGCCGAGAAGCTCATGCTGCTGACCAACACGCCCGGCGTGCTCGACAAGAACGGCAATCTGCTCACCAACCTGAGCGCGCGCGAAATCGACGACCTGTTCGCCGACGGCACCATCTCGGGCGGCATGCTGCCCAAGATCGAAGGCGCGCTCGACGCGGCCAAGAGCGGCGTGAACGCGGTGCACATCATCGACGGCCGCGTGCCGCACGCGATGCTGCTCGAGATCCTGACCGACCAGGCCTACGGCACGATGATCCGGGCGCGCTGAGCGCCCTCCGCGTGCCTTCCGTCGGCGGAAGGCGCGCGCTCACTGCGCTGTGCGAGAATCAATTGATTACATCTTTGCACGCGCTCCCATGCAGAACGAAGAGACAGCTGCCCCCGGCGTAGAGACCCCGGCCGACACGCCCGCCGCCGCACCGACGCGCAAGCGCCCCAAGCCGGGCGAGCGACGCGTGCAGATCCTGCAGGCGCTGGCCGCCATGCTGGAGCAGCCCGGTGCCGAGCGGGTCACCACCGCCGCGCTGGCCGCGCGGCTCGAGGTGAGCGAGGCGGCCCTGTACCGCCACTTCGCGAGCAAAGCCCAGATGTTCGAGGGCCTCATCGACTTCATCGAGCAGAGCGTCTTCACGCTGGTCAACCAGATCCTCGAGCGCGAAGGCGCCACCGGCAGCCAGCAGGCGGCCCGCATCCTCGTGCTGCTCGTGCAGTTCGCCGAGCGCAACCCCGGCATGACGCGCGTCATGGTCGGCGATGCGCTGGTGTTCGAGAACGAGCGCCTGCAGCAGCGCATGAACCAGTTCTTCGACAAGATCGAGGCCACGCTGCGCCAGGTGCTGCGCGGCGCGGCCGCCGCCGACGGCTCGGCCACGCCCAGCGTCGATGCCCAGGTGCGCGCCGCGGCGCTCACGGCCTTCGTGGTCGGGCAGCTGCAGCGCTTTGCGCGCTCGGGTTTCCGCCGCGCGCCGTCCGAACACCTGGAAGCCACGATCGCACTGATCGTTTGACGGCAAGGCTGGCTGGTCCGGCGCAGCCATGCTGAACTCGACGCGGCCCTTTGCGGCGCGTACGATCAATCTCCTCCCTTGCCGCCACGCGGTGCCGCGGTGACAAGCCCGTTTCGCATGACCTCTGGATCGGAGGCTCGCATGAGTGCTTGTCCTTCTCGCAGCCGCCGGCCTTCCGGGGCGCGCCATGCCTGACGCCGCCGCTGCCCGCCCGGCTCTTCTCCTGCACGCCGTCGCGCTCACCGCGGTCGCCATGGTCGCGTTCGCGGCCAACTCGCTGCTGTGCAGGCTCGCGCTGCAGCACGGCGGCATCGACCCGGCCAGCTTCGGCAGCATCCGGCTCGCGTCGGGGGCGATCACGCTGGCGCTCGTCGTGCGCTTCCGGGCGCAGCCGTCCACCCTCGGGCGCACCGGCTGGCTGCCGGCCGTCATGCTGTTCGCGTACGTCGCGTTCTTCTCCTTCGCGTACCTCAGCCTCCCGGCGGGCACGGGCGCGCTGATCCTCTTCGGCGCGGTGCAGCTCACGATGCTGGGCGCGGGCCTGGGCGGCGGCGAGCGCTTCGGGGTGCTGGCGTGGTGCGGCTTTGTCCTTGCGGCGGCCGGCCTCGTCTACCTGGTGTCGCCGGGCGTTGCCGCGCCGCCGCTGCTCGGCGCCGTGCTGATGGCGGTGGCGGGCGTGGCGTGGGGCGTGTATTCGCTGCGCGGCCGGGGCGTGGCCGATCCGCTGGCTGCGACCGCGCGCAACTTCCTGCGCGCCGTGCCATTGGCTCTGGCACTGAGCCTGGTGTTCGCCACGCGCGCGCACGCCGATGCGCACGGCGTCGCGCTGGCCGTGGCCTCCGGCGCGCTGACCTCGGGGCTCGGCTACGTCGTCTGGTACGCGGCGCTGGGCCGCCTGTCGGCGTTGCGGGCGGCGACCGTGCAGCTGTCGGTGCCGCTGCTGGCGGCGTTCGGCGGCGTGCTGTTCCTGTCGGAAGCGATCACGCCGCGGCTGGCGCTCGCCTCGGTGGCGATCCTCGGCGGCATTGCGCTGGTGCTGAGCCAGAAGTCGCGCCAGGCGGCGCGGCGTTAGGCGACGGCCACGCCCACCTTCGCGCCGGCGGCGACGATCTCGCCCCAGGTCGCGTCATCGACCCATACCCCGTCGCGCCGGCGTGCCGCGCGCGCCCGGCGCTCCGGCTCGCCCGCGATCTGCACGGCCTCGAAGCCCTGGCCCGGCGGGCTTTGCCGCAGCCAGCCGATGAACTCGCGCGCCTCCTCGTCGAAGGCCTTCTGCGTGCCGAGCTTCACGGGGTCGATCAGCACCGTCAGCATGCCGTTGAGCACCGTGCGCGCCGTGTCCGCGGGCCGGTGCCAGGTGCCGCCGCCCGTGAGCGCGCCGCCCAGCAACTCGCAGGCCACGGCCATGCCGTAGCCCTTGTGTTCGCCGAAGGTCATGAGCGCGCCGAACAGGCCGTTGCCCTGCGGCACCACGACCACGCCCGGGTCGTTGGTGGGCGCGCCGTGTTCGTCGATCAGGTAGCCGTCGGGCACCTGCTCGCCCTTGTTGTGGGCCACGCGCATCTTGCCCTGCGCCACGCGGCTGGTCGCGTAGTCGAGCACGAAGGGCTCGGCGCCCGCCAGCGGAATGCCGATGCAGCACGGGTTGGTGCCGAAGCGCCCGTCGCCGCCGCCCCAGGGCGCCACCACGGGCCGCGAGAGCACGTTGACGAAGTGCATCGCCACCAGCCCCTGGGCCGTCGCCATTTCCGCGAAATGGCCGATGCGCCCCAGGTGGTGCGCGTTCGCGAGCGTGAAGATGCAGCTGCCGTGCTGCTTCGCGCGCGCGATGCCGAGCTCCATCGCCTGCACGCCGACGATCTGCCCGTAGCCGTGCTGGCCGTCCAGGCCCATCAGCGTGCCGATGTCGAGATTGACCTTCACGGCGGCGTTGGGCACGAGCCCGCCTTCGGCCACCGCATCGATGTAGCGCGGCAGCATGCCCACGCCGTGCGAGTCGTGCCCGCTGAGGTTGGCCAGCACGAGGTTGGCGGCCACCTGCTGTGCTTCGGCGGCGCTGCTGCCCGCGGCTTCGAGGATGCGGGCGACGTTGGCTTGCAGGCCGTCGGCCGGCAGGGTTCTGGACATGGATCAGGCTCCTCGTGCGTTCAATGGGATGGCATAGCCGAAGGGGAGGGCGGGCCTCACATCACCGCGCCGACTTGCCACGGCACGAACTCGTTCTGCCCGTAGCCGTGCTGCTCGCTCTTCGAGTGCGCGCCCGAGGCCGTGGCCAGCACCAGTTCGAAGATGCGCTGGCCCATCTCCTGGATCGAGGCCGTGCCGTCCACGATCTCGCCGCAGTTGATGTCCATGTCTTCTTCCTGCCGCTGCCACAGCGCCGAGTTGGTCGCCAGCTTGAGCGAAGGCGAGGGCGCGCAGCCGTAGGCCGAGCCGCGACCGGTCGTGAAGCAGATCAGGTTCGCGCCGCCGGCCACCTGGCCCGTGGCGCTCACCGGGTCGTAGCCTGGCGTGTCCATGTAGACGAAGCCATGCGCGGTGACGGGCTCGGCATATTCGTACACCGCCTCGAGGTTGCTGGTGCCGCCCTTGGCGACCGCGCCCAGCGACTTCTCGAGGATGGTCGTGAGCCCGCCCGCCTTGTTGCCCGGCGAGGGGTTGTTGTTCATCTCGCCTTCGTTGATCTCTGTGTAGTGCTCCCACCACTTGATGCGATCGACGAGCTTCTGGCCCACCTCGCGCTTCACCGCGCGGCGCGTCAGCAGGTGCTCGGCGCCGTAGACCTCGGGCGTTTCGCTCAGGATGGCCGTGCCGCCGTGCGCCACCAGCAGGTCGACTGCCGCACCGAGCGCCGGGTTCGCGCTGATGCCCGAGTAGCCGTCGGAGCCGCCGCACTGCAGCCCGATGGTGATGTGCGCCGCGCTGCACGGCTCGCGCTTCACCGCGTTGGCGCGCGGCAGCATCTCGTTGATGAGCGCCACGCCTTTCTCGACCGTCTTGCGCGTGCCGCCCGTGTCCTGGATGTTGAAGGTGCGAAAGTTCTCGCCCTCGGCCAAGTGACCCGTCGCGAGCCATGCGTTGATCTGGTTGGCTTCGCAGCCCAGCCCCACCACCAGCACGCCCGCGAAGTTCGGGTGCGTGGCGTAGCCCGTGAGCGTGCGCTCCAGGATCTGCATGCCCATGCCCTGCGTGTCCATGCCGCAGCCCGTGCCGTGCGTCAGCGCGACGATGCCATCGACGTTCGGGAACGCCGCCAGCGCCTGTGGGTTGGTCTTGCGCGAGAAGTGGTCGGCAATGGCGCGCGCAGCGGTGGCTGAGCAGTTCACGCTGGTCAGCACGCCGATGTAGTTGCGCGTGGCCACGCGGCCATCGGCGCGCTTGATGCCCATGAAGGTGGCCTCGCGTTTCGCGGGCGCGGGCTTCACGTCGGCGCCGAAGGCGTAGTCGCGCTCGAAGTCGCCCTTGTCGGGGCCCATGTCCAGGTTCTGCGTGTGCACGTGTTCGCCGGCCGCAATGGGCTTGCTCGCGAAACCGATGATCTGGTTGTAGCGCCGCACCGGCTCGCCCTGCGCGATGGCGCGCATGGCGACCTTGTGCCCCGGCGGAATCAGGCCGCGCACGGCCACGTTCTCGACGAGCGTGCCGCCCAGCAGTTGCGAGCGCGCGATGACGACGTCGTCGGCGGGATGGAGTCGGATGTAGGGGGTCATCGTGGGTATCGTTCTCGGAGCCGGCGCGGGGGCGCCGGCGGTGGTCGTTACTGCATGATCTTCGGCAGCCACAGCACGGTGGCAGGCCAGTAGGTGATGATGCCCAGGCTCAACAGCAACGGCACCAGCCAGGGCAGGATCGCCATCGTCGTGCGCTCGATGCTCAGGTTGGCGATGCGCGCCAGCACGAACAGCACCATGCCCATCGGCGGGTGCAGCACGCCGATCATCAGGTTGAGCACCATCACCACGCCGAAGTGCACCGGGTCGATGCCCAGCTGGTTCGAGATCGGCAGCAGGATCGGCACCAGGATCGTGATGGCCGCGGTGGTCTCCAGGAAGCAGCCCACGAACAGCATCAGCAGGTTCGCCAGCAGCAGGAACACCCACGCTTCCTTGGTGAAGTTGAGCACCCAGCCCGCGATGTCGGCTGTGACGCCGGTGGCCGTCAGCATCCAGCCGAAGATCGAGGCGGCCGCCACGATGAAGAGCACCGTCGAGGTCGACTCCACCGTCTCCAGACAGACCTTGACGAACATCTTCCACTGCAGCGTGCGGTACCAGAAGAAGCCCAGCACCATCGCCCACACGCAGGCGGCAATGGCGCCTTCGGTGGCAGTGAACAGGCCCGTCGCCATGCCGCCGATGAGCAGCACCGGCGTCATGATCGGCAGCACCGCCTCGAACTTGAAGACCTTGTCGGCCGCGAAAAGAATCACCAGCGCAATGGCCACCGCCGGTTGGGCCGGCGCGCCGAACTTGTCGACCGCGAACCACAGCAGCGTGGGCCACAGGCACACCACCAGCAGCTCGACCAGCGCCTTCATGAGCCGTGGCCACTGGAACTTCACGTCCGCGCCCCAGCCGTTCTTGTGCGCGTAGTAGGCCACCGTGAGCATCATGAGCAGCGTCATGATCAGCCCCGGCATGAGCCCCGCGATGAAGAGCGCACCCACCGACACGTTGGCCATCATCCCGTAGATCACGAAGGGCAGGCTCGGCGGAATGATCGGCCCCAGCGTGGCCGAGGCCGCGGTCACGCCGACCGCGAACTCGGTCGAGTAGCCGTGCTCCTTCATGGCCTTGATCTCGATCGTGCCCAGGCCTGCCGCGTCCGCGATGGCGGTGCCGCTCATGCCCGAGAAGATCACCGAGCCCAGGATGTTCACGTGCCCCAGGCCGCCCTTGAGCCAGCCCACCAGCGCGAGCGCGAAGTTGTAGATGCGGTTGGTGATGCCGGCGTTGTTCATCAGGTTGCCGGCGAGGATGAAGAAGGGAACGGCCAGCAGCGGAAAGCTGTCGACGCCGCTCACCATGCGGTGAATGACGACGAAGCCCGGCAGGTTGCCGCTCCAGAGGATGTAGACCAGCGAGGCACCGGCCATGGCCACGGCGACCGGGATGCCGGCGCTCATGAAGAGCAGGAAGGCGATCTTCAGCATGTTGTTGTCGTGATGGAGTGGGGTTGCGACCTCAGCGGTCGTCGATCGTGGATTCGGGCCGCTCCAGCACGCAGTAGCCGCGGCGCCAGTGCACCACGCTCACCTGCACCGAGCGCACGCACATGGCGACGAAGCCCAGGAGGCACACGCCGTAGACGATGTTCATCGGCAGGTCGACGATGGTCATGCTCGCGTTGTTGCCGATCTTGAGCATCATCTGCACCGTCATGACCACCGCCGCCGCGAAGAACGCCGTGCGCAGCACGTCGACCAGCAGGCCCAGCGCGCGGCCCATGGCCGGCGGCATGTGGCGGTAGAAGAAGTCGACCTGGATGTGGTTGTTGCGCGCCACGCCGATCGACGCGCCCACGAACACCGTGCCCACCAGCAGGTAGCGCGCGATCTCCTCGGTCCAGGAGGCCGAGTCGTTCAGCACGTAGCGCGTCACGAACTGGTAGAGCACCGTGAGGCCCAGCACCCAGAAGATGCCCAGGGCGGCCCAGGCCTCCACGGTGGTGCCGGACAGGTCGACGACCTCGTCCTTGGCGTGGAACTCGCCGTCGTCGCCCAGCAGCTTGTCGTCGCTCATCGTGTGGCCTTACTTGATCGCGATGATGCGGTCGTAGTCCTGCTGGCGGTAGCCGTGGTCGGTGGGCTTGGTGTTCTTGAGCACGGCCTCGCGGAACGCGCCCTTGTCGACCGTGATCACGTTGTTGCCCTTCTTCTTGAACTCCTCCACCAGCCGGGTCTCGGAGGCGATGATCTCGCGGCCGGTTTTTTCGGCGGCTTCCTGCATCACGTCGTTGAACATCTTCTTCTCGTCGGCGCTGAGCTTGGCCCACAGCTGGCCCGAGACCACGGTGAGCAGCGAGTCGACGATGTGGCCGGTCAGCGAGATGTTCTTCTGCACCTCGTAGAACTTCTTGGCCTCGATGGTGGGCAGCGGGTTCTCTTGCGCATCCACGGTGCCGCTTTGCAGCGCGAGGTAGACCTCGGCGAAGGCGATCGGCGTGGCGTTGGCGCCCAGCGACTTGGGGAAGGCCAGGTAGGCGGGCGCGTCGGGCACGCGGATCTTCAGGCCCTTCATGTCCTCGGGCTTGCTCACCGGCTTGGCCGCGCTCGAGGTGACGTGGCGCGCGCCGTAGTAGTTGAGCGCCGTGATGTGGTTGCCGGTCTTGTCGTCGTAGCCCTTGGCGAGCTCCTTGAACACGTCGCTCCTGGCGTACTTCAGCTGGTGCTCCGCGTCGCGGAAGATGAACGGAAAGTAGGTGATGGCCAGCGGCTTGTAGCTGTTGCCCGCGAAGCTCGCGCCGGTCAGCACGATGTCGACCGTGCCCAGCGTCAGGCCCTGGTTGATGTCGGCTTCCTTGCCCAGGCTGGAGGCCGGGAACACCTGGATGTCGTACTTGCCGTTGCTGCGCTTCTTGATCTCCTCGGCCGCCCACACCGAGTACTTGTGGAAGGGCTCCGAGGTCTCGTACACGTGCGCCCACTTGAGCTTGGTCTGCGCCGAGGCGATGCCCGATACGCCCAGCGCGCCGGCTGCGAGGGCGCAGGCGGCCAGGGCCTTGAGGGCGGTGCGTTTGCTGTTCTTGCTGCTGCTGATCATGGGGTGTGTCTCCGTTGTAGTGAACTGGCAGGAAGGCTGGCGAGAAATCAGGCGGGCTTGGCGCGGCGCCAGCTCGCGCTGAAACGGTGGTGCGAGTTGTCCATGTGCGTGTGCATCGCGCTGCGCGCGGCGTCGGCGTCGCGCGCGGCAATGGCGTCGCGGATCGCCTCGTGCTCGGTGATGGCGGCGCGCCACGAGGTCACGGTCTCGAAGTAGCCGCCCAGCCGCGTGAAGATCGGGCCGCGGCGCGAATCCCAGAAGCCCTGCACCGTCTCGACCAGCACCACGTTGCCGCTGGCGCCGACGATGGCCAGGTGAAAGGCGCGGTCGCCGTCCAGCGGCATGACGTTGCGGTCGGCCATCTCGCGCATGGTGGCGATGGCGCGCGTCATCGCGTCCACGTCCTTGCGCTTGCCCGAGAGGGCGGCGATGGCGGCGGTCTCGCCCTCGATCACGCGGCGCGCGCGGATCAGCTCCAGCGGCCCCCATTCGGTGGGCGCCACCGGCGCGCTGGCGCGGTGCGAGCGGTCGAGCACGTACACGCCCGAGCCGGTGCGCACCTCGACCCAGCCCTCGACCTCCAGCGCGATGAGCGCCTCGCGCACCGACGGCCGGCTCACGCCGAGCTGCTTGGCCAGGTCGCGCTCGGCGGGCAGGCGCGCGCCCACGTCGAATTCGCCCTTGGCGATCAGCCCCCGGAGCTGGTCGGCAATCTGGCGATAGAGGCGTTGGGGTTCGACGGTCTGGAGCGGCACGGGAGCAGGGTGTGGGTGCGGGCGAGGCGGTGGATCGGCTTAAGGGTTGTCCTGAATTGGACAAGTGGTAAGGCCAATTCAGAATACGGCGATTCACAGATGTCACCCATCGGGCCTAACCCGAACCCACCCCGCATCCGCAGAACACCCCAGGAGACACCGACCATGAGATTGAAGGGAAAGACCGTGCTCGTCACCGCCGCCGGCCAGGGCATCGGCCGCGCCAGCGTGCTGGCGCTCGCGGCCGAGGGCGCCCATGTGTGGGCCACCGACGTCAACGAGCAGCTGCTGTCGGCCTATGCCGGCGTGGCGAACGTCACGGCCCTGAAGCTCGACGTGCTCGACAAGGCCGCCATCGGCGCGGTCGTGGCGCAGCTGCCCACGCTGGACGTGCTGTTCAACTGCGCGGGCGTGGTGCACAACGGCACCATCGAGCAGGCCGGCGACGACGACCTCGACTTCGCCTTCCGCCTCAACGTGCGCGCGCAGATGTGGACCATCCAGGCCGTGCTGCCCGGCATGCTCGCGGCCGGGCGCGGCAGCATCATCAACATGGCCAGCGTGTGCTCCAGCATGAAGGGCCTGCCCAACCGCTTCGTCTACGGCACCACCAAGGCGGCGGTGCTCGGCCTCACCAAGAGCGTGGCGGCCGACTACGTGGCCCGCGGCATCCGCTGCAATGCCGTGTGCCCGGGCACGGTCGACACGCCCTCGCTGGGCGATCGCATCAACGCCAACGCCGACCCCGAAGCCGCGCGCAAGGCCTTCGTGGCGCGCCAGCCCATGGGCCGGCTCGCGCAGGCCGAGGAGATCGCGCCGGTCGTGGTGTTCCTGGCGAGCGACGAATCCATCTTCGCCACCGGCCAGTACTTCACGGTCGACGGCGGCATCACGATATGAACCGGCTCGATTTCGAAGGCCGCCACGCCGTGGTCACCGGCGGTGCCACGGGGCTGGGCTTCGGCATCGCGCAGCGGCTCGTCGCCTCGGGCGGCAGCGTCACGTTGTGGGACCGCGACGAGGCCGCCGCGGTGCGCGCGGCCGAAGCGTTGGGCGCCAAGGCCTTCGCACTGAAGGTCGACGTGACGCAGCAGTCCTCGGTCGCGAAAGCCGTGGCGGCCACGCTCGCGCACGCGCCGCGCATCGACGCGCTGGTCAACAGTGCCGGCATCACCGGGCCCAACGTCAAGCTGTGGGACTACCCGGTGGACGAGTGGCGCCAGGTGATGGAGGTCAATGTCAACGGCGTGTTCCTGTGCTGCCGCGAGGTGGTGGCACAGATGCGCAGGCAGGGCACGAAGGGCGAGGGCCGCATCGTCAACATCGCCTCGGTGGCGGGCAAGGACGGCAACCCCAACGCCAGCGCGTACAGTGCGAGCAAGGCCGCCGTCATCGGGCTCACCAAGTCGCTCGGCAAGGAGCTGGCCGACACCGGCATCCGCGTGAACTGCGTGACGCCCGCGGCGGTGAAGACCGCCATCTTCGACCAGATGAGCCCCGACCACATCGCCTTCATGCTCTCGAAGATTCCCATGGGCCGCTTCGGCACGGTGGAAGAGGTGGCGGCGATGGTCGGCTGGCTGTGCACCGACGATTGCTCCTTTTCCACCGGCGCCGTGTTCGACCTGTCGGGCGGCCGCTCCACCTACTGATTCCCCATTCAATGCACTGAAAGGAACGCATGAAACTCGTCCGCTACGGCAACCCCGGCAAAGAAAAGCCCGGTCTCATCGACAACGAAGGCAAGCTGCGCGGCCTGAGCGCCATCGTCAAGGACATCGGTCCCGACCAGCTCGGCGATGCCGCCCTTGCCAAGCTGCGCAAGACCAAGGTCGACAAGCTGCCGCTGGTCAAGGGCAAGCCGCGCTTCGGCAGCCCCGTGGCCAACGTCGGCAAGTTCATCGCCATCGGCCTGAACTACGCCGACCACGCGGCCGAATCGGGCCTGCCGGTGCCCAAGGAGCCCATCGTCTTCATGAAGGCCACCAGCTGCATCCAGGGCCCGAACGACCCGGTGATGCTGCCCAAGGGCTCGGTCAAGTCCGACTGGGAGGTCGAGCTCGGCGTGGTCATCGGCACGAAGGCGCGTTATGTGTCGCAAAAGAGCGCACTCGACTACGTGGCTGGCTACTGCACCATCAACGACGTGAGCGAGCGTGAATACCAGATCGAGCGCGGCGGCACCTGGGACAAGGGCAAGGGCTGCGACACCTTCGGCCCCATCGGCCCCTGGCTCGTCACGCGCGACGAGATCGAGAACCCGCAGAAGCTCGCGATGTGGCTCGACCTCAACGGCCAGCGCGTGCAGACCGGCAGCACCAAGACCATGATCTTCAGCGTGGCCAAGCTCGTGAGCTATGTGAGCCAGTTCATGACGCTGATGCCCGGCGACGTGATCACCACCGGCACGCCGCCCGGCGTCGGCATGGGCATGAAGCCGCCGCTGTTCCTGAAGAAGGGCGACGTGATGACGCTGGGCATCGAAGGCCTGGGCGAGCAGCGCCAGGAAGTCGTGCCCTTCAAGCTCTGAGCACGCGCACCAGCTCGTCGTACACCAGCCGCACGCGCGCCGGCACCGGCGCGCGCTGCGGGCGGTAGACGTGGATCGGCCAGGGCTCGGGCGCCTCGGCTGCCAGCACCTCCACCAGCGCACCCGACTGCAGCCACGGCTGCGCCAGCGGCCCGATGAGCTGGCCGAAGCCGATGCCCGCCAGCACCGCGGCGCATTCGGCGTCGATGTTGTCCGACACGAACGCGGGCGACGACACGGTGAACACCCGTTTCTTGCTGAAGGCCCACGGCCACGGCCGGCCCGAGCTGTGGTCGATCAGCGCCGTCACCGGCAGCCCGGACAGCGCATCGACGGTGCGCGGCGCACCGACCCGCTCGATGAGCGCCGGTGAGCCCACCACGCACAGCGACATCTTTCCCACACCCCGGGCCACGAAGCGCGCGTCGCGCATCGGGCCGACGCGCACGCCGAGGTCGATCTGCTGGTCGACCACGTCGGCATGCTGCTCCGACAGCCGCAGGTCGAGCACCAGCCCGGGATGCTGCGCCAGCAGCGGCGCCAGCGCTTGCGGAATCAGCCGGGCGTACACATGCGGCGCCGTGACCCGCACCGTGCCCGTGTGCTGCGACAGCGCGCGCCGGTCGATGCGGTGAAAGAGGTCGTCGACGCCGCCCACCGCGATGCGGGCGCGCTCGGCGAGTTGCCGCCCGAAATCGGTGAGCTGCACGCCGCGCGTGCTGCGGTGAAAGAGCGGTTCGCCCAGCTCGTCTTCGAGTTCGCGCACCGCGCGCGTCACCACCTGCGGCGACACCGACAGGCGCACGGCCGCCTCGCGGAAGTTGGCGGCATCGGCGGCGGTGAAGAACACGCGCAGGGCTTCGAGGCGGTTGGACATGGGGTGTTCCTGATTGGGGAATTCTGAAGTCGCCAGAGTTTCATTTACGGGAACGCGTGGATTTTCCACACTGCATGCACTTCTTCAACACACCCCAAAGGAAATCTTCATGACCTCCGTTCAAGACAACATCCAAGGCAAGGTCGCCATCGTCACCGGCGCGAGCAGCGGCCTGGGCGAATCGACGGCGCGCCACCTGGCCGCGCGCGGCGCCAAGGTGGTGCTCGCGGCCCGCCGCACCGACCGGCTCGACAAGGTCGTCGCCGAGATCCGCGAGGCCGGCGGCGAAGCCATCGCCGTGGCCACTGACGTGGCCAAGCGCGCCGATCTCGAAAAGCTCGCTGCCGCCACGGTCGAGGCCTTCGGCCGCATCGACGTGCTGGTCAACAACGCGGGCGTGATGCCGCTGTCGCCGCTGGACAAACTCAAGGTCGACGAGTGGGACCGCACCATCGACGTCAACATCAAGGGCGTGCTCTACGGCATCGCCGCCGTGCTGCCGCGCATGCAGGCGCAGGGCAGCGGCCACATCGTGAACGTCGCCTCGATTGCCGGGCTGAAGGTGTTCACGCCCATCGGCACGGTCTACAGCGCCACCAAGCACGCGGTGCGCGCCATCTCCGAAGGCCTGCGCGTGGAGGTGGGCAACAGCGGCGTGCGCGTGACCATGGTGTCGCCCGGCGCGGTGGACTCGGAGCTGAAGTTCGGCAGCAGCGACGCCGAAAGCGCCGCCGGCGTGAAGGCCTTCTACGACGCCAACCAGATTCCGGCCGACTCGGTGGCTCGCGCCATCGTCTACGCGGTGGAGCAGCCGGCGAACGTGGACATCAACGAGGTCGTGCTGCGGCCTGTGTCGCAGGAGTTCTGATCCCGCCGGAGCAAGGGTGCGGCCCCCTGGCGGCCGCCCCTTGCTTTGGCTAACCTTTATTAACCCAGCGCCGCCCAAGGTCATTTGCGGTCAAAAGTGCAAAGCCCCTGCAAAATAGAACGACCGTTCGTTTTATTCGGAGCTTTCACGATGTCTGCCACCGCCGTTCCCGCCAAGCCGGCCCGCGCCGCCCCCAAAGGCCAGCAGACCAAGGCCATCATCGTCGACGCCGCACTGGCGCTGGCCGCGCAGATCGGGCTCGAGGGCCTGTCGATCGGCGCCGTGGCCGAAATCACCAAGATGAGCAAGTCGGGCGTGTTCGCCCACTTCGGCTCGCGTGAAGAGCTTCAGATTTCCGTGGTGCGCGAATACCACGCCCGCTTCGAGCAGGAGGTGTTCTTCCCGGCTCTGCAGGCGCCGCGCGGCCTGCCGCGCCTGCGCGCCATGTTCGCCAACTGGATGAAGCGCACCTCGACCGAGATCGACTCGGGCTGCATCTACATCAGCGGCGCCTCCGAGTTCGACGACCGCCCGGGCCCCGTGCGCGACGCGCTGGTCGAGTCGGTCAGCATCTGGCAGGCCGCCGTGCTGCGCGCCATCGTGCAGTCCAAGACCGAAGGCCACCTGCGCGCCGACGCCGACGAGCGCCAGGTCGGGTTCGAGATCCACGGCCTGATCCTCGCGCTGCACTACGAAGCCCGCTTCCTGCAGGTGCCCGGCTCCATCGGCCGCGCCAACGTCGGCTTCGACAACATCCTTGCGCGCGCCGCCACGCCGGACGCGCCGCCTGCTTCCAACGCCGCCGAGTCCGCGCCCGCTGCGCGCGGCACGCGCCGCCTCAAGACCGTGCGCTGAGCGCCACGGCTGCCCGTTTCGTTTTTCCGTTTTCGTTTTTTCCAATCTATCTAGCTTCGACCAGGAGAGTCCCGGATGCCTACCTACAACCCCCCCGTGCGTGACATGCAGTTCGTGCTGCACGAAGTGCTCAACGTCGCCGAGGAACTCAAGGCACTGCCGGCCCACGCCGAGACCGATGCCGACACCATCAACGCGGTGATCGAAGAGGCCGGCAAGTTCGCCGCCGAAGTCACCTTCCCGCTGAACATCAGCGGCGACGAAGAAGGCTGCGTGCTCGACAAGGCCACGCACGAAGTGAAGACGCCCACGGGCTTCAAGGACGCCTACGCCAAGTACGTCGAAGGCGGCTGGCCCGCGCTGTCGTGCGACCCGGCCTTCGGCGGCCAGGGCCTGCCGTTCGTGGTGAACCAGTGCCTGTTCGAAATGCTCAACAGCGCCAACCAGGCCTGGACCATGTACCCGGGCCTGTCGCACGGCGCCTACGAGGCCCTGGCCGCGCACGGCACCGACGACCAGAAGAAGACCTACCTGCCCAAGCTCACGAGCGGCGAGTGGACCGGCACCATGTGCCTGACCGAACCCCATTGCGGCACCGACCTGGGCCTGCTGCGCACCAAGGCCGAGCCGCAGGCGGACGGCACCTACCGCATCACCGGCAGCAAGATCTTCATCTCGGCCGGCGAGCACGACATGACGAGCAACATCATTCACCTGGTGCTGGCCCGCCTGCCCGATGCGCCCAAGGGCAGCAAGGGCATCAGCCTGTTCGTGGTGCCCAAGTTCCACGTCAAGGCCGACGGCTCGCTGGGCGAGCGCAACCCGATCTTCTGCGCCGGCCTGGAGCACAAGATGGGCATCCACGGCAACGCCACCGCACAGATCGTGATCGAAGGCGCCACCGGCACGCTGGTGGGCGAGCCCAACAAGGGCCTGGCCGCCATGTTCGTGATGATGAACGCCGCCCGCCTGGGCGTGGGCAACCAGTCGCTCGGCCTGACCGAAGTGGCCTACCAGAACGCGCTGGCCTACGCCAAGGACCGCATCCAGATGCGCTCGCTCTCGGGCGTGAAGGCCAAGGACAAGGAAGCCGACCCCATCATCGTGCACCCCGACGTGCGCAAGATGCTGCTCACGGCCAAGGCGTACGCCGAAGGCGGCCGCGCGCTGCAGATCTTCTGCACGCTGCTGCTCGACAAGGAACACAACCACCCCGACGAGAAGGTGCGCAAGGACAGCGGCGAGCTGGTCGCGCTGCTCACGCCCATCGTCAAGGCCTTCATCACCGACAACGGCCACATCGCGACGAACTCGTGCATGCAGGTCTTCGGCGGCCACGGCTTCATCAAGGAATGGGGCATGGAACAGTTCGTGCGCGACAACCGCATCAACATGATCTATGAAGGCACCAACACCATCCAGTCGCTGGACCTGCTGGGCCGCAAGATCCTGGGCAACAACGGCGCGTCGCTGAAGAAGTTCGGCAAGCTCGTGGCCAAGCTGGTGGAAGAAGAAGGCGTGAACGAGAAGATGGCCGAGTTCATCAACCCGATCGCGATGCTGGGCGACCAGCTCACCAAGTTCACGACCGAGATCGGCTTCAAGGGTTTCCAGAACCCCGACGAAGTGGGCGCTGCCGCCGTCGACTACCTGCGCGTGGCCGGCCACTTCGTGTTCGGCTACCTGTTCGCCCGCATGGCGCAAGTGGCCCTGCGCGAAATCGCCGCCGGCAACAACGACCCGTTCTACGTCGCCAAGCTGCAGACCGCACGCTTCTACTTCGCCAAGCTGTTCCCCGAGACCGTGATGCTGATGCGCACCGCGCGCGCCGGCAGCAAGGTGTTGATGGACACCGACGCCGCACTCGCTTAAGCGACACACAGCCTTTCTTCATCGACCCACCGGGAGCCCGCTCATGAAAGCAATGCTTGCAGCCGTCTTGTTCACCGTCACCGCCGCTTCGGCCATGGCCCAGAGCACGCCGGTGGGCCTGTGGCGCAACGTCGACGACAAGACCGGCGAGGCCAAGGCCGAGATCCGCATCGCCGACGCCAACGGCGCGCTGCTCGGGCGCATCGAGAAGTCGTTGAAGAAAGACACCAAGCCCGACGCCACCTGCGACGAATGCGCCGACGACCGCAAGGGCAAGCCCATCGCGGGCCTGGAGATCATCCGTGGCGGCAAGAAAGCCGAGGGCAAGGACGTCTGGGAAGGCGGGAAGATCCTCGACCCCGAGAACGGCAAGGAGTACCGCGCGAGCTTCACGCCGATCGACGGCGGCAAGAAGCTCGAGGTCCGTGGCTACCTCGGCCCGTTCTGGCGCACCCAAACCTGGAACCGTGTGCAGTAAGTGTGCAACGGAGGGCAGGTGACATGAGCGTCTCGTCGGGAAAGTTGATCGGTGGCCTTGCTCTCGTGGTGGTTGCTGCTGGTGCGGCCGCTGTCATCACCTTTATTGGGGTACTCGCAACTGTCCCCCTTGCACCCGGGTACAGAGGTGGCGGCGGCGCGATGGCATTCCCGTGGTGGGTCGGTTTCGGTTGGGCGATCTGCGGTCTGTTGGGTTTTGGAGGACTGGTTCTCTTTGCAAATTCACTGGAAGCAGACGAATCGCCATCGACACCAGGTGCCGAGTCGGACTCGGCGTAGCGCATCACCGATGCAGCGGAGGTTCCCTTTTGTTTTTTGATAGCTTGACCCACTCCCGTAGCTGCTCACTTCGTGTAGCAGCCTCCCCCTCAAGGGGCAGCACCAGCGGTCCGGCCAAACCGGTTCCGCGGTGTTTCCCGAACTGATTCATAACTTCGAAACTCAGCCATGTCCCGATTTCAAGTGAAGAAGGTCGCCGTGCTCGGCGCCGGCGTGATGGGCGCGCAGATTGCCGCCCACCTCGTCAACGTGCGCGTGCCTGTCGTGCTGTTCGATCTGGCCGCCAAGGAAGGCCCGAAGAACGGCATCGTCACGCGCGCCATCGACAACCTCAAGAAGCTCAAGCCCGCGCCGCTCGGCGACGTGGCCGATGCGGGCCTGATCGAGCAGGCCAACTACGAAGACGACCTGGCCAAGCTCGGTGAGTGCGACCTCATCATCGAGGCCATCGCCGAGCGCATGGACTGGAAGCTCGATCTGTACAAGAAGATCGCGCCCCACGTCGCCAAGCATTCGATCCTGGCCTCGAACACCTCGGGCCTGTCGATCACCAAGCTCAGCGAAGCACTGCCTGAAGCCCTGAAGCCGCGCTTTTGCGGCATTCACTTCTTCAACCCGCCGCGCTACATGTTCCTGGTGGAGCTGATCAACACGCCCACCACCCAGCCCCAGGTGCTCGACGACCTCGAGGCCTTCGTCACCAGCACGCTCGGCAAGGGCGTGGTGCGTGCGCACGACACGCCCAACTTCATCGCCAACCGCGTCGGCATCGCCGGCATGCTGGCCACGCTGAAGGAAGTCGAGAAGTTCGGTTTGACGCCCGACGTGGTGGACGACCTCACCGGCAAGAAGCTGGGCCGCGCGAGCTCGGGCACCTTTCGCACCGCCGACGTGGTGGGCCTGGACACCATGGCCCACGTCGTGAAGACGCTGCAGGACAACCTCAACGCCGAGACCGATCCCTTCTACGCCAACTTCGCGACGCCACCCGTGCTCGCCAAGCTGCTCGAGCTGGGCAACCTGGGCCAGAAGACCAAGGCCGGTTTCTTCAAGAAGGCCGGCCGCGACATCCTGCGCTTCGACCTGAAGAGCGGCGAGTACGTGCCCGCCGGCGCCAAGGCCGACGAGGTGTACGGCCGCATGCTCAAGAAGCCCGCGGGCGAACGCCTGAAGCTGTTGCGCGAGAGCGAAGGACCGCAGGGCCAGTTCCTCTGGGCCATTCTGCGCGACGGTTTCCACTACGCCGCCGTGCACCTGGCCGACATCGCCGAGAGCGCGCGCGACATCGACTTCGCGATGCGCTGGGGCTTCGGCATGAAGCAGGGCCCGTTCGAACTCTGGCAGGAAGCCGGCTGGGCGCAGGTCGCCAAGTGGGTGCAGGAAGACATCGACGCGGGCAAGGCGCTCAGCACCGCACCGCTGCCGAAGTGGGTCTTCGAAGGCCCGGTCGCGCAGGCCGGCGGCGTGCACACGCCCGAAGGCTCGTGGAGCGCCTCGCAGAACAAATTCGTGCCGCAGCGCAAGCTGCCCGTGCACGACCGCCAGCTGTTCCCCGAGAGCGTGCTCGGTGCGAACGCGGCCGATGCCAACACGGCCGGCACCACGATCAGCGACGAAGGCGATGTGCGCGTGTGGACGCTCGACGGTGAAGTGCTCATCGCGAGCATCCAGTCGAAGATGCACGCCATCAGCCCCGACGTGGCCGAGGCGCTCGGCGCCGCGGTCGACCTGGCCGAAGCCGAATACAAGGGCCTGGTGATCTGGTCGCCCGACGAGGTGTTCTCGGTCGGCGCCGACCTGCAGGCGATGCTGCCGGCCTTCGTGGTCGCGGGCATCGGCGCGGTCGAAGGCGCGGAAGAAGAGCTGCAGAACGTCATGCTCAAGATCCGCTATGCCAACGTGCCGGTGATCTCCGCCGTGCGCGGCATGGCACTGGGCGGCGGCTGCGAGCTGGCCATCCACTCGGCCAAGCGCGTCGTCGCCATGGAAAGCTACATCGGCCTGGTCGAAGTCGGCGTGGGCCTCATCCCCGGCGCGGGCGGCCTGACCTACATCGCACGCCGTGCGGCGGAGAACGCCTCGGCTTCCACGGGCACCGACCTGCTGCCGTTCCTCACCGAAGGCTTCACCGCCGCGGCGATGGCGAAGGTGGGCACCGGTGCGCTCGACTCGAAGAAGCTGGGCTACCTGCTCGACAGCGACGTGATCGTGCCGAACAAGGACGAGCTGCTCTACGTGGCACTGCAGCAGGCCAAGGCCATGGCCGACGCCGGCTACCGCCCGCCGCTTCGCCGGACCTTCCGCGTCGCGGGCCGCAGCGGCGCCGCGACGATCAAGGGCCAGCTCGTGAACATGCGCGACGGCGGCTTCATCAGCGCGCACGACTTCCACATTGCCAGCCTGATCGCGAACGTGGTCACCGGCGGCGACGTGGACGCGGGCTCGCTCGTGACCGAGGAATACCTGATGACGCTGGAACGCAAGGCGTTCTGCTCGCTCATCGTGCACCCCAAGACGCAAGAGCGAATCATGGGGATGCTCAGCACCGGCAAGCCCGTGCGCAACTAAGGACAGATTTCATGAGCAAGCAAGTACAAGACGCCTACATCGTCTCCGCCACCCGCACGCCCATCGGCAAGTCGCACCGCGGCTACTTCCGCAACTACCGTCCCGACGACCTGCTCGCGACCACGCTGAAGGCCGCACTCGCGGCAGTTCCCGGCCTCGACCCGAAGGCCATCGAAGACATCATCTGCGGCTGCGCGATTCCCGAATCGCAGCAGGGCCTGAACGTCGCGCGCATCGGCGCGGTGCTGGCCGGCCTGCCGACCAGCATCGGTGGCATCACCGTCAACCGCTTCTGCGCCTCGGGCCTGTCGGCCGTGCAGATGGCGGCGGACCGCATCCGCGTCGGCGAGGCCGACGTGATGATCGCGGCCGGCGTCGAGAGCATGAGCATGGTGCCGATGATGGGCAACTCGCCCTCGCTGTCGCCCTCGATCTTCGAGCGCGAAGGCGACGTGGGCATTGCCTACGGCATGGGCCTCACGGCCGAGAAAGTCGCGCAGCAGTGGAAGGTAAGTCGCGAGGCGCAGGACGCGTTCGCGCTGGCCTCGCACCAGAAGGCACTGGCCGCGCAGGCCGCCGGCAAGTTCGCCGACGAGATCACGCCGATCGAAGTGACCGACCGCACGCCGAACCTGGAAACCGGCGAGTCGATCGCCAAGACCCGCACCGTGAGCCTGGACGAAGGCGCGCGCCCCGACACCAGCATCGAAGGCCTCGCCAAGCTGCGCACCGTGTTCGCCGCGCGCGGCACGGTGACGGCCGGCAACAGCTCGCAGACCTCGGACGGCGCGGGCGCGCTGATCCTGGCGAGCGAGAAGGCCATCAAGCAGTACGGCCTCACGCCGCTCGCGCGCTTCGTGAGCTTCGCCAGCAAGGGCGTGCCGCCGCACATCATGGGCATCGGCCCGATCGAGGCGATTCCGGCCGCGCTGCGCTATGCGGGCCTGAAGCACGAAGACATCGACTGGTTCGAACTCAACGAAGCCTTCGCCGCGCAATCGCTCGCGGTGATGAACACGCTGGGGCTCGATCCGTCGAAGGTCAACCCGATGGGCGGCGCCATTGCACTGGGCCACCCGCTGGGCGCGACCGGCGCGATCCGCGCAGCCACCGTGGTGCACGCGCTGCGCCGCGAGAAGCTGAAGTACGGCATGGTCACGATGTGCGTGGGCATGGGCCAGGGCGCAGCGGGCATTTTTGAAAGGGTTTGAGCTAACCCCCAGTCTTCGCGCACTTCGTGTCGCTTCGCCAACCCCCTTGCAGGGGGCGACACCAGCGGCCCGGCAAAGCCGGTTCCGCGGTGTCTCGCGAAGGGACCGTGTCTGTTTTGAGGAGAAGGGCATGCAACAGCAGGTTCTGCCGGTCGACGCCGGCGCCCACGTGGCGGTGCGCCGCTACGACCCCGCCGGCGCCCCGCGCGCCAGCATCGTCATCGGCGGTGCGATGGGTGTGCGCCAGTCGTTCTACGAGCCCTTCGCGCACTGGCTCGCGGGGCAGGGCCTGCGGGTCTGGACCTTCGACTACCGCGGCAGCGGCGACTCGCTCGGCGATGCGCCGCTGCGTGGTTTCCAGGCCGACCTGTTCGACTGGGCGCGCGACTACGAGGCGGTGATCGACGCCGCCAAGGCCGCGCTGCCCGACGAACCTCTGTACCTGCTGGGCCACAGCCTCGGCGCGCAGCTGCCGGGCTTCCTGCAGCGGCCCGGGCAGGTCGACGGCCTCGTGAGCATCGCGGCCGGCAGCGGCTACTGGCGCGAGAACGCGCCGAAGCTGCGGCGCAGCATCCTGTACTTCTGGTTCGTGCTGGTGCCGCTGGCGACGCGCCTGTGGGGCTACTTCCCGGGCCGCAAGCTGAAGAAGGTCGGCGACCTGCCGCGCGGCGTGATCCTGCAATGGCGCCGCTGGTGCCTGAACCCGCGCTACAGCGTGGGCGCCGAAGGCGAGCCCGCGCTGCAAAGCTATGCGCGCGTGCGCTTCCCGGTGCTCGCGCTCTCGATGACCGACGACGAACTCATGACGCATGCCGGCACGCGCAGCCTCGTGAGCTTCTACGCGGGCGCGCCGAGTGCGGTCGAGCGCATCGCGCCGGCCGACGTGCAGGCGCGGCGCATCGGCCACTTCGGTTTCTTCCGCGAGCAGTTCAGTCAGAGCCTGTGGCCGAGCACGCTCGACAAGCTGCATCGGCTCGCCGCACTGACCGCGCCTGCGGCAGTGCAGCACGCCAACGTCCCGCACACGACTGCGTGACGTCATCCTCCGCAGGCACACTGGCGATCACCATGAGCAGTACGACCCCACACCCCCTCGACAAAGCCCTGGCCCTGCACCACAGCGACATCCGCGTGGGGCACTTCACGGGCACCACGAGTCCCGACTACTGGAACATGGTCGGCCCGTTCGGCGGCACCACCGCGGCGCTCGCGCTGCAGGCGGTGCTCCAGCATCCCGACCTGCTCGGCACGCCCATCGCGCTGACCGTCAACTACGCGGCCGCGCTCGGCGAGGGCGCGTTCGACATCCAGGCCACCGCCGTGCGCACCAACCGCTCGACGCAGCACTGGACGGTGACGATCACGCAGCCCGGCGCCGACGGCACCGCAAACATGACGACCACCGCCACCGTGGTCACCGCCGCGCGCCGCGACACCTGGAGCCAGGCCGACCTCACGATGCCCGAGGCGCCCAAGCCCGAGGCGGTCGATCGCATCCGCATCGGCCCGTCGGGCGTGGCCTGGCTCGAGCAGTACGAGATGCGTCCCTTCAGCGGCGGCATCCCCGCCAAGTGGGACGGCAGCCTGCAGCACAGCGAAACCCGCCTGTGGGTGCGCGACGCGCAGGCGCGCCCGCTCGACTTCGCTTCGCTCGCCGCGTTGAGCGACGTGTTCTACCCGCGCGTGTGGCTGCGCCGCGCCACGCACGTGCCCGCGGGCACGGTGTCGATCACCACGTACTTCCATGTCGGTGCCGCCGAGCTGGCCGAGGTCGGCACGGGCTACCTGCTGGGCTGCGCGGCGGGGCAGCAGTTCTTCAACGGCTTCTTCGACCAGAAGGCGCAGCTGTGGAGCGAGAAGGGCACGTTGCTGGCCACGTCGAACCAGATCGTCTACTACAAGGAATGACGCGATGACGCTCACCAAGGCCGCATTGATCGTCGGCGCGGGCGATGCCACCGGCGGCGCCATCGCCCGCCGCTTCGCGCGCGAGGGCTACGCCACCTGCGTCACGCGGCGCAGCCTCGACAAGCTGCAGCCGCTGGTGGCGCAGATCGAGGCCGACGGCGGCCGGGCCCACGCCTTCGCCTGCGATGCACGCAAGGAAGAAGAAGTGGTGGCGCTCATCGAGCAGATCGAATCGACCGTCGGGCCGATCGAGGTGATGGTGTTCAACATCGGCGCGAACGTGCCCGAGAGCATCCTCACCGAAACCGCGCGCAAGTACTTCAAGGTGTGGGAAATGGCCTGCTTCTCGGGTTTCCTCAACGGCCGCGAAGTGGCCAAGCGCATGGTGGCGCGCGAGATGCCCGCAGGCGGCCACCGCGGCACGATCATCTTCACGGGCGCGACGGCCTCGCTGCGCGGCGCGGCCAACTTCGGCGCCTTCTCGGGCGCCAAGATGGCCCTGCGCGCGTTGGCCCAATCGATGGCGCGCGAGCTGGGGCCGCAGGGCATCCACGTCGCGCACGTCGTGGTCGACGGCGCCATCGACACCGAGTTCATCCGCAGCAACTTCCCCGAGCGCTATGCGCTGAAGGACAGCGACGGCATCCTGAACCCGGACCACATCGCCGACAGCTACTGGATGCTGCACGCGCAGTCGCGCGATGCGTGGACGCACGAGCTGGACCTGCGCCCCTGGTCCGAGAAGTTCTGACCGGCGCCGCGCTACGCATCGCGGCGCGGCGCACAGACCCAAGGAGACGACACCCATGACGAAATCCGTCGCGTTCTATTTCGACGTCGGCAGCCCCGCCGCCTACCTGGCCGCCACGCAGCTGCCGCACGTGTGCGCCGACACCGGCGCCGAGCTGGTCTGGAAGCCCATGCTGCTGGGCGGCGTGTTCCAGGCCACGGGCAACCATTCGCCCGCCGAGATCAAGGCCAAGGGCCCGTACCTCACGACCGACCTGCAGCGCTTTGCCAGGCGCTACGGCGTGCCCTTCGTGCACAACCCGCACTTCCCGATCAACACGCTGCTGCTGATGCGCGGCGCCACCGGCGTGCAGATGAAGATGCCCGAACGCTTCGGTGCGTACATCGACGCGGTGTTCCACGCGATGTGGGTCGCGCCGAAGAACCTGAACGACCCTGCGACCGTCGGCGCCGTCTTGCAAAATGCGGGCTTCGACGCCGCGGGCCTGCTCGCGCTGGCCGGCGCGCAGGAAGTGAAAGACCGCCTCAAGGCGGTCACGCAGGAGGCGGTGGAGCGCGGCGTGTTCGGCGCCCCCACCATGTTCGTCGGCGACCAGATGTTCTGGGGCCAGGACCGCCTCGATTTCGTCCGCGAATCGCTCGAAGCCTGAGCGCGTCGCCCCCCGTTTTACCTACCCAAGGATCTTTCCATGAGCGACATCCTCGTCCACACCGAAGCCGGCGTGATGACCATCACCTTCAACCGCGTCGACAAGAAGAACTCGATCACCAGCAGCATGTACGCCGCGCTGGCCGACGCGCTCGCCACGGCCGAGAGCGAAGCGGCCGTGCGCTGCGTGCTGATCCAGGGCGACCCGACGATCTTCAGCGCTGGCAACGACATCGGCGACTTTCTCAACGGCCCGGCCTCCACGCAGGAATCGCCGGTGTTCCGCTTCCTGCGCGGCATCGCCACCTTCCCCAAGCCCATCGTCGCCGCCGTGTGCGGCCCGGCCGTGGGCATCGGCACCACGATGCTGTTCCACTGCGACCTCGTCTACGCGGGCGACAACGCGGCCTTCTCGATGCCCTTCGTCAACCTGGGCCTGTGCCCCGAGGCCGCGTCGAGCCTGCTGGTGCCGCAGATGCTGGGCTACCACCGCGCCGCTGAAGCCCTGCTGCTGGGCGAGCCCTTCATGGCCGAGGCCGCGCTCGAAGTGGGCCTGGTCAACCGCGTGGTGCCGCCGACCGAAGCCAACGGCATCGCACAGACGCAGGCGCGCAAGCTCGCGGCCAAGCCGCTGAGCGCGCTGATCGAGACCAAGCGCCTGCTGAAGAAGGCGCAGATGCCCGCCGTGCTCGAGCGCATGGGCGAAGAAGGTGCGAGCTTCGGCCGCATGCTGCGCGAGCCTGCTGCCAAGGAAGCCTTCGGTGCTTTCATGGAGAAGCGCAAGCCGGATTTCTCGAAGGTCTAAGCCTTCCGTGGACTTGCCTGCGGACGGTGCCTGCGTACACTGTTCCTTGTGCCTGCTCCAGACATCAACCCGCCCACAACGCCCGCCAAGCGGGCGATGCGTGCTACTGAAAAAGTAGCATTCGGGCCGACGCGCCGGCATGCTTTGGGCTTACTCGCGGGCACGCTCGCGGCGCCCTCGCTGGTGCTGGCACGCGTGCGGCCGTTGCGCATCGGGGTCATCGGTTCGTGGTCGGGGCCCTATGCGGGCGGCGGGCGCCAGTTCGACGCCGGCATGGCGGTCTGGCTGGCCGACCACAAGCAGCAGATCGCGGGCCGGCCGGTGGAGCTGCTGCGCCGCGACGTGCCCGGCAGCGCGCCCGAACAGGCGCGGCGCCAGGCGCAGGACCTCATCGAGAGCGAGCGCGTCGACCTGCTCACGGGGCTGGACTTCAGCTCCAACGCCTACGCCGTCGGCACGGTCGCCACGCAGGCGCGCGTGCCGACCGTGATCATGAACGCCGCCTCCTCGGGCATCCCCGGGCGCTCGCCGTTCATGGTGCGGGTGTCGTTCACCATCGCACAGGTCACGGCGCCGCTGGCGCGCTGGGCGCTGCAGCAGGGGCTGCGCGACGTGTGCACCGTGGTGGCCGACTACGCCTCGGGCGTCGACGCCGAAAGCGCCTTCGTCTCCGGCATCACCGCGGGCGGCGGGCGCGTGGGCGCGATGCTGCGCGTGCCGCTGAACACACTCGACTACTCGGCCTACATGCTGCGTCTGCGCGAGCTCAAGCCGCAGGCCGTGTTCTTCTTTTTGCCGTCGGGTCAGATGCCGGCCATCTTCCTGAAGTTCTGGCGCGACCGCGGCATGGCCGACACCGGCATCCGCCTGCTCGCCACGGGCGACGCGACCGACGACCACTACCTGGACGGCATCGGCGAACTGGCCGAGGGGCTGGTCACCAGCCACCACTATTCCTTCGCCCACGAGTCGCCGGCCAACCGGCGTTTCGCGGGCGCCTTCGAGACCGAGTACGGCAGCCACCTGCGCCCGGGCTACTTCGCCGTGGCGGCGCACGACGGGCTCGCGGCCATCGACGCCGCGCTGAGCGCGCCGGGCGCGCGCGGCGGCAAGGCGGGCGCCGAGCGGCTGGTGGATGCGTTCCGCGGCCTGCAACTGGACAGCCCGCGCGGGCCGGTCGAGATCGACGCCCACACGCGCGACGTGGTGCAGTCGGTCTACATCCGCCGCGTGGAGCGGCGCGACGCGCGCTGGATCAACCGCGAGTTCGAATGCTTCGAGCGCGTGCGCGACGCCGGCATGGGCGTCGCCTGAAGGCGGCTCAGGCCGCCGGCTGTTCGATGGGGCGGGGGCGGCCGTTGTCGTCGATCGCCACGTAGGTGAAGGTGGCCTGCGTCACCTTGATGTACTCGCCCTGTGCCCGGAAGCGCTCGGCGAACACCTCGACCGTCACGGTGATCGAGGTGCGGCCCACGCGCACCAGCTTCGAATAGAACGAGAGGATGTCGCCCAGCCGCACCGGCTGCTTGAAGATGAACTCGTTGACCGCCACCGTGGCCTGGCGGCCCTTGGCGTAGCGCGCCGGGATCACCGAGCCGGCCAGGTCGCACTGCGCCATGACCCAGCCGCCGAAGATGTCGCCGTTGGCGTTGCAGTCGGCCGGCATCGGGATGACCTTGAGCACCAGCTCCATGTCGGTGGGCAGGCTCTTGAGGGTGGCGGCGGCGGCCGCTGCGGCGGAAGCGGCACTGGAAGGGGTGGACATGGGCACAATCTGAAGCAACAACAACACCCACGATTGTCCCCCATGCGCCGAAGCGGCGAAGCCCTTTCCTCCTCTCCCCATGCGCCCGGCGGCCATCCGCCCGCGCGCTCCGACCGTTCCGACTGGGCGACCCTGCGCCGCCTGTTTCCCTACCTCTGGCAGTACAAGTGGCGGGTGATCGCCGCGCTCGGCTTCATGATCGCGGCCAAGGTGGCGAACGTGGGCGTGCCGGTGCTGCTCAAGAACCTCGTCGACACGATGACGCCCAAGCCCGACATGGCGCAGGCGCTGCTCGTCGTGCCGATGGCGCTGCTGGTGGCCTACGGGCTGCTGCGCTTTTCGACATCGCTGTTCAACGAGCTGCGCGAGCTGATCTTCGCCAAGGCCACCGAGGGCGCGGCGCGCAGCATCGCGCTGCAGGTGTTCGGCCACCTGCATGCGCTGAGCCTGCGCTTTCACCTGGAGCGCCAGACCGGCGGCATGACGCGCGACATCGAGCGCGGCACGCGCGGCGTGCACTCGCTCATCTCGATGTCGCTGTACAGCATCGTGCCCACCATCATCGAGCTGGCGCTGGTGCTCACCATATTGGGCGTGAAGTTCGACGCGCTGTTCGTGTGGATCACGGGCGCGGCGCTGGTGCTGTACATCACCTTCACCGTGACGGTGACCGAGTGGCGCACGCAGTTCCGCAAGACCATGAACGAGCTCGATTCGATGGCTCAGAGCCGTGCGGTCGATTCGCTCCTGAACTACGAAACGGTCAAGTACTTCAACAACGAGGAGTTCGAGGCCAAACGCTACGACGCGAGCCTCGACCGCTACCGCAAGGCCGCCATCAAGAGCCAGCGCACGCTGAGCATGCTCAACACCGGCCAGCAGCTGCTGATCGCCGTGAGCCTCGTGCTGATGCTGTGGCGCGCCACCTCGGGCGTGGTCGAAGGGCGCATGACGCTGGGCGACCTGGTGATGGTCAACGCCTTCATGATCCAGCTCTACATTCCGCTCAACTTCCTGGGCGTGATCTACCGCGAGATCAAGCAGAGCCTGACCGATCTGGACAAGATGTTCGTGCTGATGGAGAAGGAGCGCGAGGTGCGCGACGCGCCCGGCGCGCAGCCGCTGGCGGGCGTCGACTCGACCATCCGCTTCGAGGACGTGAGCTTCGCTTACGAGCCCGACCGCCCGATCCTGAAGCACGTGAGCTTCGAGATTCCTTCCGGCAAGACGGTGGCCGTGGTCGGCCCGTCGGGCTCTGGCAAGTCGACGCTCGCGCGGCTTCTGTATCGCTTCTACGACGTGCAGCAGGGCCGCATCACCATCGGCGGCGAAGACATCCGCGCCGTGCAGCAGGCCAGCGTGCGCCGCGCCATCGGCATCGTGCCGCAGGACACGGTGCTGTTCAACGACACGGTCGAATACAACATCGCCTACGGCCGCCCCGGCGCGACGCGCGAGGAGGTCGAGGGCGCCGCACGCGCTGCGCGCATCCACGACTTCATCTCGGCCACGCCCAAGGGCTACGAGACGACGGTGGGCGAGCGCGGCCTGAAGCTCTCGGGTGGCGAGAAGCAGCGCGTGGCCATCGCGCGCACGCTGCTGAAGAACCCGCCGATCGTGATCTTCGACGAGGCGACCTCGGCGCTCGACTCGGCCAACGAACGCGCGATCCAGTCCGAGCTGCGCAGCGCCGCGCAGGGCAAGACCACGCTGGTCATCGCGCACCGCCTGTCGACCGTGGTCGAGGCGCACGAGATCCTGGTGCTCGAATCGGGCGTGATCGTCGAGCGCGGCACGCATGCCGATCTGCTCGCGCAGCAGGGCCGCTATGCCCAGATGTGGGCTTTGCAGAAGAGCGAAGCAGTGCCGATGCTCTAGCCCGATCATTCACCCCTTCTTTCCTTTCACCGACCCCAGGAGTTCAGACGTGTCGACCAAGATTCCCCTGCTGGTGCTCAACAGCCTCTCGAGCGCCCACCAGGCCCAGATTGCCGAGGTCTACGACATGACCTACGCCTTCGGCGACGCCCAGCGCGCCGCCGCCATCGCCGAGCACGGCCCCAAATTCCGCGCGGTGCTGACCATCGGCGTCATCGGCCTCACGCCCGCCGAGATCGACGCCATGCCGGCGCTCGAGCTGGTCTGCTGCATGGGCGCGGGCTACGAAGGCGTGCCGCTCGAGGTCACGCGGGCACGCGGCATCGCCACCGCCAACGGCGCGGGCACCAACGACGACTGCGTGGCCGACCACGCCTTCGGCCTGCTGATCGGCATCGTGCGCGAGTTCCGCACGCTCGACCGGCTGTGCCGCGAAGGCGTGTGGCGCGAGGCCATTCCGCAGCCGCCGAACGTGTCGGGCAAGAAGCTCGGCATCCTGGGGCTGGGCACCATCGGCCAGAAGATCGCCAAGCGCGCCGCCGCCTTCGACATGGAAGTCGGCTATCACAACCGCAAGCCGCGCGAAGGCGCCACGCACCGCTACTTCGACGACCTGAAGTCGCTTGCCACCTGGGCCGACTTCCTGGTGCTGGCCGCGCCGGGCGGGCCGGCCACGAAGCACCTGGTCAACGCCGAGGTGCTCGATGCGCTGGGGCCGCAGGGCTACCTCGTGAGCATCGGCCGCGGCAGCGTGGTCGACACCGAGGCGCTGGCGAAGGCGCTGCGCGAACACCGCATCGCGGGCGCGGGCCTGGACGTGTACGAGAGCGAACCCAAGCGCCCCGAGCCGCTCGTCGGCCTGGACAACGTGCTGCTCACGCCGCACATGGCGGGCTGGTCGCCCGAGGCCACGCAGAAATCGGTGGACCACTTCCTCGCGAATGCCCAAGGGCACTTCGCGGGGCGGGGCGTGCGCACGCCGATCTGATCTGATCAGATCGGATCGGATCAGGACAGGGCCGGCGGGCGCCGCGCCGCCCAGCCGCAGGCCTGGTCGTAGGCATGCCCCAGCCGCAGCACCTCGAGGTCAGCATGGATTGGCCCGGCCAGTTGCAGGCCCATCGGCAGCCCGCCGTCGCCGAAGCCCGCGCGCACATTGAGCGTGGGCAGGCCCGCCAGCGTGAAGGGCGTGACGATCTCCATCCAGCGGTGGTAGGTGTCGCTCTTCACGCCGTTCACCTCGGCCGGCCAGTGCAGCTCGGCATCGAAGGGGAACACCTGCGCGGTCGGCGCGACCACGAAGTCGAAGCGCTCGAAGAGCTTCAGGAACGCGCGGTACACGTTCGAGCGGTAGTGCGAGGCCTGGTACAGCGAGGCGGCGTCCAGGTGCCGGCTTTGCTCGATCTCCCATTGCGCCTCGGGCTTGAGCTGGGCGAACAGCTTCGGGTCGCTCAGGTAGGCACCGAGCTTGCCGCCCACCAGCAGCTGGCGCAGGCGCAGCCAGGCGCTCCAGTTGTGCTCGCGCGGCACGTCGAGCGTGCAGGGTTCGACCTCGCAGCCGATGGTGCGGAAGGTGTCGAGCGCCTGCTCGCCGAGTTCGCGCACGCCCGGCGCCAGCGGCAGTTCGGGCCAGAGGCTGCCGAGCCAGCCGATGCGCAGGCCGCGGCCGTCGCCGCCCAGCTGCAGGTCGTCGGGCGAGGGCAGGGCGTGCGGCGACGACAGCGGCACGCGCGTGTCGAAACCCGCCTGCACCGCCAGCAGGCGGGCCGTGTCTTCCACGGTGCGGCCCATCGGGCCTTCGCAGCCCAGCTGCTGGAAGAAGAGCTCCTGCTCCGGGTCGCCGGGCACACTGCCGCGCGAAGGGCGCAGGCCGATCACGTTGTTGAAGGCGGCGGGGTTGCGCAGCGATCCCATCATGTCGCTGCCGTCGGCCACGGGCAGCATGCCCAGGGCCAGCGCCACGGCCGCGCCGCCGCTGCTGCCGCCCGCGCTGCGATCGGGCGCGTAGGCGTTGCGCGTGATGCCGAACACCGTGTTGTAGGTGTGCGAGCCGAGCCCGAACTCGGGCGTGTTGGTCTTGCCGATGACCACGGCGCCGGCCGCGCGCATGCGCGCCACATGCAGGCTGTCGGTGCGCGCGGGCGAGCGCGGCGACAGCGGCGAGCCCATCGAGGTCGGCAGGCCGGCGGCGTGGCTCAGGTCTTTCACGGCCAGCGGAAAGCCGTGCATCCAGCCGCGCCGTTCGCCGCGCGCCAGCTCGGCGTCGCGTTCGTCGGCCTCGGCCAGCAACTGGGCGGGGTCGCGCAGGGAGACGATGGCGTTGAATCGCGGGTTGAGCGCGTCGATGCGGGCGAGCGACGCCTGCATCACCTCGCGGCAGGACACGTCGCGGGCCGCGATCTTGCGCGAAAGTTCGGTGGCGCTGAGCTCAGGCAGGTCGTCGAAAGGCATGGCGCATGCGGGAAAAGGAGGGGGCGCCCAGTATGGCGCGGCGCTCGCATAATCGCCGCGTATGGAAACAAAGTGGCTCGAAGACTTCATCAGCTTGGCGGAAACCCGCAGCTTCAGCCGCTCGGCCCAGTTGAGGCACGTGACGCAGCCGGCGTTCTCGCGGCGCATCCAGGCGCTCGAGGGATGGGCCGGCACCGACCTGGTCGACCGCAGCTCCTACCCCACGCGCCTCACGCCCGCGGGCCAGACGCTCTACAGCCAGGCCATCGAGATGCTGCAGTCGCTGCAGAGCACGCGCGCCATGCTGCGCGGCCACTCGGCCGCCGGCCAGGACGTGATCGAGATCGCCGTGCCGCACACGCTGGCCTTCACCTTCTTTCCCTCGTGGGTCACCAGCCTGCGCGAGCACTTCGGGCCGATCAAGAGCCGGCTCATCGCGCTCAACGTGCATGACGCGGTGCTGCGGCTGGTCGAGGGCAGCTGCGACCTGCTGATCGCCTACCACCACCCCTCGCAGCCGCTGCAGCTCGATGCCAACAAGTACGAGATGGTCAGCCTGGGCGAAGAAACCGTCGCCCCCTGGGTCAAGGCCGATGCCGAGGGCGCGCCGCGCTACCGGCTGCCCGGCCGCCCGGGCCAGCCGCTGCCCTACCTGGGCTATGCGCCGGGCGCCTACCTCGGGCGCGTGGTCGACCAGCTGCTGAAAGAGTCGGGCACCGCCATTCACCTCGACCGCGTCTACGAGACCGACATGGCCGAAGGCCTGAAGGTGATGGCGCTCGAAGGCCATGGCATCGCCTTCCTGCCGCAAAGCGCGGTGCGCAAGGAGATCAAGGCGCGCAAGCTCGTGAGTGCGCTGCCGCCCGAGATCGACAGCCTCGAGGCCAAGATGGAAATCCGCGCCTACCGCGAGCGGCCCACCGCGCCGGTCCCGGTGAAGGGCGGCGCCGGCCGCTCGGCGGCCCGGGCCGGGCTGTCCGAAAGCCTGCAGCCCAAGCGCACGGCCGACGCCCTGTGGTCCTACCTGGTCGGAACCCAGCCGCCGCAGTGAACGGGCGAGTGTGAATGGTCGTGGATTTGTGCGCTGCACAATCTATAAGCACCACGCATACGACCCCCCGCAATCAGCATTGGCGGCCCGGCCACGGCGCCACTACAGTCGCGGCAGTTTTTTTCGGCCGTTGTACGCCGGGGATCGCCGGTCGCTGCTCGCGCCACGCACAGCCGCCCGAATGCCGGGCACAAAGGCTGCTTAGTGAAAGTCGGACAATGCGAAATGTCTGGATTGCACCAGGCTGGCGCCCCGATGGGCGCAGCCGGTGCGAGGTGGGCGGCGATGCCCGTGGAATGCACCGGGTTGGTCCGGGTATCCCGCAAAATGCGAGTGTCTAGAATTTCGTTCTATTTGTTTCAGTCACCCTCAGGAGCTTTTCGTATGAAAAAACAAGTATTGGCATTGGCTGTCGCAGCGCTCGCCACCAGCGGCGCCTTTGCACAGGCCAATGACACCCTGGCCAAGATCAAGGCCTCGGGCACCATCACCGAAGGCGTGCGTGAGTCCTCCGGCCTTTCGTACACGCTCGGCAATGGCCAGTACACCGGCTTCCATTACGACGTCTGCGCCAACATCATCAAGGACCTGGAGAAGGCCGCCGGCAAGAAGCTCGAAGTCAAGTACCAACCCGTGACTTCGCAGAACCGCATCCCCCTCGTGCAGAACGGCACCGTGGACATCGAGTGCGGCTCCACCACCAACAACGCCACCCGCCAGAAGGACGTGGCTTTCGGCGTGACCACCTACGTCGAAGAAACCAAGATCGTCGTCAAGGCCAACTCGGGCATCAACTCGCTGGCCGACCTGAAGGACAAGACGGTCGCCACCACCACCGGCACCACGCCGCTGCAGACCGTGCGCAAGCAAAAGCGCGCCGAGAACCTGACCTTCAAGGAGGTCTACGGCAAGGACCACTCCGACAGCTTCCTGCTGCTGGAAACCGGCCGTGCCGACGCCTTCGTGATGGACGGCTCGATCCTGGCCGCCCTGGCCGCCAAGTCGAAGTCGCCCAAGGACTACAAGATCCTGAACGACGTGCTGGCCGTGGAACCCATCGCCATCATGATCCGCAAGGACGACCCTGCCTTCAAGAAGGCCGTGGACGACAGCATCAAGGCCCAGGCCAAGTCGGGCGAACTCGCCAAGCTGTATGACAAGTGGTTCCTCAAGCCGATTCCCCCGGCCAACGTGACCATCAACCTGCCGCTGGGCGAAGCCACCAAGAACGCGTGGGCCAACCCGAACGACAAGCCGGCCGAAGAGTACGTCACCAAGGAATAAGCGCGCGTCGCTGCGTGAATGGACGCCCACCTTTCGCGGTGGGCGTTTCTTTTCAAGGGACGGTTTTTCGAAAAGAAGCTGAAGGAGTAAACACACATGGGAAACTGGGATTGGCAGGTCTTCCTGCAAGACCCCGGGGGGGAATATCCGAGCTACCTGCAATGGATGCTCTCGGCCTGGGGCTGGACCGTGTCGGTCGCGCTGCTGGCGCTGATCGTCGCGCTGGTGTTGGGCTCGCTGATCGGCATCATCCGCACGCTGCCCGACAGTCCGTGGCTGGTGCGCTTCGGCAATGCATGGGTGGAGCTCTTTCGCAACATCCCGCTGCTGGTGCAGATCTTCCTCTGGTACCACGTGATTCCGGCGCTGGTTCCCGTGATGAAGGGCGTGCCGAGCTTCATCCTCGTGGTGCTGGCACTGGGCTTCTTCACCTCGGCGCGTATCGCCGAGCAGGTGCGCTCCGGCATCCAGGCGCTGCCCAAGGGCCAGCGCTACGCGGGCATGGCGGTGGGTTTCACCACGCCGCAGTACTACCGCTACGTGATCCTGCCGATGGCGTACCGCATCATCATCCCGCCACTCACGAGCGAGACGATGAACATCTTCAAGAACTCGTCCGTCGCGTTCGCCGTGTCGGTCACCGAACTCACCATGTTCGCCATGCAGGCGCAGGAAGAAACCTCGCGCGGCATCGAGGTCTACCTGGCGGTGACGGCGTGCTACGTGGTGTCGGCCCTGGCCATCAACCGGCTCATGGCGTTCATCGAGAAGAAGACCCGCGTGCCGGGCTTCATCGTCTCGGCCAGCGCTGGCGGCGGAGGACACTGACATGATGAATCTCGACCTGTCCTTCTACAACTGGGACGTCATCAGCAACTTCGTCATCAAGGGCTTCTACTTCAGCATCATGCTGACGGTGGTGGCCACGATCGGCGGCGTGATCTTCGGCACGATCCTGGCGCTCATGCGCCTGTCGGGCAAGAAGTGGCTCGATGCGCCCGCGGCCCTGTACGTCAACGGCATGCGAAGCATCCCGCTGGTGATGGTGATTTTGTGGTTCTTCCTGCTCGTGCCGGCGTCGTTCTATTCGCTGTTCGGTTCGCTCGGCTCGAACTACCGCTCCGAGATTTCGGCGGTGATCACCTTCGTGGCGTTCGAAGCGGCCTACTTCAGCGAGATCATGCGCGCGGGCATCCAGTCGATCCCGCGCGGCCAGGTGAACGCGGGCCAGGCGGTGGGCATGACCTACGGCCAGAACATGCGCCTGGTGGTGCTGCCGCAGGCCTTCCGCAACATGCTGCCGGTGCTGCTCACGCAGACCATCATCCTGTTCCAGGACACCTCGCTGGTCTACGCCATCGGTGCCTACGACATGCTCAAGGGCTTTGAAACGGCGGGCAAGAACTTCGGCCGTCCGATCGAGGCCTACCTGCTGGCGGCGGTCGTGTACTTCGCCATGTGCTACGCCCTTTCCTGGCTGGTGAAACGCCTGCACAAGAAAATCGCCATCATTCGCTGATTGAGTGGCTGAACTGAACCGGAGAGAAACAAATGTCCGAAAAAATGATTGAAATCAAGAACGTCTCCAAGTGGTACGGCCCGGTGCAGGTGCTCAACGACTGCTCGGTGAACATCTCCAAGGGCGACGTGGTCGTGGTGTGTGGCCCGTCGGGTTCCGGCAAGTCCACACTCATCAAGACCGTGAACGCGCTCGAGCCCTTCCAGAAGGGCGAGATCACCGTCAACGGCATTCCGCTGCACGACCCCAAGACCAACCTGCCCAAGCTGCGCTCCAAGGTCGGCATGGTGTTCCAGCACTTCGAGCTGTTCCCGCACCTGTCGGTGACCGAGAACCTCACGATCGCGCAGATCAAGGTGCTGGGCCGCACGCCCGACGAAGCCAAGACCCGCGGCCTCAAGATGCTCGACCGCGTGGGCCTGATGGCGCACAAGGACAAGTTCCCGGGCCAGCTGTCGGGCGGCCAGCAGCAGCGCGTGGCGATCGCCCGTGCGCTGAGCATGGACCCGATCGTGATGCTGTTCGACGAACCCACCTCGGCGCTCGACCCCGAGATGGTCGGCGAAGTGCTCGACGTGATGGTGAGCCTGGCCAAGGAAGGCATGACCATGATGGTGGTCACGCACGAAATGGCCTTCGCCCGCAAGGTCGCGAGCCGCGTGATCTTCATCGACGTGGGCGGCAAGATCCTCGAAGACTGCCCGAAGGACGAGTTCTTCAACCACCCAGAGAACCGTCAGCCGCGCACCAAGGACTTCCTCAACAAGATCCTGCAGCACTGATTCGCTGCGCGCTCCAAGCAAAAAGCCACGCTGTTCGCAGCGTGGCTTTTTGCATGGGCGCGCCTTGTTCAGGGCAGCCGCGCGATGTGCTCCGTCAGCAGGTCGAAGAAGCCCTGCGCATCGCCGTCGATGACCCACTGAACATTGGCCGGCCGCTTCAGGCTGCCGTGCCAGTCGGCCACGGTCTGGCCGAAGCCCATGCCTTCGCGGCTGTCGATCTCGACGTGGATGCGGCGACCCTGGAACAGGTCCGGCCGCAGCAGGTAGGCCGTCACGGTTGCATCGTGCACCGGGCCGCCCGGCATGCCGTAGTGGGCCATCTCCTGCGGCGCGTAGGCGTCGAGGATGTCGGCGACGATCGCGCCGGCGCGGTTGCCCAGCTGGCGCAGCCGCGCGATACGCGCGTCGCTCGTGAGGATCTTGTGCGTCACGTCCAGCGGCAGCATGGTGATCGGCACGCCGCTTTTGAGCACCGCTTCGGCCGCATGCGGGTCGGCGAACACGTTGAACTCCGCCACCGGCGTGATGTTGCCGCCGTTGAAATGCGCGCCGGCCATGAGCACCAGCTCGCGCAGGCCGCGCACGATGTCGGGCGCCTGTTCGAGCGCGAGTGCGAGGTTGGTCTGCGGGCCGAGCATGGCGAGCGTCACGCTGTGCTCGGGCGCAGCGCGCAGCGTGCCAACGAGGTAGTCGACGGCGCTGCCTTCGGCCAGCGGCACGGCGGGCTCGTGCACGGTCACGCCGGTGAGGCCTTCTCGGCCGTGGATGTTGGCGGCGTAGATCGGTGTGCGCTGCAGGGGCCGCTCGGCACCGGCGTAGACCGGAAGCTCCGGCCGTCCGGCCCATTCGCAGGCCAGGCGCGCGTTGCGCGAGGTCTTGGCCAGGGGGACATTGCCTGCCACCGTGGTCAGCGCCTGAATCGCCAGCGATTCGGGCGCCGCCAGGGCGAACAGCAGCGCGATCACGTCGTCCGCGCCGGGGTCCGTGTCGATGATCAGGGTGTGCATGGCGACATTGTCATGCCACCCCGATCCACCGACGGCGATGCGCGGCTTACTTCGCGCGTGCGGCGATGGCCTTCTCGGCCTTGGCCACCAGGTCGACGCCGACGGTCGACTTCCACTTGTCGTACACCGGGCGCGTGGCCTTCACGAAGGCGTCGCGCTCGGCCGGCGTGAGGTTGGTCACCGTCACGCCCATGGCGGCGATGTCCTTCAGCACGGGCTTGTCGGCTTCGACCAGGCCCTTGCGCGCGATGGCGATTTCCTGCTTGCCGGCATCGAGCGCGGCCTGGCGCACGATGGCCTGGTCGGCCGGCGTCCACGAGGCCCAGATTTCCTTGTTCACGACGAACACCAGCGGGTCGGCCACGTAGCCCCAGGTGGTGACGAACTTCTGGCCCACCGTGTGCATCTTGAGCACGGTGAACAGGAACAGCGGGTTCTCCTGGCCGTCGACCGCGCCGCTGGCGAGCGCGGGCTGCGCGTCGGCCCAGCTCATCTGCGTGGGGTTGGCGCCCAGCGCGGTGAGCATGTCGGAGTAGATGGGCGAGCCCACCACGCGGATCTTCATGCCCTTGATGTCGGCCGGCGACTTGATCGGCTTCTTCGAGTTGGTGATTTCGCGGAAGCCGTTCTCGCCCCAGGCGAGAGGCACCACGCCGGCCTTGTCGAGCGTCTTGAACATGTCCTTGCCCACCTCGCCCTGCGTGAGCGCGTCGATGGCCGCGTAGTCGGGCATCAGGAAGGGCATGGAGAACAGGTTGAGCTGCTTCACTTGCGGCGACCAGTTGATGGTCGAGCCCACGGCCATGTCGATCACGCCCTGGCGCAGCGCGCTGAACTCGCGCGTCTGGTCGCCTTGAATCAGCGACACGCCTGGGTACAGCTTGATGTTGATGCGGCCCTGGGTGCGCTCCTTCACGAGGTCGGCCCAGATCTTGCCGGCCTGGCCCCACGGCGTGGGCGGGCCCAGCACCAGCGACATCTTGTACTCGGGCTTGTAGGTGGCCTGCGCCATCGCGCCGGTCGAGAACAGGCCGAGCGTGGCGGCGACGGCGGCAAGGCCCAGCAGGGTGCGGCGGAATTTCATAAGAGAGGTCTCCTCTTTGTCTGTCGATGGATCGAAAAAATCAGTAGCCCAGCTTGCGCGGCAGCCAGAGCGCGAGTTCGGGGAAGGCGATCACCAGCACCATCACCACGAACATCGAGAACAGCATCCAGCCCACCCACTGCACGGTTTCTTCCATGCGCACCTTGGCGATGCGGCACGAGACCATGAGGTTGACGGCCAGCGGCGGCGTGAACTGGCCCAGTGCCACCTTCAGCGTGAGGATCACGCCGAACCACACCGGGTCCCACTTGTAGTGCTGCACGATGGGCAGCAACAGCGGCACGAAGATCAGGAAGATCGACACGCCGTCCAGGAACATGCCCACGGTGATCAGCAGCAGGATCAGCAGCGCCAGGATGCCGTACTCGCCCAGCCCCGAATTCACGATGGCGCGCGTGACCGGATCGATGACGCCCAGCGTCGACAGCGAGTACGCGAAGATGCCCGCCAGCGACACCACCAGCAGGATCACCGCCGACAGCTCGCCCGACTCTCGCAAGATCACGAACAGGTCGCGCACCTTGATCGTCCGGTGGATGCACATGCCCACGAACAGGCCGTAGAACACCGCCACCACGGCCGCTTCGGTGGGCGTGAACCAGCCCGCGCGCATGCCGCCCAGGATGAGCACCGGCGCCGCCAGGCCCCAGATCGCTTCGCGAAAGCTCTTCCAGAACGGCGGGCGCGGCAGCGTCGATTCGAGCGCGCCCATCTTGTGCTTGCGCGCCAGCCACACGGCCGGAATCATCAGCGCCAGGCCGGCCATCACGCCGGGGATCATGCCGGCCGCGAACAGCGCCGGCACCGAGGCGCCGGGCACCAGCACCGAGTACACGATGAACGCGACCGACGGCGGAATCAGGATGTCGGTGGCCGCCGCGGCGCCCACCACGCTGGCCGAGTAAGCGGCCGGATAGCCGGCGCGGCTCATGGCCGCGATCATCACCGCGCCCACGGCGGCGGCGTTGGCCGGGCCCGAGCCCGAGATGCCGCCCAGGAACATCGCCACCGCAATCGCCACCAGCGGCAGCATGCCGGGGCCGCGGCCCACGATGGCGATGGCGAAGTTGACCAGCCTCAGCGCCACGCCCGAGCGGTCGAAGATGGAGCCGACCAGCACGAACATCGGAATCGCCAGCAGCGGGTACTTGCCCAGGCCGGCGTAGAAGTTCTGCGGCACGGCCAGCAGGCCGAACCACTGCGCGTCGGCGTTGGCCAGCGCGATGCAGGCCGCACCCGCCAGGCCGAGCGCGGCGCCGATGGGCACGCCCACCAGCATCATCACGACGAAGGCGACGAAGAGCAGGGTGGCGATCACTTGGCGTCGCCCTTCTTGCTGCTGCTGTTGTCGTCAGACTTGTAGTTCGTCTTGCGCCCACGGCGGACCATCAGGCCGATGGCGCGCCCCGCGATCGCGAACGACACGATGGGTAGCCAGATCGAATACCACCAGGCCGGCAGTCCGATGCCGGGCGTGGTTTCCTCGAAGCGGTAGTCGTCCCACACCATGCGGATGCTGAGCGCGCCGATCAGCGCGAACAAAATGGCGATCATCAGCGCGCCGAACTGGGCCAGGCGCTTGCGCCGCGCCATGGAGCCGCTTTCCGAGAAGTACTCGATGCGGATGTGCCGGTCGCGCGCCACCGCGGCCGAGCCGGCCACCAGCGCCAGCATGATCATGAGGAACACCGAGAACTCTTCCGTCCACGCGAAGGACGAGTCGGTGAAGTAGCGCACGATGACGTTGGCAAACGTGATGAGCGCCAGCGCGCCCATGATGAGAACCGTGAGCCAGTCTTCGATGGCGAGGGGAACCTTGGTGGGTTCGTCGGCGGCTTCGATGTCGGGGGGGAGGGGACTGGCGGCGTCCAGCATGGGGCCGGACTCGGGAGGAGTTGTCATCGCAGAAAGGGCAGCTGAGGCAGGCGCCAGGTCACCGGGCGGACGCCGGGACGCGATCCGTACACCTTGACAGGCGAGCAGCGCTCGATGCTAGGGGGTCAATGACCATTCATATATCGGGGGTTTCCTTAGCTGTGGCCTTGTTCTGGACGCTTGTCCGGGGCGCGTGCGCAGGCCGCCGGGTACTCCCCTCCGCGAATGTCCCCCGGCCTGCGGCCTCCTCCTTGGTTTCGCTGCGGGGAGCACCCGATGCCCTGCGCACGATGAGTGCGGCTGTGACGTTGGCGGGCTGACCGCTGTGGTGGATTGCAGATGTTCGCTTCAGACTGGATGCAGTCGGGCCATTCGAGATTTTTAGCGGTCGCAGTTCCCCACCGAGGCGTCAATCGACCTGTATTGATTTCCAAGGAAATTCTCGATCTGGGTTGAGCTACCATTGCAGAACGCTAGCGTTTTTCACACAGGAGTTCTGCATTGGCTGTAACGAAGACGGAGGTGGTCAGTGCAAGAGTGCCTCCCGATGTGAAGTCCGCGCTGTCCGCTGCCGCAGAGGCGGAGAGACGCAGCGTCGCGTCCATGCTCGAAGTCATGGTTCTCAGCTACTGCCGTGATCACGGCATCGCCGCATCGCGCGCCGCGTCTACAGACAGGGGCCCTGCTAAGGCACCCCGCAAGCAACGCCAGCCTTCGAGCTGAAATGGCCTGATATGCAGGGCGATAAGGCATCGAACTTTGGATATCTCAAGGCGCACGACCAGCAGCTCGTACGCCTCGGGATGCTCGCTGAGCGCTACTTCGCAGACGATCCGAATACGTGCCTCCTGAAGCTGCGCCAACTGACGGAATTGCTCGCGCAACTCGCAGCTTCGAACGTCGGGGTTTTCACTTCTCCCGAAGAAAAGCAGGTCGACCTGCTTCGCCGTCTGCAGGACCAGGGCATCGTTCCGCGAGAGGTCGGGGCGTTGTTCGCGCAGGTCCGCAGGTCGGGCAACAACGCGAACCACAGTTTTGGCGGCGACCACCGCACCGCGTTGCTCAGCCTCCGGCTCACGTGGCAGCTGGGCGTGTGGTTCCACCGGACCTTCAAGGATCCCGCCTTCAAGTCCGGCCCGTTCCTGCCCCCCGTGCCACCGGCGAACGAGAGCGTGGAACTCACGGCTGAACTCAACGCACTTCGGGTCGAACTGGCCCAGTACCGAGCTACGCATCAGGATGCGGCGCAGGTGATCGATCAGGCGCAGGCACAGATCAGGCGCGCCGAAGAAGATCGCGCCTTCTGGGAGAACATGGCCACGGAGGCCGAATCGGCCAAGTCCGCACTGCTCCAGCGACTGGAGCTGCTCCAGGCCCAAGCCGGTGCAGAGCCACCACAAGCCATCGCCAGGCTCGTGGCAGCCGCAAACTCGGCGGCAGCGGTCATTCAGATCAGCGAAGGCGACACGCGCAAGCTCATCGACGACCAACTGACCAGCGCGGGCTGGACGGTCGACTCGGCACAGCTGACGTTCGCCAAGGGTGCCCGGCCTCAACGTGATCAGAATCTCGCCATTGCCGAATGGCCCACCGAGACTGGGCTTGCCGACTACGCGCTGTTCATCGGCCTCACGCCGGTCGCCATCGTGGAGGCCAAGCGCAAGAACATCGACGTCTCCGCTGCATTGCAACAAGCCAAGCGCTACAGCCGTGGCTTCCGTGCATCACCCGAGGTGGAACTTCCTGCAGACAACTTCGGCGCCAACGCCGAGTTCCGTATCCCCTTTGTCTTTTCCGCCAACGGCCGTCCTTACCTACGGCAGTTGGCCGAGAAAAGCGGCGTCTGGTTCTGTGACCTGCGGCGCCCGGAAAACCTCGGCCATGCACTGGACGGTTGGTACACGCCCGAAGGCCTGAGCGCGCTGATGGAGCGGGACGAAGACCGCGCGCACTCCGAACTCGCCAATGCGCCATTCGATTACGGTTTTCCACTACGCCCCTACCAGCAGAACGCCATCCGGGCGACCGAGGCCAGCATCCACGAGGGCCAGCGCGCCGTCTTGCTGGCCATGGCCACTGGCACCGGCAAGACCAAGACCTGCATTGCCCTCATCTACCGCCTGCTCAAGGCCAAGCGCTTTCGCCGCATCTTGTTTCTGGTCGACCGTTCAGCCCTGGGCGAGCAGGCCGCGAACGCCTTCAAGGACACGCGGATGGAGCGCCTGCAGACCTTCGCCGATATTTTCGGCATCAAGGAGCTGGATGCCCCACGGCCCGACGCCGACACCGCCGTCCACCTGGCCACGATCCAGGGCATGGTGCAACGTGTTCTGTACACCGCCGAGGGTGAGCCACCGCCTCCCGTCGACCAGTACGACTGCATCGTTGTCGACGAATGCCATCGCGGTTACCTGCTGGACCGTGAGTTGTCGGACACCGAGCTCAGCTTCCGTGGCTACGACGACTACGTTTCCAAATACCGGCGTGTGCTGGACCACTTCGACGCGGTGAAGGTCGGGCTCACCGCCACGCCAGCGCTGCACACCACCCAGATCTTCGGGCCGCCGGTGTTCACCTACGGGTACCGCGAGGCCGTCGTCGATGGCTGGCTGGTGGACTATGAACCGCCCATCCAGGTGCACACGCACTTGTCCAGCGAAGGCATCGCCTGGAAGGCTGGCGAGGAAGTCAAGGTCTACAACACAGGCCGTCAACAGATCGACCTGTTCAAGGCGCCGGACGAGATCAAGCTCAAGGTCGACGATTTCAACCGCAAGGTCATCACGCGAGCGTTCAATGAAGTAGTTTGCAATTATTTGGCGCAGGAGCTGGACCCCGCGTCGCGCCGCAAGACCTTGATCTTCTGCGTCAGCGACAGTCATGCCGACATGGTCGTGGACTTGCTCAAGCAGGCCTTTGCCGCGCAGTACGGTGCAGTGGAAGACGACGCCGTCATCAAGATCACTGGCGCGGCCGACAAGCCGCTGCAGTTGATCCGCCGCTACAGGAACGAACGCCTGCCCAACGTTGCCGTGACGGTGGACCTGTTGACCACCGGCGTGGACGTGCCCGAGATCTGCAACCTGGTTTTCCTGCGGCAAGTGAATAGCCGGATTCTGTTCGATCAGATGTTGGGCCGCGCCACGCGGCTGTGCGACTTCGGCGGTACGGACGTAAAGGATGCATTCCGCGTGTTCGACGCCGTGCGCATCTTCGAGGCTATCGGCGACATGACGGCCATGCAACCCGTGGTCGTGAACCCGAAAATCAGCTTCAGCCAACTTGCCCAGGAGCTGGCAACGCTCAAGGACGAAGCCGCCACCGCCCTGGTGCGTGACCAGTTCCTGGCCAAGCTGCAGCGCAAGAAGCGTCACCTGTCTGACAACGACCGGCAAGACTTCGAAGCCAAAGCCGGCATGCCCGTGCAGGCCTTCATCCAGAAACTGAAGGCCATGCCCCTGACCGATGTGGCCGCATGGTTCGTTCAAAACCCGGAGCTGGGCGAACTGCTGGACCGCCGCGGCGATGGCCCCGAACGCGAGATGTATGTGTCAGAGCATGCCGACCGCTTTGAGCGTGCCGACCGCGGCTACGGCAAGGCCCAGAAGCCAGACGACTACCTCCGCGCGTTCGGCGACTTCATCCGGGCCCAGGGCAACCAGATTCCGGCCTTGGTGACCGTGCTCACCCGCCCGCGTGAACTGACCCGTGCCCAGCTGCGCGAGCTGGTGCTGACCCTGGACCGCGCCGGCTTCACCGAAACCAGCCTCGCTTCGGCCTGGCGCGAGCTGACCAACCAGGACATCGCCGCGCGCATCGTCGGCTATATCCGCCAGGCCGCCATCGGCGACGCGCTGGTGCCCTACGCCGAGCGGGTGGACCACGCGCTGCAACACCTGCTGGCGCACCCGCCCGGCGGCAAGCCTTGGAGTACACCGCAGCGCGACTGGCTCAAACGCATCGCGGCACAGACCAAAGCCAACGTGCTGGTGGACCGCGCCGCTCTCGACGACCCCGACCTCATCTTCAAGCGCGAAGGCGGCGGCTTCAACCGCCTCGACAAAGTCTTCAACGGCCAGCTCCAGCCCGTGCTGGAGGCCTTCAACGACGCGCTGTGGGCCTCGCCATCATCGGCCAACCGCTGACCTCTACTGACCCCCTGCTACCCCATGACCAACCACTCTGCCGCGCTCGACATCGGCGCCAAGCTCTGGTCGCTGTGCCACGTGCTGCGTGACGACGGCGTCACCTACCACCAGTACCTGAGCGAACTGACCTACCTGCTGTTCCTGAAGATGATGAAGGAGACCGGCCAGGAAGACCGGCTCAAGGTGTGGACGCGACCCAAGAAGTCCGAGCCCCCGGTCGAACAACCCGGCACCCGCTGGGACGACCTGCTCAGCGCCTCCGCCCCCGAACGGCTCGACCTTTACAAGGAGATGCTGCTCGACTACGGCCTGCGCGGCCGCGGCGCGGTGCAGGAAATCTACGCCAACGCCAACACCTTCATCACCAAGCCCGCCACACTGAGCAAGCTGGTCACCGACATCGACAGCCTGGACTGGTACAGCGTGGAACGCGACGACCTGGGCGACATGTACGAAGACCTGCTGGAGCGCAACGCCGGCGAGAAAAAGAGCGGCGCCGGCCAGTACTTCACGCCAAGGCATCTGATCGACAGCATCGTTGCGGTGATGCAGCCGCAGCTGGGCGACGTGATCCAGGATCCGGCGGCCGGCACCTGCGGCTTCCTGATCGCTGCCAACAACTACCTGCGTCATCACAACGACTTCGACAGCCTGACCGATGCCCATCAGCGCCGCTACGCCAAGGAAACCTTCTTTGGCATGGAGCTGGTGCAGGACACGCACCGCCTGGCGTTGATGAACATGCTGCTGCACGGCATCGAAGGCGGAGTGATCTATGGCGACACGCTCAGCGATGACCACAACCAGTTGCCGAACGCCACGCTGATCCTCTCCAACCCACCCTTTGGCACCAAGAAAGGCGGCGGCCTGCCCACGCGTGGCGACCTCACCTTCGAGACCAGCAACAAGCAGTTCGCCTTCCTGCAGCACATCTACCGTGCGCTGAAGCCGGGTGGGCGCGCTGCCGTGGTGCTGCCCGACAACGTGCTGTTCGAAAGCAACATCGGCACCGAGATCCGCCGCGACCTGATGGACAAGTGCAACCTGCACACCATCCTGCGCCTGCCCACCGGCATCTTCTATGCCCAGGGTGTGAAGACCAACGTGCTGTTCTTCACCCGCGGCAAGACCGACAAGGGCAACACCAAGGAGGTGTGGGTCTACGACATGCGTGCCAACATGCCGCAGTTCGGCAAGCGCACGCCCTTCACGCGCGACTACTTCCGCACATTGCACGATGCCCCCGCCGAGCGCCCGCGCGACAAGTTTGAAGACGTGTTTGGAGACGATCCCTCCGGCGGCCCCGCTGCGTTGGCCGCACGTCAGGACACCGGCGCGACAGGCCGCTGGCGCCGCTTCGCGCGCGAACAGATCGCGCAACGCGGCGACAACCTCGACATCAGCTGGCTCAAGGACGACAGCGCTGAAACCGCCGACGCCCAGCGCGACGACCCGGCCATGGTGGCTCGCCTGCTGCAGCGTGAGCTGGGCGACGCCATGGCCGAATTGCGGGCCTTGCTGGAGGAATTGGGCGAAGACCCCGATGCGGCGCTGGACGACCTGCCCTTGGACGAACCGCAGGCCGTCGAGACCCAGGCATGAATACGGTGACAACAGCTGTGGCCGGCGCTCCACCGGACAACCTGCACGCCGAGCTGCGCGCGCTGATCAGCGCCAGCCGCCAGCGCCTGGCCGTCGCGGTCAATACCGAGTTGACCCGGCTGTACTGGACCGTCGGGCACCGCCTGGCCTCCGAAGTGCTGGGCGGCGAGCGTGCCGGCTACGGTGCCCGCTTGCTCGACCAGTTGGGCCAGCAGCTGGCGCAGGAATTCGGCCGCGGGTTCGAATCCCGCAACCTGCGCCGAATGGTGAAGTTCGCAGAGGCTTTCCCCGACGCGGAGATTGTGTCGACGCTGTCGACACAATTGAGCTGGAGCCACCTGGTAGCCATCGTGGCGCTCAAGACACCCGAGGCCCGCGCCTTCTATGCCCAGTGTGCTGCGCGGGATGGATGGAGTGTGCGGGAACTGAGCCATGAGATCGAGCGCAAGGCCTTCGAGCGCACGGAAATCGCCGCATCCCAGACGACAGCGCTGGTTGCATCGCCTGCGCTGGTCTTCAAAGATCCGTACTTTCTGGACTTCCTGGGCTTGCGCCAGGGCCATGACGAAGCCGACCTCGAAGCCGCGATCCTGCGCCAGCTCGAAGCCTTCATCCTGGAACTGGGGCGCGGCTTTGCGTTTGTCGAACGGCAAAAGCGCATGGTCATCGATGGGGAAGATTTCTACCTCGACCTGCTGTTCTTCCACCGCCGGCTGCGCCGACTCGTAGCCATTGAACTCAAGCTTGGCCGCTTCAAGGCTGCGCACAAAGGCCAGATGGAGCTGTACCTCAAGTGGCTGGACAAGCACGAACGCCAGACCGGTGAAGAAGCGCCCATCGGCCTGATCCTGTGTGCCGAATCCAGCCGCGAGCAGGTGGAGTTGCTACAGATGCACAAGGACGGGATCACTGTGGCGGAGTATTGGACGGAGCTGCCGCCGAAGGCGGAGTTGGAGCGGCAATTGCATGCGGCGCTGGTGGAGGCGCGGGAGCGGTTGGCGCGGCGGGGTTTGTTGTTGGACGAGAAAGACAAAGATGAGTGAGTTACCGGCTGGATGGGGCGTCATCCCGCTTGGCACATTGCTGCGAACAATTGAAGCGGGGCAGAACGTCAAGTGTGAGGAGCGGCCACCCACCGCGGGTGAAGCTGGACTCGTCAAGATCAGCGCGGTGACCTGGGGCCGATTCAACGAAGAGGCAAGCAAGACACTGCCCAAAGACACGCTGCTCAACGAACGAAATCGGATCCGCTCTGGCGATCTTTTGATATCACGAGCCAACACTATCGAGCTCGTTGGCGCGAGCGTGATTGTCGGCTCGATCGAGAAGCGCCTCTATTTGAGCGACAAGGTGCTGAGGCTGGTCGTCGATGAGCCTGCAAAGCGATGGATCAACTACGCGTTGAAGACGCCCCAATTGCGCCAAGCCATCCAAGCTGCGTCTACTGGAAACCAGCTCTCGATGCGCAACATTCCACAGGAAAAGTTGCGTTCACTGAGTATTCCTATGGCACCTGCGGCGGAGCAAATCCGCATTACCGACCAACTCGACACCCTGCTGGCCCGCATCCAAGCCTGCAAGGACCGCCTGGATGTCATTCCGCCGTTGCTCAAGCGGTTTCGACAAGCGGTTCTGCGCGCTGCAACGTCAGGTTTCCTCACAGTAGATGTTCGGGGTCAAACATCCGGCAAACGGAATGGCCCTTTGCCAGACGGATGGCGACTGGTCACATTCAAAGATGTTTGTACCGAAATCACGGTGGGCTATGTCGGAAAGATGGCGGACCAATACCTAGCTACGGGCGTGCCATTTCTCAGATCGATGAACGTCCGCGCATTCAAGTTTGACCCCAAGGGGCTCTTGTATGTGAGCGATGTTTTCCATCGCCAAATCTCCAAGTCATCACTGCGCCCTGGAGACCTCGCGATAGTTCGATCTGGCGCCCCGGGGGTGTGCTGCGTTGTCCCGCCTGAATTGAAGGAGGCCAACTGTTCCGATCTTGTGATTGCGCGACCCTCCTCCGAGCTGATGTCGGACTACGGGTGCATTGTTATGAACTCATCTTTTGCTGCAGACTTTGTGCGCTCGAATCAAGTAGGTGTTGCTCAGGCGCACTTCAATGTCGGCTCGATGAAGATCACACCGTTGCCATTGCCGCCTGTCGAAGAGCAAATTGAAATCGTCCGCCGCGTTAAGGCTCTCTTTAGACTTGCCGACCGAATTGAAGCCCGTCACGCTGCTGCTGTTGCGCACATTCAGCGTCTCATCCCGTTGACCCTTGCCAAGGCGTTCCGCGGTCAACTGGCACAAGAAGGTCCGACTGACGAAACCGCAAGCGTCCTGCTCCACCGTGCTGTCAAGACACCGACCACGGCAGTGAAGACGTCACGTGACCGGCCTCGAAGCAAGCAAGCGAATCTGTCCACTCTTCTGCCCACCGTGCATCCCGATTGGGCTGCGCTGCCCACTGGCGCATGGGCCACAAGTCGCCAATCCGACGAGCACGCATCAGCAGCGCAGCTCATCGCCGTGCTGAAAGCCTGGGGCCAACCCATGCCCCAAGATCAGGCTCGGCTGGCCGTCGTGCTGTGCCTTCAGCCGCGCCTCTTCACTGCCGCACTACCTGCCCAAGACGCCGCCCAATGGTGTCGTCTGGTGGGTGCTGAAGCCGAGCCCTTGCCGGCATCGGTGGTCGCCTTGCAACCGGCCGTCAATACCCATTGGCGTCGTGCGCTCGCCGGTCTGCGGGCGCGTGGCGACTTGGTGGTGTCTGACGCTAGCCCGCAGGCCACCTGGGTTTTGGGGGCTGGGGCGGATCGCGTGGACACGACAGGTTGGCCTGATGGCCGCGCCGGCTGGGTGGCGGCGTACTTGCGGACTCATGGCGTCGAGGCGCTGTTGCCCTTGCTGCCCCCTTCAACAGTGGACTTCGTTCATGCCCGCGCAGCCTGATCTGTTCGCCCCTGCACCGCTCTCGGTCACTCTGCCGCCGGGCGGTGAACTGCCGGCGCTGTGGGTGCGCCGGCTCACTCTCTGGAAGGAGCCAGGCCAGGTCGTGCGCGACATCGAGTTGCGGCCGGGCCTGAATTTCATCTGGTCGCCCGACCCAGCCGATATGGGTGGCTTGGTCGAATCTGGCGAGTTGGGGCACGGCGCGGGCAAGACGCTGTTCTGCCGCTTGCTTCGCTACTGCCTGGGGGAGGATCGCTTTGCCCCGGACGCGCAGCGGCTGAGCATTGGTGCTGTCTTCCTGAACGGCTGGGTGTCGGCCGAGGTGATGCTGAGCGGCACGCCCTGGGCGGTGCTGCGGCCTCTCGGGGTGGGGCGGGGGCATTTCGCGGTCGCAGGGGTTTCGCCAGAGCAGCTTTTTGACCGCTTGACCGAGCCCACCGGCATTGCACCCTTGCTCGACGCCATCGAGCAGCAGGTGCTCACTGCCCGGGTGGCGGACCTGATGCCTGTGGATCATCAGCATGACGCCTGGCGCGTGGCGCTCGCCTGGTTGACGCGCGACCAGGAATGCCGCTTCGACCATGTGCTGGACTGGCGCGCGGCCGAGTCAGATTCGGACTCGCCGACCCGGTCCATGTCCCGCGGCCGCCTGCAAGATGCGATGCGGGTGCTGATCGCGGCCATTTCTCCTGAAGAAATCGAACTGCAGGCCGCAGCCAGCACGCAGGTAGAAGCGCACAAGGCCAAGCTCGCCGAGGTTGGGCGTTGGCAATGGGCCTGCGGGCAATTGCATGCTGAAGTGCTGCGCGCGGTGGGGCTGTCTGCGACGTCAGTCCCCGACGGCCGCCTGGGCCTCGAAGTGCTGCGCCAGGCGGCACGACAGAAGCTGGCGCAAGCCGCAAAGGTCGACCCCTCCGTGGACGTGTCGAATCTGAGCGATCTGCGGCAGCGGGCGCGCGATGCCGCACAAGAAGTTGCTGAACTCGACAAGCAAAGGGCCGTGCTGAACAGCAGCCTGCCCTTGCACGAATCGTTGCTGCGGCAACTCCGCGCTGAGTTGCCCGGCGCTTCGGCGCAGATCCGGGATGCGGAGGTGCCCACTTGCCCTGTCTGTGAAGTGCCTATCGACCGAGTGCTGGCAGAGGGGTGTCAGCTGTCGCGCGAATTGCCGGACCTGGCCGCCTTGCGCGAACGGCACGACGCGCTGAAGCGGCAGGTCGATGCAAAGCAGGAAGAGATCAATGCGGTGAAACAGCAGGCCGCCTCGCTGGACCAGCAGCTGCCGTTGGAGCGCGCCAGGCGTGACGCCCTGCGGCAAGCACTGACCCAGGCAGAAAAACTCAGCGACAACCGCTCATCGGCCTGGCGCCAGGGCAAGAAGAATCTTGACGATATCGAGCGTCTGGAACGCGAATGGGCCGCGTGGGAGCAAGCGCAGACGCAGGTCGCGCAGTTGCAGGCGCAGATCGATGCCAAACGCGACGCTTTGGGGGCTTTCCGCGAACAGCAGGCCGCTGTCTTCGCCCGCTTGTCCACCTACTTTGATGCGGTGATCCGGGCGGTGGTCGGGCCGACCGCCTCGGGGCGGGTCGGCCTCGACGGCAATGGCTTGAAGCTGGCCGTGCAGTGGGGCGGCGAGCGCTCCACTGCCGCCATCGAATCGCTGAAGGTGATCGCCTTCGATCTGGCGGTGATGTGCATGAGCATGGAAGGCGCGACACGCTTGCCCGCGTTCCTGCTGCACGACAGCCCGCGCGAGGCCGATCTGGGGCTCAGCGTCTACCACCAGCTGTTTGACGTGGTGCGCAAGCTGGAGGGTGAGTCTTCTTCGGCCTTCCAATACATCGTGACCACCACGACGCAACCGCCGCCAGAGTTGCAGAAGTCACCGTGGCTGCGCCTGGAACTGCGCGGTGCGCCGCCCAATGAACGACTTCTGCGCTGCGATCTGCCATGAGCGACATCAAACTCTTCCGCCTCAACTCTGGCCGCGCCTTCGAACTACAAGGCGACGCCTCCGACCTCGAGAAGCCACTCCAGACCCTGATCGAGTCCAACCTCGACACGCTGCTCGGCATCCGCTTCCTGGCCACCGAGTACTTCACCGGCAAGACCCACGCTGGGCGAATCGACTCGCTGGGCCTGGACGAGAACAACTGCCCGGTGATCCTGGAATACAAGCGATCGGTCGGTGAGAACGTCATCAACCAGGGCCTGTTTTACCTGGACTGGCTGATGGACCACCAGGCCGAGTTCAAGCTACTGGTGATGGACAAGCTGGGCAAGCCGGCGGCCGATGCCATCGACTGGACGGCACCGCGCCTGGTGTGTATCGCGGCCGACTTCACCAAGTACGACGGCCATGCGGTGCAACAGATCAACCGCAATATCGAGCTGATCCGCTATCGGCGCTTTGGCGAAGAGCTGCTCCTGCTGGAACAGGCCAACGCCGCCAGCGCGAACGGCGGCCGTGCGTCGGTGGCCAAGACGGTGAAAGTGCCGAAGCCTCCGCCCGTGGAGGCCAGTGTGGCGAAGCCAGTGACGGGAGATCGGTCGTTTGCCGAATGGTTGCCCTTGCTTCCGCCCCACTTGAACGAGCTGCTGGCGTCGCTCGAGGGGCATGTGCTCTCGCTGGGCGACGACGTCCAACGTAAAGAGCTGAAGTTGTACGTGGCCTTCAAGCGCCTGAAGAACTTTGCCACCGTGGTGCCGCAGAAGGCGCGCTTGCTTCTGTACCTGCACGTCGACCCAGCCCAAGTGCTGCCGCTACCGCCGAACGGACGGGATGTCAGGCAGCAAGGACATTGGGGAACGGGTGACCTGGAACTGTCCCTCGCGTCGCAGTCGGATCTGGATGCAGCGAAGCCGCAGATCCTGTTGGCGTATGAGGGACGTGCGATGGGTCCGGTGACTTCGTCAGGCAGTTGACGGTTTGCCCAGGCGAGCCGCGAAAACCGCAGCCCGCAGACCAGCCGCTAACCGCCAGTCTCAAGCGCTCCGCGTCGCGCCTTCTCGCTCATCTGAAACAGCTCCCCTGCCTTGCGAGCCAGTTCAGCCGCAAGCCAGAGCAGGTTGTCCAGTCGCCGAGGTCCATCCCCGCTACACCAGTCGATCTCTTCCCCGTGGCAGACCCACAGGAGAGCTTCGAGTTGCGAGCGGGTGTTTTCGAGAAGATCCGCCGGGTCTTGGGCGTTGTCTTCGGAAGCTAGCTGAAGTTAACCTGCAGCCAACAGAAGCCTCGAAGGCTTCTGGAGCCCCTCATAATCAAAACCTGCCCCCGCTTGTTAGAGATACCGACCTTTCGTCATGGATAAATTCTTGCTGCAACAGCAGGTGCTGGAACGGCTCGCCGAAGACCTGCTGCAAGCCGAACAGGCAGTGCGGGCAGCCCATGAAACGGCGACTCACGAAGAGAACATCGCCGAAAACAAATACGACACATTGGGACTCGAAGCCGCCTACCTGGCCACCGGCCAAGCTCGGCGCGCCGAAGCCATACGCCAGGCGATGGCCAATTGGCGCCGATTCCGCCCGCGTCCCTACGACGCCATCAAAGGCATACAGCTCGGCTCGCTGGTCTGCCTGGTCGATTCCGACGACAAGCAGCAACAGCTCTTTCTCGGCCCGGATGGGGGCAGCATGACGTTGGTCAGCGGCACCCAGCTTGTTCAGGTCATCAGCAGCGAAGCCCCTTTGGGCAGGGCAATGCTGGGCAAATGCGAGGGTGATGAGGTGTCGATACAGGTCGCTCCAATCCGACAGCAGTTTGAGGTGCTGCGGGTTCTTTAAGCCGCGACTGGACAGAAGCGGCGCGCGTGACGTTGAGAGTCAGTCGAAGGCGGCGGACCTCGACCTGCGTTGACGCTAACTAGGGTCTCGACGAACGTTGCTCGAAAATTGGCTCCGATTTCCCAGTTGTAGATTTCAGCTGCGCGTTGGCGAGATCTCCAAGACTCCTGATAGCCCCTTCCAAGCGCGGGTCGCCGAGATACCCGTAGTTGATGCGCAGGTGCCGGGTGTATCGGCGGTCGGCTGAAAACAGATGGCCCGGCGCTACGCCTATGCCGAGCCGAAGAGCGTCCTGGTGCAGTGCGAGCGAGTCGACACCTTCTGGCAGCGCGAGCCACAGGAAATAGCCACCCTCGGGGCGCGTGACCCGCGTTCCAGTCGGAAAGTATCGATCGATAAATCGCAAGCATGCAGCCTGCTGGCGGCTGAGCGAATGCCGCAGGGCGCGCAGGTGACGATCGAAACTCTTGTGTTGCAGGTACTCCTGCAACGCCAGTTGCGAGGGGAGTGCCGTCGCCAGCGAGCTCATCAACTTGTTGCGACCCAAAGTGGCTGCAAAGCGACCGCCCGCTACCCAACCGATGCGATATCCGGGTGCCAGGGATTTCGAGAAAGAACTGCAGTGCAGCACCCAGCCATCCCGGTCCCAGGCCTTGGCTGGTGGCGGTCTCCGAGCCCCATGCGCGAGCTCGCCGTACACGTCGTCTTCGATCAGCGGTATGGCGCGGGTGGCGAGCATGCTGACCAGTTGCTCTTTGGCTGTGTCGCTCATGGTGCAGCCCATTGGATTCTGGAAGGTCGGCATGAACCAGCAGGCCTTCACCGGATGCTGGTCGATCACGCGAGCAAGAGAGTCGAGATCTACGCCTGTTCGCGGGTGGGTCTCAACCTCGACCGCGCGAAGACCGCGCCGCTCCAGTGCCTGCAACGCACCGTAAAAGGTTGGCGTTTCGATCGCCACGACGTCGCCTGGCTGCGTCACCGATTCGAGCGCAAGATTGAGTGCTTCCATCGCCCCGCTGGTGATGACCAGTTCAGACGCAGGAACATCCATCCCGACGCTGCCGTAACGCAGGGAGATTTGATGGCGCAATTGGGCGTTTCCTGGTGACAAATCCTCGACGGTCTGCCAAGGATCCATCCGCTTGAGCGCTCGCGTCAGGCCGGCGGCAAGTTGCTCGAAGGGAAACAGCTCTGGCGACGGAAAGGCCGAGCCGAGCGGGACCATGTCGCGTTCGCGAGCCTGTGCAAGGACCTGAAAGACAAGCGACGAGACGTCGACCGACATGGACCGCAGGACAGGCTCGCTGGCGGCGAGTTCGTTGGCCGGCATTTCCGCGCCCGCTCGAACGAAGTATCCCGACCGCTGCCGCGCTTCGACAAGCCCTTGCGCCTCCAGCAGGTAGTAAGCAGAGAACACGGTGGACGCACTGATGCCCATTTGCGACTTCAGTTCGCGCACGGAGGGAAGGCGATCGTTCGCCTTCAGGCTACCCGCGCGAATACGCTGAGCGATGTTGTCGGCAAGCTTTTCGTAGCGGTTCATGGGCATCTCTTTCTGATACGGTCGTTCTGGACCGCTCCAGAGATTGTCATATCAGACGTCGGCCCGCCCCGGCGCGACTACCGGCCTCCTTGCATCTGATACGAAAATTTTCAGCCGATCTGGTTCTGTACGTATCAGTCTGGAAGATGAACACTCGACAGCACGATGAGAGTGCTTCTGTGGTGCAGGCAGACTGCTCCGCCTTTCGACCCATGTCTTGCGTGCCTTTCGACGCGCCTTGCGGACGCCCATTTAGCTCACCGCAACCGTTTCGTTAGATTGATTGATTGAATTTCCGTTTCTTCATCGGTCTATTGAGCTACTCGCCGCACTCGGGCACTTCACCGTCTGTCACCATTGATATCCCTTCAATCATGAATTCAATCCCTATCTCTTTTGTTATTTTCAAGGTTCTCGTGCTCAGCGTGGGCATGTATTTAGCCGTCAAGTGGCATTACGAACGGGGACAGAAGGACAAGAATCAGAAGACAGCTGCAGTGGTACTGACATCCATCAAGGTGGGCGGGGCGTTCGTCGCTTCAGCGTTCCTCGTGCTCTTCCTCACCTTTGAATTTTGCAATTGGATGGGTCTGGACCTGGCCATGCAGTGATTGGAAGTTTTCGGTCGATAGCCCGGATACGGTGCGACTGACGGCACGACCCTTTCAAAGACGGACATCGACATGATGGCGCGGTATTTGGCTGGCATGCCGACGTGCGAGGCGAGCTCGCCGATGGCAAAGTGCTCGCCCAGAATTCATGTCAAGTGATCGCCCGGCTGCATCGTCTCTGCTCCTGCGCCAACCTGCGTTGGTGCCGGGCATCAGGCCAGTTACCTTCTTGCCAGCAGCCTTGAGGCGGCGCCGGAACTCGATCTGGCCATCTTCGATTTTCATATTCGATGAGCCCGCCGAGTGGCTGCTTGTGGCCGCAACGAGCCCTGGTCATCGACCTCAACAATCTGAGGCCCCAATCGACTGAGCTCGTTCCGCTGACTCTCGGTGAAGGTGCGTCGCGCGAGCACAAGCGACTGCAACCCGGTGATGCCTGCCAATGCCGCGACGGTCGCAATGGAGAGCCGCGAGGCGTCGAGCGCAATTTGCTGGATGCCTCGCAGACCGCAAAGCGGAATGACCTTATCGTCCGCCAAAGATACATCCATAAGAGTGACCGCAAAGACCTCCGCGTCCCACACGTAGCCGCCACCGACGGCTTCCACGCCGTCGAGAATCGACTGATTGGCTTGGCTTTCTTCAGGCGTCATTTTCGGTTCACTGTATTGAAGGCGGCGGGAAGCAGGCGCGCCCCGTCTGGAAAGCTGAGAGGCGCCGACGAACTTCCGCTCTTGGCCGACTGCAGCCGGTCGCCTTGCCATCGCAAAGGGCGCTGCTCTCGACAATTTCGCGCGATCATGAAAGCTGGAGCTGGAATGGATTGACACACCCCCGAGGCAATGGAAAAGGCCCATTTAGGATGTGTGAATCCCCGTCCCACCATCAAAAATTCCTACGGATTTCGACTGGGGCCCAGTGTCGATTCATGTACTTCATTGTGAAGATGGGCCCTTCGATAATCCGGAGACGGACAACGTGCGTCTGATGAGTTCGCGCACATGAGATTAACTAAATAGAAACAACGCTTGTGGAGCAACATCGCTTTGGGCCTATGCTGCCACCGTACCTCCAGGTTTCGCGCGAAGGCCGTGTGCAGCACTTGGCCGAACACAGCGGCACCTGCCGCGGTGCAGTCCTGCGCATTGCATGCAACGGAATCGATGGCTTTCATGCCGGGATGGCAGCCAAGCAGTACGGCCACGCGTGTCCTGGCATCGAGGACACGGGGTGGGGCACGCGTGAGGTGACAGTTCGGCATTCCTTCGGGAATCGGTTGACGTTTGCCAACGCAGTGAGCACGTGACGGGCCGTCCGAATGCCCCGAACCGCCGACGGCCGTGGCTACAGTCGATGGCAGCCCTCGCCGTCGCGGCCTTGATCGGCTGGGGGTGCCTTGTTGGAGCGATCGAAGTGGTGGAAAGCGTGCGCACCGGGGTGCTCAACAACCGCAAAGGACCTGACATCCTTGCCGTCGAGCAGCCTGTCCTTTACTGGGCCCTGATCAGCTTCTACGCGGCGGCAACCCTGACCGCCGCCGGCTTGGCGCTTTTGGTGATGGCCATTGCCGTGCGCGATCTGATCAGTGCAAGAGGCCCTGAGCGATGAATGCGTCGTCTACGCGCTTGGCGACCTGCGTGCGCGTTGCCGAGGTGTAAAAGTGGCGCGATCTTTCCTATGCCGACTGGAGCGCGAGATTCCGGCTTGAAGATGGCCCGCGGACCTCGAAGGGTCGAGGTGGTGACGAGCCCGTTGCCGGCTGTCAGTGCGGCGTAGTTCTCCTAGTCAACTCGCAAGCGACTGCGTGGCGACGCCGAATGACTGCTTCTGTCCGAAGCCGGGCTTCCGCTGATTCACAGAAAGATGGTGTGAGGCTGCAGTTTCACTCCTTCCTACATACGCACTCACAAAGAGTTGACGAGTTGTCTGTTCGCTGTGATTTGTCAGTGCGCCGAGAGCAGATACTTCATGCCCTGCGTAAAGCCACGCGGCGCGACGGTGAGATGGTCTTCGTCGTTCAGGACCGCTGACTTCAGCTTCAAGCTTGGGTACTTTCTGCTCTGTAACGCCGTCTCCAGCGCCTGGTTGTCGGCAACCATGTCTACCGTCTGGTTGTAGCGCCGAACACCTTTGCGCAGCGCCTCATAGGCGCCGACATAAAGATAGACATTCGCCTTCAGGTCCCGATTCTGTTTGGCGTAGCTCGCTTCGAGCTTCAAGGCATGTCGCTTGTCGTACCAGAGAGATGGGCTGCCGAGGATATAGCCGTTGAACAAGCCGGGCTCGGTGAAAAGGATCTGCATCCCAAGCAGGGCGCCGTAGGAGTGACCGAGAAAGATTGTTCTGGCCGGGTCGGCCCGGTAGCGAGCGGCGATGAACGGCTTTACCTGGTTGCGCAGATATTCTTGATAGGCGCGTGCCTGACCGTGGACCGCATTGGCAGGCGCGGTGCTGGGGCCGTTCGGTGTCGGTGTGTAGTCGCGCTGGCGGCTGACCGCGCCGTCCTCGCCCTTTGCGTAAGACAGGCCGACGAGGATGAATTCCTCGATCTGAGGTCCTTCAACGTTCAGGCGGCGCCCCAACTGCCGGACGATCGGGAAAGCGTAGTCGGCGTCAGTCACATACAGCACGGGGTAGCGCTGCCGCGGCTGCTTCGCATAGGACGGCGGCAAAGCAATGAAGACTTGGTAGCCGCGGCCTGAAACCGGATCGGGCACGTCCCATACCTCGCTGTCGACAACCTCGTAAGGCCGCCCCTCGCCGGGCTGCACCTTGGGCGTCGTTTGGGCCTGGGCGCGTGCCGGATCGCCAGAGATGCCGAAGCTGGCGATGAGGGCAACCAGCAAGGCATTCAGAAAACGTTGTTGCATGTGATGAGGTCTTCGCAGATCGGGGGGAATTCTGGTGCAGACCGAGAGGATGGCTTTCGTTCGACACCTGTCCCATGTTGAGTGTCTGCTTGTGACCGAATCGTTCCGGCGCAAAAAAACGGACGGTTGTTGGCCCCTGGTGACCTTAGGGTGTTCGCGAACTGGGCGGCGTGAGCCAAGGTCCGGTTCTGGCCGATAGCACTCATTCGCGCGAGGCCAGAAGATGTCGGCAACCGCTGCATCGCCGTCCTTCGTGTGCGCCCGCTTCAGTCTGTTGCGAGACCGGCCTGCACGCCTGGCTACCTCGCGAATGCACAACCATTCATTTCATTTGCATCTTTTACTCAGAGCAAATCAGCCGGCGCATCATGCCTTGTGCATGTCGTATGGATGCACTTTGGGTCTCGGCTCGACCCACCCGGCCGCTCCGGTATCCAACTACTTCAATTGGAGACCCAAATGAAAAAATTCATTCCCAGCGCCATCGCCAGCCTCCTGATCGCAGGGGCCATCTTGCCGGTCGCCGCCAAGGAGAAAGTCGTCGACCGGAGCATCACGGAAGCGGAAGTCCTGGGGGCCCAGCAGGCCTGGTGCAAGGCGCTGGTCGACATCAGCGCTGCGAATTCCAGCGGAGGGCAGCCGGCCGCCAGGGCGCTGGCCGAGAAGGTCATCGACAGCGCCTACGCCTACCAGCTGGGCGCAGTGCTGTTCAAGCCGACGCTCACGACATCGCCGCAGACCTTTCGCACCGCTCGCGACGGCGCGCTGGCGTACTTCGTGGGCGGCAACCCTGCCTTTCCCAACGACACCGGCTTCGCCCTGAAGGGCTGGACTAAATGCGAGATTGCCAACAGTGCCGTGCTCATCCACGGCGACGTGGCCAGCACGCTGGGTAACGTGCTGTTCACCGACCCGGACGGCAAGGTCACCACGGTCGACAAGACCTGGACGTTCGTGAAGGACGGTGCCGGCAAGCTGCGCATCGTCGTGCATCACTCGTCGCTGCCGTACGCCGGCCGTTGAACACCGCGTTCGAGTGCCGGCAGGCCCAGGCTCTGGTGCGGCGCCTTCAAGGGGCCTTCATCGGGTGATGAAGGCCTCTCGGAGGACCGTCGTTGGTGGCTCAAAGGCGCGAATCGGTGGCAGCACGCCGCACGCTTGCACTTCGAGCGGCAGTGGCCAGAGTGGCTGAACGCCTGTCCGTCTTGGGTCAGTAGGCACCCATGTAGTCGCGCTTGCCGATCTCCATGCCGTTGTGGCGCAAGATGGCATAGGTGGTGGTCACGTGGAAGAAAAACTGCGGCAGTCCATAGTGCAGAAGATATGCGCCTGCGGTCAGCTTCTTTTCCTTGGGGGTGCCGGGGCGCAACACGATCTCGCGGCTCTCGCTTGAATCGAATTGCTCAGGCTTGAAGGAGCCGATATGGGCCAGAGCTTTGGCGATCAACGCTTGCAGGTCGGCGAAGCTGACCTCGGTGTCGGGCCAGGACGGCACCTCGGCACCCGCCAGGCGGGAGGCAATGCCCTTGGAGAAGTCTGCGGCGATCTGTACCTGACGTAGCAGCGGAAACATGTCAGGGAACAGCCGCGCCTGCAGCAGCGCATTTGGATCGATATTTCTTTGCGTCGCCTGGTCTTCGGCCTTCTTGAGCACGTCGGACAGGGCGCGCAGCATCTGCTGCATGACGGGAACGGAGGCGTTGTACAGCGGGCTGGTCATGGTGAGTTCACTTCTAAAATTTTGGGCACGATGGCCGGAGTTGGCGTGGCAGAGGCCCTGCCGACCATGCAAGGCTAACAGCACAGGGTGAACTGAATCGCCTCGGCTTTTGTGGCTAGCTCTTCTTCCCGCTGGCAGTCGGAGCAGCCGCGTTGAAGGGCAGTTCACTGGCAAGAAGCGGAGCGCGCCGCGAACCCAGCAGCCCGCAGACCAGCCGCTAACCGCCGGTCTCCAGCGCTGCGCGTCGCGCCTTCTCGCTCACCTGAAACAGCTCTCCCGCCTTGTGAGCAAGTTCAGCCGCAAGCCAAAGCACGTTGTCCAGTTGTCGAGGCCCGTCACCGCTGCACCAGTCGATGCCTTCCCCGTGGCAGACCCACAGAAGAGCTTCGAGTTGCGAGAGGGTGTTTTCGAGAAGATCCGCCGGGTCTTGGGCGTTGTCTTCGGAAGCTACCGGCGTAGTTGGCCGGGCTATAGTCTTGGTAGCCATTTTTGTGCGTTCCTTCCAAGGTAGTTGCACGAACTTGGTTAGACGGCTGGGGTGCTAGTAACACCTCGGCCGTCGCCTTTTGATACCTCGCATCTGCATCGCTGCTTTCGGAACGACGACCTGCCGCGAGGCAAGCAGCCTTCAAGCATCTCGGTAGTGGTGGGGGTGGCGCCTTTCTTCTTCCCTTGGTGGGGTGTCGAGTGACAGGGGCATTCACTCTAGAGAAGAACCCGGCGAAGTAGCCGGTTCATGCGGCACGAAGTCTCGGCGAGCGCCAACAAATGCAGCTTCTGCGATGCGCCGCGCACGGACCTCGTGGGCCCGTGCCGCGCCAGTCCGAAGCGGCTCTGAACGCTCACGTCGATGGGGTGCCTTGCGCAGCGAAATAAAGGAAGAGGGCGAAGCCCGGGGGACATTCGCGGAGCAAGGCAAGGCGCCCCGTCGGCGGGAGCGCGGCAGAGCTTCAGTTCATCCAGCTGCGGGCGCGGTCCAGATGCTCACGGCACTCGCGCACCATGCGTTCCAGCAGTTCCGCGCAGGTCGGGATGTCGTCGATCAGCCCGATGCACTGGCCGGCCGAGACCACGCCGTTGTGCACCTCGCCCGACTCCAGCGCCGCGCGACCGCGTGCGCCGGCCACCAGCGGACGGATGTCCTCGAACTCGCAGCCGCCCGGACGGCGTTCGGTGGCCACCACTTCTTCGGAGATCGCGTTGCGGAACACGCGCGCCGTGTTGTGCAGCGTGCGGAACATCAGCTTGGTGTCGCGCTCGGTCGCGGCCACCAGTGCCTGCTTGATGTTGTCGTGGATCGGCGCTTCCTGGGTCACGCAGAAGCGCGTGCCCATGTTGATGCCTTCGGCGCCCAGCGCCAGCGCGGCGGCCATGCCGCGGCCGTCGGCGATGCCGCCCGATGCGATGATCGGAATGCGCAGCTTGCGCGCCGCCACCGGCAGCAGCACGAGGCCGGGCACGTCGTCCTCGCCCGGGTGGCCCGCGCATTCGAAGCCGTCCACGGACACCGCGTCGACGCCGTTGCGCTCGGCCGAGAGTGCGTGGCGCACCGAGGTGCACTTGTGGACGATCTTCACGTCGTGGCGCTTCAGGGCCTCGATGAAGTCCTTCGGGCTGTTGCCCGCGGTCTCCACGATCTTCACGCCGCTGTCGATGATGGCCTGCACGTACGCGGCGTACGGCGGCGGCTTCACCGCCGGCAGGATGGTGAGGTTCACGCCGAAGGGCTTGTCGGTCATCGTGCGCGTGCGCGCGATTTCTTGGCGCAGGTCGTCGGGCGTGGGCTGCGTGAGCGCCGTGAGAATGCCCAGGCCGCCGGCGTTCGACACGGCCGCGGCCAGCTCGGCGCGGCCCACCCATTGCATGCCGCCTTGGATGATGGGGTAGCGGATGCCGAGCAGTTCGGTGATGCGGGTCTTCATCGTCGCAGCCGCTTACAGCGTGGTCACGAGTTCCGGCACGGCCGTGAACAGGTCGGCCACGAGGCCGTAGTCGGCCACCGAGAAGATCGGTGCTTCTTCGTCCTTGTTGATCGCGACGATGACCTTCGAGTCCTTCATGCCGGCCAGATGCTGGATGGCGCCCGAGATGCCCGCGGCGATGTACAGCTGCGGCGCGACGATCTTGCCGGTCTGGCCCACTTGCCAGTCGTTCGGGGCGTAGCCCGCGTCCACGGCGGCGCGGCTGGCGCCCAGGCCGGCGTTGAGCTTGTCGGCCAGCGGCGTCATCACTTCGTTGAACTTCTCGGCGCTGCCCAGGGCACGGCCACCGGAGACGATGATCTTGGCAGCTGTGAGTTCGGGGCGGTCGCTCTTGGTGACTTCACGGCCCACGAAGGCGCTCTTGCCGCTGTCGGCGACGCCTTCAGCCGTTTCAACGGTGGCGCTGCCACCGGTGGCGGCTGCGGCGTCGAAGCCGGTCGTGCGCACGGTGATCACCTTGGTGGCGTCGGTGCTCTGCACGGTGGCGATGGCGTTGCCTGCGTAGATCGGACGCTCGAAGGTGTCGGGGCTGTCGACCTTGGTGATGTCGCTGATCTGCGCCACATCGAGCTTGGCGGCCACGCGCGGTGCGACGTTCTTGCCGTTGGCAGTCGAGGGGAACAGGATGTGGCTGTAGTTGCCGGCGATCGCCAGCACTTGGGCTGCGACGTTCTCGGCGAGGTTCTCAGCCAGGCTGGCGCTGTCGGCAGCGATGACCTTGGACACGCCGGCGATCTGTGCGGCGGCCTTGGCGGCTTCCGCTGCGTTGGCACCGGCCACGAGGATGTGGACGTCGCCACCGCAAGCCAGCGCGGCGGTCACGGTGTTGAGGGTGGCCGGCTTGATGCTGGCGTGGTCGTGTTCGGCAATGACGAGTGCGGTCATGTTCGTTTCTTCCTCAGATCACTTTGGCTTCGTTCTTGATCTTGTCCACCAGGGTGGCAACGTCGGGCACCTTGATGCCGGCGCCACGCTTCGGAGGCTCGCTGACCTTGAGGGTCTTCAGGCGGGGCTTGACGTCCACACCCAGGTCTTCGGGCTTGAAGGTGTCCAGCTGCTTCTTCTTGGCCTTCATGATGTTGGGCAAGGTCACGTAGCGTGGCTCGTTCAGGCGCAGGTCGGTCGTGATGACCGCGGGCAGCGTGAGCGTCAGCGTTTCCATGCCGCCGTCGACTTCGCGGGCCACGGTGACCTTGTCGCCGGCCAGGTCGACCTTCGAGGCGAAGGTGGCTTGGGGCAGGTCGGCCAAGGCAGCCAGCATCTGGCCGGTCTGGTTGGCGTCGTCATCGATGGCTTGCTTGCCGAGGATGATCAGCTGGGGCTGTTCCTTGTCGACCAGTGCCTTGAGCAGCTTGGCCACGGCCAGGGGCTGCAGCTCTTCGCTCGTCTCGACCAGGATGCCGCGGTCGGCGCCGATGGCCATCGCGGTGCGCAGGGTTTCCTGGCACTTGGCATCGCCGCAGGACACGGCGATGACTTCGGTCACGATGCCCTTTTCCTTCAGCCGAACCGCTTCTTCGACAGCGATCTCGTCGAAGGGGTTCATGCTCATCTTGACGTTGGCAATGTCCACCCCGGTGCCGTCGCTCTTGACGCGCACCTTCACGTTGTAATCGACGACCCGTTTGACAGGCACCAGAACTTTCATGGCTGTTCCTCTTGAATGACAAAAATGGGAAAAGGGGTTACTCGAGCTTGGCGCCCGACTGCTTGATCAGGCGCTCCCACACGGGGCGCTCCTGCTTCCAGGCTGCGGCAAAGAGTTCGGGCGAGCTGTCCTTGATCTCGAAGCCCATGGCCGCCACGCGCTCGCGCACGTCGGGCTGCTGCGTGGCCTTGCGCACTTCGTCGGCGATGCGGTCGACGATGGCCTTGGGCGTCTTGGCCGGCGCGGCGATGGCGAGCCAGCCGGTCACGCGGTAGGCCTCGTCCTTCAGGCCTTGCTCGGCCAGCGTGGGCACATTGGGCAGCGTGCTCATGCGGCGCTCGCCGGTCACGCCGACGGCCTTGAGCTTGCCCGCGTCGATGTGCGGCTTGGCCGCGAGCGCGCTGGCGTAGGCCATCTGGATCTGGCCGCCGATGAGGTCCTGCACCATCGGTGCCTCGCCCTTGTAGGCGACGTGGTTCATGTCGGCCTGCTGCGTGAGGCTCATGTGCGCGCCGGCCAGGTGCGGGTAGGCGCCCACGCCGTACGAGCCGTAGGCCACCTTGCCCTTGTTCGCGGCCACGTACTTCAGCAGCTCGGGGCCGGTCTTGGCGGGCACGCTGGGATGCACCACGAGCACCAGCGGCGCCATCGCGATCTGGTAGACCAGCGTGAGGTCGCGCTGCGTGTCGTAGGGCAGCTTCTCGTAGAGGAACTCGTTGGTCATGAGCGAGTTGCTCAGCGACAGCACGATCGTGTAGCCGTCGGGCGCGGCCTTGGCGACCGTGTCGGTGCCGATGATGCCGGCCGCGCCGGGCTTGTTGTCGACCACGATGGGCTGGCCCATGCTGGCCGACATCTTCTGGCCCAGCACGCGCGCCAGCACGTCGGTCGCGCCGCCAGCCTGGAAGGGCACGACGAGGCGGATCGGCTTGTTCGGGTAGGGCGCCTGCGCATGCGCGGGGGCTAGCGCGAACAGCGCGGCGGTCGAGGCGGCGGCGCACAGCAGGGCGCGGCGGGTCGAGGGTTGATGGGTCATGGTTTGTCTCCCGTTCGGTTTCAGAAAATCGTGTCGAAGAAGAAGCAGGGGGTCACTTCAGCGCGATGCGCGTCTTGAAGGGCAGCGGCTCCAGGGCCTTCTGCAGCCGTTCCTGCAGTGCCGCGGCTTGCGCGCCCGCTGTGGCGGCGTCGATCTGCACGTGCACGAGGCTTTCGCCTTCGGTGCTCACCGCCGGCCGGGCCGCATCGCCCACGCCGAGCGCGGCGCAGACCTCGGCGACCGTGGCCGCCACCACCTGCCGCGCGGCCATGGCGCGCAGCTCGGGCTTGTAGATCTTGCCGACGTTGGTCATCGGCATCGTGGCGATCACCGACACCCACTTGGGGCGCGCGGGCGCCTCGTCGACGCGTGCAGAAGTGAAAGCCAGCAGCTCGTCTTCGGTGGCCGAGGCGCCGGGCACCAGCGTCGCGAAGATCACGGGCAGTTCGCCCGCGTAGGCATCGGGGGCGCCGACGGCGGCGCACAGCTGCACGGCGGGGTGCGCGCCCAGCGCGTCTTCGATGGTCTTGGGGTCGATGTTGTGGCCGCTGCGGATGATCAGGTCCTTCGAGCGGCCCGTGAGGTGCAGCCGCTCTTCGGCGTCCATCCAGCCCAGGTCGCCGGTCGCGAGCCAGCCGTCGGCGGTGAAGGCCTTGGCGTTGTCGGCCGGATCGACGAAACCCGAGAACACGTTGGGCGACTTGAACAGCACCATGCCGGTCTCGCCCTGCGCCACTTCGCGGTCGCTGGCGTTGCCGTTCTCGTCGAGCGCCACGATGCGCACCTGCGCATAGGGCAGCCGAAAGCCGACGCAGCCCGCGGGCCCGTTCACGCCGGGCGGCGTGATGGTCGAGATGCCGGCCATCTCGGTCATGCCCAGGCTCTCGTGCACATGCAGGCCGAACAGGCGCTCGAAGCGCGCGGCCAGCTCGGGCGCGAGCACGGCGGCGCCGGTGCGGCAGTAGGTGATGGAGGAGATGTCGGCGCCGTCCAGCGGCACGTTGGCCAGCGCGGCGAGCACCGTGGGCACGGCCGACAGCGAGGTCGGGCGGTACTTCTCGACCAGCTTCCAGTAGTTGGCCAGCACCTCCTTGTTGCGCAGCAGCGAGGGCGTCGGAATGATCACCTCCACGCCCGCCGACAGCGACGAGAGCGAGGCCGGCAGCACGCCCGCCACATGGAACAGCGGGTAGCCGTTGATCGAGATGCCCTGTTCGTTCATGCCCGCGAGCTGCACGCTGGCCCACGCGGTGAACACCTGCGCGCCGTGGCTGTGGCGCGCGAGCTTGGGCGCGCCCGTGGTGCCGCCGGTGTGGAAGTAGGCGGCGATGTCGGTGGGCGCGATGTCGCGGCCGCTCACGAGGCGGTCAGACGGTTGCGCGGCGCGCAGCGCGTCGAACTCGGCCACGCCGTCGGGCAGCGTGCCGGCCGCGCCGGATGCTTCGTCGTGCGGCGCCACGCGCAGCACGGTGGTGAGCGTGGGCACCTGGCCGCGCAGGCGCATCGCCTTCGACCACATGCCCGATTCCGCGTCGGAGCCGTAGGCGATGAGCACCTTGGCGCGGCCCGCGGTCATCAGCGCGACCAGCTTCTCGTCGGTGAGCAGCGGGTTCAGCGGTTGCACGATGCCGGCCGCCTCGCCGCCCCACAGCGCGAGGTGGTACTCGAGGCAACCGGGCAGCAGCACCGCGACCGCATCGTCAGGCCCCACGCCCAGCGTGTGCAGCAGGTTGGCGGTCTGGTGGATGCCCGCGAGCAGCTGCGCATACGACCAGCGGATGGGTTCGTCCGCCGGGTTGCCGCTGCGCAGGAAGGTCAGCGCGGTCTTGTCGCCGAAGGCCGCGCCGGAGTTGCGGAAGAGCTCGTAGGTGCTGCGCACCGTGAGCGCTTCTTCGAGCGGCGTTTCTTCCAGCCGCCGGATGTCGGCGAGACCGCGCACCGGAAACAGGGGGCGGAACGGCGCGCTGGCCGTTCCCGTGGGGTTGTTCTTGTCGTTGCCTGTTGTCATGTTGTCTCCTTGAGGGGGTCTTGCCGGCTGCGGACGGAGGCCGTGTCTTACTGGTTCGTGATCTTGTTGTCGCGAATGACCTTGCCCCAGCGCTCGAAGTCCTGGCGCATGCGTGTGCCGGTCTGCTCCGGCGTGCCGTAGGCCGCGAAGGAGCCCACGCTCTGCAGCTTCTCGCCGACTTCCTTGTCGGCCAGCGCCTTCTTCAGCTCGGCGCTCATGCGGTCGACCACGGCCTGCGGCGTGCCGGCCGGGGCCAGCAGGCCGCCCCACGAGGTGGCGTCGAAGCCGGGGAAGCCCTGCTCGGCCACGGTCTTCACGTCGGGCAGCAGGCTCACGCGCTTGCCGGAGCCCACGGCGATGGGGCGCAGCGTGCCGGCGCGGATGTGCGGGATCACGGCCACGAGGTCGGAGAACATCGCCGGCACCTGGCCGCCGATGAGGTCGGTCACGGCCGGGGCGCTGCCGCGGTAGGGCACGTGCTGCATCTCGAACTTGCCGATGTTCTTCAGCTGCTCGGTCGTCAGGTGGCCGAAGCTGCCGGCACCTGCGGTCGTGTAGTTGAGCTTGCCGCCGTCGGCCTTGGCCTTGGCGATCAGGTCCTGCAGGCCGTTCACGCCGGGCAGCACCTTCGGGTTCACCACCATCACGATCGGCAGGTCGTACACGGTGCCCACGGGCGTGAAGTTCTTGAAGATGTCGTAGGGCACGGTGCCGTACAGGTGCGAGGCCAGCAGCGTCGGCGTGGCCAGCATCACGAAGGTGTAGCCGTCGGGTGCGGCCTTGGCCGCAAAGGCCGCGCCGATGGTGCCCGAGGCGCCGCTGCGGTTGTCGACCAGGATGTTCTGCTTGAGCGACAGCGACATCTTCTGCGCCACGATGCGCGAAGCCACGTCGGTCGGGCCGCCGGGCGGGAAGGGCACGACCAGCGTGATGGGCTTGGTCGGCCAGGCCTGGGCGAAGGCGCTGCCTGCGAGAAGGGGAAGGGCCAGCGCGAGCAGGGCGCGGCGCACGGGGTTGCGGGGGGTACGGAGGAACGGGAAGGCCATGGATTTCTCTTCAGGGATGCGGGCGTTGTCTTCGCGTGGTGCGATCAGACGACGCCATTCGTTTTCAGCGCTGCCAGCTTTTCATCCGACAGGCCGAGCAGGGACTTCAGCACGTCGTGCGTGCCTTCGCCCAAAGTGGGCGGCGCGCTGCGCACGGGCAGGCGCTCGCCATCGAAACGGTAGGGCGGCGCCAGCACATTGACCTCGCCGGCCACCGGGTGCGGCTGCTTGGTCACCAGGCCAGCGTCGGTCGCGCGCTTGGAGTTCAGCGCCTCCAGCAGGCCCAGCACTTCGCCGCAGGGAATGCCCGAAGCGTTGAGCTTTTCGAGCAGCGCGGCGCGCGGGCGCTTCGCGAGTTCGGCGTTCAGTTCGGGCAGCAGCGCCGCGCGGTTGGCCGAGCGCAGGATGTTGGTCTTGAAGCGCTCGTCGGCCGCGAGGTCGGGGCGCTCGATCACCTCGGTGCAGAAGCGCATGAACTGCGCGTTGTTGCCCACGGTGATCACCAGCGGGCCGTCGGCCGCGTCGAACACGCCGTAGGGCACGATCGACGGGTGCGAGTTGCCATACCGTGGCGGGTCTTCGCCCATCAGCAGCGCTTCGAGGCCGTAGTAGGCGGTGATCATCAGGCCGCAGTCGAACAGCGCCATCTCGATGTGGCGGCCCGTGCCGGTCTTCTCGCGCTGGTAGAGCGCGGCCAGCACGGCCTGCGCCGAGTACATGCCGGTGAACAGGTCGACGGCGGCCACGCCGAACTTCAGCGGCGGCTGGTTGGCTTCGCCGTTCAGCGCCATCAGGCCGGCCTCGCCCTGCACCACGAGGTCGTAGCCGGGGCGTGCGGCCTCGGGGCCGGTGCGGTCGTAGCCAGAGATCGAGCAGTAGATGAGGCCCGGGTTGTCCTTGCGCAGCTGTTCGTAGCCCAGGCCCAGCTTGTCGATGCCGCCGAACTTGAAGTTCTGCAGCACCACGTCGCACTGCTTGGCGAGGTCGCGTGCGATCTGCTGGCCTTCGGGCGTCTGCAGGTCGAGCGTGACGGAGCGCTTGTTGCGGTTCACGCTGTTGAAGTAGGCGGTCTCGGTCTTGCCCACGCGCAGGCCCCAGTCGCGCGTGTCGTCGCCGCGGCCCGGGTGCTCGACCTTGATCACCTCGGCGCCCATGTCGGCCAGCACCATGCCGCACCAGGGGCCGGCAAGGATGCGGGACAGATCGAGGACGCGCACGCCGGCGAGCGGCAGCGAGGAATTCAGCGAGGGCATGGGAACAACTCCAGGAAAACGAAAGACCCCCGCATCTGCGTCGGCATGCACACGCGGGGAGGGGCTCAGCGCGTCAGGACGCGTCGGGCTGGGGTGCGTGGCGCAACGCGACGAAGTCGGCCTTGCGCTTGCCGAGGAAGGCGCCGATGCCTTCGGCGGCTTCGGCATCGGCCTGCGACGCCACCATGTAGACCGCTTCGGCCTCGAGTTGTTCCTCGAGCGTCGCACGATGGGCCTGGCGGCACAGCGTCTTGATGCGTGCGCTCGCGCGCTGCGGGCCGTTGGCGACCTTGGCGGCGAGGGCGATGGCCTCGGCCAGCGCGCCGCCCTTGTCGGTCAGGCGGTTCACCGCGCCCATTGCGTGCAGGCGCTCGGCCGTGAGGCGGTCGCCGGTGAGGCACAGCTCGGTGAGCAGCTGGCGCGAGACGAACTCCGCGAGGAAGGCCGTGGCGCCGCCGTCGGGCGTGAGGCCGACCTTGACGTAGGCCACCGTGTAGAACGCATCGCGCGCCGACACCAGCATGTCGCAGGCCAGCGCCATCGACAGGCCCGCGCCGGCCGCGCCGCCTTCGACGGCCGCGATCACGGGCTTGCCGCAGTCGCGGATCGCGCGGATCAGGTCGTGCAGGCCTTCGAGCTTCTCGCGGCGTTCGGCCTCGGGCAGTTCGCGGCGCTTGGCCAGCAGGTTCAGGTCGCCGCCCGAGCAGAAGAAGTCGCCCGCGCCGGTGAAGACGATGGCGCCCACCTCGGGGTCGTTCTGCGCATCGGTGAGCGCGGCCGACAGCTCGGCGTACAGCGTCGGCGTGATCGCGTTGCGCGCGGCCGGGTTGCTGTTGGTCAGGATGCGGACGGCGCCTTCCTGCGAGATGAGGACGGTCTTGTCCGTCATGCCGCGACCTCTTTGCCCAGAGCGATGTAGCGCTGCAGGTGGTGGTCTTCGTCGCCGAGCTGGTGGTCGATCATCACGAGGCGCTTGGCGTAGTGGGGCAGCGGCAGCTCCCAGGTCATGCCGATGCCGCCGTGCATCTGGATGCTTTCCTCGGCCACCAGCGCGCCGATGCGGCCGATGCTGAACTTGGCGGCCGACAGTGCACGCTCGCGCGCCACGCGGTCGCTGCTGTCGATGGCGGCGGCGGCGTTGATCACGGCCGAGCGGGCCTGTTCGATCTCGAGCAGCAGGTCGGCCATGCGGTGTTGCAGGGCCTGGAAGCTGCCGATGAGGATGCCGAACTGCTTGCGCGTGCGCAGGTACTCGAGCGTGGCGGTCTTGGCGGCTTCCATCGCGCCCAGTGCTTCGGCGCACAGCGCGAGCACGCCGCGGCCGATGGCGCGTTCCAGCGTGGCGGCGCCCTGGCCCTCGGCACCCAGCAGCGCGTCGGCGCCGAGCGTCACGCCGTCGAGCGTGAGTTCGGCCACGCGGCCCCCGTCGATGGCGGGGCAGCCGCGCACGGTGAGGCCGGCGGTCTTGGCGGGCACGAGGAACAGCGAGATGCCGGCTTCGTCATCCACATGGCCCGAGGTGCGGGCCGAGACCAGGAACAGGTCAGCCTGCTCGCCTTGCGGCACCACGGCTTTGGCGCCCTTGAGCACCCAGCCGTCGCCGCTGCGTTCGGCGGTCGTGGCCACGCGCGTGCGTTCGTAGTGCGTGTCGGCTTCATCGTGCGCAAAGGCCGCCACGGTCACGCCGTTGACGATGTCGCCGATCTTCTCTTTCTGCGCGTCGCTGCCGGCGGCGCTGATCGCCTCGCCGACCATCACGGCGCCCAGCAGCGGCTCGACCACGAGGCCGCGGCCCAGTGCTTCGAAGACCACGGCGATGTCGAAGCCGCTGCCGCCGAAGCCGCCGTCGGCCTCGCTGAACAGCGCGCCGATCACGCCGAGCTCGGCGAAGTTCTGGAAGATCTCCTTGCTGAAACCGTGTGCCGACTTCGCGATGCGGTCGCGCGCATCGAAGGCGTACTGCTCGGCGATGAAGCGGTTCAGGCTGTCGGCGAGCATGCGCCGGTCTTCGGTGTGTTCGAAGTTCATGTGCGTGTCTCCTTTACAGCCCGAGGATCATCTTGGAGATGATGTTCTTCTGGATTTCGTTCGAGCCGCCGAAGATCGACAGCTTGCGGTTGTTGAAGTAGCGCGACGCGGCGGCCTTGGCATAGGCCGGGCCGAAGGTCTCGCCGGTGAAACCGTCCTGCAGCGCTTCGGCGACGAAGGGCCGGCCGTACACGCCCATGGCGCGGCGCGCGAGCGACGAGATCTCCTGGCGGATCTCGGTGCCGCGAATCTTCAGCATCGAGCTTTCCGCACCGGGCACGCCGCCGCCGGCCACCGCCGCGATCACGCGCAGGTTGGTGGTCTTCATGTTCTCCAGGTCGATCTCGACGCGCGCCAGGCGCGCCGCGAAGGCCGGGTCTTCGGCGAGCGGCTTGCCGTTCTTGGTCTGCGACGCGGCAATGCCCTTGAGCTGTTCGAGCGCGGCCACCGAGAAGCCCACGCCCGCGATGTTGGTGCGCTCGTAGGTCAGCAGGTACTTGGCGCAGGTCCAGCCCTTGTTCTCTTCGCCCACGAGGTTCTCGGCGGGCACGCGCACGTCGGAGAAGAACACCTCGTTGACTTCATGCTCGCCGTCCAGCGTGATGATCGGGCGCACTTCCACGCCGGGCGAGGTCATGTCGACCAGCAGGAAGCTGATGCCTTCCTGCTTCTTCGCCTCGCGGTTGGTGCGCACCAGGCAGAAGATCATGTTGGCGTGCTGGCCCAGCGTGGTCCAGGTCTTCTGGCCGTTCACGATGTAGTGGTCGCCCTGTGCGTCGATGCCGCGCACGGCCGTGGTCTTCACCGCGGCCAGGTCGGAGCCCGCGCCGGGTTCCGAGTAGCCCTGGCACCACCAGTCGGCGCCGCTCAGGATGCGCGGCAGCCAGTAGCGCTTCTGCGCTTCGTTGCCGTACTTGATGAGCACCGGGCCCAGCATGTTGACGCCGAAGGGCACGATGCGCGGCGCGAAGGCCAGGGCGCATTCGTTCTCGAAGATGAACTTCTCGACCGCGGTCCAACCCGGGCCGCCGTACTGCTCGGGCCAGTGGTTGGCGAGCCAGCCGCGCTCGTTCAGGATGGCGTGCCATTCCTGCATGTCGGCCTTTTCCAGGATCTTGCCGCTGCGCACCTTGTCGGACAGCCGCGCGGGCAGCTTGTTCGCCAGGAAGGTGCGCACTTCGCTGCGGAAGGCTTCTTCTTCGGTCGTGAAGTTCAGGTCCATCGCGGACTCCTCAATGAATCAATAAATTTCGAACAGGCCCGCGGCGCCCATGCCGCCGGCGATGCACATCGTGACCACGGCGTACTTGGCGCCGCGGCGCTTGCCTTCGAGCAGCACGTGGCCCGTGAGGCGCGCGCCGGTCATGCCGAAGGGGTGGCCGATGGAGATCGCGCCGCCGTTCACGTTCAGGCGTTCCGACGGAATGCCCAGCTTTTCCTGGCAGTAGATCGACTGCGAGGCGAAGGCTTCGTTGAGTTCCCACAGGTCGATGTCCTGAACCTTCAGGCCGTGGCGCGCGAGCAGCTTGGGCACAGCGAAGACCGGGCCGATGCCCATCTCGTCGGGCTCGCAGCCGGCCAGCGCCAGGCCGCGGAAGGCGCCCAGCGGCTTCAGGTTGGCGCGCTCGGCGTCCTTGGCTTCCATCATCACGCAGGCCGAAGCGCCGTCGGACAGCTGCGAGGCGTTGCCGGCGGTGATGAACTTGTCGTCGCCCATCACGGGCTTGAGCTTGGCCAGCGCTTCGTAGGTGGTGCCGCGGCGGTTGCAGTTGTCTTCCGTGGCGGTGACTTCGCGGTGGGTGACCTCCTTGGTCTCCTTGTCGGTCACGGCCATCGTGGTGGTGCAGGCCACGATCTCGTCCTTGTAGCGGCCGGCCAGTTGCGCTTCTTCGGTGCGGCGCTGGCTCTCGGCGGAGAAGCGGTCCTGCGCCTCGCGGCTGATGCCGTAGCGCTTGGCGACGATGTCGGCGGTCTCGATCATCGCCATGTAGAGGTCGGGCTTGTGCTGGACGATCCACGGGTCCATGCCGCTGTCGCCACTGTCGGTGGCGCTGCGGCTGCGGATCTGCGAGATGCTTTCGACGCCGCCGGCGATCATGGCCGGCGCACCGTCCACCACGATGCGGCCCGCGGCCATGGCAATGGCTTGCAGGCCCGAGGCGCAGAAGCGATTCACCGTGGTGCCGGCAATGCTGATCGGCAGTCCCGCGCGGATGACCGCCTGGCGCCCGACGTTGCGGCCGGTCGTGCCTTCGGGGTAGCCGCAGCCGAGGATCGCGTCCTCGATCAGCGCGGGGTCGAGGCCCGAGCGCTCGACCGCGGCCTTCACCGCGAAGGCCGCCAGCGTGGGGCCGGGGGTGATGTTGAATTCGCCGCGGTGCGCCTTGGTGAGCGGGGTGCGGGCGGTGGAAACGATGACGGCTTCACGCATGGGGATGTCTCCTGGACAGTTGGCTTTGCGGATTACTCGGATTGATTGAGGCTCGCGAAATCGGCGCCGCGTTCGACCAGCTCGACCAGGAGCGGCGACGGCTTCCAGAAGATCGGGTCTTCCTTGGCGAACTCGCGGATGTCGGCCAGCACCTTCGGCAGGCCCACCATGTCCGCGTACTTCATCGGGCCGCCGCGGTGGCGCGGGAAGCCGTAGCCGTAGAGGAAGGTCACGTCCACGTCGAGCGGGCGCAGCGCGATGCGCTGGAGCACGACGTTGGCGCCCTCGTTGATCATCGCGGCCATGTAGCGGCGGATGATTTCCTCGTTCGTGAAGCTGCGCCGCACGATGCCCGCGCGCTCGCGCTCGGCGTCGATGATGGCGAGCACCGCTGGGTCGGGCGAGCCGGTGCGCGCGCCTTCGGGGTACAGGTAGTAGCCGCGCTGCGTCTTCTGGCCGAACCAGCCGCGCTCGCAGATGCGGTCGGCAATCTGCACGTAGCGCGCCTGCGGGTCGCGCGTGGCGGCCTTGCGCTTGCGCGTGGCCCAGCCGATGTCGCCGCCCGCGAGGTCCGACACCTGGAACGGGCCCATCGGGTAGCCGAACTCGCGCACGGCTTCGTCGATCTGGTAGGGCGAGGCGCCGTCTTCCATCATGTGGTCGGCGGCCTGGCGGTACACCGCGAGGATGCGGTTGCCGATGAAGCCGTCGCACACGCCGGCGCGCACCGGCACCTTCTTGAGTTTCTTCGCGAGCTCGAAGCCGGTGGCGACCACGTCGGCGCTCACCTTGGCGGGCACCACGATCTCCAGCAGCTTCATGATGTTGGCCGGCGAGAAGAAGTGCAGGCCCACCACGTCCTGCGGACGCGAGATGCTGGCGGCGATCTCGTCGATATCGAGGTACGAGGTGTTGGTGGCGAGCACGGCGCCGGGCTTGCACACGCGGTCGAGTTCGGCGAACACGGCCTTCTTGACGCCCATTTCCTCGAACACGGCCTCGACCACGATGTCGACGTTGGCGAAGGCGTCGTAGCTGGTCGAACCCGAGAAGCGCGCCATGACGGCGGCCTTGGCCTCTTGTGTCATGCGGCCCTTGGCGATGAGGCCGTCGTACACCTTCTCGACGTGCGCATGGCCGCGCGCCAGGCTGGGCTCGTCGCGCTCGACCATGGTCACGGGCAGGCCCGCGTCGAGCATCGCCACGGCAATGCCCGCGCCCATGGTGCCGCCGCCGACGATGCCGGCCGAGGTGAGCGGGCGCGGGCTGGCCGAGCGGGTCTCGGGCGCCTTCAGCACTTCGCGTTCGGCGAAGAAGGCGTGGATCAGGCCGGCGCGCTGCGGGCTGTCGATGCACTGCAGGAACAGCTTGCGCTCCAGTGCCATGCCTTCGTCGAAAGGCAGCGTGAGCGCGCCTTCGACCGCTTCGACGATCTTCATCGGCGAGAACAGGCCGCGGCTCTTCTTGGCGGTGTCGGCGCGCGCGGCGTCGAGGGCGGCGCGGGCTGCGTCCTTGTCGGCCAGGCCGGCGGCTTCGCGCGTGCGGCGCACCGGGGCGTTGGCAGTGACGAGTTCCTGCGCGTAGGCGAGGCCTTCGGCGCGCGCATCGGCTTCAGCGCCGAGGCGGTCGACGAGGCCGAGCGTCAGCGCTTCTTTCGCGCCCGCATGGCGGCCGCTGAGCATCAGTTCGAGCGCGGGCTTCACGCCGATGAGGCGCGGCGTGCGCTGCGTGCCGCCCGAGCCGGGCAGCAGGCCCAGTGCCACTTCGGGCAGGCCCAGCTTGGCGGTGGGCGAGGCGAGGCGGTAGTGCGCCGACAGCGCAATTTCCAGTCCGCCGCCGAGCGCGGCGCCGTGAATGGCGGCAACCACCGGCTTGGTGCAGTTCTCGATCTTCAGGCAGACCTCGGGCAGCGAGGGTTGCTGCGGCGCCTGGCCGAACTCGCGGATGTCCGCGCCGGCGATGAAGTTGCGGCCCGCACCGACGATCAGCACCGCCTTGGCGCCGCTGTCGGCCTCGGCCGCATCGATGGCGGCGGCCAGGCCGCGGCGCACGTCCACGCCCAGGGCGTTGACGGGCGGGTTGTCGATGGTCACCACGCACACGTCGCCTTGACGCTGGAAGGTGACGGGACCGTTGGACGTGGAAGGGCTGGGAGTGGGGGTGGCCATGTGCGTGTCGCTTGTCTCTTGCTTGCGTGGCAGGCCCTCGTGAAGTCTCGAGGGGTCCGGGGCTCTGGGGAGCCCTGCATTCTTGGCCGGCATCGCTGCTTTGACAATTGCATAGGTGGTTGACAGACTGTCAAAGAATTTTTGACACAATCCGCCCATGGACCTGCAATCGCTCACCCTGCTGGTGGAAATCCTTGACGCGGGCAACCTGAGCGCGGCGGCGCGCCGGCTCAAGATGACCCGCGCCAACGTCAGCTATCACCTGAACCAGCTGGAGCGCTCGGTGGGCGCGCAGTTGATCCGGCGCACCACCCGGCGCGCCGAGCCCACCGAGATCGGCCTGCGGCTGTACCAGCACGGCGTGGCCATCCAGGGCGAGCTGCTGGCGGCGCGCGAGTCGGTCACCGCGCTGGGCGAGGGCCTGCAGGGCCGCGTGCGCCTGAGCGTGCCCAGCGGCTACGGCCAGCTCGTGATGGCCGACTGGCTCATCGACTTCAAGCGCCAGTACCCCGGCATCGTGCTCGACGTGGTGTTCGAGAACCGCATCGAAGATTTGCTGCGCGACGAGGTCGACATCGCCATCCGCGTGATCCCCGAGCCGCCGCAGAACCTCGTGGCGCGCGAGATGGGCCCGGTGCGCTACGTGGCCTGCGCCACGCGCGCGTACGCCGAGCGCCACCCGCTGCCCGTGCAGCTGGACGCACTGCGCGCCACGCCGGTGGTCACGGCCGCCGTCATCGGTCGGCAGCTGCGCATCTCGGCCTACCAGGGCGAGACGCGGCGCGAGGTGATCCTGGAGCCGACGCTGATCTCGGAAAACTTCCTGTTCCTGCGCCAGGCCATCCTCGCGGGCCTGGGCGTGGGCCTCGTGCCCGACTACGTGGTGCAGGAAGACGTGCGCCGCGGCGACGTGGTGACCACGCTGGACGACTGGCGCCTGTCGATCTTCGGCACCCAGATGTTCATGCTCTACATGCCGAACCGCCAGCACACGCGGGCGATCCGGACGTTCATCGATTTCATCCTGGCGCGGGTGCGGCCGGAGGAAGCTGAAGAAGCTCAGTCGCAGCGGTAGACGACTTCCCCCGCCGGCACACCCTGCGCCGGCACCTCCGACAGCGTGCTGCTCAAAAAGCGCATCGGCGCGCCGAAGTTGCGGCAGTAGTTCTCGGCGTCCTGCGCGGTGGGCGACTTGAACACGCCGTCGGCCAGGAAGGTGACGCGCGGCGCGGGTCGCGAGACGCAGCCCGCGCCGATGAGCAGGGCCGGAACGAGGACGGAGAAGGCAGCGAATCGGCGCATGGGGCAGGGCGGAAAGAAGAGGTCGCGACTGTAGCCGCTCGGCGGCGTCAGTCGGCCAGCCACACGCTGCCGTCCGCCGCCTCGCGCAGCGCCAGCGGCGTGAGGCGCGCGCCGCGGCAGGGGCCGCCCACGCAGCGCCCGGTGTCGGGCTCGAAGATCGCGCCGTGCCGCGCGCACATCAGGTAGCGCCCGGAGCTTTCGAGGATCTGGCCTTCGAAATCGAGCGGGCCGCCGGCGTGCGGGCACTGGTTCAGGTAGCCGTGCACGGCGCCCTGCCAGCGCACCGCGAAGGCCGGCGCGCCGCCGGGCGCGGTGAACAGGGCCGCGAGGCCGCCGTCGGCGAGTTCGGTGGCGATGGGCTGGGCGGTCGGGGCGGGCGCGGTCATGGGGAGCGAGCCTACCAAGGTCCGCCGCGGGGCTGGCGCCCCGGGGGACACCCCCGCGTCATCACATGTTTCGGCTATGTCATCCGACCAATAGACGCAGGGGCGTGCCGTTTTCACAATGCATCCGCTCGCTTTCATTCGTCCGTGCATCCTTGTGTCAAGGGGGATTCCCACCGATGAGCACGCTGAAACAGGGCTGGCGCGGGGCCGATGTCCGTCGCCTGCAGGAGGCCCTGAACCGCAAATTGCAGCCCAGCCCCGGCCTCGCGCCCGACGGCGACTACGGCCCCGTCACCCGGGCGGCCGTGCTGCGCTTGCAGGCCGCGCACTGGCTGTGCGAAGACGGCGAAGCCGGACCCTGCACCCGCAACGTGGCCTTCGACCACGAAACCCACGCGCCGCTGCTGCACCCGGTGGCGCTGATCCCGCAGCCCGCGCCCGCGCTGTGCTGGGCGGCGGCCACCGCGATGCTCACGCGCGCCACCGTGCAGACCGTGGTCGCGCGCACGCCCTCGGAGCTGATGGGCGCCGACGGCGCCTTGCGCCGCCGCGTGGACAGCGACCGCCATGCGCAGGGCAGCGACCCCGATGACGACGACAACCGCCGCTTCGCCGCCGCGCACGGCCTCACGCTGCGGCCCCACGGCCCGTGGACCGTCGCCGCGCTGCGCACCGCGCTGCACGCCGGGCCGCTGATGTTCGACCTGCGCTGGGGCGCCAAGGGCGGTGCGCCCGCCGGCCAGCCGGGCCACATGGTCGTGCTCGCGGGCATCCGCGGCGACAACGACCCCGGCGGGGGCGGCACCACGCTGCGCCTGTTCGACCCCTGGCCGCCGGGCCGGGGCGCGCGCAGCTCGACCAGCCACGTGCGCTGGATGCAGGCCGTGGCGGACCGCATCTGCGGGGTGTTCCAGCGGTAGTGGCGCCCGGCTGCTGTGGCCGTTGGCACCGGTGCATGAAAAAATCCTGACTTTCCGCGAACCGTTTCGGCGGGTGGCCGCCTCTTTCCATGCGGGAGGGGCGTTCTGTTCCCCCGCATTCACACGTCACGGATCGAAGGAAACCACCATGCTTTACGTCAAGAATGTTCCCGGCTGGGAACGCGCCCTGCGCATCGCCCTGGGCCTCGCCGGCCTCGCCTTCGCCGCCATGAACTGGCCGGCGGACGTCCTGGCCGTCGCGGTCGGCCTCATGGGCGCGATGCTGGCCCTCACCGGGCTGGTCGGCTTCTGCCCGATGTGCGCGATGGTCGGGCGCACCCTCGACAAGGGCCGCTGACCCATGGCCACCGCAGCGATCGACCGCACCTGCCTGATCCTGGCCGCGCAGACCGGCGACCCCGTCGCCCTCGAGGGCCTGCTCGCCGCCTGCCAGACCGACGCGCGCCGCTACGCCCGCCGGCACTGCCAGGCCAGCGACGTCGACGACGCCGTGCAGGAGTCGCTGCTGGTGGTTGCGCGCCGCGTGCGCGGGCTGCAGGCGGCCGCGGCGTTCTCGTCGTGGCTGTTCACCGTCATCCGGCGCGAATGCCTGCGCCTGCAGCGCGCGATGTTCCGCCACGACCCGCTCGACGAAGACGTGGTCGAACGCCAGCTCGCGGCCCGCAGCGACGATGCGCTGCGCATCGACCTGGCCCACGCGCTCGAATCGCTGCCGGCGCACTACCGCGAGGTCGTGCTGCTGCGCGACTTCGAGGAACTCACCATCGCCGAGATCGCCGAGCGCCTGGGCGAGCCGCCGGGCGCCGTGAAGAGCCGGCTGCACCGGGCGCGCCTGCTGGTGCGGGAGTACCTGCTGGGGTAGCCCGGGGTGCTCCGGTCGAGGGGCGATGCGACAATCTCGCCGCAATGACAGACACCCTCACGATCACCCGCCCAGACGACTGGCACCTGCACGTGCGCGATGGCGCCGCCCTCGAAGCCGTCGTGCCCCACAGCGCCCGCCAGTTCGGCCGCGCGCTGATCATGCCGAACCTGCGTCCGCCCGTGACCACCGCCGCCCAGGCCGTGGCCTACCGCGACCGCATCCGCGCCGCCGTGCCCGCGGGCACGTCCTTCGAGCCCGTGATGTCGCTCTACCTGACCGACAAGCTGCCGCCCGAAGAAATCGCGCTGGCCGCTGAGGCCGGCGTGCGCGCGCTCAAGCTCTACCCGGCCGGCGCCACCACCAACAGCGATGCCGGCGTGACCGACATCCGCAAGACCTACAAGACGCTCGAGGCCATGCAGAAGCACGGCCTGCTGCTGCTGGTGCACGGCGAAGTGACCGACCCGGCCATCGACCTGTTCGACCGCGAAGCGGTGTTCGTCGACCGCGTGATGATTCCGCTGCGCCGCGACTTCCCCGAGCTCAAGGTGGTGTTCGAGCACCTCACCACCAAGGAAGGCGCCCACTACGTGCGCGACGCCGACCGCTTCACGGCCGCCACCATCACGGCGCACCACCTGCTGTACAACCGCAACGCCATCTTCACCGGCGGCATCCGCCCGCACTACTACTGCCTGCCCGTGCTCAAGCGCGAGACGCACCGCGTGGCGCTCGTCGAAGCCGCCACCAGCGGCAGCGACCGCTTCTTCCTGGGCACCGACAGCGCGCCGCACCCCGCGCACCTGAAGGAACACGCACTCGGCTGCGCCGGCTGCTACACCGCGCTCACCGCCATCGAGCTGTACGCCGAGGCCTTCGACAGCGTGAACGCGCTCGACAAGCTCGAAGGTTTCGCCAGCTTCCACGGCCCCGACTTCTACGACCTGCCGCGCCACACCGACACCATCACGCTGAAGCGCGAAACCTGGACCCTGCCCGAGACCGTGCCCTACGGCGAAGCCACGCTCAAGCCGCTGCGCGGCGGCGAGACGGTGAACTGGAAGCTCGCATGACGGCGCCGGTGCCCCTGTCGTCGCTGCGCGTGATGCTGCTGATCGACGCCGACAACGTCTCGGCCGACGTGATCGAGCAGGCCGTGCAGCGCACGATGGAGGACTACGGCGCCATCCACGTGCGCCGCGCCTATTGCAACGCCGAGATGGCCGTGAACCGCCAGGCGCTGTTCAAGCGGCTGTCGGTGCGGCCCATGGTGAACCTGTCGGCGGGCAAGAACAGCACCGACATCGCGCTGGCCGTCGACGCCATCGACCTCGTGATCGCCGAGCGGCCCGACGTGGTCGTGCTGGTGTCGTCCGACTCCGACTTCGCGCCGCTGGTGATCCGCCTGCGCGAAAAGGGCTGCCGCGTCTGCGGCATCGGCCAGCAGGGCAAGACCGGCGAAGAGACCGTCGGCATCTACGACAGCTTCATCGACCTCGCGCACCACGGCATCAAGCCGGCCGTGCGCACCGCACCGGCCAAGAAGGTGGCGGCTGCGAAGAAGACGCCGGCCGCGAAGACCGCCCCCGCGAAGAAGGCTGCGGCCAAGACCGCGCGCAAGACGGCGGCGAAGACGGCCAAGCCGGTGGCACCGCCACCGCCGCAGCAGCCTGAAATCTCCGAAGCCGCCGAGTTCATCCTGCAGGCCGTGCCCGCGCTGCGCCGCGGCACCGACGTGCCGCTGAACGACGTGGCCAAGGCCCTGCGCACCGCCGGCCTGCTCAGCAAGAGCGGCAGCTCGCTCAAGCTCTTCGACAAGCTCACGGGCGAGTTCGCGGTGATGCAGCATCCCGACCGCATCCGATGGACGGGGGCGTCCGCGCCTTGACCCCGGGCCTGCCGGCGGTCGCGGCCATCGATTGGGCCGCACCCTGGCTGGCCCCTTACCGTGATCCCGGCGAAGCCGTGGCGCGGGCCGTTGCACAGACCGGCACCGTCGCCGCCGCGCTGCAAAGCGCCAAGCCACCCGCCGTGCCCGACTTCGTCACGCAGGACGCACTGCCCGAGGGCCAGGCCTACGAGGCCCACATCTTCCGCACGCGCACCGTGCCCACGCGCGACAACCTGCACGACTTCTTCAACGGCCTGGTCTGGCTGGCCTTTCCCGAAACCAAGCGCCGGCTCAACGAACTGCAGGCCGCCGAGATCGCACGCGCCGGCGTCGGCGCCACGCGCGGGCCGCTGCGCGATGCGCTCACGCTGTTCGACGAGAACGGCGCGGTGCTCGATGCACCGCCTGCGCTGTGGGAGGCGCTGGTGGCGCGCGACTGGCAGGCGTTGTTCGTCACGCGGCGCGCACTCTGGGCGCAGGCCCGGCTGCGCGTGTTCGGCCATGCGCTGCTCGAAAAGCTGGTGGTGCCGCGCAAGGCCGCGACCGCGCATGTGCTGCTGCTGCCTGCCGTCGCAGGCCCGCTCGACGACGCGGCGTTGGCGCGCCACCTCACGCCCGAACACATGGCACGCAAGCCCTTCGCACCGTTGCCGGTGCTTGGCGTTCCGGGGTGGTGCGGTGCCAACGAAACACCCGATTACTACGACGATCCGAAGGTCTTCCGGCCCCGTTCGTAGAACTTTTACTCCTATCATTGCTCTACCGCACGCCACCGCGCCGCGCCCGTCACAACCTACGACAACAGCGGTATTCCCGACCGGGCAGGCTTGAAGCGGGCCTTCTGGCCCTCATCTGGACGGCAGTGTTCCCCACGGAGAATTCAACTTGAAACGTATCCTTCTGTTTGTCCTGACCAACGTGATGGTCGTCGCGGTGCTCGGCGTGGTCGCCAGCCTGCTCGGCGTCAACCGCTTTCTCACGGCCAACGGGCTCAACCTGACGGCGCTGCTCGGCTTCGCGCTGGTGATGGGCTTCGGCGGCGCGATCATCTCGCTGCTCATCAGCAAGCCCATGGCCAAGTGGACGGCCGGCCTGCGCATGATCGACAACCCCCAGTCGCCCGACGAGGCCTGGATCGTCGGCACCGTGCGCAAGTTCGCCGACAAGGCCGGCATCGGCATGCCCGAGGTCGGCATCTTCGAAGGCGAGCCCAATGCCTTCGCCACCGGCGCGTTCAAGAACTCGTCGCTCGTGGCTGTGTCCACCGGCCTGCTGCAGGGCATGACGCGTGAAGAGGTCGAGGCCGTCATCGGCCACGAAGTCGCGCACATCGCCAACGGCGACATGGTCACGATGACGCTGATCCAGGGTGTGATGAACACCTTCGTCGTGTTCCTCTCGCGCGTGATCGGCTACGCGGTCGACAGCTTCCTGCGCCGCGGCGACGACCGCTCGTCGGGCCCCGGCATCGGCTACTACGTGAGCACCATCGTGCTGGACATCGTGCTCGGCTTCGCCGCCGCGATCGTGGTGGCCTGGTTCTCGCGCCAGCGCGAGTTCCGCGCCGACGCCGGCGCCGCCGCGCTCATGGGCAACCGCCAGCCGATGATGAACGCGCTCGCGCGCCTGGGCGGCCTGCCGGCCGGCGAACTGCCCAAGGCCGTCGAAGCCATGGGCATCACGGGCGCCATGGGCAAGCTGTTTGCGACGCACCCGCCGATCGAAGAGCGCATTGCGGCGCTGCAGAACGCGCGCTGAGCAAGCTGCAGGCACGGCGGCCCACAACGCGGTCGCCCATGAAAAAAGCCGCCACAGTGATGTGGCGGCTTTTTTCATGGGCGGGCGTGCTGCGTCAGTCCGCGGCGGGCGCTTCGGGGGCGGCCGGCGCGGCTTCTGCTTCGGGCGCTGCCTGCGCTTCAGGCGCTGCTGCTGCCGTTTCAGCGGCCACCGCTGCGGCAGCGGCCGCTGCCTCGGCCCGCTTCTTGTCGTCCCGCACGCGCTGCAGCGTGCGCGTCACGTCGCCGGGCTTCATGCCGTACATGTCGGCGAACTCCTGTTCGCTGCGGCCGCTGGCTTCGAAGGCGCGCAGCAGGGCTTCGCGCTTGGCGGCCTGCTGGGCGAGTTCGGCCAGGGCTTCGTCGACGACGGCGTTGTTGTTGGCGTCGCGCGAGCGCACCAGCACGGCATAGGCCTCGTGGTCGAGGCCCGAGGCCTCGATGGCCTTGGCGATGCGCGTCACCAGCTGCGGGCGCAGGTCTTCGCCGGGGTTGCGGTGCGAGCGGCGGCGGTGCAGTTCGAGGATGGCGTGGTGCACGTGCTCGGGCGCGACCGGGTCGAGCGCGTTGCCGTCCAGATCGTGGCGCGCATGGCCGGCGGCCACGCTCTCGAGGTAGCGCGTGGAGCGCGCATGCTGGCCCATCGCGATCTTCAGGTCTTCGGCCTTGAAGTCTTCGGGATGGCGCGCGATCAGTTCTTCGTACACGCCGAGCTTCAGCGGCACGAAGCGCGCGCCGAACAGCTGCGGGTACAGCTCGAACAGGCGCTCGAGCACCGGGTTGACCTTGCGCGGTGCGCGCTGGGCTTCGGGCTGTTGTTGCTGTTGCGGCTGCTGTCCGCGCGGCTTGCGCCCTTGCTGCGGCTGTTGCTGCCCGTGCGGGCGCTGCTGCTTCGCCCGCGGCGGGCGTTGCTGTTGCTGCTGTTGCGCGGGAGCGGGCTGCGTTGCCGACGCGTCAGCGCCTGCGTCGGTGCTGCCCGCGCCGGACTTCAGCTGCTGCAGCTGCTCGGCCATGTCCGGGCGCTGGCGCCGTGCGTTGCGCGAGTTCGTGTTCGGGGCGGCGGTGGATGCGTCGGTCATACGGAAGGCTCGGCGATGGGCGCGAGGGGATGGAAAGAGAAGAAAAAGAACAACCGGTCCCGCGCGGTCAGCGCGGCCGGAACATCCTGCGGGTATTGTCAGGGCGGATGGTCATGCGCGTGCAGCGCCTCGGTCACCTCGGTCAGGGACCTGCCGCCCGATCAGCAGCCGGAACGGCAGCAGCATCAGCACGCCGACACCGAGCTTCACGCCCAGGTCGCCGAGCGCCCAGGTGAGCCAGGGGCCGTCGGTGCCTGCGAAGGCGATGCCCCAGAAGACGATGCTGTCGAGCACGGCCGCGATCACCGTGGCCACCAGCGGCGCGCGCCACCACAGGCCCCGGCGCAGGCGGTCGAACACGCGGATGTCGAGCAGCTGCGAAGCGATGAAGGCCAGGCCCGAGGCGGCGGCGATGCGCGCCGGCGCCAGCAGCAGCGACACCGCCACGGCGACCGCGAAGCCGACCCACGCCACGCGCCGCGCCATGCCGGGGCCGAAGCGTCGGTTGACGAGGTCGCTCACGAGGTAGGCCACCGGGTAGGTGAAGGCGCCCCAGGTGAGCCAGTCGTTGATCGCGAACTGCACCAGGAGGTTGGACGCGAGCACCACGGCGGCCATCGCCAGCGTGGCGACGGCCAGCTGGCCGGTGGTGGGGCGGTGGAAGTGCATCGTCAAACGGCGCTGCCGAGCACGCTGCGCGCCACGGCCTCGGCCACCTTGATGCCGTCCACGCCGGCCGACAGGATGCCGCCCGCGTAGCTCGCGCCTTCGCCGGCCGGGTAGAGGCCGCGCACGTTGAGGCTCTGGAAGTCGTCGCCGCGCGTGATCCTGATCGGCGACGAGGTGCGCGTTTCCACGCCGGTGAGCACGGCGTCGTGCGTGTCGAAGCCCTTGATCTTGCGACCGAAGGCCGGGAAGGCCTCGCGCATCGCCTCGATGGCGTAGGCGGGCAGGGCCTGGTGCAGGTCGGTCGGCGTCACGCCGGGCTTGTACGACGGGATGATGCTGCCGAGCGCGGTCGACGGCTTGCCGGCGATGAAGTCGCCCACCAGCTGGCCGGGCGCGTGGTAGTTGCTGCCGCCGAGCACGTAGGCGTTGCTTTCGAGCTGGCGCTGCAGCGCGATGCCCGCCAGCGCATCGCCCGGGAAGTCGCGTGGGTCGATGCCCACCACGATGCCCGCGTTGGCGTTGCGTTCGTTGCGCGAGTACTGGCTCATGCCGTTCGTGACCACGCGGCCCGGCTCGCTGGTGGCCGCGACCACGGTGCCGCCGGGGCACATGCAGAAGCTGTAAACCGAGCGGCCGTTGCTCGCGTGGTGCACCAGCTTGTAGTCGGCCGCACCGAGCAGCGGATGGCCCGCGTGGCGGCCCCAGCGGGCGCGGTCGATCAGGCCCTGCGGGTGTTCGACACGGAAGCCGATCGAGAAAGGCTTGGCCTCGATGTACACGCCGCGCGCATGCAGCATCTCGAAGGTGTCGCGCGAGCTGTGGCCCAGCGCCATCACGACGTGGTCGGCGCGCAGTTCGCTGCTCAGGCCCGTGGTCTGGTCGAGCACCGTCAGGCCGCGCAGGTGGCCGTCTTCGATGTGCACATCGGTCACGCGCTGCTCGAAGCGGATCTCGCCGCCGAGCGCGACGATCTGCTCGCGGATGTTCTCCACCACCTTCACCAGCTTGAAGGTGCCGATGTGCGGGTGCGCGACGTACAAGATTTCGGGCGGCGCGCCGGCCTTCACGAACTCTTCCATCACCTTGCGGCCGAGGAAGCGCGGGTCCTTGATCTGGCTGTAGAGCTTGCCGTCCGAGAAGGTGCCGGCGCCGCCTTCGCCGAACTGCACGTTCGACTCGGGGTTGAGCACGCTCTTGCGCCACAGGCCCCAGGTGTCGCGGGTGCGCTGGCGCACGGTCTTGCCGCGTTCGAGCACGATGGGCTTGAAGCCCATCTTCGCGAGCATCAGCGCCGCGAAGATGCCGCAGGGGCCGAAGCCGATCACCACGGGGCGCGTGGCGTCCGCAGGCGCCTGGCCCGGCGGCGTGTAGCGCATGTCGGGCGCGGGCTGGATGTGCGGGTGGCTGGCGTGCTTGGCCAGCAGCGCGGCTTCGAGCGCCGGGTCGGCTAGCTGCACGTCGCAGATGTAGACCGTGAGCAGGTCGACCTTGCGGGCGTCGAAGCTGCGCTTGTAGACGGTGTGGGAGGCGATCGCTTCGGGTGGAACGTCGAGCGTTCGGGCGATCAGGGTGGCCAGCGCGTCAGGCGCGTGGTCGAGCGGGAGTTTGAGTTCGGAGATTCGCAGCATGTCGTGGGGCTTGTGGTTATCAAGCAGACCGACGATTTTAAGCGCCCGAGGCGCTATGAAACTTGTAGCTGGATCAGGCGGGCAGGAAGCCTTCGACGGAGAGGTAGCGCTCGCCCGTGTCGTAGTTGAAGCCCAGCACCACCGCATCGGGCGCCAGCGAGGGCAGCTTCTGCGCAATGGCCGCGAGCGTCGCGCCCGACGAGATGCCGACCAGGATGCCTTCCTCGACCGCGCAGCGGCGCGCCATTTCGCGCGCCGGTTCGGCGTCGACCTGCAGCACGCCGTCGAGCAGCGAGGTGTCCAGGTTCTTCGGAATGAAGCCTGCGCCGATGCCCTGGATGGGGTGGGGTGCCGGCGCGCCGCCCGAGATCACGGGCGAAGCCACGGGCTCCACTGCGAACACCTGCAGCTTGGGCCACTTCTTCTTCAACACCTTCGCCACGCCGGTGATGTGGCCGCCCGTGCCCACGCCGGTGATGAGCACGTCGATGCCCTCGGGAAAGTCGGCCGCGATCTCTTCGGCCGTGGTGCGCACGTGCACGTCGACGTTGGCGGGGTTGTTGAACTGCTGCGGCATCCACGCGCCCGGCGTGCCGGCCACGATTTCCTCGGCGCGGGCGATGGAGCCCTTCATGCCGTTGGCGCGCGGCGTGAGGTCGAAGGTGGCGCCGTAGGCCAGCATGAGGCGGCGGCGCTCCACCGACATGCTGTCGGGCATCACCAGGATCAGCTTGTAGCCCTTGACGGCCGCGACCATCGCCAGGCCGATGCCGGTGTTGCCCGAGGTGGGCTCGACGATGGTGCCGCCGGGTTTCAGCGCGCCGCTCTTCTCGGCGTCTTCCACCATCGACAGCGCGATGCGGTCCTTGATCGAGCCGCCGGGGTTGGCGCGCTCCGACTTGATCCAGACCTGCTGCTTCGCATGGCCGAACAGGCGGTTGATGCGGATGTGCGGCGTGTTGCCGATGGTCTGGAGGATGTTCTGGGCCTTCATGGAATCTCCTTGGGTGCGAGGGTCGGATGGTCAGCGCGCATTGTGGCGCCCCCTGGGCCGGGTTGCACCCGGCCCGCGACCGTTTCAGCACGAGGGGATGGCGGGCCGTTGCGGTTCAGGCCTCCAGGGCTTCCAGCGGCCCGAAGAACTCGTAGCGAAGCTGCTGCTTCGGCACGCCGAGCGCCAGCCCGTTCGCATACACCGCCTGCATGAAGGGCTTCGGTCCGAGGAAGTACAGGTCGACGTCGCGGTCGGCCGGCAGCAGCCCGGCCAGCAGCTCGCGGGTGACGAAGCCGGTCGCGTGCGGCGTGTCGCTCTCGCGCGGCGCGTCGTAGACATACAGCGGCTTCACGTTCGCATGCCGCTGCGCGAGCGCGTCGACGCGGGCGCGGAACGCATGCGCGCCGCCGTGCCGCGCCGCATGGACGAAGTGCACCGGCCGGCCCGTGTGCGCCACCGATTCGAGCATGCTCATCGCGGGCGTGATGCCCACGCCGCCCGTCACCAGCACGAGGGGCCGCGCCTGCTCGCCGGCGGGCTGCAGCACGAAGTCGCCGCACGGCGCCTGCACCTGCAGCCGCGTGCCGACCGCGGCGGCCTCGTGCAGCCAGTTCGAGGCGCGGCCCCCTTCTTCCTTCTTCACGCTGATGCGGTACCACGGCTTGCCCGGCGCGTCGGACAGCGAGTAGTTGCGCCGCACCGGCTGGCCGTCGATCTCCAGCACCAGCGTGAGGTACTGCCCCGGCGAAAAGGCCAGCAGCGCGCCGCCGTCCACGGGCTCCAGGTAGAACGAGGTGATGACCTCGCTCTCGTCCTCGCGCCGGGCCACGCGGAATTCGCGCGTGCCGCGCCATCCGCCGGGCTGCGCCGCGTTGGCGCTGTAGACGGCTTCTTCCGCGGCGATGAGAAGGCCCGCCAGCGATTCGTAGGCCTCGCCCCAGGCGGCGATCACTTCGTCGGTGGCGGCATCGCCGAGCACCTCCTTCACGGCGCGCAGCAGGTAGTGGCCGACGATCGGGTAGTGCTCCGGCAGCACGCCCAGCGCGGCGTGCTTCTGGATGATGCGGGGCAGGGCGCCCGCGATCGCTTCGAGCCGGTCGATGTGCGCGCCATAGGCGATGACCGCGCCCGCCAGCGCGCGCGCCTGCGTGCCGGCGGCCTGGTGCGCCTCGTTGAAGAAGGCCTTCACCTGCGGATGGCCCTCGAACATGATCTTGTAGAAGTGGCTGGTGATGGCCTCGCCGTGGGCCTGGAGCGCGGGCACGGTGGACTTGACGATGGCGATGGTTTGCGGGTTCATGGTCTGGCGCTTCCTCTGTTGAGATGCCTTTGTCTTCTCACGATCCGTGCCAGCCGGAAGGCCTCTGCAAGTGCTTGACGCCATTGGGGATTTATTGGGCGTGGTCAAATTAGCAACAACTTCAGCGTTGTACTTATGACCACATTGCGTGTCGATTCGACCACCGAGGCCTCACCACCCGAGCCTGAGCCCGAAGCCGAGGCTGCCCGCTACCGGTCGCTGCTCGCCGCCGCGCGGGGACTGGTCCGCTGCGATGCCGCCGCGCTGCTGCAGCTCGACGTCGACGTGCTGAAGCCCATCGCGGTCGACGGCCTGAGCGATGAAACCCTGGGGCGCCAGTTTCCCGTCGCCGCCCATCCGCGTTTTGCGCGCCTGCTCGACAGCGAACGGGGCCTGCGTTTCGCGCACGACTGCAACCTGCCCGACCCGTACGACGGCCTCGTCGCCGGCCAGCCGGGCATCCTGCCGGTGCACGACTGCATGGGCGCGCCGCTGCGCCTGCGCGGCGCCGTCTGGGGCCTGCTCACGCTGGATGCGCTGGAACCGCACGCCTTCGATGCCGTGGGCCCGGCGCAGATGGAGGCACTGATCGCCCTCGTCGAAACCGGCATCGAGGCCGCCCACACGATCCGCGAGATGCAGGCGCGCGCCATGCGCGAGCAGGCCGTCGCGCAGGCGCTGCGTGCGGGGCGTGGCGCGCCCCGCGAACTGCTGGGCAGCAGCCCGGCGATGAAGCAGCTGTGCCACGAGATCGACACCGTCGCCGTGTCCGACCTCACGGTGCTGCTGCTCGGCGAAACCGGCGTCGGCAAGGACCTGGTCGCGCAGCGGCTGCACGCGCGCTCGCGCCGCAGCGAGCAGCCGCTCGTGCAGGTCAACTGCGCGGCGCTGCCCGAGTCGCTGGCCGACAGCGAACTCTTCGGCCACAAGCGCGGCGCGTTCACCGGCGCCGTGCAGGACCGCGACGGCAAGTTCGAGATCGCCGACGGCGGCACGCTCTTTCTCGACGAGGTCGGCGAGCTGCCGCTGAGCGTGCAGGCCAAGCTGCTGCGCGTGCTGCAAAGCGGCGAGGTGCAGCGCCCCGGCAGCGACCGCATGCGCAAGGTCGACGTGCGCGTGATCGCGGCCACCAACCGCGACCTGCCCGCGGCGATCGCGCAGGGGCGTTTTCGCGCCGACCTGTACCACCGGCTGTCGGTCTATCCGCTCGTGGTCGCGCCGCTGCGCGAGCGGGGGCGCGACGTGCTCGTGCTCGCCGGCAGCTTTCTCGAGGAGAACCAGCACCGGCTGGGCGCGCGCAACCTGCGGCTCTCGCCGGCGTCGAAGGCCGCCATGCTGGCGCACGGCTGGCCGGGCAATGTGCGCGAGCTCGAGCATGTGATCAGCCGCGCCTCGCTGCGGGCGTTCCGGGAACAGCCGCGCGGCTCGCGCTGGACGGCGATCGAACCGCATCACCTGGCGCTGGACAGCGCTGCCGTCGTCGGAAGCGCCATGGCAGCGCCCGTGCAGGCCCCGGCGAACGAACACGCGGGGCCTGCCATCGCTGGCGGCACGCTGCGCGACGCGACCGAGGCCTTCCAGCGGGCCTGGCTCTTGGAACTGCTCGCCCGCCACGGCGGCCGCGTGGCCAGCGCCGCGCGCGAGGCCGGCATCGACCGCAGCAACTTCCACCGGACCTTGCGCAAGCTGGGCCTGGTGCAGGCTGGCGACAGCGAAACGCCCGGTTGAAAGTCGGCGCGCGGCACCGCCTGAAGGGTCATTGATGGAGCGGGCGATAATCGAGCGGTGAAGCACGCCAGACCGCCGCTGGTGCAAGCCCGAAAGGGACGATGCTCTGCCTTCGGGCAACAGCATCGGGTCGAAAGATCGCACTGGAGGAACGTCCGGACTGCACAGGACAGCGCAGGAGTTAACGACTCTCCACCGTGAGGTGAGGATCAGAGCAACAGAGACGAGCCGATTCAGTTCGGGTGAAACGGGCAATCTCTGCGCGCAGCAACACCAAGTAGGCCAGTATCGAGGTGGTTCCGCTGAGCTGGCGGGTAGGTGGCATCGAGCCGTTTGGCGACAAACGGCCCAGAGTAATGGCGGTCACGCCGGGGTCTTCGCAAGAGGGCTCCGGTGCACAGAATCCGGCTTATCGGCGAGCTTCACACTTTTCTTTCCCTTCCCCCTTTTCCCTGGGCCGCGCGCTGACGTCGTGCGCGGCCACGTGCAAGACTTGGTAGAAACCCGTACAATTGTTAGCAAGCTAACTAATTGATAACGCCGTGGCCGATACCGAACCCATCTCCCCGTTGCGCGAACATGCGCTGATGCGGCTCGGCACCTCGCTGTCGGTGCTCCAGCGCGGCTACCGCGCGGCGGCCGACAAGGCGGTGGCGCACGTGGGCCTGTCGCAGACGCTGGCCTGGCCGGTGGTGGTGCTCGGGCGCATGGAAGACGGCGTGCGCCAGGGCACGGTGGCCGAGGCGCTGGGCATCGAAGGGCCGTCGCTGGTGCGTTCGCTCGACCAGCTGGTCGAGGCCGGCTTCGTCGAGCGCCGCGAAGACCCGGCCGACCGCCGCGCCAAGACGCTGCACCTCACGCCCGCCGGCCGCGCCGTCTGCGAGCCCATCGAGGCCGCGCTGCGCCAGATGCGCGCCGCGCTGTTCGAAGGCATTCCCGACGAGGACATCGCCGCCACCTTGCGCGTCTTCGGCGCGCTCGAGGCCAAGCTCGGCCGCAGTGCCGCCGGCATGCAGAGCCTGCAGCAGGAAGGGCGCGGCCAGTAGATGTCCACGGCGATGACGTTGCCGCGCTTCACCCGCGCGGAAGTTCTCTTTTCCGTCAAGAGCTTCGCCGCCGCGATGCTGGCGATGTACCTGGCCAGCCGCGCCGGCCTGCCGCGCCCGTTCTGGGCGCTCATGACCACCTACGTCGTCGCCCATCCGCTGGCCGGCGCCGTGCGCTCCAAGGCGGTGTTCCGCTTCTGCGGCACGCTCATCGGCAGCGTTGCCACCGTGCTGATGGTGCCCGCGCTGTCCAACGCGCCCGAGCTGCTCACGCTGGTGCTCGCGCTGTGGGTCGGGCTGTGCCTGTATGTGTCGCTGCTCGACCGCACGCCGCGCTCGTACGTCTTCATGCTCGCGGGCTACACGGCGGCGCTGATCGGCTTTCCGTCGGTGCAGACGCCGCTCGTGCTGTTCGACACCGCCGTGGCGCGCGTGGAAGAGATCGGCCTGGGCATCTTCTGCGCCACGCTGGTCCACAGCCTCGTGCTGCCCGCGGGGCTCGCGCCCACCGTGCTGGGCCTGCTCGACCGCACGCTGAAGGACGCGCGCCAATGGATCGGCGACCTGTTCCAGCCCGGCGACCGCAGCACGCCCAAGGACGCCGACCCCAAGCGCCTGGACGACGACCGCCGCCGCCTCGCCGGCGACATCACGCAGCTGCGCCTGCTCTCGACCCACGTGCCCTTCGACACCACGCACCTGCGTTGGACCGCCGGCGCGATCCGCGCCATGCAGGACCGCGTGGCGGCGCTCACGCCCGCGCTGTCGGCCGTCGAAGACCGGCTGCAGGCGCTGGCGCAAGCCGAAGGCCGCCTCGCGCCCGACGTCACCGCCGTGCTGGCGCTGGCCGCACAGTGGCTGCGCGACGAAAGCGACCCGGCCGTCGATGCCTCCGCACGCCTGCAGGCGCTGCGCCAGGCGATCGCCGCGCTGGGCAGCGCGCAGGACGCGGGGTTTAGTCCCTGGACCCGCGCACTGCGCATCGGCCTCGCGGGCCGGCTCGAAGAACTGGTCGACGGCTGGACCGCCTGCGCCCGGCTGCGCCGCGACATCGACGAAGGCCTGAAGGGCGGCGCGCCGCTGCGCCGCACGGCCGCGCTGGGCCAGCGCGCGATGCACCGCGACCACGGCATGGCGCTGCTGTCGGCGCTGGCCGCCGTCATCGCGATCTGCGTGTGCGGCGCGTTCTGGATCCTCACGGGCTGGACCATGGGTTCGGCCGCCACCATGATGGCCGCCGTCTTCTGCTGCTTCTTCGCCACCATGGACGACCCCGTGCCCGCGATGCACGGCTTCCTGAAGTGGACGCTGTGGTCCATTCCCATCTCGGCCGTCTACGTGCTCGTGCTCATGCCCACGGTGCAGGACTTCGGCATGCTCGCGCTGGTCTGCGCGCCGCTGTTCCTGGTGCTGGGCCTGTATCTGCCGCGCCCGACGCACTTCATGGCCGCGATGGCGCTGGTCTTCGGCGTGTCGGGCACGCTGGCGATGCACGACACCGCCAGCGCCGACCTCGTGAGCTTCATCAACAGCATGACCGGCCAGATCGTCGGCGTGGTGATGGCCGCGCGCGTCACGCGGCTGGTGCGCTCGGTGGGCGCCGACTGGAGCGCGCGCCGCATCCAGCGCGCCACCTGGCGCGAGCTCGGCGACATGGCCGCCTCCACCCAGCCGCAGTACGCGCAGAGCGACGCCTACGCCGTGCGCATGCTCGACCGCATCGGCCTGCTGGCGCCGCGCATCGCGCAGGCCGGCGGCACCGTCGAGGGCGTGGCTGCCAACGACGCGCTGCGCGACCTGCGCATGGGCGCCGACATCGCCGTGCTGCAGCGCGTGCGCGCCCAGCTGCCGATGGCCACCTCGGCCGCGCTGCTCGGCGGCATTGCGCGGTTCTTCCGCCAGCGCGGCGAAGGCCGCATGGCGCCGCGTCCGGCGGCGCTGCTGCCGCAGATCGATGAAGCGCTGGCGGCCGTGCTCGCCGCGCGCGACAGCTCCACCGCCTCGCGCGCCGCCGTCACCGCGCTGGTCGGCCTGCGCCGCAACCTGTTTCCCGACGCACCGCCTTCGCTCGCGGCTGTGTCTTCCTCTTCACCGCAAGGAGCTTCCGCATGATCGGCGAAGCCAGTTTCTACGGGCTCTACGTGCCCTGGCTCATGCTGCTGGCCGGCGCCGCGCTGCTCGCCCTGTGGGGCGTGCGCCGGCTGCTCGCCGCCACCGGCCTGTACCGCTGGGTGTGGCACCCGGCGCTGTTCGACATGGCGCTGTACCTGCTGCTGCTGTACGGCCTGAGCCGCCTCACGGCGCACCTGCAATGACAACGCAAACCACACAGAGATTTCCATGAAAGCCAACCCCTTCGCAGACAACCCCCGGGCCCAGAGCCTGCTGCGCGTTCTCCTCACCGTGGCCGTGGTGGCCGCCGCCGTCTGGGCGGGCTTTCGCCTGTGGGACCACTACGAGCTCGCACCGTGGACGCGCGACGGACGCGTGCGCGCCAACGTGGTCCAGATCGCACCCGACGTCTCGGGCCTCGTCACGGCCGTGCCGATCCGCGACAACCAGCCGGTCGCCGCCGGCACGCTGCTGTTCGAGGTGGACCGCGCGCGCTACGACCTCGCCGTGCGCCAGGCGCAGGCCGCGCTCGCCGCGCAGCGCGCCGTGAGTGCGCAGGCCCAGCGCGAGAACGCGCGCAACACGGGGCTCGACGAGCTGGTGTCCAAGGAGTCACGCGAACAGACCCGCGCCCGCGTCGAGCAGGCGCAGGCCGCCGTCGCGCAGGCCGAGGTGGCGCTCGATTCGGCGCGCCTGAACCTGCAGCGCGCCGAAGTGCGCGCGCCGGCCGACGGCCTCGTCACCAACCTCGACCTGCGCCAGGGCAGCTACGCCGCCGCGGGCCGTCCGGTGCTCGCGCTGGTCGATGCGCAGTCGTTCTACGTCGAGGGCTACTTCGAAGAAACCAAGCTGCCGCGCATCCACCTGGGCGACCGCGTGCGCGTGACGCCGATGGGCGGCGGCGCGGTGCTCGAAGGCGCGGTCGACAGCGTGGCCGCCGGCATCGCCGACCGCGACCGCTCCACCAGCGCCAACCTGCTGCCCAGCGTGAACCCGACCTTCAACTGGGTGCGGCTGGCGCAGCGCATCCCGGTGCGCGTGAAGCTCGACCCGCTGCCCGAGGGCGCGCGCCTCGTGGCCGGCCAGACGGTCACGGTGCAGGTCCTCGAACACGACACGGCCCACGCTGCCGCCGCACCGAAGAAGGGATGACCGCCATGACCCGCTTCGCCTTTCGCATGGCTTCGCTCGCGGTCGCGGCCGGGCTCGCGGCCTGCGCGGCGGTCGGCCCCGACTACCGGCAACCGCCCGAGGCGCTGGCCAGCCAGCCGGCTGCCGGCAAGCCGTTCGCCGAAGCATCGGCCAACGCCGCGCCGCTGCCCGCGCACTGGTGGCGCCTGTACCACGACCCGCTGCTCGACCGGCTCGTCACCCAGGCCCTTGCGCACAACACCGACCTGCGCCAGGCCGTCGCCAACCTCGAGCGCGAACGCGCCATCGAAACTGAAGTGGCCGGTGCCAAGTACCCCACCATCGGCGTGAACGGCGGGCCGTCGTTCGGCCACGTCTCGGGCCTGTCGCTGCTGCAAAAGGGCTACGAGCCGCCGAACACCTTCAACTACAGCGCGGGCGCGTCGCTGTCGTACCAGGTCGACCTGTTCGGCCAGATCCGCCGCGCCATCGAGGCCTCGGCCGCCAGCAGCCAGGCCGCCGAAGCCGCGCTCGACCTCGTGCGCGTGAACGTTGCGGCGGGCACCGCGCGCGCCTACGCCGAGGCCTGTTCGGCCGGCCTGCGGCTGCAGATCGCGCAGAAGTCGGTTGCGCTGCAACAGGACGCCGTGAACGTCACCGAGCGCCTGCAGCGCGCGGGCCGTGCCGGCGCCATCGACGCCGGCCGCGCGCGCGCCCAGCTCGCGCAGCTCGACGCCGCGCTGCCGCCGCTGAAGGCCCAGCGCCAGGGCGCGCTCTACCGCCTGGCCACGCTCACCGGCGCGCTGCCGCAAGACTTTCCGCGCGAGGTGGCCGACTGCACCACGCCGCCGCGCGTGGCCGGCGCACTGCCGGTGGGCGATGGCGCCGCGCTGCTGCGCCGCCGGCCCGACATCCGCCAGGCCGAGCGCAGCCTCGCTGCCTCGACCGCGCGCATCGGCGTGGCCACGGCCGACCTCTATCCGAAGGTGACGCTGGGCCTGTCAGGCTCGTCGGCCGGCCATGCCACCGGCTTCGGCCGCCAGGACACGCTGGCCTGGAGCGTCGGCCCGCTGATCTCGTGGACCGTGCCCAATACCGGCGCCGCGCAGGCCCGCATCGCGCAGGCCGAGGCCGGCACGCGCGCCGCGCTCGCCAAGTTCGACGGCACCGTGCTGACGGCGCTGCGCGAGACCGAGACCGCGCTCGGCACCTACGCCCGCGAGCTCGACCGCCGCGCCGCCCTGCAGGCCTCGCGCGACGAAAGCGCCAAGGTCGCCGCGCAGGCGCGCCAGCTGTACCGCAACGGCCGCACCGCCTACCTCGACGCGCTCGACGCCGAGCGCGCACTGGCCGGCGCCGACGCCGCATTGGCCGCCAGCGAGGCGCAGCTGGCCGACGACCAGGTCGTGCTGTTCATGGCGCTCGGCGGCGGCTGGGAGCCGGCTGATGACGCGCTCGCACAAGGCCAACAAGACAAGCCCGCCACGACCGTCCGCTGAGCGGCACGCGCCGCTCGCCGGTCACACCGCTCAGCGCGTGAACAGCCAGCCGCCCTTGGGCTGGCGCGTCAGCTCGTGGCGCTTGATGGCGCGCTCCTCGCCGTCGTCGCCCACGTAGACCACCTCGAAGCGCAGCAGCCGGGGTGACACCAGCTTCCAGTTCTGGATGCGCTGCACCGTCACGCAGGCGGTCTTGTCGTGGTACTGCATCTCGGCCATCGGCCCGCCCTGGAAGCCCGTGCCGTCGAACAGCCGACCCGGGGCCGCGAAGGGGTTGAGCACCGCGCCGTTGCGCGCCGTGATGCAGCCTTCGGTGCGCAAGAAGGATTCGATGGTCGGCGACGCGCTCCCCACCACCTTGCCCACCGCGGGGCTCGGGGGCTTGCCGCCGACGGCTTCGCGGATGCGATCCACCTGCACCGCGGTGATCGGCGCGAGGCCGTCCTTGGAAACCACGGCGGGCGGGGCGGCTGTTGTCGCTTCGGTCGGCGAACCGACCGGCGCGTCCGGGAACAGCAAGGCCGTGAGGTAGCTGCAGCCCGCCAGCAGCGTCAGGGGCAGGGTGCAGGCCAGGGTGCGGATCGGTGTGCCGAACTTCATGGTGCTGGTATCTCCCGTGTGCGGCGCGGGGCCGCTGTCTTCAGGTGGCAGTTTGCGGTGCTGCCTCGTCGTCCTCAAGCCGCTTTCAAAAACGCTCGTTCGGCGCCAGGTAGCGCCACTGGCCCGGCTGCAGCCCGGCCAGCGAGACGCGGCCCACGCGCAGGCGCCGCATGGCGACGATGCGCAGGTTCACGCCGTCGCAGATGTGCGCGATCTGCCCGGGCCGCGCGCCCTTGAGTGCAAAGCGCAGGCCGGTCTGCTCGGGCGACTGCCGGCCGATGCTCACGCGCGCGGGCGAACGCTCCAGCCGCGCCAGCACCTCGGGGCTCACCGGGCCGGCCACGTCGACCATCACTTCGTGTTCGAGGATGCCCGCGTCTTCCTGCAGTTTGCGCTCGATGCGCCATTCCTGCGTGTAGGCCACGAGGCCGCTGGCGCCGGTTTCGAGCGGCGTCATGCAGCGCTGGCCGCGCGCATGCGCCGGCAGGAAGCGCTGGCCCTCGCGCTCGGGCTCGTGGTGGTTGGCGGCCACCAGCAGCTGGTGGGCGTTGTCGGTCGGCATGCCGGCGGGCTTGTAGAGCACCATCGTCACCGGCACCACGGGCTCGGGCCGCGCGCCGGCGGCGATCTCGACCTGCTGGTGCGGCTGCACGCGCGACTGCGGCAGCAGGGCGGGCACGCCGTCCACGCGCACTGCGCCGTTCTCGATGAGCAGCTCGGCCTCGCGGCGCGACACCTGGGCCATGGCGGCCACGCGCTTGGCCAGGCGCACGCCTTCGTCGTCGGGCGCAGAGGGGCGGTTCGAGCGGTTCATCGCGCGTCGGCCAGTTGACGGATGCGCGCCACGTGCGCCGCCAGCGAACGCGCCGCCACCGGCCACATGCGCTCGGGCACGTCGTCGTAGGCGAGCGGCAGCCACTGCTCGGGCGTGCCGTCGGGCAGCCGCTGCATCGCGGCGGCGATCTTGGCCTCGCGCCTGAGGCGGTGCGCCTTCAGGTGCGCGATGGCCGTGCGCGCAAAGCCGATCACGTAGCCGTGCGCCGGCAGGATGAAGTCGATGCCGCCGGCCGCGCAGGCCGCGTCGAGCTTGTCGAGCGAATCGAGGTACGCCGTCATGTCGCCGTCCGGCGGATCGACCACCGTCGTGCTGCCGTTGAGGATGTGGTCGCCCGAGAACAGCAGGCCGTCTTCTTCCAGCACCAGGCACAGGTGGTTGGCCGCGTGGCCGGGCGTGTGGATGGCGCGCAGCGTGTGCACGAGCGGCGTGCCGTCGGGCGCGGTGCCCGAGAGCACCAGCCGTTCGCCGTCGGCCAGCTCGCGCTCGGCGCTGAAGCGCGCGGTGGAACGGGCCGTGGGCGCGGACGACAGGCCCAGGATCGGCGGCTTGCGCTCTGCAGCGCACAACGCCTGCAGCGGCGCGGCGCCCGGCGAGTGGTCGGCGTGCGAGTGCGTGCAGACGATCAGGCGGATGTCGCCCTGCGTGGCTTCGATCAGCCGTGCGAGGTGCGTCGCGTCGTTCGGGCCCGGGTCGATCACGAGGTAGCCGGTGGCCGCGTCGCCCACGAGATACGTGTTGGTGCCCGGGCCGGTCATGGCGCTGGGGTTCGGCGCCGTGAGGCGCTGCACGTTCTTCAGCAACGCCACGGGCTGCGTGCTCTGCCAGTCGAGCGCGTGCGCGATCTGGCCGTCGGGGCACACCAGCGCGAGCTCGCCGAAGGGCGACTCGTGTTCCATGTAGCGCGCGTCTTCGCCCTTGAGCAGGCCGGCGCGCGGGCAGCTGGTCCACAGCGGCCTCTCCTGGCCGTCGGCACCGGGCGCGCAGGCCGCGAGCACCGCATCGACCGTCGCATAGGCCGCCATGCGCTGCAGCGTGCGGATGGTCGGGAAGATCATGAAGAAGCTGCCCGCCTCGTGGCGCGCCAGCGCGTCGGCCGGGCGCACCCAGCAGGGCTCGAACTGCTCGCTCTCGTCGGCCGTGGGCACCTGGCCCTCGGGCATGCGTGCCACCAGGAAGGGCACGTCGAAGCGCTTGGGCAGGTCGCGGTCGGTGATCCAGTGCGCGAAGGTGAAGACCTGGTCGGCCGACAGCACCAGGCCGCGCGCCGCGCACTGGTCGGCGAAGGCCGTGCCGGCGGTGGCGTTGCGGTCCATCGCGGCGACCTCGCCGGCAGTCACGGCGCGGCCGTCGGCGTGGCGGGCCAGCAGGATGCCGAGTTCTTCGAAGGCCTCGCGGATCGCGGCGATGGCCTGCGTGTGTTGCGTGTCGCTTTGCGTGGCGCGGCGTGCCGCGATGCGCGCGGCGGCGGCGTCGGCCGCGTCGATGTGGCCCCCCGGAAAGACGTAGGCACCGGGTGCGAAGCTCGCGGTGGCCGAGCGGCGGGTCATCAAGACCTCCAGGCCGGCGTCGGTGTCGCGCAGCAGCAGGACGGTGGCGGCGGCGCGCACGGGCACCGGTTCGCGATGGGTGTGGAGTTGTTGTGTGGGGCGGACCATGGAGCGATTATGGAGAGGCAAGGGGCGCGGTGCATAAGCACATGTGCAAACAGATATCAGCCGCGCGCCACAATCGGCGCCTGCACCGTCCGCCTCGAAGAAAGACCGACATGGCCCATTCTCCCTTCCCGCGTCGCGCCCTGCTGGCCGCTGGCGCCTTGCTCTGCACCGCTGCCGCATCGACCCTGGCGCTGGCCCAGCCCGACTGGCCGCAACAACCCGTCACACTGATCATGGGCTTCCCGGCCGGCTCGGGCGTCGACGTGGTCGCCCGCGCCATCCAGGAGCCGCTGTCGCGCCAGCTCGGCAAGCCCGTGATCATCGACTACAAGTCGGGCGCCGCCGGCAACATCGCCAGCGAGTACGTCGCGCACGCCAAGCCCGACGGCTACACGCTTTCGTTCGGCACCGCCGCCACGCACGGCAGCAACGCTGCGCTGTACAAGAAGCTGCCCTTCGACGTGGAGGCCGACTTCGTGCCCGTGGCGCCCGTGCTCGACGTGTCGAACGTGCTCACCATCAACCCCGACGTGATCAACGTGCGCACGCTCAAGGAGTTCGTCGAGCTGGTGAAGGCCAACCCCGGAAAGTACAACTACGCCTCCACCGGCAACGGCGCGGGCACGCACATGGCCTTTGCCGAGTTCAACTCGCGCCTGGGCCTGAACATGGTCCACGTGCCCTACAAGGGCGGCCCCGAGGCCATCACCTCGGTGGTGCGCGGCGAGACCTGCTGCATCATGAACCAGGTGCAGACCGTGCTGCCGCACTACAAGGCCGGCAAGGTGCGCCTGCTGGGCGTGACCACCGCCACGGCGGTGCCGGCCGTGAAGGAGGTGCCGACCATCGCCTCCAGCGGCCTGCCCGGCACCAAGGGCTTCGACAGCGCCATCTGGTTCGGCATCTTCGCGCCCAAGGGCACCGACGCGCACATCGTCGACAAGCTCAACGCCGCCGTGAAGACCGTGCTCGAGCAGCCCGAGATCCGCGAGCGCTTCGAGAGCCAGGGCAACACCGTGCGCATCGAGTCGCCCGCCCAGTTCAAGAAGACCGTGCACGCCAACCGCGTGAAGTGGGCCGAGGTCGCCAAGGCGGCGAACATCAGCATCGACTGATCACAGCGTCTTGGTCAGCGTGAGGATGAAGCGGGCCTTGTTCGGCGAGTAGGTCGTCTGGCCGACGGTGCCGAAACCGTAGTCGAAGCCCGGGTTGGCCACGGAAACGTACGAACTCTTCTTGTTCGCGCCCTGCACCGAGCCGGTCAGCGTGAGGCCGCTGCCGAAGTCGTACGTCGCGCCGACGTTGTAGTCCACGTAGCTCCTGTAGCCCAGGCTGCGGATGTCGCTCGACATGTTCGTGTAGCCCACGGCCGCCTTCAGCGTGACCTTGGGCACGATCTCCTTGCTGTAGGCCAGGTTCAGGTAGCCGGTGTTGCGGCCCGTGCGGCCCGAGCCGGTCTTGGCACCGGCATAACCGAAGTAGTCCTTCGACACCGTGTGCGAGTACTTCAGCGTGAACGAGCCGAGCGTGGCGTCGGTGTAGCCCGCGCTGGCGTACAGCTCCGTCGTGTTGCCCGTCGAATTGCCCGGGTACAGGTAGGTGAGGGCGCCCACGTCCATGTCGAGCGGGCCGGCCTTGAACTTGTAGCCGCCGTACAGGTCGCTCTCGAGGCTGTTGCCCTTGAGCCAGTTGACGCTGGAGTTCCAGTTGCCGATGTAGAAGCCGCTGTCGCCGAAGGTGTAGTCGAAGCCGCCCTGCACGGCGGGCTTGAAGCCGCGGGTCTTGGCGTAGTCGTTCTTGCCCAGCGTGTCCTGGTCCTGGCCGCGGAACTTGTAGTTCGTGGTCAGCGCCACGTTGCCCGTGAGCTGCGCGTTGGCGAGCATCGGCAGGGCGAACAGGGTGGGAAGAACGAGCACCGGCAAGGCGGTGCGAAGGAGGTGTTTCATCGAAAGAATTCGCTAACGGATGGAGGAGCCGGCAGCGTAGAAGCGCGGGTCTAAAAGCCGCGTAAAAAACGAAGGCCCCGGCGCAAAAGTTGTGTGTCGGGCATCGTCATCGCGACCACGCCCACCACCACACAGGCCAGCCCGATCCACGCCGTGGGCGCCAGCGTCTCGCCCAGGCACACCACGCCGATCGTCACGCCGATGGGCACGCGCAGGTAGGCCTGCGCCGAGGTCGACATCGGCCCCAGCGTCTTGATGAGCCGGAAGTAGATCGTGAAAGCCAGCGCCGTGGAGAGCACCGCCAGCGCCAGCACGGCGAGCACCGAGGCGGTGGAGGGGGCGAGCGTCCAGGGCCTGTCGATCGCCAGGCTCGCGGGCACGAGCAGGGCCGCGCCGCTCAGCAGCGAGCCGGCCGCGGGCACCATCGGGTCCAGGCCCTTGAACACGCGGCCGAACATCGCGGCGCAGCCGTAGCAGACGGCGGCCACCACCAGCGCCAGCTGCGCCAGCAGCGAATGCCCCAGCCCCTGCAAGGCCTCGAAGCCCACGATCAGGCAGATGCCCGCCAGCCCCGTCCCCACGCCGAAGAGGCGCTGCAGCGTGGGCTTGCCCGCCCCGCCCAGGCCCCAGCCCAGCAGGAAGATGAAGATCGGCGAGGTCGAGTTGAGGATGGTCGCCAGCCCCGCATCCACGCTGCGTTCGGCCCACGCGATCAGCCTGAACGGCAGCACGCTGTTCAGGCAAGCCTGCAGCGCGAAGCGCCGCCATGTCGCGCCATCTGTTGGCAAGCGCACGCCGCGCACGCGCAGCATCAAGAGCAGCAGCAACCCCGCGATCAGGGTGCGCGCCGCGATCAGCGTGACCGGCGGGATCGTCGCCACGCCGATCTTGATGAAGGTGTACGAGGCGCCCCAGCAGGTCGCGAGCACCGCGAGCAGCGCCCATTCGAAGGCAGGGGCGTGGGGGCGGCCTGAGGCGGCGAGCGGGGTCGTTGGCATGGTGCGCCGATCTTCGCGAGACCGGCCCCTCGACACTTCGCTGGTGGACGAAATGTGGGCGCGAAAGCCTCAGTGATCGTGGCCGTGGCTTCGCGCCGGGGCACTGCCGTTCAGCAGCGCCGCCAGGTCGACTTCCTGCTCCGCCGCCGCGCCTGCGATCACGCGCTGCTCCAGCTCGTCCAGGTGCTCCAGCGCCACGGCCAGCGCGGCGTCGAGCGAGTCGCCCATGAGCGCTTCGATGATCTGTTCGTGCTCGCGCGGCGCGCAGCTCGCGGCCTCGGCCGAGTCGTACAGCGCCTTGTACAGCTCGGTGTTCGCAATCAGCCGCCGGATGTACGACAGCAGCTCGTCGCTGCCCGCCATCTGCGCCAGCAGCAGGTGGAAGTCGCCGGCCAGGCGGATCGCGTCCTCGCGCCGGCCTTCCTTGAACGCCTTCTGCTCCGCCTGCACGTGCTTGCGCAGCGCGGCCACCTGCTCGCGCGCCAGCCGGCCGAACAGCGTGGCGACCAGCCCGGCCTCCACGATGCGGCGCGCGCGGTAGATGCCGCGCATGTCGTCGATCGACGGGTTGGGCACGAAGGCGCCGCGGTTGTGCTCCAGCACCAGCCGCCTTTCGGAGCCCAGCCGCGCCAGCACCTTGCGCACCGCGCCGCGCGTGCAGCCCAGCGCCTCGGCCAGCGCGCGCTCGCGCAGCGGCGTGCCGGGGCGCAGCTTGCCGCTGAGCAGCGCCTTGGACACGGCGGCGTAGACGCGCTCGTCCACGTTCGCGTCGTCAGCGGACTCGATGGGTTCGGTCGAAGGGGCGGGCGTGGCGGATCGGCGGGTGGCGGCAGGCATGGGCCTGCGGATTATTGCCTGCACCCCGTCACCTCCGGGAAAGCCCCCGGATTGACGCGGCCCGCCCGGCTCCGTACCATTTGCGCCGTTTGGTTAACCAAAATATACAAAATGGTTAACCAAAAGAAGATCGAATTTCCAACCACCCGAACACACAGAGACATCCCATGAAACTCGCCAAATGGCTGGCCCTGCTGCCGGTCGCCGCCTTCTTCAGCGGGGGATGGCTGTCGTCCGTCGCGCCCACCTTCGTGCTCGGCATGCCCTTCCTGATGGTCTGGAACGTGAGCTGGCTGGTGCTGACCTCGCTGGTCATGGTGGTCATCGACCGCGCCGAGGGTGACCTCGACGCGCAGGACGCGCAATCTGCAGGAGACGCGCGATGAACGCCGCACTCGGCGTGATCGCGCTCTTCGTGGCCGGCGCCCTCGGCCTGGCCGTGCTCGCGCGGCGCGGGCGCACCATGAGCCTGGAGCAATGGGCGCTGGGCGGGCGCGGGCTGGGCACGATCATGGTGTTCCTGCTCATGGCGGGCGAGTCGTTCTCGACCTTCACCTTCCTGGGCGCCAGCGGCTGGTCGTACAGCAAGGGCTCGCCGGCCTTCTACATCCTGGCCTACGGCGGCCTGGCCTACCTCATGGCCTTCTGGATGCTGCCGGCCATCTGGCGCTACGCCACCGCGCACAAGCTGGTGTCGTTCTCCGACTTCTTCGCCCACAAGTACGACAGCCGCCCGCTCGGCGTGCTGGTGTCGGTGGTCGCGCTCATGGGCATGGTGGCGCTGCTCACCATCCAGCTGCGCGGGCTGGGCATCATCGTGTCGGAGGCCTCGTACGGCTCCATCGCGCCGCAGGTGGCGATCTGGATCGGCACGCTGGTGATGGTCAGCTACATCCTGTTCTCGGGCATCCACGGCTCGGCCAGCATCGCCATCGTGAAGGACATCCTGATCCTCGTGCTCGCCGTGTTCCTGGGCGTGTACCTGCCGTGGCACTACTACGGCGGCGTCACGCCGATGTTCAGCGCCATCCACGCGGCCAACCCCAGCTTCTTCGAGTTTCCGAAAGAGGGCCTGAACCTCACCTGGTACAACTCGACCATCCTGCTCACGGCGCTGGGCTACTACCTGTACCCGTTCAACCTGACCTCGGTGTATGCCGCGCGCAGCGCGAGCGCGGTGCGCCGCAACACCATCCTGATGCCGCTGTACCAGGTGGTCATCGCCTTCCTGTTCCTGGTGGGCTTCGCGGCCATCCTGCAGGTGCCGGGGCTCAAGGGCTCCGAGGTCGACCTGGCCCTGTTCGGCCTCGTGAAGCACACCTTCGATCCGTGGTTCGTCGGCGTGATCGGCGGCACGGGCGTGCTCACCGCGCTGGTGCCGGGCTCGATGATTTTGCTCACCGCTTCCACGGTGATCGGCAAGAACGTCTACAAGGAAGGCTTCGCGCCCCATGCCACCGACAAGCAGGTCTCGCGCGTGGCGCGCGGCGTGCTGCCCCTGTTCGCGCTGGTGGCCGTGTACTTCGTGCTGCGCGGCGGCACCACCATCGTGGCCGTGGCCATCTTCGCGTCGAGCCTGCTCACGCAGCTGCTGCCCTCGCTGCTGTTCAGCCTGCGGAAGAAACCCTTCGGCAGCAAGCACGCCGCCTTTGCGGGCATCCTCGCGGGCGGTGCGGTGCTGGCCTTCACGATGACCACCGGCGCGAACCTCGGCACGCTGTTCCCGGCGGCGCCCGTGGTCTTCAAGTCGCTCAACACCGGGCTGGTGGCGCTGGCGGTCAACGCGCTGGTCTTCGTGGCGGTGGCGCTCGTCACGCCGCGCGTGCTGCCGCGCACCGTGGCGGCGCAACCCGCCTGACCGGTCTTCTCTTGCCTCTGACCCACGAACGAAACCGAATGACCCAGCTATTGATCCGCAACGTGCGCCCCCTGGGTGCGTCTCCTGTCGATGTGCGCGTGCACGACGGCCGCATTGCCGAGATCGGCGCGGCGCTGGCCGCGCCGGCCGGCGCCACCGTCGAAGACGGCGAGGGCGCCTTGCTGCTGCCCGGCCTCGTCGAAGGCCACACCCACCTCGACAAGACGATGTGGGGTATGGACTGGTACCGCAACGAGGTCGGCACCCACCTCACCGACAAGATCGAGAACGAGCGCGCCTTCCGCCACGCCAGCGGGCACGACGCCGCCGCGCAGTCGCTGGTGCTGGCCAAGGCTTTTCTCGCGCTCGGCACCACGCGCCTGCGCACGCACGTCGACGTCGACACCCAGGCCGGCCTGCGCCACCTCGAAGGCACGCTGCGCACGCGCGAGACGCTGCGCGAGGTGCAGCAGATCCAGGTCGTCGCGTTTCCGCAGTCGGGCCTGCTCGGGCGTGCCGGCACGCCCGAGCTGCTCGACCAGTCGCTGGCCCTGGGCGCCGACGTGCTCGGCGGCCTCGACCCCTGCGCCATCGACGGCGACCCCGTGAAGTCGCTCGACGTGCTCTTCGGCATCGCCCACAAGCACCAGCGCCCCGTCGACATCCACCTGCACGAGCCCGGCGCCATGGGCGCCTTCTCGCTCGAGCTGATCCTGCAGCGCACCGAGGCGCTCGGCATGCAGGGCCAGGTCGCGATCAGCCACGGCTTCTGCCTGGGCGACGTGAGCGAACGCGAGCGCGACGTGCTGCTCGCGCGCATGGCCAAGCTCGGCGTGGTGCTCATCACCAGCGCGCCGGCCTCGCGCAACGTGCCGCCGCTCATGGCGTGCCGCGCGGCCGGCGTCACCGTGCTCGGCGGCAACGACGGCATCCGCGACACCTGGTCGCCCTACGGCAACCCCGACATGCTTGAGCGCGCCATGCTCATCGGCCTGCGCTACAACCTGCGCCGCGACGACGAGCTCGAAGTGGCGCTCGACACCGTCACCCATTCCGGCGCGCGCGGCTGCGGCTTCACGGCCTACGGGCTCGACGTGGGCTGCCGCGCCGACCTCGTGCTGGTCGACGCGCAAACGCCCGCGCAGGCCGTGGTGAGCCGCCCGGTGCGCAAGCTCGTGGTGTCGGGCGGCCGCGTGGTCGCGCGCCACGGCACGCTCGTGCCCGGCGCCGTGCCCGCGTGAGCCGCGCCACGCTCCCCGCATCCGACAACCCGCGCACCGGCGCGGGCCCGGTCTTCTTCGCCTGCGTGGTCGTGCTGGTGGCGCTCAACCTGCGCGCCTTTCTCACGTCGAGCAGCCCCTTGCTCGAACCGATCCGCGCCGCGACCGGCATCGGCTTCCACGCCGTCGCATTGCTCACCGTGCTGCCGATGTTCGCGATGGGCGCGGTGTCGCTGTCGGGCGCGGCCGTGGGCCAGCGCCTGGGCGCGCGCGGCGGCATCGCGCTCGGGCTCGGCGCCATCGCGCTGGCCTGCGCCAGCCGCTACGTGGCGGGCGGCGCCGCGGCGCTGCTGTGGAGCGCCGCGCTCGCGGGCGCGGGCGTGGGGCTGGTGCAGGCGCTCATGCCCGGCGTGGTCAAGCAGGCCTACCCCGCGCGGCTCGGCCTCATGACCGGGCTCTACTCGGCCGCCATCATGGGCGGCGGCGGGCTCGGCGCCATGGCCAGCCCGTGGCTCGCGCGCGCCGTGGGCGGCGATGCGCAACTCGACTGGCACGCCGGCCTCGCCATGTGGGCGGTGCTCGCGGTCGTGGCGCTGGCGGCCTGGCTGCGCGGTGCGCGACAGCTGCCGTCCGCGTCGTCATCCGTGCGCGCCGCCGACCCCTCGCTCGACCGCGCCTGGCTGCGCTGCTTCGGCCACCGCCGCGCGTGGCTGCTGGCGCTGTGCTTCGGCCTCATCAACGGCGGCTACACCAGCCTCGTCGCGTGGCTGCCGCATTACTTCCACGCCGAGCGCGGCTGGACGGCGCAGCAGGGCGGCGCTGTGCTCGCGCTCATGACGCTGGCGCAGGTCGTCGGCGCGCTCACCCTGCCGGCGCTTGCGCGGCGCGGCGGCCAGCGCGACCTGCGGCGCTGGCTGGTTGGGGCGCTGCTGGCGCAGCTCGCGGGCTTTGCGGCGCTCGGGCTTGCGCTGCCCGTGCCAGCGGCCGTCATCGCCGTCGTGCTCGGCGCGGGCCTGGGCGGTGCGTTCTCGCTGTGCATGGTGCTCGCGCTCGACCACCGGCCCGACCCCGCGCAGGCCGGCGCGCTCGCGGGCTTCATGCAGGGCGTGGGCTTCATGATCGCGGCGCTCGCGCCCTTCGTCACCGGCTGGGTGCGCGAGCAGACCGGCGGCTTCACCATGGCCTGGGCCTACCTGGCCGCCGTCACCGTGCTGCTGCTGCCCGCCGTGCTGCGCTTCGACCCGCGCCGCTACGCCAGCGCCACCGCCGGCCTGTTCGACGCGCAGGCCGCGCCCGCGCCGTCCCCCATCGAGCAGGCCCGCAAGGCCTGAGACAAACGGAGATCCGACCCATGTACAACGAACACTTCATGCAGCGCGCCCTGGCCCTTTCGGCCCGTGCACTCCAGGAACCCGGCACCGAGCCCTTCGGCGCGGTCGTCGTCAAGAACGGCGAGGTGGTGGGCGAGGGCTTCAACCACTCCGTCGCGCACCACGACCCCACCTCGCACGGCGAGGTCGAGGCCATTCGCGATGCCTGCCGCCGGCTGGGCACCGTCGACCTGTCGGGCTGCGAGCTCTACACCTCGTGCGAGCCCTGCGCCATGTGCGTGGCGGCCATGCACATCGCGGGCATCGGCCAGCTGTACTACGCGGCCACGCTCGCGCAGTCGGGCGACGCCTTCAAAGGCGTGACCGTGGCGGCGCGCCACCCGATCGACGTCGATGTGCTGCGCACCGAAGCCGGCGCACCGCTGGCCGCGCGTGCGCAACCGGCCGAGCAGAAGATGGACGCCGAGGCCGTGCGCATCCTCTCGGCGTGGGCCGAGCCGCGACGCGGCAACTGACACGCTACGCGGCCGCAGCATCGCCACGCGTGGCCGCTTCGAACTCGGCGCGGTTGAGCAGGCCGAAGTACAGCACGTCGTACCACTGCAGCCCCAGCGGATATTCCGTGGCGCGGCTGCGCGTGCTGTCGCAGTCGTCGTCGAAGCGCAGCCCGAAGAACGCATCGAGCGGGGCCGCCTGCTTTTTCGCACCGGCTTCGCGCAGCAACTGCGCCGCTGCCGCGATGTCTTGCGGCAGCGCATCGAGCGCGGCGCCGGCCTGCTGGCAACGCGCGAGCTCCTTCTCGACGCAGGCCCGCAGCGGGGCTTCTTCCGATTCGGTCATGGTGTCGAGCTCGACCGTCTCCAGCAGCAGGTGCTCGTTGCGGTGGGCTTCGAGAAAAGCCAGGGTCTCGTCCAGCCAGCCCGGCAGCTGCGTCGAGCCCGTCGCGGGCGCGACAGCCGCAGGCGGTGCCTTCGGTGCGGCGGGCGGCGAGAACCAGCCCTTGAGCCGATCGACGAACGACGTGGCCTTCGGCGCGGCCACGACGGGTGGGGCAGCGGGTGCGGGCGCAGGCACCGGCGCTTGCGCCGCCAGGTACCGCACGATGTCGCTCAAGCGCTTCACCCGCGCAAAGCCCGGCTCGAAGCGGCCGCTGATCGCGTACAGCCTGACCTTCTCATCCCCCTCGTCGCTGTCGAGTCCGTCGGAGATCAGCGACGCGCACAGTTGCGGGTCGCCCGACATCAGCAGCCGGTACATGAACGGAATGTCGTAGTTCCATTCGGACAGGCCCGAGATGGTTTCGGGCCGGTCCGTGTACGCCGTGGGCCGGTTGGTGAGGCTGTAGAGGTAGGAGCGATTGGCCATGGATCAAAGTGTGAATGGCGGCTGCAATGCGAACGCGTCGCCGTGACAAGAATGAAGAAGAGCCACCCCTTGCGAAGCGGCCTTCGGCCTGGTCGGCAGATTCTGCCTTCGCCAGATTTACACTCCGCCCCATGCAAGGAAAGCAAGGCAACGGCGAGGTTCAGCGCGGTCTGCAGCCCGTGGTGGAGCTGCGGTCTGAAGGCGCGTCGTACCTGTATTCCGTGCGCGCGCCGCGCTCCAAGGGCGTGATCCCGCCCAGCTCGTACAGCCACACCGGCTTTGCCAGCGTGGCCGATTGCCTGCGCGACATTGCCCGCGCGCTCGGGGGCAACTTCAGTCGCATCTATGTGCGCCTCGAAGGCCACTGCGTCGGCGAGCGCGACATTGCCGAGCTGCGCAAGGCGCCCGACATCGTCGCGGCCGAACTGCAGGCGCTGTGCCGTGCGGTGATCGCCGAGCAGCAGAAGCAGCAACAACAACAAGAACAGCCCAGCGAAGTCACCGCCACGCCGCGCTGCTAGCCGCGCGAAGCGGGGTGCCGTCAGCTTACTGCGGCACGTTCACGATGGTCGCCTGCATCATCGCCACCACCTTGTAGTCCGTGTCGCCCGCCTTCGCGAAGGCACGCACTTCGCCCGTGCACACCGCGAGCAGCTTGCCCGAGCTTTGCACCCGGCCCACGGCCAGGAAGCGTTCGCCCAGCGCGGGCCGCATGAAGTTGATCTTGAACTCCGCCGTCACCACGTCGCAGCCCTGCGGCGCCTTCGTGAGCCCCGCGTAGCCGCAGGCGCTGTCGACGATGCTCGTCACCGCGCCCGCATGCACATAGCCGCGCTGCTGCGACAGCGCCTTCGAGAACGGCATCTCGATGTGCACCTCGCCGTCGCCCACATGCACCAGCCGCGCGCCGAGCGTGGCCATCAGGCCCTGTGCGTTGAAGCTGTCGGAGATGCGGGTGTGGAGGTCGGTCATGGCTGGCAGGGAAAAGAAGCAGAAGAAAAGGGTGCCGGTGGAGGCGCCCCGAGGGGGCACTGCATTCTGCCGCGCGGCGTCATTTCTGTTTTCGGACCTCAGCCGCTCGCCCCGGTCGAGTGCCGCGGAGCCGGTGCCTTGTAGAGCGGGTCACCCATCTGGCAGGTGCATTCATGCGGACAGGCCGGCAAGAAGTCGAGCTGAACGCCGAGGGCCCGCTGGTTCTCTACCGACTTGTTCGCAGACGGCTCACGGCCGACAACGTGGCTGGTTTTCGGAAGATCGATCCTGGCGGTGAATTGCAGGTTCTCCCGAAGCACGCGGGCCACGTTGCGACCTCGTTCCAAACCCAGCCCGTGAGGGCGATGGTCACGCTCCCCGGGCTCGACCGAGGCTCCGACATAGATCGCCTCATGGTTGGGATAGCGCATTCGAAGCTCTGTCATCCAGCTGCCAAGCCGTAGCACTTGATCGGCCGATACGGCCGCGGAGTCTCGGTCGAAGTACACGTAGAAGACCTTGATGGGACTGCATGCGAGCACGGCGGTCGGCCCGAGTGTTGCCAGAGCGAGAGCCACGCCCCTCAGAGATTTCAGATGCCTGATCACGGTGTGCCTTAGCGGGTAACGCCAAGAATATAGGCCGCAAGGCTGTCTGCATTCAGCCGGGACTTGAATTCCTTCGCATGCTCTCTGGAGTTCGAGGTTCCGTACCAGGTGTCGTCCGAGCCAAAGGTGTCATCGAAGTGGGTGACCTCATGGATCAGCGTCAGCAATCGCGAGTCACCGTCCAGCACGGCACCTGTGTCGAAGTTGGTCTTGTTGTCGAACCTGAAATTGCAGAAGACAAGCGCGATCGCCACAGTGTGGGTGCCCGTGTCCGGTTTGCAGACTGCCGCGGCGGCGCCGTTCGCGCTGGGCAGAACGCAGGTCGCCACCTTGCCGTCTTCCGTGTATCGAATGAAGTTTTTCGCTTCCATGCCTTGAAGCACACGGATGCATGCGGACAGGCCTTTCTGCAGATGTTCGCGGATGCCTTGATCGGCCACGCCAAACCATTCGCTCACCCGGGCCTGGGCCCCCTTGTCCCATCGCTCCAGTTCAGGGAGCCGCTTTTTCGCGATGTAGTCGACCGCCATGTCGCGCAGCTTCATCACCAAGGCGGCGAACTCCTTGTTCGTCATGTTCGGGCAGATTCTTTCGGTCTGCGCCGCTTCGGGTGGATGCGTGACGCCTTCGTCCACCGCCTGCTTCAGGGCTGCCATCTCCGCTGAAGGCACGGTGACTGCCGTCATCGCCGATGCCATCAGATTCGTCTGCGCCGTAGCAGCCTGCCAGGCCCCGTCGTCGCAGGTCGACGTGTGCTGAAGTGTGGCAACCAGTGGCTGCGGCACCGGACAGTGGCAGACCACCACGTCTCCCTCCAGCGCAGCCTCCGAGATGAATCGAGGGCGCCGTGTCCCTCCGGCCTTGGCAATGATGCCGACGCTGTTGCAGCCCTCGCAATAGGCCCTGCCGCCGATCAGGGCGACCCGATGCCCGTGCAGGTCGAACATGGGTCCGCTGTACGGAAGGATTCGACCACCAGGGACTGGTGGGTCTCCAACCACAAGAATCTTTCGCTCCATTCGATACGCTCCCGTTTGATGACGGGGCGTTGTATGTGGGCGAGCGCGCTAACACTGTTGTCTATCGTCAACCGGTTGGGAGCGCGTCATCGGCGCACGTGCGACCCGCGAATGCGGGTCGCACAAAAAGCGGCTGGGGAATGGCTGGGGTGATCAATCCCACGCCGGCGACAGCCCTTGCGGATCGGTCAGCCGCTCGCCGCGGTCGAGCGCGGCGATCTGCGCCATCTCGGCCTCGGTCAGCGTCAGTTGCTGCGCCTTCAGGTTGCTTTCGAGGTTCGCGCGCTTCGTCGACGAAGGAATCACCGCGTAGCCCAGCTGCATCGCCCAGGCCAGCACCACCTGCGCGGGCGTGGCGCCGTGCGCCGTGGCAATCGCGCCGATCACCGGGTCGTTCAGCACCTTGCCGTAGGCCAGCGTCATGTACGAGGTGATGCGGATGCCCTGGCTCTGCGCGAAGGCCGCCACCTTGCGGTTCTGCAGGTAGGGGTGCAGCTCGATCTGGTTCGTGGCAATGGCCGGCGCGCCCACGGCGGCAATGGCCTCCTGCATCAGCGCGATGTTGAAGTTCGACACGCCGATCTGCTTCGTGAGCCCCAGCGCCTGGGCCTCGGCCAGCGCGCCCATGAACTCGGCCACCGGCACGGCGTTGCCGGGCGAGGGCCAGTGGATCAGCGTCAGGTCCACATGGTCTGTGCGCAGCTTGGCGAGGCTGTCTTTCAGGCTGGGCACCAGCTTGCCTTTCGCGTAGTGGTCGGTCCAGATCTTGGTGGTGATGAACAGGTCGTTGCGGGCCACGCCGCTTTCGGCAATGGCCTGGCCCACCTCGGCTTCGTTGCCGTAGATCTGTGCCGTGTCGATCGTGCGGTAGCCCAGGTCGAGGCCGCTCTTCACCGAGTCGATCACCACCTGGCCCTGCAGGCGGAAGGTGCCGAGGCCGAAGGCGGGAATGGAAGAGTTGTTGTTCGTGGTCATGGCGTGTGTTGTCCTTGTGCGTTCAAAGAAAGGGAAAAGAAGAGGGAGGAAGAAGGCTCAGTGCCCGACCGGCACCGGCCCCGAGGCGCGCACCGGAATGCCGGCACGGCGGTCGAGCGAGCCGCTCCACTGCGTGAGGGCCAGAGAGACCAGCACGACGAGTGCGCCGATCCAGGGCGTGTGCATCAGCCCGAGGTGCGTCACGATCAGGCCGCCGGCCCAGGCCGCGCCGGCAATGCCCAGGTTGAAGGCCGCGATGTTCAGGCCCGAGGCCACGTCCACCGCCTGCGGCGTGAAGCGCTCGGCCTGCTTCACCACGTACACCTGCAGCCCCGGCACGTTGCCGAACGCCACCGCGCCCCACATCAGCACCGCCACCAGCGCCAGCCACTTGTGCGGCGCCGCGAAGTTGAAGACCAGCAGCACGGCCGCCAGCAGCGCAAAGATGATCTTCAGCGCCGGAATCGGGCCCATGCGGTCGGCCAGCTTGCCGCCCCAGATGTTGCCCACCGCCACCGAGATGCCGTACACCAGCATCACCCAGCCCACCGCGCCGGCGCTGAAGCCCGACACATCAGTGAGGATCGGCGCCAGGAACGTGAACGGAATGAACGAGCCGCCGTAGCCGATGGCCGTCTTGGCATACACCAGCAGCAGGCGCGGCTCGGCCAGCACCTTGGCTTGTTGCGCCAGCGAGGCCGGCGGCGTGTGGCGGATGTTGCCCGGCACGAAGATCCAGCTGCCGATGAAGGCGACCACGCCCAGCGCCGACACCGCCAGGAAAGTCTCGCGCCAGCCGAAGTGCTGCCCGATGAACGTGCCCAGCGGCACGCCCGTGACCAGCGCCACCGTGAGGCCCGTGAACATGATCGCGATGGCGCTCGCCGCCTTTTCCTTCGGCACCAGGCCGGTGGCAATCGTCGAGCCGATCGAGAAGAACACCCCGTGCGCCAGCCCCGTGAGCACGCGGGCGGCAATCAGCGATTCATAGCTGGGCGCCTGCCACGCCAGCAGGTTGCCGACCGTGAACAGCGCCATCAGCCCGAGCAGCAGCGCCTTGCGCGGCAGCTTGCCCGTGAGGGCCGTGAGCACCGGCGCGCCAATGGCAACGCCCAGCGCATAGAGGCTGACCAGCAGGCCCGCCGAGGGAAGGCCGATGCCGAGGTCGGCAGCGACGGTGGGAATGAGGCCAACGATGACGAACTCGGTCGTTCCGATGGCGAAGGCGCTGAGGGTCAGCGCGAGTAAGGCGATTGGCATGAGAGCACTCCTTGTGGGATGAGGAGGAGTGTCTTGCGGTTACCTTTGCGGATAAATGGGGTTAAATGCAGAAGATAGTTGACTTGGTGGCAAATATGTCTGAAGGCCAATTTTGAAGGGCTGACCGTGAGTTGTTGACTCGGGCAGTCCAAGTGAGCATTTCAGAAGTAGATAGCCCTTTCGCATCCCATTTGTGGGGGTGACTCGATCAAATACCATGACTGGAGTCGAAATCAGAAGAGACCAAATGACCGCCGCAAAAATTCAGCACTATGTTCCTCAGTTTCTCCTGCGAAATTTTGGGACGGGAAAGAAAGACCAAGTTTTTGTCTTCGAGAAGCGATCGGGTAAGACTTTCACCGCGAATGCTAAGAACATCGCAAGCGAGAGTCGCTTTTATGATTTTCAAACTGAGGATCGTGCGATTTCTCTAGAGCCCTATTTGTCCAAGCTTGAATCCGCTGCGAAGCCAGTTTTTCAGTCAGTTCTTGATGCAGATTCACTCAAAGGACTGGATGCAGATGACAAATTTGTTTTGGCTGAATTTTTCTCGGTTCAACTCGTGCGTACGCGAGCCTTTCGAGAGCAGTGGGCTGAGTTTCCTCGAATGCTGCGAGAGCATCTGAGGAGAGCGGGTGATGAAGTGGCACTTGGATCGCAAGCAGAAGAGCTGCTCAAAGAACCATCTGAGAACGACTTGAAAGCTCAGACGGGAAAATTTCTAGTCAACGCCCCAAGCATGTTCGTCGAACACTTTCTCAGCAAGGTATGGGGGCTTGCTGCCACATCAAAGAAGGACCCTTTCATACTTGGGGATCACCCTCTTGCGATGCAAAACAGACGCGACATATCACCACGCGGCAATGTCGGGCTGGCAGCCCCTGGAATTGAGGTGTACTTTCCGTTGAGTCCAACGCGCGCCTTAGTGCTCTGGTGTTCAACGTTGGCTGATACGGTGTTTAGCGGAGCAGATAAATTGCGACGCATGCCGCCTGGGATGATGAAAGCTCAGATCGAGCACCCCGAGGAGATCCTTCTCCTTGATTCCGCTTTGCGCAACGGCACGCCAATCTCGTATCGGCCTCAAAACGTAGAGAACTTCAACTCGCTACAAGTGAAATGGAGTGAGCGTTATCTCTTCTCATATGCTGATCACTTTGATCTAGCTAGGCGGATGCTGAGTGAGCATCCAGAGTTGAAGAAGGGGCCACGCATGCAGGTCAACTAGGCGCGGCAGCTGTTCCAAAAACGCTTGAGGACGACCACCTTGTTCGGGCGAACCGCTTATGAGTCAGCTTCACTGGAAGTGTTGGTCTGAGAAGCATCCACCGTAGAACTTCCGTCACTGGATTCTTCGACGTAGAAGTCAAACCGAGTGCCATTGGGTTTTGTTGCTGTAGCAAGGGTGAGCACCTTGCCGCCGTACGGGGTGGAAGCAACATCTAAGGGGAGTTGCTCTGTCATTGTCCTGATACCAACCCCGACACGCGACACTTCCATCGCGATCCCTTGAGCATTTTTAACAAACCACTCCTCACCATTGGGTGGGCAGTATTGGACCCAGAAGTCGCCTGATCCGAGCGGCGCGTGGTCAAGCATGGTCGTGCTCACCGCGTCATCTGTCAGAAGTATTTGAAGCAGGGCTGGCATGGCTCCCACTAGTTCTCCTGATTTGCGAAACCACTGTGCATCGAAAGCGTTGTCGATGCGCTCGAAAGACCCATTCGGGTGTTTCACATCTATGAATGGTCTGAAGGCGGGTGAAACCAAGCGAACTTGCGCTCCCACCATACTTCGAGCCTTCGCCGCCCAGTCCGTTTTCTCGACATCTTTGGCGGACACGAGGTCTATTTTGAAAAGGCGAGCTTTGCTTATGGCGGTCCGCGAGAACCCATTTCGAGACCAAAGCACGAGCTTAGAAGTCGGCAGGCTCTCGTGTTTCTTCGCCATAGCTTCGACCCAAGTGACGTCGGCGGGGCGTGCATGATCCCGACACTCAATACACAAGAAGAGCTTGTGCTCCATGACAGTTGCTAGCGCCACTACATCGACTTCGCGCTCCTGACCGGTGGACAAGTCGCGCAGCATTCGCGACTCCTCAACTTCCCAAGCCTTGGAGAGCCGTCCGTGAATCACTGCCGCGAGGCGTTGGAATTGATTTGTCCGCTTAGGCATAGATTTAGAGTAGGAAGCCCAGCAAGTTTCCCATGGGCGAACGCCGTTTTCTACGGGGGCGTCCCCGCCTATACTGCGCCCGTCGCGCAAAATCGCGACCGGGTTTGGAAGCCCGTTCGAAACTCTGCGACGAAAGCCGCAGCCACCGCACAGAGTCTGCGGCTTTTTCGTTCGCGCGCCAGTTTTTGGCGGCTCGGACGGGAGGGCGCGAGCCCTGCCGGTTTCTTGCAAGAGTTTCCCGGTCTTCCAACCCGTTCGAGCTGCCGCCCCCGTTTGGAAGCGGGTGCGGCGGTTGTAGCAAACCGAAATTCTTGGAGGCCTCTCATGGCTGAAGCTGCATCCGCGCCCGAGCAATCGCCCACTCGGCACGACCCCGCATTCCCCTGTCTCGACGACCTCGCCCTGCAAGCCTGCGACGACGCCGACAACCTCAACGCAGTAATGCGCGCCTACACCGCCCTAGAAAAGCTCGTAGACACCAGCGCTCTGAACGACAGCGAAGAGCTCGCCCCCACCCGCACCGAACTGAGCGCCTTGCTGCGCCTGCTCAACGAAGCGTTGATGACGCGCATCGCCACCGTCAACGCAACAGCCGGCGCCGTGCGCGATGCGCTGCAAGCGCACCCCTCGCTCAAGCCGGCCTAGCCCCGGCGGCCGGCGTGAAGCCTCTGCCTCACGACCGGCCCGCAGCCCTCAAGCCGCCTTCGTCTCCGGCAACACAGCCGTCAACGCAAAGTCCACCAGCATCAGCCAGGTCTCTTCGAGCCCGGTGATGTTGTGGTGGTCCGAGTTCGACACGGTCTGCACGCTCACGGGCGTGGGCCAGGCGGCGATGAGTTTCTCGGAGCGCTCGTGGGGCACCACGTCGTCCTTCGCGGCGAGCAGCACCTGGGTCTTGGCGGCGACTTCCTTGCTGTGTTCGATGGAGTTGAAGCGGTGGCGCAGCAACAGCGACAGCGGCACGAGCGGAAAGCGCTTCTTGGCGACTTCGAGCAGCGAGTCGTAGGGGGTGATGAGCTGCAGGCTCGCAAATTCCTGCCGCGCCACGAGCTGGATGGCCACGCCGGTGCCCAGGCTGCGGCCCACCACGTGCAGCCGTGCCTGCGGAAAGGCGCGGCGCAGGTGGCTGGCGAACTGGGCGGCGTCGGCCACGGAGGCGATTTCAGACGGCGCGCCCTGCGAGTCGGCCACGCCCCGGTAGTTGAGCGCCGCAAAGCCGAAGCCCTCGGGCAGCCAGTGCAGCATCTGCGCGGTGGCGCGCACGTCTTCGCCGCGGCCGGCGAAGTAGATGAACAGGTCCTGCAGCGCGTCTTCGCCCTGCGGGTGGTAGACGTAGCCGCGCACCATGCCGCCGGGCACGGGGTGCGAGTAGGTCGAGAAGTCGTCCGACAGATGCACCACGGGCAGCTTGCGGGCGTTGAAAAGAATGTGGCCCTGTCGCGTGGCGAGCAGGGTCCAGTAGGCGGCCAGGCTGCCAATGGCGGCGGCCGAGGCCGACAGGGCAATGCGGGCAATCTTGGCTTGGGTGTTCTTCTGCAAATCAGGGCTCCCGAGAAAGTGGCGGCGTGGCATCGCAAGGGCAGGGCCCGGCCGGTGCACAACGCGCAAGGGGCGTAGTTTCACCGCGTTCGCGAGGCGGTGCGTTGCGAGGTGTATGGCCGTGGCGCGCGGCGCGCCGGCCGGGGGCTGAAGATAATCCCCGCATGATCGCCATCGACTGCTACTACAGCCTTTCCTCGCCCTGGGCCTACCTCGGCGGCCCGCAACTGCAAGACATCGTGCGCCGCCACCATGTGCAGCTCACGCTCAAGCCCTACGACTTCCAGGCGGTGGTGCCGCAGACCGGCGGCATTCCGCTGAAGACGCGCCCCGAGCCGCGCCGCACGTACCACGCGCTGGAGCTGTCGCGCTGGCGCGATTACCTCGGCATGCCGATGAACCTGGAGCCCGCGCACTACCCGAAGGGCGCGCCGACCGACCCGAACTGGAACAAGTACCCCGGCTGGATGGTGATCGCCGCCCAGCTGCAGGGCCTGGACGCGCAGCCGCTGTCGCACGCGCTGCTGCGCGCGCTGTGGGCCGAGGAGCGCGACACGGCGCAGGCCGCGGTGCGCATCGCGATCGCCGACGAGAACGGCTACGACGGCGCGGCGCTGCAGGCGCTGGAGCAGTCGGCCGAGGTGCTGGCGGTGTACCGCGCCAACAGCGCCGACGCGGTGGAAGCGGGTGTGTTCGGCGCGCCCACGTTCATCCTGAACGGCGAGCGCTTCTGGGGACAAGACCGGCTGGCGTTTCTCGACCGCGCGCTCGACAAGCTGCGCGCCGGCCGCTGAACGACAACCTCTCTTTTTTCTTCAGAGGAACGAACGCGGCAGCAGCGCAGGCACCAGCGTGCGGTGCAGCCGCTCGCGCCACCAGCGCAGCGCCTGGCCCTGCGCGCCGGTTTTCCACGCGAGCCAGAAGGCTTCGGGCGCGCGCGGTTCCTCGGTCGGCAGTTCGACCAGCGTGCCGCGCGCCAGCTCGTCGGTGATGCAGGCGCGCGGCAGAAAGCCGTGGCCCAGCCCGGCGACCTGGCAGGCGACCTTGGCGGCCATCGACGGCACGGTGATGCGCGGCTGGCCGGCCATGAGGCCCACGGTGCGGTCCGACAGGGTGCGCGCGGTGTCGCCGACCACGATGGCGTTGCAGTCGATGAGATCGCCGCGCTGCACGGGGCGCTTCAGCCGCGTGAGCGGGTGGGTGGGCGCCACGCAGAAGGCGAACGCCAGGCTGCCCACGGCCACGGCCTGGTGGCCGCCGCCGGCCGGGCCTTCGCCCGCGGCCACGACGATGTCGGCGCGGCCCTCGCGCAGCGCCTCCCAGCTGCCGGTGAGCGCCTCGCAGCCGATGCGCAGCCGCGTGCCGCAGCGCAGGTCTTCGAAGGCGCGGATGTCGTCCATGAAGGCCTGCGTGGGAATGAGCGAGTCGTGCACCAGCCGCAGTTCTGATTCATAGCCGGTGGCAATCTGCCGCATGCGCGATTCGAGGTCGCTCGCGGCGCCGAGCAGCCAGCGGCCTTCCTTGAGCATTTCCTCGCCGGCGGCGGTGAGGGTCACGCGCGGGCCGTTGCGCTCGAACAGCAGCATGCCCAGCTGTTCTTCGAGCTTGCCCACGGCGTAGGAGATGGTGGAGGGCACCTTGTTCAGCCGCGCGGCGGCGGCGGCAAAGGAGCCGTGGCGCGCGATGGCGTCGACGACCTCGATGGCTTCCAGGGTGAGCTTGAGCACGGGGCGTTCCTCGCAGGAAAAAAGGAATGATCGAAAACTTCGATCATTGATGGTGAAAAGTTTCGTCGATAGAGGCCTGCGTGCACCGGATGATTGAGCCCACGCCAAGGAGATTCCCTCCGAAAGCGATTGTGAACTGAATCGAATATCCACGCACCCAACTTTGCCGAAGGAGCCTTTCATGATCGTCCAAGCCACCCCCACCGCCGGCGCCAAGCTGCTCACCCCCACCGACCACACGCTGGTGATGATCGACTTCCAGTCGCAGATGGCCTTTGCCACGCACTCGATCGACGCCGTGAACCTGCGCAACAACGCCGCGCTGGTGGCGCAGGCGGCGGCCGGCTTCAAGGTGTCGACCATCCTCACGACCGTGGCCGAGAAGAGCTTTTCGGGCCCGATGTTCAGCGAGATCACCGACGCCTTCCCCGGCCAGAAGATGCTCGACCGCACCTCGATGAACACCTGGGAAGACGCCGCCGTGATCGAGCGCGTGAACGCCATCGGCAAGCCGCGCATCGTGCTGGCCGGCCTGTGGACCAGCGTGTGCATCGTGGGCCCGGCGCTGTCGGCGCTGGACCAGGGCTTCGAGGTGTACGTGATTGCCGACGCCTGCGGCGACGTGTCCACCGAGGCGCACAACCGCGCGATGGAGCGCATGGTGCAGGCCGGCGCGCAGCCGATGACCTCGCTGCAGTACCTGCTGGAGCTGCAGCGCGACTGGGCGCGTGGCGACACGTACGAGTTGACGACCGGTATTGCGAAGAAGGTGGGCGGCGCCTACGGTCTGGGCGTGACGTACGCCAAGACCATGTTCGGCGCCCACGAGGGTTGAGCGCAGCGCACCCGCAAGGCCGACCGACCATGAAGACCTATGTCGTTTCCCTCGCGCTCGGCCTGCTGGTCGGCGTGATCTACGCGCTCTTCCAGGTGCGCTCGCCGGCGCCGCCGGTGATCGCCCTGGTGGGCCTCTTGGGCATCCTGCTCGGCGAGCAGATCCCGCCGCTGGTGCGGCAGGTGTTCGACCGGCCGGCCGCCACCTCGTGGCTGCATGACCAGGTCAAGCCGCATGTGTTCGGCAAGCTGCCGACCTGCGCGCAGCCCGGGGCGGTGAAGTCTGCCGCCGTCGGCAGCCGCCCGTCCGAGCGGAGCGACGCATGAACGCCCCCGACCCGCAACGCCGCCACTTCCTGAGCGCCCTCGGCGCCTTTGCAGCCACCTCCCTCGCACCCGCATCCACCATGGCCACCACCCAGACCCCCGACCTCATCCTGCGCAACGGCCGCTTCACCACGCTGGACCGTGCCAACCCCACGGCCGACGCGGTGGCCATCAAGGACGGCCGCTTCACCCGCGTGGGCCGCGCCGAAGACGTGCTGCCGCTGGCCGGCAGCCACACCCGCGTGATCGACCTGCAAGGCCAGCGCGTGCTGCCGGGCCTCATCGACAACCACCTGCACATCATTCGCGGCGGCCTGAACTACAACATGGAGCTGCGCTGGGACGGCGTGAAGAGCCTGGCCGATGCCATGGGCATGCTCAAGCGCCAGGTGGCGATCACGCCCGCGCCGCAGTGGGTGCGCGTGGTGGGCGGCTTCACCGAGCACCAGTTCGTCGAGAAGCGCCTGCCGACCCTGGCCGAGCTGAACGCTGTGGCGCCCGACACGCCGGTGTTCATCCTGCACCTGTACGACCGCGCGCTGCTCAACGGCGCCGCGCTGCGCGCCGTGGGCTACACCAAGGACACGCCCGCGCCGCCCGGCGGCGAGATCGTGCGCGACAGCGCCGGCAACCCCACGGGCCTGCTGCTGGCCAAGCCGAACGCGGCCATCCTGTACGCCACGCTGGCCAAGGGGCCGAAGCTGCCCTTCGACTACCAGCTCAATTCCACGCGCCACTTCATGCGCGAGCTCAACCGCCTGGGCGTGACCGGCGCCATCGACGCGGGCGGCGGCAACCAGAACTACCCCGACGACTATGAAGTGATCCAGAAGCTGCACGACGACGGGCAGCTCACGATCCGCCTGGCCTACAACCTCTTCACGCAGAAGCCCAAGGCCGAGAAGGACGACTTCCTGAACTGGACGGCCAACTCCAGATACAAGCAGGGCGACGACTACTTCCGCCACAACGGCGCGGGCGAGATGCTGGTGTTCTCGGCGGCCGACTTCGAGGACTTCCGCCAGCCGCGCCCCGACATGGCGCCCGAGATGGAAGGCGACCTCGAAGGCGTGGTGCGCATCCTGGCGCAGAACCGCTGGCCGTGGCGCATGCACGCGACCTACGACGAAACCATCAGCCGCTCGCTCGACGTGTTCGAGAAGGTCAACAAGGACACGCCGCTGGCCGGCCTGAACTGGTTCTTCGACCATGCCGAGACGATTTCCGAGAAGTCGATGGACCGCATCGCCGCGCTCGGCGGCGGCGTGGCGGTGCAGCACCGCATGGCCTACCAGGGCGAGTATTTCGTCGAGCGCTACGGCCCCGGCGCGGCCGAGGCCACGCCGCCGGTCAAGAAGATGCTCGAGCGCGGCCTGAAGGTGTCGGCCGGCACCGACGCGACGCGCGTGGCCTCGTACAACCCGTGGGTGTCGCTGTCGTGGCTGGTCACGGGCAAGACGGTGGGCGGCATGCAGCTGTACCCGCAGCGCAACTGCCTGGACCGCGAGGCCGCGCTGCGCATGTGGACCGAGAACGTCACCTGGTTCTCGAACGAGGAGGGCAAGAAGGGCCGCATCCAGGAAGGCCAGCTGGCCGACCTGGTGGTGCCCGACCGCGACTTCTTCGCCTGCGCCGAATCGGAGATTGCCGACACCACGGCGCTGCTCACGATGGTGGGCGGCAAGGTGGTCTACGGCGCCGGCCCGTTCGCCGCGCACGACGAAGGCGGCCTGCCGCCCGCCATGCCCGACTGGTCGCCCGCGCGCACCTTCGGCGGCTATGCGGGCTGGGCCGACACGGCCGAGGGCGCGCCGCTGCAGAAGGTGATGCGCAACGCCGCGATGTCGTGCGCCTGCGCCAACGACTGCAACGTGCACGGCCACAGCCACGCGACGGCCTGGAGCAGCAAGCTGCCCATTGCCGACCTGAAGAGCTTCTGGGGCGCGCTGGGTTGCGCCTGCTGGGCGGTGTGATGAAGGCCATGCACTGGACCCTTTCGCCCGCCGTGCGCTGGATCGCCTTGCTGCTGCTGTGCGCGGCCTACCTGCAGGGCGGCCTGAACAAGGCGCTGGACTTCAACGCCGCCATCGCCGAGATGAACCACTTCGGCCTGTCGCCGGCCGGCCCGCTGGCCGTGGCGGTGATCGTGCTGGAGCTGGGCGCCGCGGCGCTCATCCTCACCGGCTTCTGGCGCTGGCTCGGCGCGCTCGCGCTGGGCGGCTTCACGCTGATGGCGACCTTCGTCGCGCTGCGTTTCTGGGAGATGCCGCTGGGGCAGGAACGCTTCATGGCGGCCAACTCCTTCTTCGAACACCTGGGCCTGGTCGGCGGCTTCGTGCTCGTCGCCTGGCTCGACCTCAAGGAGCGCCACGATGACTGAGCCCCAAGCCAAAGCCGCCGGCGCCTTCGCGCCGCTGCGCCAGCCGGTCTTCGCCGTGCTGTGGGCCGCCACGGTGCTGGGCAACATCGGCAGCTTCATGCGCGACGTGGCCAGCTCGTGGCTGGTGACCGACCTGTCGGCCAGCCCGACGGCGGTGGCGCTGATCCAGACGGCGGCGACGCTGCCGATCTTCCTGCTGGCGATTCCGGCCGGCGTGCTGTCGGACATCCTCGACCGCCGGCGCTTCCTGATCTTCGTGCAGGTGCTGCTGGCCGCGGTGAGCGGCACGCTGCTGGTGCTGTCGCACACAGGCACGCTCACGGTCGAGTACCTGATTGCGCTGACCTTCGTGGGCGGCATCGGCGCGGCGCTCATGGGGCCGACCTGGCAGTCGATCGTGCCGGAGCTGGTGCCGCGCAGCGAGCTCAAGGGCGCGGTGGCGCTGAACTCGCTGGGCATCAACATCGCGCGCTCCATCGGGCCGGCGGCGGGCGGGCTGATCCTGGCGAGCTTCGGCGCGGCCGCCACCTACGGGCTGGACGTGCTGAGCTATGTGTTCGTGATCGCGGCGCTGTTGTGGTGGAAGCGCCCGGCGGCGGTGGACAGCGGGCTGTCCGAGAACTTCTTCGGCGCCTTCCGCGCGGGCCTGCGCTACACGCGGGCCAGCAAGGAGCTGCATGTGGTGCTGCTGCGTGCGGCGGTGTTCTTCCTGTTCGCCAGCTCGGTGTGGGCGCTGCTGCCGCTGGTGGCGCGCCAGATGCTGGGCGGCACGGCGAGCTTCTACGGCATCCTGCTCGGCGCCGTGGGCGCGGGCGCCATCGGCGGCGCGCTGGTGATGCCGCGGCTGCGTGCCCGGCTCGATGCCGACGGCATGCTGCTGCTGGCCTCGCTGCTCACGGCCGCGGTGATGGGCGCCCTGGTGTTCGCGCCGCCGCAATGGCTGGCGGTGCCGATGCTGGGCGTGCTCGGGCTGGGCTGGATCATTGCGCTGACCACGCTCAACGGGGTGGCGCAGTCGATCCTGCCGAACTGGGTGCGCGGGCGCGGGCTGGCCGTGTACCTCACGGTGTTCAACGGCGCCATGGCCGCCGGCAGCCTGGGCTGGGGCCTGGTGGCGCAGCAGATCGGCGTGCCGGCCACGCTGGTGGCGGGGGCGGTGGGGCTGGTGGTGATGGGGCTGGTGTTCCACCGCGTGCGGCTGCCCGCCGGCGAGGCCGACCTGCAGGCCTCGAACCACTGGCCCGAGCCGCTGCTGGCCGAGCCGGTGGCGCACGACCGCGGGCCCGTGATGATCCAGGTCGAGTACCGCATCCGCAAGGAAGACCGGCCGGCGTTCCTCGATGCGATGAAGCGCCTGTCGCTGGAGCGCCGCCGCGACGGCGCCTACGCCTGGGGCGTGCACGAGCACACGGCCGACGCCGAGCGCGTGATGGAGTGGTTCCTCGTGGAGTCGTGGGCCGAGCACCTGCGCCAGCACCACCGCGTGTCGCACGCCGACGCCGACCTGCAGGCCGAGGCGCTGCGCTTTCACATCGGCCCGGGCAAGCCCGAGGTGCATCACTTTCTGGCGCTCTGAGCGGCGCGGATTCTGCTTTCTCTTTTCCCTTCAACCTCTCGCCAACCTCAAGGAAAAACCATGACCACACTGACCCTTCGCGACGGCACCGAGCTCTATTACAAGGACTGGGGCAGCGGCCAGCCGATTCTTTTCAGCCACGGCTGGCCGCTGAGCGCCGACATGTGGGACGCCCAGATGCTGTTCTTCGCCGAGCGCGGCTACCGCGTCATCGCGTTCGACCGCCGCGGTTTCGGCCGCTCCAGCCAGCCCTGGACCGGCTACGACTACGACACCTTCGCCGACGACATCGCCGAGCTGATCGAAAAGCTCGACCTGAACAACGTGATCCTGGCGGGCTTCTCGATGGGCGGCGGCGACGTCACGCGCTACCTCGCGCGCAAGGGCAGCGCCCGCGTGGCGAAGCTGGCGCTCATCAGCGCGGTGACGCCGCTGTTCATGAAGACGCCCGACCATCCCGTGGGCCCCGAGGCCTCGCTCTTCGCGGGCATCCGCGCCGGGCTGGCCGCCGACCGGGCGCAGTTCATCGACGACTTCAGCACGCTGTTCTACGGCACCAACCGACCGGGCGCGAAGGTGTCGCAGGGCGTGTTCAAGCAGACGCTGCAGATCGCGCTGCAGGCCTCGATCAAGGCCACCATCGACTGCGTGACGGCGTTCTCCGAGACCGACTTCCGCCCCGACATGGCGAAGATCGACGTGCCCACGCTGGTGATCCATGGCGACGACGACCAGGTCGTGCCCTTCGAGGCCACGGGCAAGCTGGCGGCCGAAATGATCAAGAGCAGCCAGCTCAAGCTGTACGCCGGCGCGCCGCACGCCACCTGCACCACGCACGCGGCGCAGGTGAACGCCGACCTGCTGGCGTTCATCCAGGGCTGAGGCCGGGTGTGTCGAAAGGGCCGCGCCCTGCGGCCCTTCCGGCGCGAAGGGCGGCGCCGGTGGCGATAATCCGGCGATGCGAATCCGCTTTACCAAGATGCAGGGAGCCGGCAACGATTTCGTCGTGCTGGACGAAACGCGCGGCACGCTGGGCCTCACGGCCGCGCAGTACCGCTTCCTGGCCGACCGCCATTTCGGCGTCGGCGCCGACCAGATCCTCACGGTGCGCCCGTCGCCCGCTGCAGGCATCGACTTCCAGTACGTGATCCACAACGCCGACGGCGGCGAGGTGGAGCAGTGCGGCAACGGGGCGCGCTGTTTCATGCGCTTCGTGAGCGAGCACGGCCTGACCGAGAAGAAAGACGTGCGCGTGCAGACGCTGGCCGGCGTGATCGAACCCCGCATGGGCGACGACGGCCGCGTGACGGTCGACATGGGCGCCCCGGTCTTCGAGCCGGCGCGCGTGCCCTTCGACACGGCCGGGCTCGATCCGCAGCACGAAGGCGCGTGGCAGACCTGGCACCTGGCGCTGGGCACCCGGGCCGGCAGCGCTATCGTTTCGGTAGCGGTGCTGTCCATGGGCAACCCGCACGCGGTGCAGGTGGTCGACAACGTCGACACCGCGCCGGTGGCCGAGCAGGGCCCACAGATCGAGCACCACCCGCGTTTTCCGCAGCGCGTGAACGCCGGTTTCATGCAGGTGGTCGACCGCACCCACATCAAGCTGCGCGTGTTCGAACGCGGCGCCGGCGAAACGCTGGCCTGCGGCACGGGCGCCTGCGCGGCCGTGGTGGCGGGCATCCGCCTGGGGCTGCTGGACACCCGCGTCGACGTGCAGACGCACGGCGGCATTCTCACGATCGAGTGGCAGGGCGACGGCCGGCCGGTGCTCATGACAGGACCGGCCACGACGGTGTTCGAGGGCGAGATCGACGTGCCCGACATTTCGGAACAGCCATGACCCAATTCACCCACGACAACAACGCCATGAACCCGATCACCGAAGACGACATCGCGAACTACCTGTCGAACACCCCCGACTTCTTCGAACGCCACGCCCAGCTGCTGGCGCAGGTGCAGCTCACCAGCCCGCACGGCAACCGCGCCGTGAGCCTGCAGGAGCGCCAGGCCGAGATGCTGCGCGAGAAGATCAAGGCGCTGGAGCACCGCCTGATGGACATGGTGCGCCACGGCACCGAAAACGTCGTTATCGCCGATCGCCTGCAGCGCTGGACCAAGGGCCTGCTGACCACGCGCGACCCGCGCAGCCTGCCGTACCGCATCGCGGTCGACCTGCAGTCGCTGTTCCTGGTGCCGCAAACGGCCATCAAGGTGTGGGACTGCGGCACCGAGTACCTGAACGAAGCCTATGCCCAGTGGGTGAGCGACGACGTGAAGGCGCTGGCCACCTCGCTCACCTCGCCTTATTGCGGGCTCAACGCGGGCTTCGAGGCGGCCAACTGGCTGCCCGAGCCGCAGGGCGCCGCGTCGATCGCGCTGATTCCGCTGCGTCCCGACGCCGAGTCGCCGGCCTTCGGCCTGCTGGTGCTGGCCTCGCCGGACGCGCAGCGCTTCAACGCCGAGATGGGCACGGACTTTCTCGAGCGCATCGCCGAGCTGTCGTCGGGCGCGCTGTCGCGGCTGCGCCCTTGAGCCGTTCCGCGCGAAGCGGGTGGCGCCGCCGGCCTTGGCTGACCGGCCTGTGCGTGGTCCTGCTGGCCGGTGTGCTCACCTACGCCGCCATCGCGGGCGTGATCTGGCAGCGTGCCGAGGCCGCCCTGGCCGGCCCGATGCCGCGCGCGGCCGACGTGGCGCTGGTGCTGGGCAACCGCGCCTACCTCGACGGCAAGCCCAACCCCTGCCTCACGGGCCGGGTCGACCAGGGCATCGTGCTGGCGCGCGCGGGTCGTGCGCAGACGCTGGTGTTCTCGGGCGGCGTCGACGTGGAAGACGGCCGCATCGAGGCCGAGGTGATGCGCGACCACGCCACGGCCGAGGGCTACACGGGGCCGATGGTGCTGGAGTCGGTGTCGTCGTCCACGCGCGCCAACCTGTCGCTGTCGCGCACGGTGCTCGAAGCCAACGGCGTGCGCAGCGTGATCATCGTGTCGGAGCCCTACCACCTGTGGCGCATCGAGCGCCTGGTGCGTGCCAGCGGCTTCGACCAGGCCTTCGACGTGCAGTACGCCGCCGCGCCCACCTCGTGCTGGCGCCGCTGGGGCATGCTGTTCAAGGGCGCATTGCGTGAGCCGGCCGCCATCGTGAACAATGCATCGCTCGGTTATCTGTTCTAGCTAGCGCGGGCGCCGCGTGGCGCACGAAGCACGACCACACCATGGAATGGATCGACAAATACCTCGAACACGTGCGCGTGGAGCGTCGGCTCGCGCCGCGCACGGTCGAGCTGTATGCCTTCCACCTGCGCGCGCTGACCGACCATGCCGCCGAGGCCAACCTGCCGCTGGACCGCGTGCAGACCGCCCACGTCCGCCGCTGGATGGCGCAGCTGCACAGCGCGGGGCGCGAACCGCGCGGCATTGCGCTGGTGCTGTCGTGCTGGCGCAGCTTCTACCGCTGGCTCGGCCATGAAGGGCTGATCGGCTTCAACCCGGTGCAGGACGTGCACGCGCCCAAGGCGGGCCGCCCGCTGCCGAAGGCGCTGGGCGTGGACGACGCGGTGCGACTGGCCGAGCTGTACGACCCCGAGGCCGACCCCTGGACCGAAGCGCGCGACGGCGCCATCGTCGAAATGCTCTATGGCTGCGGCCTGCGCGTGAGCGAGCTCACGGGGCTCGACGCCCAGGCCAGCGCCACGGCGCTCGGCTGGGTCGACCTCGACGCCATGGAAGCCCATGTGCTCGGCAAGGGCAGCAAGCGGCGCAGCGTGCCCGTGGGCAGCAAGGCGGCCGAGGCGCTGCGCGACTGGCTCGCGGTGCGCGGCGAGCGCCAGGAGCCGGCGCTGTTCGTCAGTGCGCGCGGCGCGCGCATGTCGTCGCAGGCCGTATGGAAGCTGCTGCGCGAGCGCAGCCTGAAGGCCGGCCTGGCCGCGCCGGTGCATCCGCACATGCTGCGCCACTCGTTCGCGAGCCACGTGCTGCAGTCGAGCAGCGACCTGCGCGCGGTGCAGGAGCTGCTGGGGCATGCCAACATCGCGACCACGCAGGTCTACACGCGGCTGGACTTCCAGCACCTGGCCAAGGTCTACGACGCGGCGCATCCGCGCGCCAAGGCCCGCCCGGACAAGGACGGCAAGTAGCCACGGCCCGTCGCCTGCATCGTTTTCTTTCGTCTTTCATTTCTTCTTTCATTCATCTCCCATGAAAACCCTCCGCCTCAAGCCGGGCAAGGAGCGCTCGCTCCAACGCCGCCATCCCTGGGTCTTCGAATCCGCCATTGCGCGCGGCGGCGCGGACTCGGGGGAAACGGTGCGCGTGGAGTCGCACGACGGCCACTTTCTCGCGTGGGCGGCCTTCGGCCCGACCTCCAAGATCCGGGCGCGGGCCTGGAGCTTTGACGAGAAGCAGCGCATCGACGCTGCTTTTTTTTCCACGGTCTGCACGCGCGCGGTGAACGCGCGCGGCCTGTTCGACCTGCAGAGCGACGGCGTGCGGCTGGTGCACGGCGAGGCCGACGGCCTGCCGGGGCTGATCGTCGACCGCTATGGCGACACGCTGGTGGCGCAGTTTCTGTCGGCCGGCGTGGAGCGCTGGAAAGACGTGCTGGCCGATGCGCTGCTCAAGGCCACGGGGCTCACCAGGCTGTATGAGCGCTCCGACGCCAGCGGCCGCGAGCGCGAGGGCCTGAAGCCGGTCACGGGCTGGCTGCGCGGCGAGGGCCCCACCCAGATCACCATCCGCGAGCACGGCTGGCAGCTGTCGCTGGACATCGCGACCGGCCACAAGACCGGCTTCTACCTCGACCAGCGCGACAGCCGCCAGCGCTTTGCCGAGCTGGCGCAGCACCGGCGCTTTCGGCGCGTGCTCAACTGCTTCTGCTACACGGGTGGCTTCACCGTGGCGGCGCTCGCGGGCCTGAAGGCGGCCGGGGCGCTCGAGGGCGCCTCGCTGGTGTCGGTCGATTCGTCGCAGCCCGCGCTCGAGCGGGCGCGCGCGCACCTGGCGCTCAACGGCTTCGAGGGGCAGGGCATTGCCACGGAGTTTCTCGACGCCAACGTGAACACGGTGCTGCGCGAGTTCATCGACCAGGGCCGCACCTTCGACGCCATCGTGCTCGACCCGCCGAAGTTCGCGCCCACGGTGGCGCACGCCGAGCGCGCCGCGCGTGCCTACAAGGACATCAACCGCCTGGCGCTCAAGCTGCTGGAGCCGGGCGGCGTGCTGCTCACGTTTTCCTGCTCGGGCGGCATCAGCGCCGACCTGTTCCACAAGATCGTGGCCTCGGCGGGGCTCGACGCCGGCGTGGACGGCTACATCGCCGAACGCCTGGGCGCCGCGCCCGACCACCCGATGACCATCGAGTTCCCGGAAGGGGAGTACCTGAAGGGGCTGGTGGTGGTGAGAAAGCCGCTGTGAACGGGGGCTTGACCCCGTCGGCAACGCAACTCAGTGGCATTGGCTAAACTGCCCGCCAATCCCCCGCCTTTTTCTGTTTTCCGTTTCCGGAGCACTTTTCCATGGCCCTCATCCCCGCGACCATCCTGACCGGCTTTCTCGGCTCGGGCAAAACCACGCTGCTCAAGCGCATCCTGACCGAGGCCCACGGCCAGAAGATCGCGGTCATCGAGAACGAGTTCGGCGAGGAGAACATCGACAGCGACATCCTCGTGACCGAGTCGAAGGAGCAGATCGTGCAGATGAGCAACGGCTGCGTGTGCTGCACCATCCGCGAAGACCTGCGCGAAGCGCTGCAGCTGCTGGCCGCCAAGAAGCGCCAGGGCCTGCTCGACTTCGACCGCGTGGTGATCGAGACCACCGGCCTGGCCGACCCCGGCCCGGTGGCGCAGACCTTCTTCATGGACGACGAGATCGCCGAGAGCTACCTGCTCGACTCGATCCTCACGCTGGTCGACGCCAAGCATGCGCCGCAGCAGCTCAACGACCGCCAGGAAGCGCGCCGCCAGGTGGGCTTTGCCGACCAGATCTTCATCAGCAAGAGCGAGCTGGTGTCGGCCGAAGAGACCGACGCGCTCATCCACCGCCTGAAGCACATGAACCCGCGCGCGCCGCAGCAGAAGGCGCACTTCGGCGACGTGCCGCTGAAGGACATCTTCGACCTGCGCGGCTTCAACCTGAACGCCAAGCTGGACATCGACCCCGACTTCCTGAAGGAAGACGACCACGACCATCACGACCATGACCACGCGCATGGCGAGGCGTGCGACCACCCCTCGCACAAGCACGAAGGGCACGGTCACCATCACCACACCGATGACGACGTGAAGAGCTTCGTCTACAAGGCCGACCGCGCCTTCGACCCGGCCAAGCTGGAAGACTTCCTGGGCGCCATCGTGAACATCTACGGCCCGCGCATGCTGCGCTACAAGGGCGTGCTGAACATGAAGGGCACCGAGCGCAAGGTGATCTTCCAGGGCGTGCACCAGCTCATGGGTAGCGACCTGGGCCCGGAGTGGGGCAAGGACGAGGCGCGCCAGAGCCGCATGGTGTTCATCGGCATCGAGCTGCCGCGCGAGATCCTGGAGCAGGGGCTGGAGCAGTGCCTGGTCTGAGCACGTTCGCCTGAGCCGGACAAACAAATAAAAACGGCGCTGGCCTTGCGGTCAGCGCCGTTTCTCATTGGGTGGCAGTGCTTACTTGCCGAAATTCCCCATCGGCTTGCCCAGGAGCTTGAGCTGGCCTTCGCTGAACTCGACCTGGCTGACCAGGTCGTCGCCCGTGCGCTTCACGTAGCCGTTGGCTTCGCCCTGTTCGATCAGGCCCGCGAGCATTTCAGGCGGCGGCGTGCGGCCGCTCTCGGCGCCGGTTTCGGCCAGCTTCTCGATCCACTTCACGGGCAGGCGCGCGTTGGCCTTGAGCACGCCGCGCTTGAGCACCAGCGCGTTGCCGGGCAGCTGCAGGTCTTCGTCGGTCACGCCGGCGAGGGCCACCGAGTAGCTGAGCTCGGCGCTGTGGCCGCCGATCTCGACCAGCATGCGGTCCAGGCCGGCTTCGGGGCTGTGCTTGGCCATGGCCTTGAGGTCGGGTGCGAGCTGTTCGATGAGCGCCTGCATCGCGTCCTTCTGGGCCTTGCTGCGCTGGCCGCAGCCGGCACCGGCGGTCGACTGCAGCCAGGCGTCGGCCAGCTTCTTGTAGCCGGCCGCCTGGATGCGGCGTGCGCTGCTGGCGATCTCGAACTTGTCGATGGCTGTCTCGTTGACCTTGCCCTTGCCCTTGAAGGCGCCTTCGGAGGCGTACAGGCCGTCCTTGATGGTGGCTTCGCCGGTCAGGTCGATGCTTTGCAGCAGCACCTTGATCGCCTTGGCGGGGGCGGCCTCGGTGCCTGCGCCCAGGCCCAGTCCCTTGGGCGCGTTCAGCTCGAAGCTGTCGAGGCGGCCTTCGGACTTGCCGGTGGCCAGCATCCAGCCGGCGCTGCCGTCCATGTCGGCCTTGGCGGTGAACTTGCCCATCTTCAGCTGCACGCCCTTGGAGGCGGTGCTGACGTCCAGGCCGGGCATCGTCATGTCGTAGCGCACGTGGGTGCGGGCCGCGTTCATGTCCAGGCGGGCCTGCGCGCCTTGCCAGGCGAACTCGCCCTTGCCTTCTTCGGCCAGCTTGGCGGGCGCGACGGTGAAGTCGCTGGTGAAGCCGCCGCCGAAGCCGACCTTGGTGCGCGCGGTCAGCGGCTTGGCCTTGCCGAACAGCTTCTCGGCCTCGGCCTGCGCCTTGGCGTCGAGCACCAGTTCGCTGTCGATGACGGCCGCGGCCAGCGCGGCGCCGGCGATCGGGCCGTGGCGGATGGTGTCGCGGATGGTGATGCGCACGGGCTTGGGCGGGGTGGCCGCGGCGTCGCTGTCGTCTTCGGCGGGTTCTTCTTCGTCGCCTTCGGTCGCGGCCTCGGCGACATCGGTCGTGGCGGCGGCCGGCGCGGCGGCGGGTGCCGACGCGGCAGGGGCGGTGGCGGCTTCGGCCTCGGCCGGGCAACCGAGTTCGAGCGTCACGGTGCTCACGGCGCCGAGGAAGTTGCGCTCGTAGCTGCGCTCGATCACGCGCACCAGCGCGGTCTGCTTGGGCAGTTCGCCCAGGGCGACGTCATAGCTCGATTTGATTTGCGTGCCGGCCCACCAGGTGCTGCCGCCGTAGGCGACGGCGATGGCCGCGGCCAGGACTCCCAATACTGCTTTTTTGCTCAAGATTATTTTCCGATCGGTTGTTTGAAGGGCCGCCGCGGTGTCTCCCCGACCCGCGGCGTGCCTGCGCCACCCCCTGTGGCGGCGCCGGGCGATGCTACCGGAGCAGGGCAGTGCGTCACCCGATGGCCTTGCGTTTCGAGTTCTCTATACAATCGCGCGCCTGTTCCGGGAGCCATGCTTCGTCCACAGGGGCGAGATATGACTTACGGCACGGGGCGCCAAGGGTTTTTGGCGGGCTTTCGGGGGTATAACCCCGGGGTTCACCACTTGAGGACGCCCCCGACAACGTGAGCCGACGCGGCCTGACACCCGCAACGGTTCCCTTGGGAGGAGACACCCAGTGAAAGCGCGTTCCAGTTCGTACAAGGAGCCAGTCACCGTGAAGAAACCCGCCGCCAAGGCCACGCCAGCCACCAAGCCCGCCGCAAAGAAGGCGACGGCTGTGAAGGCTGTACCCGCGACGAAGAAGGTTTCTGCCACCGCTGCTGCTGCCTCTGCCGCGAAAGAGAAAAGCGCTGCCAAGAAGCCTGCGGCAACCCCGGCCAAGACCGGGACCGCGGCTGCCAAGAAGTCCGCCAAGCCCGCAACCAAGTCCGCGGGCGCGGCGCCTACGTCATCCCAACCGGTCGGCCGTCCTGCGGCCGCCCTTTCTGCTCCCCCGACCCCCATGAAAAAAACGGCTGCCGCCTCTTCTTCCGCCCCGGCGACACCCTCGATCCCCGCTACGCCCGCTCCCGCTGCGCGTGGTGGCCGCGTGTCCCGGCTGTCGCAACTGACCGTGCCCTCGATGCCCCAGTCGGTGGCCTCGACCGCCGCCAAATCCAGCTTCTCGCAGGCGCCTTCCACCGCGCTGGTGCCGCCGCCGCCCCTGGCCGTCAAGAAAGACCCGAAGCTGGCCAACAACTGGAAGACCAAGACGCCCGCAGAGCTGAGCGACGCCGAGGTCATCGCGATGCCCGACGACGAGTACATGAACGACAAGCAGATGGCGTTCTTCCGCCTGAAGCTCGAAGAACTCAAGCGCGGCATCCTCGAGAACGCCGGTGAGACCACCGAGCACCTGCGCGAAGACACCGTGGTCGTGCCCGATCCGGCCGACCGCGCCACCATCGAGGAAGAGCACGCGCTCGAACTGCGCACGCGCGACCGCGAACGCAAGCTGCTCAAGAAGATCGAGCAGTCGATCCAGCGCATCGACGCCGGCGACTACGGCTACTGCGACGAGACCGGCGAGCCCATCGGCGTCGGCCGCCTGCTGGCCCGCCCGACCGCCACGCTCTCGCTCGAAGCGCAGCAGCGCCGCGAGCTGAAGCAGAAAATGTTCGGGGATTGAACGGCTGCACGGTAGAACGGAACCCGCGCTTTCGATAACCTTCTCTGAATGCCAAAGGAAGAGTCAGGCCGCCTTTTCTCGAAGGTGGCCAAGTTCGTTCGAAATCCCCTGAAAGACTGGTCGGAGCTGGACACGCCGTCCTCCGACTCGTCGCTGCCCGAGCAGACCTACAGCCGCGAGATGCTGAAGGAAATGATCGAGCGGCGCCAGCGCAACGACTTCGTGCGCCGCCGCGAGTTCGACATGCTGCGCAAGCTGCGTCAGCGCGAGGCGGCGGCCCATGCCTTCGAGGCAACGGTCACGCCGTCGTCGTTCAACCTCAACAGCACCTCCGAAAAATCCGAAGGCCGCGCACTCACGCTCAAGAAGATCGACGAGATCGAAGAGCAGATGTCGCAGCAGTGGTGGAAGGGCCGCGGGCCGAACGGCGAGACGCTGGTCAATCCGCCGCCCGACGCGGGCGCTGAAACGCTGCCGCCGGTCGACAGCGGCGGCGACCAGCTGCCTGTCGGGCAGGGCGCACCGGCCGCTTCCGAACCCGTGGCCGCAGCGCCGGCGGTTGCCGTCGCCGCTCCCTCGCCGCAGCCGTCCCGGCTCGCGCACGACGGCGCGCTCGAAGAGGCGGTGATCCGCTTCGCGCACGGCGACGACACTGGCGCCGAGGCCATCCTGCTGCAGGCGCTGGCCGCCGAAAGTGCGTTCTCCGCCGACGACGCCACCGCAGCCGTCACGCTGGAGCGCGACGACGCCCGCTGGCGCGCGCTGTTCGACCTGTACCGCGCCACCGGCGACGCCGCCAAGTTCGCGGCCGCCCGCATGCGCTACGCGCAGCGCATGAAGCGCATGGGCCCCGACTGGGTTTCGCTCGACGAACTCGCGCGCAGCGTGAAGGCCGTCACCGCCAGAGAGGACGCCGAGGCGGCCTCCGACACCACCGGCGCCGCCGACTGGGCCAGCCCCGCGCACCTGACGCGCGAGGGGCTCATGGCGCTCACGCGCGCGCTCTCGCAGGCCGGCATGGTCTGGACGCTCGACTGGCGCGCGCTCACCGAGATCGATCCGCCGGCCGCCGCGCCGCTGCGCATCCTGTTCGCGCACTGGTCCGATTCGCCGGTGCAGCTGCGCTTCTTCGGCGCCTCGCAGCTCATGGCCGTGCTGGCCGCGGCCACGCCCAACAACGAGCGCCATCCCGACGACGCGTGGTGGCAGCTGCGCCTGGCGGCGCTGCGCATGATGCATCTGCCCGACGACTTCGAGCTGGTGGCGCTCAACTACTGCATCACCTACGAGGTGTCGCCGCCCTCCTGGCAGGACCCGAAGGGCGAGTGCACCTCGCTGGCCGCGCCGCCGGCGAGCCGGCCGAGCTCGGTGTGGTCGCTGCTGTCGGTCGGGGGCGATTCCGAGAGCTTTCCGTCCACCGACAGCGGCTTTGCCGCGCTGGCGGGCGACCTGCGTGGCGACTCGCTGTCGTGCTGGCAGCGCCTGGACCACGACCTGCGCCACACGACGGCGCCGGTCATCTCGTGCGCGGCCCTGCTGCGCATGGACCTGACGGCGGCCGGCACGCTGCTGAGTTGGGTCCGCGAGCGCGACGCGAACGGCGAACGGGTGCAGTTCGTCGACGCCCACCGGCTGATCGCCGCGCTGTTCGGGCTGATCGGCATCACCGACCACGCCACGGTCGCCGTCCGCAAGAACTGACCCCGCCACAGGGGTTCCGCGGCCCCTGCGCGGCCGTGTTTTCCGCCAGCAGTTTGTCCGACCGCAAGGGTTGCATTGGCGGGGCCCATCCCCAGATGGCTGCGATGGAACAGTTTCACGGCACCACCATCGTGAGCGTGCGCCGCAAGACCCCCCAAGGCGATCAGGTCGCCATCGGCGGGGACGGGCAGGTCACTCTCGGCAACATCGTCATCAAGGGCACGGCGCGCAAGGTGCGGCGGCTCTATCACGGCAAGGTCCTGGCGGGTTTCGCCGGTGCCACGGCCGATGCCTTCACGCTCTTCGAGCGCTTCGAGGCCAAGCTCGAGAAGCACCAGGGCCACCTGACCCGCGCAGCGGTCGAGCTCACCAAGGACTGGCGCACCGACCGCGTGCTGCGCAAGCTCGAAGCCATGCTGGCCGTGGCCGACGCCACGACTTCGCTCATCATCACCGGCAATGGCGACGTGTTGGAGCCTGAAGACGGCGTGATCGCCATCGGTTCGGGCGGCGCGTATGCCCAGTCGGCGGCCAAGGCGCTGATCGACAACACCGACCTCTCGGCCGAGCAGATCGTGCGCAAATCGCTGGCGATCGCCGGAGAAATCTGCATTTACACGAACATGAACCACACGGTGGAAGCGCTCTGACCATGTCCATGACCCCCCAGGAAATCGTCTCCGAGCTGGACAACCACATCGTCGGCCAGCCCGCCGCCAAGCGCGCCGTGGCCATTGCGCTGCGCAACCGCTGGCGCCGCCAGAAGGTCGACGAGAAGCTGCGCCACGAGATCACGCCCAAGAACATCCTCATGATCGGCCCGACGGGTGTCGGCAAGACCGAAATCGCCCGCCGCCTGGCCCGCCTGGCCGATGCGCCGTTCATCAAGGTCGAGGCCACCAAGTTCACCGAGGTGGGCTACGTGGGCAAGGACGTCGACTCCATCATTCGCGACCTCGCCGAGATCGCCGTCAAGCAGACGCGCGAATCCGAAAGCGTGAAGGTGCGCGCGCGCGCCGAAGACGCGGCCGAGGAGCGCATCCTCGACGCGCTGCTGCCTCCGGCGCGCGGCGCCGATGGCGCTGCCCCCGCACTCGACAGCCCCAACCCGACGCGCCAGGCCTTCCGCAAGAAGCTGCGCGAGCACCAGCTCGACGACAAGGAAATCGAGCTCGACCTCGCCGAAACCCGTGCGCCGCTGGAGATCATGGGTCCGGCCGGCATGGAGGAAATGACCGAGCAACTGCGCGGCATGTTCGGCCAGCTGGGCGGCGGCAAGCGCAAGACGCGCAAGCTCAAGATCGCCGAGGCGATGCGCCTCTTGATCGACGAGGAGGCCGCCAAGCTGGTCAACGAGGACGAGATCCGAACGCAGGCCATTGCCAACGCCGAGCAGAACGGCATCGTGTTTATCGACGAGATCGACAAGGTCGCCACGCGCAGCGAAGCGCAGGGCTCCGACGTTTCGCGCCAGGGCGTGCAGCGCGACCTGCTGCCGCTCGTGGAGGGCACGGCCGTGTCCACCAAGTACGGCGTGGTGCGCACCGACCACATGCTCTTCATCGCGAGCGGCGCGTTCCACCTGAGCAAGCCGAGCGACCTCATTCCCGAGTTGCAGGGGCGCTTTCCGATCCGCGTCGAGCTGCAATCGCTCTCGGTGTCGGACTTCGAGAGCATCCTCACGCAGACGCGTGCGTCGCTCGTGAAGCAGTACCAGGCGCTGCTGGCCACCGAAGGCGTGACGCTCGACTTCGCGCCCGACGGCATCACGCGGCTGGCGGCCATCGCCTTCGAGGTGAACGAGCGCACCGAGAACATCGGCGCACGCCGTTTGTCGACCGTGATGGAGCGCCTGCTCGATGAGGTAAGCTTCGATGCCACCCGCATCGAGGGCCAGACGGTCCGCATCGATGCCGCTTATGTCGACGAGCGCCTCGCGGCACTAAGTCACGACGAAGACCTTTCGCGCTTCATCCTCTGAAGCCGCCTCCCTCGGCCCCTGTAACGGGGTCGTCCTTCACGCATCACTTTCACTGCGTGAGCTAAGTACTTCATTTTCAACACAATTCGCCGATTTCCAGGTTTGGAAATCGGCGCTAAGTCGTTGATTCCATTACAAAAAATACCCCCGAGCCCCAGTTGCGTCGCAAGTGTTTCCTGCTACAGTGGAAAAAAGTGCAGTTAAGTGGGAAAAAGTGCGGGCAACGCCCCTTCCGGGTGTCGCGGCACCTCCCACCACAGGGGTTTCGTGGTCGTGTTTCAAGGCGCTTCATCGCTCAGTCTGGATGCCAAGGGGCGGCTCTCCGTGCCGACCCGGCATCGCGACGTCCTGAGCGCCACGGCAGGCGGCCAGCTCACGATCACCAAGCATCCGCACGGATGCCTGATGGTGTTCCCCCGTCCCGAATGGGAAAAATTTCGCGAACGCATTGCTGCGCTGCCGATGTCGGCGCAGTGGTGGAAGCGCGTCTTCCTCGGTAACGCGATGGACGTCGAGATGGACGGCACCGGCCGCGTGCTGGTGTCGCCCGAGCTGCGCGCCGCCACCGGCATCAACCGCGAGACGCTGTTGCTGGGCATGGGCAACCACTTCGAACTCTGGGACAAGGCCACCTACGAGGCCAAGGAGGCCGAGGCCACCCAGGGCGAGATGCCGGATGTGTTTCAGGACTTCGCGTTCTGAGGAGCCCCGTGAACACCCCCCTGACCCACACGACCGTCTTGTTGAACGAGGCGGTGGAAGCCCTTCTTTCCGGCAGCGCGGCAGCCACGGGCACGTACGTGGACGCCACCTTCGGCCGCGGAGGGCATGCGCGCGCCATCCTCGCGCGGCTGGCGCCGGAAGGCAGGCTCATCGCATTCGACAAGGATGCAGAAGCGGTGGCCGAAGCAGCGCGCATCTCGGATGCGCGTTTTTCTATCCGCCACCAGGGATTCCGCTCGCTGGGCGAATTGCCCGACGCCAGCGTCAACGGCTTGCTGATGGACCTGGGCGTGAGTTCGCCGCAGATCGACAACCCGGTGCGCGGCTTCAGTTTCCGTTTCGACGGTCCGCTCGACATGCGCATGGACACCACGCGCGGCGAGAGCGTGGCCGAGTGGCTGGCAACGGCCGAACTTCAACAAATTGCAGAGGTGATCCGTGACTATGGCGAAGAACGGTTTGCTGTTCAGATTGCAAAGGCGATTGTTGCTCGCAGACAAGAACGGGGCGCAATTTCAACCACCACCGAACTGGCCGAGCTCGTGGCTGGCACGGTCAAAACCCGCGAGCAGGGCCAGAACCCTGCAACGCGCACATTTCAGGCTTTTCGGATTTTCATCAACGCCGAGCTTGAGGAGCTGCAACAAGCGCTAGAAGCCAGCCTGTCGGTGCTCGCGCCCGGCGGCCGCCTCGCGGTGATCAGCTTCCATTCGCTCGAAGACCGCATCGTCAAGCAGTTCATCGCCAAGCACTCGAAGGAGGTCTACGACCGCCGCGCGCCCTTCGCTGCGCCCAAGGTGATGAAGCTGCACGCGCTCGAGCGCATCAAGCCGTCCGAAGAAGAAGTGCGCGGCAACCCGCGCTCGCGCAGCGCCATCCTCCGGGTGGCCGAACGCACGGAGGCCGGGTAGCCATGGCGCGCATCAACCTGCTTCTTCTGCTGGCCGTCATTGCGACGGCTTTGTACCTTGTGCACACCCAGTACCAGTCGCGCCAGCTCTACACGGAGTTCGACCGCGCGCTGCAGGAGACGCGCAAGCTCGAAACCGAGCATGACCGCCTGCAGGTCGAGAAGCGCGCCCAGGCCACGCCGCTGCGCGTGGAGAAGCTGGCCAAGGAACAGCTGCAGATGCGCACGGCCTCGCCGGCCATCACGCAGTACGTGCGCCCCGACGGCTCGGTGATCCCGGCCGTCGCGCCGCTGCCGCCGACCACGCCGCCCAAGCCCGGCACCACCGCGAGGCCCGCCCGATGAGCCGCGGCAACCGCAGCGTGCGCTACACCACCAGTCCCTTGCTCGCGAGCAAGACGCCGGTGTGGCGCAGCAAGTTCATCGTCGCCGGCATCGCCTTCGGCTTCGTCATGCTGGCGGGCCGGGCTGCGTACGTGCAGGTCTTCAACAACAGCTTCTTCCAGCGCCAGGGCGAGGTGCGCTTCGCGCGCACGCTGGAGCTGCCGGCCAACCGCGGGCGCATCCTCGATCGCAACGGGCTCATCCTGGCCTCGAGCGTGGTGGCGCCCAGCATCTGGGCCATTCCCGAAGACGTGGAGCGCGACGACCCCGAGGTGCGCGCCAAGCTCAAGCAGGTGGCCAAGCTGCTCGGCATGCCGCAAAAGGACTTCGACAAGAAGCTGGAAGACGAAGACAAGACCTTCGTCTGGATCAAGCGCCAGGTCGACGAGCCCATCGCCAAGCAGATCGCGGCGCTCAACCTCAAGGGCATCTACCAGCGCAAGGAATACAAGCGCCAGTACCCCGAGGGCGAGGCGGCGGCGCACGTGGTGGGCTTCACCAACGTGGAAGACAACGGCCAGGAAGGCATCGAGCTGGCGTTCAACAAGGAGCTGGCCGGCAAGGCCGGCTCGCGCCGCGTCATCAAGGACCGGCTGGGCCGCGTGGTCGAGGGCGTGGGCGAGCAGGTGCCGCCGGTCGAGGGCCGCGACATCCAGCTCAGCGTCGACAGCAAGGTGCAGTTCTTCGCCTACCAGAAGCTGCGCGACGCCGTCACCGCGCGCCGTGCCAAGGCCGGCAGCGTGGTGGTGCTCGACAGCACCACCGGCGAGGTGCTGGCGCTGGCCAACTACCCGAGCTACGTGCCCGACAAGCGCCAGAACCTCACCGGCGAGCAGCTGCGCAACCGCGCGCTCACCGACACCTTCGAGCCCGGCTCGACCATGAAGCCCATCACCGTGGCGATGGCGCTGGAGGCCGGCCGCGTCAAGCCCTCGACCATCATCGACACCGCGCCCGGGCGCTACCAGCTGGGCGGCTTCACCATCAGCGACACCCACAACTACGGCTCGCTGACGGTGGAGGGCGTGATCCAGAAGTCGAGCAACGTGGGCGCGCTCAAGATCGCCCAGAAGATGACGCCCCACGAGATGTGGGACACCTACACCGCGCTGGGCTACGGCCAGAAGCCGCAGATCCAGTTCCCCGGCGCCGTGACGGGCCGGCTGCGTCCGTGGAAGACCTGGAAGCCGGTCGAGCAGGCCACCATGGCCTACGGTTACGGCCTGTCGGCCTCGCTGTTCCAGATGGCGCATTCGTACACCTCGTTCGCGCACGACGGCTCCATCATTCCGGTCACCATCCTGAAGAACACCGAGCCGCCGGTCGGCGTGCGCGTGTTCTCGCCCTCCAACGCGCTTGCGGTGCGCAAGATGCTGCAGATGGCCGCCGGCCCGGGCGGCACCGGCACGCGCGCGCAGACGGTGGGCTACTCGGTCGGCGGCAAGTCGGGCACGGCCCACAAGCAGGTCGGCAAGGGCTACGCCAGCAACAAGTACCGCGCCTGGTTCACCGGCATGGCGCCCATCGAGAAGCCACGCATCATCGTCGCGGTGATGATCGACGAGCCGACCGACGGCCAGTATTTCGGCGGCCTCGCCGCGGCGCCGGTGTTCAGCGAAGTCGTGCAGCAGACCCTGCGCATGATGAACGTCCCGCCCGATCTGGCGGTCAAACCCCTCGTGCAGACGCAAGACGTCCCCGAGAGCTTCTGACATGCTGACACTCACTTCCCCCACCACCGCCGCGTTCTGGCTGAAAGAGCGCGTGCAGGGCGCGCTGCTCGCGGACAGCCGCGCGGTCGGCCCGGGCGACGCCTTCATCGCCTGGCCCGGTGCCGCCACCGACGGCCGACAGCATGTGGCGGCCGCGCTGGCGCAGGGCGCCGTGGCCTGCCTCGTCGAGCACGAGGGCGTGGACGCCTTCGGTTTCGATGGCGACGAGCGCATCGTGAGCTACCCCGGCCTCAAGGCCGCCACCGGCCCGATCGCCGCCGCCTTCTACGACAACCCCTCGGCGCAGCTCGACCTGCTGGCCGTGACCGGCACCAACGGCAAGACCTCCACCGCGTGGTGGCTGGCCGAATCGCTGTCCACGCTGCGCGCGGCCGGCGGCGTGCGCGCCATGCGCCCCGACGGCACCACCGAGCGCGGCGCGCCGTCGCCCTGCGCCGTGGTCGGCACGCTGGGCATCGGCGTGCCGCCCGAACTCACCTACACCGGCCTGACCACGCCCGACCCCGTGATGCTGCAGCGCGCGCTGCGCGGCTTCGTCACCGAAGGCTTCGGCGCCTGCGCCATCGAGGCCTCGTCGATCGGCATTGCCGAGCGCCGGCTCGACGGCTGCCGCATCGCGGTCGCCGTGTTCACCAATTTCACGCAGGATCACCTCGACTACCACGGCAGCATGGACGCCTACTGGCAGGCCAAGGCCGAGCTGTTCCGCTGGCCCGGCCTGCGCGCCGCGGTGATCAACATCGACGACATGCATGGCGCCAGCCTGTGCGCCAACCTGCTGGACGCCGGCATCGGCGCGCTCGACGTCTGGACCGTCTCGGCCGGCGGCAAGCCCGCACGGCTGGTGGCGCGCGACATCGGCTACGACGCGCAGGGCCTGCAGTTCACCGTGGCCGAGCACGGCAGCACGGCGCCCGCCGAACGGCTCGCCACCGGGCTCATCGGCCAGTACAACGTCGCCAACCTGCTCGGCGTGCTCGGCACCTTGCGCGCGCTGGGCCTCACGCTCGCCCAGGCCGTGGCCGCCTGCGCCCACCTCAGCAGCGTGCCGGGCCGCATGGACCGCGTGCAGCCGACCGACGGCGCGCCGCTGGCCGTGGTCGACTACGCCCACACGCCCGACGCGCTCGACAAGGCCCTCGCCGGCCTGCGCCCGTTGGCCAAACAACGCGGCGGCGCACTGTGGTGCGTGTTCGGCTGCGGCGGCAACCGCGACCCGATCAAGCGCCCGCTGATGGCGGCCGTCGCTGAGCGGCAGGCCGACCATGTCGTGCTCACCAGCGATAACCCGCGCAACGAGAACCCCGACGCCATCATCAGCCAGGCGCTGCGCGGCTTCACGCGCGTCGAAGCGGCCCGCGTGCAGGTCGACCGTGCGCGCGCCATCGCTGAAACCATCGCCCAGGCGGCGCCGCAAGACGTGGTGCTGATCGCCGGCAAGGGCCACGAAGAGTGGCAGGAGATCGCGGGCCAGCGCCTGCCGTTCTCCGACAAGACCCACGCGCTCGACGCGCTCGCGAAGCGGGGTGCCGCATGACCGCCATGGCCACGCCCGTCTCCACGCCGCTCAACCTCACGCTGGCACAGGCGCAGCAATGGGTGCCAGGGTCGCGCCTCGTGGGCGACCCGGCCACCGTGATTGCCCGCGTCCACACCGACACCCGCACCCTGGCCGCCGGCGACCTGTTCGTCGCGCTCAAGGGCGAGCGCTTCGACGCCAACGACTTCCTGGCCGACGCGAAGCAGCAGGGCGCCGTGGCCGCCATTGCGCACGGCGGCCTCGAAGCCGCGGGGCTCGCCGGCTTCGAGGTGCCCGACTCGCTCATCGCGCTCGGTGCGCTGGGCGCCGGCTGGCGCGCGCAGTTCCAGCTGCCGCTGATCGCCGTCACCGGCAGCAACGGCAAGACCACGGTCACGCAGATGATCGCGGCCGTGCTCGCGGCCTTCCGCGCCGACCGCGCGCTGGCCACGGCCGGCAACTTCAACAACGAGATCGGCGTGCCGCTCACGCTGCTGCGCCTGCGCGCGCAGCACCAACTGGCAGTGCTCGAACTGGGCATGAACCACCCGGGCGAGATCGCGCGGCTGGCCGCCATGTCGCGCCCGACCATCGCGCTGGTCAACAACGCGCAGCGCGAGCACCAGGAGTTCATGGCCAGCGTCGAGGCGGTCGCCATCGAGAACGCCGCCGTGTTTGCCGAACTGCCCGACGACGGCACCGCCGTGTTCCCGTACGGCGACACCTTCACCTCGCTGTGGACCGACCTGGCGCGCCAGAGCGGTTCGCGCCGCTGCCTGACCTTCGGCGAGCACGCCGATGCCGACATCTCGCTCGACAGCGCCGAATGGCAGCAGGGCGCCTGGCGCGTTCGCGTGCGCACGCCGCTGGGCGCCTTCGAGGCGCGCCTGCACATCGCGGGCCGCCACAACGTGGGCAACGCGCTCGCCGCCACCGCCTGCGCGCTCGCGGCCGGCGTGTCGCTCGACACCATCGCCGCGGGCCTGTCGGCCTTCGAGCCCGTCAAGGGCCGTTCGCGCGCCAGCGAGGTCGTGCTGCCCGGCGGGCACGCGCTCACGCTGGTCGACGACAGCTACAACGCCAACCCCGATTCCGTGATTGCCGCCATCGACGTGCTCACCGGCCTGCCCGCGCCGCGCCTGCTGGTGCTCGGCGAAATGGGCGAGGTCGGCGACCGCTCGCCGGAATTCCACGCCGAGGTCGGCGCTTGGGCGCGCCAGCGCGGCCTCGACGCCGTCTACACGCTGGGCGGCGAGACCGTGCATGCGGCGACGGCTTTCAACAACAACGATGGTGTCGATGGACGCCATTTCGACGATTTCGACACGCTCCGCGCGGCCGTGCTCGCCCGACTGCCGCAGCTGGGCAGCGTGCTGGTCAAGGGGTCGCGCTTCATGAAGATGGAGCGCGTGGTGCAGGCGATCGAAGCACAACAACAAAAGGAGGCCGGTCATGACGCATGAGCCGCGCAACACACCATGCTGATGTCCCTGGCCCAATGGCTGCAGACGCTGTCGCCCGAGTTCGGGTTCTTGCGCGTTTTCAACTACCTCACGTTCCGCGCCCTCATGGCCGCGCTGACCGCGCTCGTGGTCGGCCTGGTGGCCGGCCCGTACGTCATTCGTCGCCTCGCCGCGCTCAAGATCGGCCAGCCGATCCGCGGCTACGGCATGGAAACGCACCTGACCAAGAGCGGCACGCCCACCATGGGCGGCGTGCTGGTGCTGTTCGCCATCGCCTTCGCCACCTTGCTGTGGTTCGACCTCTCGAACCGCTTCGTGTGGATCGTGCTGTGGGTCACGATGGGCTTCGGCGCCATCGGCTGGGTGGACGACTGGCGCAAGGTGGTGCGCAAGGACCCCGAAGGCATGCGCTCGCGCGAGAAGTACTTCTGGCAATCGCTGGTCGGCCTGCTCGCGGGCTTCTACCTGCTGTTCAGCATTTCCGAGAGCTCCAACTGGCGCGTGCTCGAGCTGTTCTACGCCTGGGTGCGCTCGGGCTTCGACCTCGACTTTCCGCCCAAGATCAACCTGCTGGTGCCGTTCTTCAAGGAAGTCAGCTACCCGCTGGGCGGCATCGGCTTCGTGATCCTCACCTACCTGGTGATCGTGGGCGCGAGCAACGCCGTCAACCTCACCGACGGCCTGGACGGCCTGGCGATCATGCCGGTGGTGATGGTGGGCTCGGCGCTGGGCGTGTTCGCCTACGTCACGGGCAGCGCGGTGTACTCCAAGTACCTGCTGTTCCCCAACATCCCCGGCTCGGGCGAGCTGCTGGTGTTCTGCTCGGCCATGGCCGGCGCGGGGCTCGCGTTCCTCTGGTTCAACACCCATCCGGCGCAGGTCTTCATGGGCGACGTGGGCGCGCTCGCGCTGGGCGGCGCGCTGGGCACCATCGCGGTCATCGTGCGCCAGGAGATCGTGTTCTTCATCATGGGCGGCATCTTCGTGGTCGAGGCGATCTCGGTGATGGCCCAGGTCATGTACTTCAAGTACACGAAGAAGCGTTATGGCGAAGGCCGGCGCGTGCTCAAGATGGCGCCGCTGCACCACCACTTCGAGAAGAGCGGCTGGCGCGAGACGCAGGTCGTCGTGCGCTTCTGGATCATCACGATGCTGCTGTGCCTCATCGGCCTGTCGACGCTGAAGCTGCGGTAACAAGAAAACCATGCGGCACCTGAAAGACCTCCCCGTTCTCATCCTCGGCCTCGGCGCGTCCGGGCTGGCGATGGCGCGCTGGTGCGCGCGCCACGGCGCGGTCGTGACTGTGGCCGACACGCGTGAGGCGCCCGCCTCGCTCGCGACGCTGCAGGCCGAGCTGCCTGATGCCACCTTCATCGGCGGGCCGTTCACGGCCGCGCTGGTCGAAGGCACGCCGATCCGCGCCGTGTACCGCTCGCCGGGCCTGTCGCCCGCGACGCTGGCGCCGGTCGTCGACGCCGCCAAGGCCGTGGGTCTCGTGGTCGGCGGCGAGCTGGACCTGTTCGCGCGCGCGCTGCTCGATCTGCAGACGGTCGAGGTGCCGGTGGTGGAAGCCGAAGCTGAAGTGCCGGTCGAAACCGCCGTGGTCGAGCCTGTCGTTGAAACGCCGGCCCAGGCCGAACTGGCCTTGAGCGAAGAAGTCCCTGTGGCGGAGGCTGCGGTGGCCGAAACGCCGGAAGTGCCTGCGCCGGAGGCTGCTGCGGTTGTCGAAGGCGAGCCCGAAGCGGCCGCGCCCGTCGAAGCTGTTGAGGCGACCGAGGCGGTTGCACCCATGGAGGCCGTGGCCGCTGAGTCGACCGAAGCCGCACTGTCAGTCGATGCGACTGCCGCAGAAGCCGAACCCGTCGCTCCCGTCGAACCGACCGAAGCCGCTGAAGCCACACCGCCCGCCATGGCTGAAGCCATGCCGCGCGATGCATCGCTGAGCGTGCCGGTGACGCCGCCCACCGAAGACGTCGTCGCCGACGGCGCCACCACGGAAGACGCCACCACGGAAGACGGCGCAGCGCCGGCCACTGCTGATACGCCTGCCGTGTCGCCCGCCCCCGCCGCCACCGTCTCCCGGCTCCCGACCCCCGGCAAGCCCTACGTGCCCACCGCGGCGCGCGAGGCCGCCGAGTTCGTCGCCAAGATCGCCGAGCTGTCCGCCACCAACCCGGCGTCGGCCGCGGTCGAGGAAGAGGCCACGCCGCAACTCGAACTCGTGCCCGAACCCGAGCCCGAAGCGCCCAAGGGCTACACGCCCGCCGTGCTCGCCATCACCGGCACCAACGGCAAGACCACCGTCACCTCGCTCACCGGCCAGCTGGTCGAACGCGCGGGCAAGACCGTGGCCGTGGCCGGCAACATCGGCCCCACGCTGCTCGACACGCTGGCCGGGCACCTCGACGCCGGCACGCTGCCCGACGTGTGGGTGCTCGAACTCTCGAGCTTCCAGCTCGACGGCGTGCAGGGCTTCGAGCCCACGGCCGCGACCGTGCTCAACCTCACGCAGGACCACCTCGACTGGCATGGCGACATGCCGGCCTACGCGGCCGCGAAGGCGCGCATCTTCGGCGCCAAGGGCCTGATGATCCTGAACCGCGACGACGCCGGCGTGATGGCCATGCTGCCGCCGCCGGTCAAGGTGCGGCTGCAGCGTCCGCAGATCCGCACCCACGTCACCTTCGGCGGCGCGATGCCGCTGCGCCCGGGCGACTACGGCATCGAGCGCATCAACGGCGTGGCCTGGCTGGTGCGCGCGCTGGAAGCCGACGAAACGCAAAAGCGCAAGCGCGGCGCGGTGGTCGAAGAAGAGCTCTTCTTCCAGCGCCTCATGCCTGCCGACGCGCTGCGCATCCGCGGCCGCCACAACGCCATGAACGCCTTGGCGGCGCTTGCGCTCGCCAGCGCCGCCGACTGCCCGCTGGGCCCGATGCTCTACGGCCTGCGCGAGTACCGCGGCGAGCCGCACCGCGTCGAGCCGATCGCCATCGTGGACGAGGTCGAGTTCTTCGACGACAGCAAGGGCACCAACGTCGGCGCCACTGTGGCCGCACTGAGCGGCCTCGGTGAAGAACGCCGCGTGGTCGTGATCCTCGGCGGCGAAGGCAAGGGCCAGGACTTCGAGCCGCTGGCCGACCCCGTGCGCCAGTACGCGCGCGCCGTCGTGCTGATCGGCCGCGACGCCCCGCTGATCGAGGCCGCGCTGGCTTCCACCGGCGTCTCGCTGAAGCATGCGGGCTCGATGGAAGAGGCCGTGAAGCTCGCCGCCGCGCGCGCCCACCCCGGCGATGCCGTGCTGCTGTCGCCGGCCTGTGCGAGCTTCGACATGTTCAAGGACTACGCGCACCGTGCCGAGGTGTTCTGCGAGGCCGTCGAGGCCTATGCCGACAGCCCGCGCGAGGCCGTGGGTGGCGACGACGCGGTGGTGTCGTACGCCCCGCAAGCTTCGCTGTCCACCGCCGGATCGATGGAGGACCCGATTTGAACTCCGCAGCCGCAGGCCAGGAAACCAGCACCGGCAGCCGTTTCGGCGGCTGGTTCAGGCGCGCCCGCAGCGGCATGGATTCGCTGCCCGTGCACCTGCCCGTGCGGCTGGGCGGCGCCGGTGTCGCGCAGACCAAGGCCACGCCGATGCGCGTGCTGGGCTTCGACCAGGCGCTGGTCTGGGTCACGGTCGCGCTGATGACCTGGGGCCTGATCATGGTGTATTCGGCCTCGATCGCACTGCCCGACAACCCGCGCTTCGCACGCGCCGGCTACAGCGCCTCGTACTTCCTCACGCGGCATGCGGCCTCGCTGGTCATCGCCTTCATCGCCGCGCTGCTGACCTTCCAGGTCCCGATGAAGACCTGGGAGCGCGCCGCGCCCTGGCTCTTCGTGGCTTCGCTGCTGCTGCTGGTGGCGGTGCTCATTCCGCACATCGGCATCAACGTGAACGGCGCGCGCCGCTGGCTGCCGATGGGCTTCATGCGCTTCCAGCCGTCGGAGCTGGCCAAGTTCGCGATGGTGCTCTACGCCGCCAGCTACATGGTGCGCAAGATGGAGATCAAGGAGCGCTTCTTCCGCGCCGTGCTGCCGATGGGCATCGCGGTGGTGGTGGTCGGCATGCTGGTGATGGCCGAGCCCGACATGGGCGCCTTCATGGTGATCGCCGTGATCGCCATGGGCATCCTGTTTTTGGGCGGCGTGAACGCGCGCATGTTCTTCGTGATCGCGACGCTGGTGGTGGTGGCCTTCGGCTCCATCGTGGCGAGCAGCCCGTGGCGCCGCGAGCGCATCTTTGCGTACCTCGATCCCTGGAGCGAGGAGCACGCGCTGGGCAAGGGCTACCAGCTGTCGCACTCGCTGATCGCCATCGGGCGCGGCGAGGTCTTCGGCGTGGGCCTGGGCGGCAGCGTCGAGAAGCTGCACTGGCTGCCCGAGGCGCACACCGACTTCCTGCTGGCCGTGATCGGCGAGGAGTTCGGCCTCATCGGCGTGCTGCTGATCATCGGCCTGTTCCTGTGGCTCACGCGCCGCATCATGCACATCGGCCGCCAGGCGATCGCGCTGGACCGCGTGTTCTCGGGCCTCGTGGCCCAGGGCGTGGGCGTGTGGATCGGCTTCCAGGCCTTCATCAACATGGGCGTGAACCTGGGCGCACTGCCGACCAAGGGCCTGACCTTGCCGCTGATGAGCTTCGGCGGCTCGGCGATCTTGATGAACCTCGTGGCGCTCGCCGTCGTGCTGCGCATCGACTACGAGAACCGTGTGCTGATGCGGGGAGGTCGCGTATGACGCGCACTGCGCTGGTCATGGCAGGCGGCACGGGCGGGCACATCTTCCCGGGTTTGGCCGTGGCCGAGGCCCTGCGCGAGCGCGGCTGGCGCGTGCACTGGCTGGGCGCGCCCGGCAGCATGGAAGAAAAGCTCGTGCCTCCGCGCGGCTTCGCCTTCGAGCCGGTGCAGTTCGGCGGCGTGCGCGGCAAGGGGCCGCTCACGCTGTTCCTGTTGCCGCTGAAGCTGCTGCGCGCCTTCTGGCAGAGCCTGGCCGTGGTGCGCCGCGTGAAGCCCGACGTGCTGGTGGGCCTGGGCGGCTACATCACCTTCCCGGGCGGGATGATGGGCGTGCTGATGGGCAAGCCGCTGGTGCTGCACGAGCAGAACTCGGTCGCCGGCCTCGCCAACAAGGTGCTGGCGGGCGTGGCCGACCGCGTGTTCACGGCCTTCCCGAACGTGCTGAAGAAGGCGCAGTGGGTGGGCAATCCGCTGCGCGCGGCGTTCACGTCGCAGCCCGATCCGGCCACGCGCTTCGCGGGCCGCACGGGGCCGCTCAAATTGCTGGTGGTCGGCGGCAGCCTGGGCGCGCGTGCGCTCAACGCCGTCGTGCCGCAGGCGCTGGCGCGCATCGCGCCCGCCGAACGCCCGCAGGTGCTGCACCAGAGCGGCGCCAAGCAGATCGACGAACTGCGCGCCAACTATGCGGCGGCCGGCGTCGAGGGCGAACTCACGCCCTTCATCGACGACACCGCGCAGGCGTACGCCGAGGCCGACCTCATCGTCGCGCGCGCCGGCGCCAGCACCGTCACCGAAATCGCGGCCGTCGGCGCAGCAGCGCTGTTCGTGCCTTTCCCCTCGGCGGTCGACGACCACCAGACCACCAACGCGCGCTTCCTCGTGGACGCGGGCGGTGGCTGGCTGGTGCAACAGACCGACCTCACCCCTGAATTGCTGGCTGATTTGCTACAGAAAACCGAACGCGCGACCTTGATCGACCGGGCCACCAAGGCCAAGACCCTGCAGAAGACCGAAGCAGTGGACGCGGTCGTCCGCGCCTGCGAGGAGCTTGCGAAATGAAGCACGCGATCCGTCACATCCACTTCGTCGGCGTCGGCGGCTCGGGCATGAGCGGCATCGCCGAGGTGCTGCTGAACCTGGGCTACCGGATCACCGGCTCCGACCTGTCCGACAGCGCCACGCTGCGCCGGCTCGCGGGCCTGGGCATCGGCACCTTCGTGGGCCACGCCGCCGCGCACATCGACGGCGCGGACGCGGTCGTCACCTCCACCGCCGTGCAGTCGGACAACCCCGAGGTGTTGGCCGCGCGAGAAAAGCGCATTCCCGTCGTGCCGCGTGCGCTCATGCTCGCCGAGCTGATGCGCCTGAAGCAGGGCATCGCCATCGCCGGCACGCACGGCAAGACCACCACCACCAGCCTGGCCGCCAGCGTGCTCGAGGCCGCCGGGCTCGACCCGACCTTCGTGATCGGCGGGCGCCTGAACAGCGCCGGCGCCAACGCGCAGCTGGGCAGCGGCGACTACATCGTGGTCGAGGCCGACGAATCGGACGCCTCGTTCCTGAACCTGCTGCCTGTGATGGCGGTGGTCACGAACATCGACGCCGACCACATGGAGACCTACGGGCACGACTTCGCGAAGCTGAAGAAAGCCTTCGTCGATTTCCTGCACCGCATGCCGTTCTACGGCGTGGCCATCCTGTGCACCGACGATCCGGCGGTGCGCGAAATCGTGGCCGACGTGACCTGCCCGGTCACCAGCTACGGCTTCGGCGAGGACGCCCAGGTGCGCGCCATCGACGTGCGCGCCGTCGGCGGCCAGATGCATTTCACCGCGCAGCGCCGCAACGGCGTGACGCTGCCCGACCTGCCCATCGTGCTGAACCTGCCGGGCGAGCACAACGTGCGCAACGCGCTGTCGGTGATCGCCATGGCGGTCGAGCTCGGCATTGCCGACGAAGCGGTGCAGCGCGGCCTCGCCGGCTTCAAGGGCGTGGGCCGTCGCTTCCAGAGCTACGGCGACGTGGCCGTGCCGAACGACACGGCCGGCGGCACCTTCACCGTCATCGACGACTACGGCCACCACCCGGTCGAGATGGCGGCCACCATCGCGGCCGCGCGCGGCGCTTTCCCGGGGCGCCGGCTGGTGCTGGCCTTCCAGCCGCACCGCTACACCCGCACGCGCGACTGCTTCGAGGACTTCGTGAAGGTCATCGGCACGGCCGATTCGGTGCTGCTGGGCGAGGTCTATGCCGCGGGCGAGGCGCCCATCGTGGCCGCCGACGGCCGCACGCTGGCGCGCGCGCTGCGCGTGGCCGGCAAGGTCGAGCCGGTGTTCGTGGACGACATCGTCGCCATGCCGCAGGCCATCCTGGACAACGCCCGCGCGGGCGACGTGGTGCTGTGCATGGGCGCGGGCTCCATCGGCGCGGTGCCGGGCAAGGTGGTCGAACTCGGCACGCCGCCCGCACCCTCATCAACAACTTCAGAGCGCACTGCGCGCAAGGGGAGGGCCGCGTGAGCCTTCAGGATCCACAACTTTTCGGCAAGGTGGCCGTGCTGTTCGGCGGCAGTTCCGCCGAACGCGAGGTGTCGCTGATGTCCGGCGCCGGCGTGCTGCAGGCCCTGCGTTCGCGCGGCGTCGACGCGCATGCCTTCGACCCGTCGGAGCGCGAGCTGACCGACCTGAAGCGCGAAGGCTTCGATCGCTGCTTCGTCGCGCTGCATGGTCGCCACGGCGAAGACGGCACCGTGCAGGGTGCGCTCGAGCTGCTCGGCATTCCCTACACCGGCTCGGGCGTGATGGCCTCGAGCGTGGCGATGGACAAGGTCATGACCAAGCGCATCTGGCAGGCCGACGGCCTGCCGACGCCCAAGTACGTGCGCCTGGCCTTCGACCAGCAAAGCCGCGAGCAGATCATGGTGGTGCCCGACGTGCTCGGCCTGCCGTTGATCGTGAAGCCGCCGCGCGAGGGCTCGTCCATCGGCGTGACCAAGGTCGAGGGCTACTCGCAGATGCAGGATGCGGTCGCGCTGTCGGCGAAGTTCGACGCCGACGTGCTGTGCGAAGAGTTCATCGACGGCGAAGAAGTGACCTGCGCCGTGCTCGGCCAGGGCCTGGACGCGCGCGCGCTGCCGGTGGTGCGCATCGCTGCGCCCGAGGGCGCCTACGACTACCAGAACAAGTACTTCACCGACGACGTGAAGTACCAGTGCCCGAGCGGCCTGCCCGAAGCCGAGGAACGCGAGATCCAGCGCATCACGCTGGCCGCGTACCACACGCTCGGCTGCCGCGGCTGGGGCCGCGCCGACGTGATGATCCGCGCCAGCGACCGCAAGCCCTTCCTGCTCGAGATGAACACCTCGCCCGGCATGACCAGCCATTCGCTGGTGCCGATGTCGGCGCGCGCGGCGGGCATTCCCTACGAAGAGCTGTGCGTGCGCGTGCTCGCGTCCGCATCGCTGGATGCCAAGGGAGGCGCGAACTAAGCCATGGCCGACAGCATCCCCGCTCCCTTCGACGTCAAGCTGATGAACATCGTCGCGAACGTTGCGTTCGTGCTGGTGGCGCTCATGCTGCTGGCGGCGAGCGCGTGGTGGGTGCTGCGCCAGCCTTTCTTCCCGATCTCGGGCATCAAGGTGGACGGCGAGGTCACGCACAACAACGCGGTCACGCTGCGCGCCAACGTGGCGCCGCAGCTCAAGGGCAACTTCTTCACCATCGACCTGGCGCGTGCGCGCACCGCCTTCGAGACGGTGCCATGGGTGCGCAGCGCGGTGGTGCGGCGCGAGTTCCCGAACAAGCTGCGCGTGACGCTGACCGAGCAGGTGCCGGTGGCGGTGTGGGGCGACGAAGCCGGCTCCAAGCTGATCAACGGCTTCGGCGATGTGTTCGAGGCCAACGTGGCCGAGGTCGATGCCGACCTGCCGCGCCTGGACGGCCCGATCGAGCAGGCCGGGCAGGTGCTGGGCATGTACCGCGTGCTCGCGCCGATGTTCGAGCCCTACGACTTCGACATCGCCGAGCTGCGGCTGTCCAGCCGCGGCAGCTGGAAGGTGCTGCTGGACAGCGGGGCCGAGATCGAACTCGGCCGTGGCCAGAGCGACGAGGTGTCGGCGCGCCTGCAGCGGTTCCTGAAGACCGTGACGCAGGTCGCGGGCCAGTACCGCCGCACGGTGGCCGACGTCGAACGCGCCGATCTGCGCCACAACGACGCGTATGCCCTGCGGCTGCGCGGCGTCACCACGGTCTCGCCCGAGGCCCCAAGAAAAATCAAGTAGCGAATACCGAGGACATCTACATGCCCAAAGAATACAAAGACCTGGTCGTAGGCCTGGACATCGGAACCGCCAAGGTGATGGTGGTCGTGGCCGAGGTGCTGCAAGGCGGCGAGCTCAAGCTGGCCGGCCTGGGCATCGCGCCCAGCAACGGCCTCAAGCGCGGCGTCGTGGTGAACATCGACGCCACCGTGCAGAGCATCCAGCAGGCGTTGAAAGAAGCCGAGCTGATGGCCGACTGCAAGATCAGCCGCGTCTACACCGGCATCACCGGCAGCCACATCCGCGGCATCAACTCGAGCGGCATGGTGGCGGTGAAGGACAAGGAAGTCACGCCCGCCGACGTGGCCCGCGTGGTCGAGACGGCGCGCGCCATCAACATCTCGAGCGACCAGCGCCTGTTGCTGGTGGAGCCGCAGGAGTTCGTGATCGACGGCCAGGACGTGAAGGAGCCGATCGGCATGAGCGGCATGCGCCTGGAGGCCAAGGTGCACATCGTGACCGGCGCGCAGAGCGCGGCCGAGAACATCATCAAGTGCGTGCGCCGCTGCGGCCTGGAGGTCGACCAGCTGATGCTGAACCCGCTGGCCTCGAGCCAGGCGGTGCTGACCGAAGACGAGCGCGAACTGGGCGTGGTGCTGGTCGACATCGGCGCGGGCACCACCGACGTGGCGATCTTCACCAACGGCGCGATCCGCCACACGGCGGTGATCCCGATCGCCGGCGACCTCATCACGAGCGACATCGCGATGGCCCTGCGCACGCCCACCAAGGACGCGGAGGACATCAAGGTCGAGCACGGCTACGCCAAGCAGCTGCTGGCCGACCCTGAATCGCAGGTCGAAGTCCCCGGCCTTGGCGATCGCGGCCCGCGCATGTTGAGCAAGCAGGCGCTTGCCGGCGTGATCGAGCCGCGCATCGAAGAAATCTTCTCGCTGGTGCAGCAGGTGGTGCGCGAGTCGGGCTACGAGGAAGTGCTGTCGTCGGGCGTGGTGCTCACGGGCGGCAGCGCCGTCATGCCCGGCATGGTCGAGCTCGGTGAAGACATCTTCCTCAAGCCCGTGCGCCGCGGCATTCCGAAGTACTCGAGCGCGCTCTCGGACATGGTGGCGCAGCCGCGCGCGGCCACCGTGATGGGCCTGCTCGAGGAGGCACGTTTTGCACGCATGCGTGGCTTCAAGGTCGCACAGAAGAACGGGTCCGTAAAGACTGCGTTCGGACGTTTCAAGGACTTCATCGTGGGGAACTTCTGACCATGAACCACTCCCCACTCTGGCTCGCACGCGCGGGCCCTCCGCTGCATTTCAACGAGCGATGGCGACGCACCGGTCCACCATCGCGACGGCGATCCCGTTGATCACGTCACGGCAGAAGAAATATTCATAGACACATAACGGCAACTGCAATATTCAAGGAGTTAGAAATGACCATCGAAATGATCGAAGTCGAAGAATTCAACCAGGGCACGCAGATCAAGGTGATCGGTGTCGGCGGCGGCGGTGGCAATGCGGTCGCCCACATGATGGAGCGTGGTGTGCAAGGCGTGCAGTTCGTTTGCGCCAACACCGACGCGCAAGCCCTGCAACGCAGCAACGCGCACAAGAACATCCAGCTGGGCATCAGCGGCCTGGGCGCCGGCAGCAAGCCCGAGAAGGGCCGTGACGCGGCCGAAGCCGCGGTGGACGACATCCGCGCCGCCATCGACGGCGCGCACATGCTGTTCATCACGGCCGGCATGGGCGGCGGCACCGGCACCGGCGCGGCTCCCGTGATCGCGCGCGTGGCCAAGGAAATGGGCATCCTGACGGTGGGCGTGGTGACCAAGCCCTTCGACTGGGAAGGCGGCCGTCGCATGACCAACGCCGACGCCGGCCTGGCCGAACTCGAAGCCAACGTCGACTCGCTGATCGTCGTGCTCAACGAGAAGCTGCTGGACGTGCTCGGTGAAGACATCACGCAAGACGAAGCCTTCGCGCACGCCAACGACGTGCTGAAGAACGCCGTGGGCGGTATCTCGGAAATCATCAACGAGTACGGCGGCGTGAACGTCGACTTCGAAGACGTGCGCACCGTGATGGGCGAACCCGGCAAGGCCATGATGGGCACCGCTGCCGCAGCAGGCCCGGACCGCGCGCGCATCGCCGCCGAACAGGCCGTGGCCTGCCCGCTGCTCGAAGGCATCGACCTCTCGGGCGCCAAGGGCGTGCTGGTGCTGGTGACGGCATCGAAGGGTTCGCTGAAGCTGAACGAGTCGAAGCTCGCGATGAACACCATCCGCGCCTACGCCTCGCCGGACGCGCACGTGATCTACGGCGCCGCCTACGACGAAAGCCTGGGCGACCAGATGCGCGTCACGGTGGTGGCCACGGGCCTGTCGCGCGCCGACGCACGCCGCCAGGCCCCGACGCTCGAAGTGATCCGCACCGGCACCGACAACATCCCGTTCACCGTGCCGACGCTCGGCGGCGTGGGCCACGCGGGTGGTGGTTCGGGCAGCCAGCCCAACTACGACGGCATGGCCGTGCCCAGCGTGTGGCGCACCAACCGCACGATGGCCGCTGCCAAGGTCGACGCGCTGTCGTCGGGTGGCATGGACGACTTCGAGATCCCCGCATTCCTGCGTCGTCAAGCCGACTAAATAGGCTCGCCCCCAGGCTACGCGCACTTCGTGTCGCTTCTCCAACCCCCTACCGGGGGCAACACCTGCGGCCCGGCAAAGCCGGTTCCGCGGTGTTTCGCGAAGTGACACGCCACCGAACGCAGAGGGCACGAGGGTTCGCAAGGGGACGGGGAAGACCTGAAAGGGACTGCCCCCCGGCTCTAGGCGCTGCGTCCACCTCGTGCCCCTTGCGTCCATCGCCGGGGGCTCCCGGCTTTTTGTTTTTTCTTGTCTGACCGGACCATGTCTATCGCGGCCATAGCGAAGGGAATAGGGCGTCACGGTCGCCGCCCGCCTAAAATCTCGGGCGTGCTGCAACAACGAACCCTCAAGTCGATCAGCCGCGCCGTGGGCGTGGGGCTTCACAGCGGCCAACGCGTGGAGCTGACCCTGCGACCGGCCCCGGCCGACACGGGCATCGTGTTTCGCCGCGTCGACCTGCCCGAGCCGGTCGAGATCCGCATGACCGCCGAATCGGTCACCGACACGCGCCTGGCGTCCACCGTCTCCACGGGCGGCGCCAAGGTGCAGACCGTCGAACACATCATGTCCGCCTGCGCGGGCCTGGGCATCGACAACCTCTACATCGACATCACGGCCGACGAAGTGCCGATCCTCGACGGGTCGGCCTCGTCCTTCGTGTTCCTGCTGCAAAGCGCGGGCATCGAGCTGCAGAAGGCGCCGCGCCGCTTCATCCGCGTGCTGCGCAAGGTCGAGGTGCGCGAAGGCGAGGGCGCCAACGAGAAGTGGGCGAGCCTGGAGCCGTACCACGGCTTCAAGCTGAGCTTCGAGATCGACTTCGACCACCGCGTCGTCAACTCCACCGGCCAGCGCGTGGAGTTCGACCTGGGCACCGACTCGTACAGCCGCGACATCGCGCGCGCACGCACCTTCGGCTTCACGAAAGAAGTCGAGTACATGCGCAGCAAGGGCCTGGCGCTCGGCGGTGGCCTGGACAACGCCATCGTCATGGACGACACCAAGGTGCTCAATGCCGGCGGCCTGCGCTACGACGACGAGTTCGTGAAGCACAAGATCCTCGACGCCATGGGCGACCTGTACATCATCGGCAAGCCGCTGCTGGCCGCGTACACCGCGTTCCGCTCGGGCCATGCGCTCAACAACAAGCTGCTGCGCGAGCTGCTCTCGCACAGCGACGCCTACGAGGTCGTGACCTTCGAGGACGAGAAGCGCGCACCGCGCGGCTTCGGCGAAGTGGCGCGGGCCTGGTAAGCCCGGCGCACGCCTTTTCTTTCCGATGCTTCTCTTTCGCTGGGCCATCCTGCTGCTTCTGCTGGTGGCGGGCGTGTCCTTCGCGTTCTATGCGGGCACGGGGCAGGTCAAGTACCGCCGCTTCGGCTGGATCGTGTTCAAGTGGACGGTGCTGGCGGCGCTCGGCTTCTTCGCCGTTCTCATCGCCGAGCGCGTCGCGTAGCGCGAGCCGCTCAATCGACCAGGGCCTGCAGCGCCTGCACCTGCTGCGCGAGCAGCGGCCCCTTGCGGTGCGCAGGCACCAGCAGCATCAGCGTGTCTCCCAGCGCCTTCGGCCGCCCCCAGGGCGCGTGCAGCCGGCCTTTCTCGAGCAACGGCGCCACCAGCCGCTCGCGCCCCATCAGCACCCCTTCGCCGTCGAGCGCGGCCTGCAGCGCGAGGCTGTAGAGCGAGAAATCCGGGCCGGCAGCCAGCGCATCGGCTTCGGTCGAGGTGGTGCCGGGGCGCACGGCCTGCAGCCAGCGAGACCAGTCGTCGCGCCACACCGTGTCGTGCAGGCCGCCGCAGCGCGCGAGCACGTCGACGAGGTCGTCGAGCGGGCGCGGGCGTGCGCTCTCCAGTGATGCGCGCACGCGCGGGCTGCACACGGGCACGAGGCGGTCGCGCGCGAGCGCGATGCCCGTGGCGCCGACGGCGGCTTCGGCGCCGCGTGCGTAGAACAGCCCGAGATCGAAAGGCTCGCGCCGGAAGTTCGGCGGCTGCTCCAGCGCCGTCACCGACACCTGCACGCCGGGCAGCGCGGCCTTCAGCCGCGAGAGCCGCGGCGACAGCCACAGCTGCGCCATGGCCGGCAGGGCCGCCACCTGCAGCGTGCTGCGGCGCGCGGCGGTCTGCGTCTCCTGGCGCAGCGCCTGCACCGCGAGGCCGAGCTGGTCGACCGCCGCGCTGAGCGCGGGCAGCGCGCGCCGGCCGTGCGCGCTGAGCCGGATGCCCTGGCTGTGCCGCTCGAACAGCGCACCGCCGGCCCAGGTCTCGAGCGCCTTGATCTGCTGCGCGACGGCGGCGGGTGTCACGAACAGTTCCTCGGCCGCGCGCGCGAAGCTGCCGTGGCGCGCCGCGGCCTCGAAGGCGCGCACGGCCGTGTGCGGTGGCAGGCGAGGGCGGGGTGGGGCGAGGGACATGATCGGAATGACGTGCAGGCCAAGTTTTTCTAGGGCTCGGGCCCAGTTTATCCGTGTTGCCCGTTGAGGCACGGGGCGCGACCATGCGGTCATTCCCTTCCACCACTCCCAGCGAGACACCGCATGCCCGCAGCCCTCCACCGCCGTTCCTGGGTTCCCGCCGCCAGCGAGGACCACGTGCTCGCCATTGCCGCCGATGCCGCCGCGCGCGACGCGGCGGGCGTGGCCGCCGAGATCGAGCGCCTCGTGGCCGACAGCCACCGCATCCATGACGTCGACGGGCTGAACCTCAACCCGGCCACCAACGTGATGAACCCCGCCGCCGAGGCGCTGCTGTCACGCGGGCTCGGGTCGCGTCCGTCGCTGGGCTACCCCGGCGACAAGTACGAGATGGGGCTGGACGCCATCGAGCGCATCGAGGTCGTCGCCGCCGAGCTGGCGGCCGAGGTGTTCGGCGCGCGCTTCGCCGAGGTGCGCGTGAGCTCGGGCGCGCTGTCGAACCTCTACGTGTTCATGACGACCTGCCAGCCCGGCGACACGATCATCGCGCCGCCGCCCGCCATCGGCGGCCACGTGACGCACCACGCGGCGGGCGCGGCCGGGCTCTACGGCCTGAAGACCGTGCCGGCGCCGGTCGATGCCGACGGCTACTCGGTCGACGTAGTCGCGCTGGCCAAGCTCGCGCGCGAGGTGAAGCCGAAGCTCATCACCATCGGCGGCAGCCTGAACCTGTTCCCGCACCCGGTGTCCGCCATCCGCGAGGTGGCCGACAGCGTGGGCGCGAAGCTGCTCTTCGATGCCGCGCACCTCTCGGGCATGGTGGCCGGCAAGGCCTGGCCACAGCCGCTCGAAGAGGGCGCGCACGCGATCACCATGAGCACCTACAAGAGCCTGGGCGGCCCGGCCGGCGGGCTGATCGTGTCGAACGATGCGGCGCTGATGGAGCGCATCGACGCCATCGCCTACCCGGGTCTCACGGCCAACTCGGATGCGGGCCGCACCGCGGCGTTGGCCCGTGGCCTGCTCGACTGGAAGGTGCACGGCGTGGCCTATGCGGCGGCGATGCGCGACACCGCGCAGGCGCTCGCACGCGCACTCGATGCCAAAGGCTTGCCCGTGTTCGCCAGGGCACGCGGCTTCACGCAGTCGCACCAGTTCGCGCTCGAGGCCGCGCGCTGGGGCGGCGGGCAACGCGCCGCGAAGCAGTTGGCCCAGGGCGGCCTGCTGGCCTGCGGCATCGGCCTGCCGATCGCGCCGGTCGACGGCGACATCAACGGCCTGCGCCTGGGCGTGCCCGAGATCGTGCGGCTGGGCTTCACGCCCGAGGACATGCCGCAGCTGGCCGACTGGATCGCGCGGGCGCTGGCTGGCGATGCGATGTCGGTGGCCGCCGAGGTGCGCGAGCGCCGCCGGCGCCTGGGCGACCTGCGCTACATCGTGCGCTGAAGCCTCAGCGCGAACGCCCTTGCCGGTAGGTGCCGGCGTGGGTCTTCGACAGCTCGGCCGCCTCCGCGAGCCGCGCCATCGAGCGGCCGACCTGCGCGTGCGTGATGGCGATGCCCAGCGCGTCCGCCGCGTCGGCGCCCGGCAGGCCGGGCAGGTCGAGCAGGCGCTTCACCATCTCCTGCACCTGCGCCTTCGCGGCCTGGCCATGGCCGGCCACGGCCTTCTTCATCTGCAGCGCCGTGTACTCGGCCACCGAGAGGTTGTGGCTCACCAGCGCCGTCACGCAGGCGCCGCGCGCCTGGCCCAGCAGCAGCGTCGACTGCGGGTTGACGTTGACGAAGATGATTTCGACCGCCGACGCCTCGGGCTGGTAGCGCGCCGTGATCTCGCCGATGCCGTCGAACAGCACCTTCAGGCGCGCCGGCAGGTTGCCGCTGCCCAGGTGCCGGGTGCTGATGGTGCCGCTGGCCACGTAGCGCAGCGCATGGCCGTCCGCATCGACCACGCCGAAGCCGGTGGTCTGCAAACCGGGGTCGATGCCGAGGATCCGCATGAAAAGGAAGCGTAAAGGCCTAAGCCTGGGTGAGGAAGGTTGAAGAAGGTGCGAATTCGCGCGCGATGCGTGGGGGATCGCGGGCAGAATCCGCCGTTCTTGCATTCCGCCCCGCTCCGCGCGGGGCGCGCCACACAAGGAAGCGAAGGTGAATGTAGTCGAGTCCTCCGCGCAGCAGCAACCGAAGCCATTGAACGACGCCCCGGTCTTGCCCGCGCAGCTGCAGCAATCTCCCGCCGAACGTGCCGCCGCGAGCTTTCGCCAGGCGGAGCTGTTGAGCGACCTCGGCCGCCGCCGCGAGGCGATCGCCGCCTGCAGCCGGCTGATCGCCGAGTTCGGCGCGCTGCCCGATGCCGCCGTGGTCGTGCCCTGTTGCCAGGCGCTGCGGCTGCTCGCGCACGTGCTGCGCCAGCTGCACCGCCCGGCCGACGCGCTGGCCACGCTCGACCGCCTGGTGGCCGCGCACGGCGGGCGCAGCGAGCCCGAGATCCGCGCGCACATCGCTCACGCGCTGTACCAGCGCACCTGGCTCATCGACGACGCGGCCGCGCGTTGCGAGGCCTGCGACTTCATGAGCGAGCAGCTCGACGCACAGTCCGATGCCGCGCTCGATGCGTGGCGGCTCGACGCGCGCCTGCTGAAGGCCGAGATCGAACACCACCGCGGCCTGCCGCAGGACGCGTTGGCCACGCTCGAAGCGGCCATCGAACGCTTCGAGGGCGGCGCCGAGGCCGGCGTGGTGCTGCGCGTGGCGCGGGCCCGGCTGGCCGCGGTGCTCAACCTGCGCGAACTGGCGCAGCACACGCAGGCGCAGGTGCTGTGCCTGCAGGTGGCCGACCAGATCGAGACCGGCCTGGCCGAGGCCGCGCCCGAGTTGCGGCTGGAGGGCGTGCGCGCGCTGGCCCTGTTCTTCGACGGCCTCGGGCTCGACGAGGTCGCGCGCCGCGCCGAGCTGGTCGGCTGGCTGCTCGACCGCTACGGCCACGACGCCTCCGCGCAGGTGCGCCGCCTCGCGGCCGTGCGCGCCCACGAGTGGGCCGTGGGGCTGCGGGACCAGGGCGACGGCGAGGCCGCGCTGGCTGCCTGCGAGCGCCTGCTCGGCACCTTCGCGCGTGACAGCGACGCCGTGGTGCAGCGCACCGTGGCCACCACCTTGCTGCACAAGGGCTTCGTGCTGCTCGACCTGCTGGGCCGGCCCGAGGCGGCGCTTGCGGTGTACGAGCCGCTCGTCGCGGCCTCGCGCGACGGCGCCACGCCGGAGATGCGCGAGCTGCGCGCGAAGGCGACGGCCGGGCGCGAGGCCTGCCTGAAGCGGCTGCGCAAGACCGGCGGCCTCGACGCCGGCGAACTGCCGGCCGAGCTCTTCGATGCGGCGTGCGATACCGTCCGCGAAGGCCGCAAGCTCGGCGACGCGGGCGCATCGCACGAGGCCATCGCGCTGTTCGACGAGGTGCTCGCCGCGCATGCCGCCTCGCCGCACCCGCTCATGCGCCGCCAGTGCGCCCGCGCCCTGTCGCACAAGACCTTCTGCCTGCTGGCGCTGGAGCACTTCGCCGAGGTCGTCGAGGCGGCCGACGCGATGGACGCGCGCTACGGCGCCGATGCCTCCACCGAAATGCAGTCGCAGGTGGCGCTGTGCCTGCAATACAAGAGCACCGCGCTCGATCGCCTCGCGCGGCCCGCGGACGAGATGCGTGTGCACGACGAGATCGTTGCGCGCTGGGGCAATTCCGAGCTGCCCGACCTGCGCGCGCGCGTGGCCGGCGCGCTGTTCCGCAAGGGCGCCGTGCTGCGCCGCGCGGGCCGGTTCGCCGAGGCCGTGGCCAGCTACGACGAGGTGATCGCGCGCACGGCGATGGCGCGGGACAGCGCCCTGCAGCTGTGGGCCGCCAAGTCGCTGATCAACAAGGCCAAGGCCTTCGACAAGATGGACGACCTGGCCGGCCAGGCCAAGGCCTACCGCCTGCTCATCGCGCGCTTCGGCGAGTCGGGCGACGCGGCCTTGCGCGAGCGCGTGGCCAATGCCTGCGAATGGCTGGCCGAGGCCGAAGGGCGGCAGGGCCGGGTGGCGGCGCAGCGCGAGGCGCTGGAGCTGGCGCTCGGGCGTTTCGGCACCGCGCTGTCGGCCGAGCAGCGCACGCGGCTCAAGCGCGAGCTTCAGGCACTGAAGACGAAGGCCTTGGGACGGCGCGCGAAGCAGGCCTTCGACCGGGTGGTGCGGCGCAAAGTCTGATCGCCCGCCGGCCGGTGCGTCAGACGTTGAAGTACCAGCGGATCGAATGGAAGAAGATCGGCGCCGCGAAGCACAGCGCGTCGACGCGGTCGAGCAGGCCGTTGGCGCCAGTCACGCCCACGCCCTTCTGGCCCCAGTTCGGAATGCCGCGGTCGCGCTTGAGCGCCTTCATCACGAGGTGGCCCATCGAGCCCGCGACGCACGCAATGATCGACACCGCGAGTGCCTGCCCGAACTTGAACGGCGTGATGAACGAGAACAGCGCGCCCACCAGGCTGGCCACGACGATGCCGACGCCCCAGCTGGTCCAGTTGAAGCTGCGGCTCACGTTCGGCGCGAACGGCGTGCGCTGCATGCGCCGCGAGATCAGGTGCTGCACCAGCACCGAGGTCTGCACGACGAACACCAGGAAGAACACGAGGAACGCGCTCTTGCCTTCGTAGCCCGGGAAGGTCAGCAGCAGCAGCGCGGGCACGTGGCTCATGCCGTAGACGCAGACCATGATGCCCCACTGCAGCTTGGCGTTGCGTTCGAGAAAGTGGCTCGGGTCGTTCGCCAGCGCACTCGCCACCGGAATGGCGAGGAACACGTAGACCGGAATGAACACCGTGAACAGGTCGAAGCGCGCGGTGGCCACCAGCCAGAACTGGATCGGCAGCACCACGAAGAACGCGAGGATCAGGCTGCGGTGGTCGCCGCGCCGCGTCGGCGAGAGCGTGATGAACTCGCGCAGCGCAAAGAACGCGATCAGCGCGAACAGCACGGTGGCCACCGTTTCGCCCAGCGCCCAGCCGATCCAGAACACGATCACCATGAACCAGGTGGTGCCCAGCAGCGCGCGGAAATGCGCCAGCTCGGCCTGCCACGACTCGTCGTGCACCGGGTTGCGCCGCTCCTTGAAGCTCAGGAAGAAGACGGCGGTGCTCACGATGAAGAGCAGGCCGAAGACGATCAGGAAAAGGGCCGCGACCTGCTGGGTCGGGCTGAGGCTGCGCAGGAACTGGTTCATACCTTCAGACGTCGCGCAATGCGATCACGGCGGCACGCGCACGGTCGAGGAAAGGCCGGCGCTCTTCGCCTGCTTCGACGCGGATCGGCGCGCCGAAGGTGACGGAGCACAGGATGGGCACGGGCACGATCTCGCCCTTGGGCATGACGCGCTGCACGTTGTCGATCCAGGCCGGCACGAGCACCACGTCGGGGAACATCGTCGCCAGCGCGTACAGGCCCGACTTGAATTTCTGCGGCTCGCCGGTGTGGCCGCGCGTGCCCTCGGGGAAGATGATGATCGAGTCGCCGCTGCGCAGGGCGTCGATGAGCGGCGCGAGTGGATCGGCGGCGGGCGGCTCGGGCGCGGCGGCTGGCGCTTCGGGTTCGATGACCGGCGGCGGTGCGACCGGTGGTGGGGGCGGAGGGGGAGCGGGAAGGTCGAGCTGTCCCTGAATCTCCTGCGGACCTTCGGCAGCCGATGCGTGAGACACCGTTTCGATCGGCAGCAGCGGCTCCATCGACGGCTCGATGCGCTCGGCCGGGGCGATGGGCGCCGCGGGCGGCGGTGCCTGAGGCGGTGTTTCCGGCGGCGGCGCAACCGGTGCAGCTCCCGTGGCCGCCCGCTCCACATACACCGCGTTGAACACCTCCGTCGTGATCCAGCGCTTGACCGGCGTGTTGGCCCAGTAGTCGCGCGCCGCAATGGGCCGCGTGATGCTGCGCAGCTCTTCGGGCAGCGCGGCCCAGATCATCACGAGGTCCGCGTGGCTCTGGTGATTCGCGAAGTAGATGCGCTGCTCGGCTTTCGGTGGACAGCCGTACCAGCGCGCCTGCGCGCCGGTGAGCAATCGGACGATTCCCAGCAGCAACCAACCTGTGAGCTTTGCCAGCATATGGAGGCGATGATACGGGCCATGCGATGGCGATTCGATCTTCTTTCCCTGGCGTGGGCGGTGGCCCTCTTCGTGTTGCTCGTGCTGCTGGCCACCGTCGGCGCGCGCTGGGGCTGGGTGCGAAGCTTCTTCGGCGACGTGCTCGCCGTGGCGTGGGTGTACGTGGTGTTCAAGACCTTCGTCGCCGCGCGCGTGCTGCCGCTCGCGCTGGCGGCCTTCGGCGTGGGGCTGCTGGTGGAACTGGGGCAGTTCCTTGCGTCGACCTGGCACCTGCACATTCCGAACCGCGCGCTGCGCATCGTGCTCGGCGCCACCGCCGACTGGTGGGACGTGCTGGCCTACGCGATCGGCTTCGTCGCCGTGCTGGCGGTGGAAGGCGCGGTGCGCAAGCTCAGGGCAGGTCGACCGCCGGCATCCGCGCCACGATCGTCGATGCCCGTCCGTTGATGTACGACGAATTGGGCCGCCGCTCGAAGAACTTCGGGCTCGGCAGCATCACGGCCAGGCGCGCGGCCTCGTATGAAGTCAAGCGTGCGGCCGGCTTCCTGAAGTAGTACTGCGCCGCAGCCTCGGCGCCGAACACGCCTTCGCCCCATTCGACGTTGTTCAGGTAGATCTCGAGGATGCGCCGCTTGTCGAGCAGCACCTCGAGCAGCGTGGCGAGCACCAGCTCCTGGCCCTTGCGCAGCATGGTGCGCTCGCCCGACAGCAGCAGGTTCTTCGCGAGCTGCTGCGTGATGGTGGAGCCGCCGCGCAGCGGGGCCGGCTGCACCGGCTTGCCGCGTGCAGCCGCGCGCGCCATGCGCTTGGCGGCCAGCTGTTCGGCGCGGGCGTTGCGCTGCCGCGCCCGCTCGATGGCTTCCCACTCGACGCCGTTGTGGTCGACGAAGCCGGCGTCTTCGCTGGCGATCACGGCGCGTTTGAGGGTGTCGTTGATCTGCGTGTAGGGCACCCAGTCCTGGCGCCATCCGCCGTCGCGGCCCTGCGAGAGGGCGACGCGCCAGGCCTCGGAGCGCTGGAAGGCCGTGCTCTGCGGATCGATCACCGCCATGGCCGCGATGCGCACCACGAAGAACAGTTCGAGCGCCAGGCCCGCCACCACGAGGCAGGCGATCAGGCGCAGCAGGCCCTTCATGCGCCGGCGGCGAGCGAGGCGCGCAGCTCGGCCAGCACCTGCGCCGACGGCGGACGCACGCCGCGCCAGAATTCGAAGGCTTCGGCGGCCTGTTCCACCAGCATGCCGAGGCCGTCGCGCGCGACCGCGCCGTGCGCCTCGGCCCATGCCATGAAGCCTGCGGCGGCAGGGCCGTACATCATGTCGACGGCCAGCGCGCCAGGACGCAGCACTTGCGCGCGCACGGGCACCGCGTCGCCCGCGAGGCTGGAGGCCGTGGCGTTGACCACCACGTCGAAGTCGCCCGGCACCTCGTCGAGCGCCCAGGCCTCGAGCGTGGCGCCGTGGCGCAGCGCGAGCGCGGCATGGCGCTGCACCAGCGCGATGGCCTTGTCGAGCGTGCGGTTGGCCACCACGACGTGCGCGGCACCCGCGTCGAGCAGCGGCCCGAGCACGCCCGCCGCCGCGCCGCCGGCGCCGATCAGCAGCAGCGACCGGCCCGCCAGCGGCACGCCGGCGTTGCGCACGATGTCGTTGACCAGGCCGATGCCGTCGGTGTTGTCGGCATGGATGCTGCCGTCGGCTTCGAAGCGCAGCGTGTTCACGGCCTGCGCCAGCGTGGCGCGCTCGCTGGTGTGCTGCGCGAGCGCGGCGGCGTCGAACTTGAAGGGCACGGTGACGTTGCAGCCGCGTGCCGCATCGCCCTGCGCGGCAGCCTCGCTGCGGAAGGCGGCGATGCCTTCGGCGAAGGCGCCGATCGGCACCAGCCGCCGGCCGTAGGCCATGGGCTGGCCGCAGAGTTCGGCAAAGCGCGCGTGGATGCGGGGCGAGCGGCTGTGCTCGACGGGGTTGCCCATGACGCAGTACTGATCCATGGCCGATGCTCCGTGTTCTGCTGGGGGTGCTGTTGCTATTGGGACGACAGCTCGATGGTCTCGTCGCGCGTGAATTTGAAGCGCGACTGCAGCACGATCTGGTCGGTCTGCTTGCGCATGGCGTCGGTGAATTTGCCGAAGTTGCCGACGCTGCGCACGATGGCCTGGGCACGGCGATCGAGCGTGGTGTTGCCCGAGCTTTCGTCGACCACGGTGTCGAGCACGCGCCCGTCGTGGTTGATGGTGACGGTCATCTTGAGTTCGCCGTAGAGCTTCTTGCCGGCCGCGGTCGGGAAGTTCTCGGTGCCCTTGACCTCGATGCGGCGGCGCAGCGTGTCGACGTACAGCGCGTAGGCCGCCTCGCGCGTGGCGGGGCTCAGGTAGCGCTTCTTGGGGCGCGCGTTTTCCTCGTTCACGCGGCGCTCGATCTCGGCGAGCAGCGCGACCATCTGGCGGCGCTTTTCCTCGCGCGCGGCGGCTTCGGTGGGGTCGCCGGCCTGGCGCGGATCGGGCACGGGCATGGCGGCCAGCTCGCGCTTGAGCTGCGCCAGCATCTGCATCTGCTGGGCCTGCATGGCCTCGACCTGGCGGCGCGATTCCTCGAACGAGTCGCCCATGGTGGTGAAGCTCGACGGCGGCAGCGGGCTGGTGGCGCGGCCCTTGTCGAGGTCGCCGCCGCCCGCGAGCGTGGTCTGCGCCATCACGCGGGCCGCGGGGTCGGGCTTGTCGTTGGTCTTGCTGTTGACCAGGATCACCTCGAGCGGGGTTTCGCTGAAGACCCGGTTGAACGATTCGGGATCGACGAAGCGCACCGCGAGCAACGCGGCATGCGCGATGACCGACACGCCCAGAGCGATCTGCAGCGTGCTGAGGTCCTTGAGATTCATTCTCGAAACTCCTCCAGGGGGCGCGTGTCTCCGGTCGTTCGACCGGGGGTCATGCAGGCGTGGTCGTCGCCGGGTCGGGTGCGGCCTCGGTGTCGCTCAGGTCGACCGCGATGGCGATCGGGCCGGCGACTTCTTCTTCGTCGTCCTCGCCGCCGTCAGCGGTTGCGGCATCGGCCTGCGGCACGTCGAAGCGTTCGAGCACGGTGCCGCTCACGTCGAGCGCGATCTCGTCGATCTCGCCGAGCTTCACGCGCACGCGCGCGCCGCGCTCCTGCTGGCCGGCCACCGGGAACACCAGCGGCAGCGTGTCGGCGCGCACCAGCGCACCGTTGGGAATGTCCTTGATGACCGTGGCCTCGAGCTCGGTGATGCCCTGCTGCTGCAGGTACTTCAGCGTCCAGAAGCGCTCCATGCCGCCCTGGTAGGCGTTGTACGTGGCATAGGCCGCGTCGAAGCCCGAGAGGATGGAGAACAGGTCGGCGTCCTTCGGCTTGAAGGGCGCGGCCAGCGCGGCGGTCTTGCCGTGGCGCGCGGCCGCGATGATCTGCCACTGGTTCACGAGGTCGGTGTAGCGGCGCAGCGGCGAGGTGCTCCAGGCGTAGCTCTTCACGCCCAGGCCCGCGTGCGGCAGCGCGCGCGTGCCCATGCGCACCTTGATGCCGGGCGCCAGGCTGGCCTGGCTGCGGTACAGGCCCGGCACGCCGAGCTCGCCGAGCCAGCCGCCCCAGCTGCTGTTGGCCAGGATCATGGCCTCGGACACGATCAGGTCGAGCGGCGCGCCGCGCTGGCGCGTGCTGATCTGCACCTGCTCGTTGCCCGTGGGCTCGGCGCCGTCGTTGCCGACGAGGCGGAAGTTGTAGTCGGGCCGGCTGAAGTTCTCGGGCTTGCCGCGCACCACTTCGCGCTGCGCCTTCAGGTGCTTGGCCAGGCGGAACAGGAAGGACAGCGGCGCGCGCAGCTTCGCGGCGGCATCGGGGGTGTTGTCCGAATTGAAGGTGGCGTCTTCGAGCCAGGGCTGCGTGACGACGGCGTCGAGCTGGTCGTGGCGCAGGTTGGCGACGATCGGCACGCGTTCGAGTTTCGTCTCGGTGCCCTGCAGCTCGAGCGTGGCTTCGTCGAAGCGTGCATAGAGCGACACGGCCGGGCGGTCGCCGCCTTCGAGCAGCGTGTAGGTGTCGACCACCTCGTCGGGCAGCATGGTGATCTTGTAGCCCGGCATGTACACGGTGGACATGCGCGCGCGCGCCACGGCGTCGATGGCGCTGCCCGGCGTGAGCGCCAGGCCCGGCGCGGCGATGTGGATGCCGACCGTGATGGTGCCGCTGCCCATGCCCTGCACCGACAGCGCGTCGTCGATTTCGGTGGTCTGCGAGTCGTCGATCGAGAAGGCCCGCACGCCTTCGGCCAGCGGCAGGTCGTCGGCGACGGCCGGCGCCGCGAGCGCGGGAAAGCCGGTGCCCTTGGGGAAGTTCTCGAACAGGAAGCGCCGCCAGTGGAACTGGTAGGGCGAATCGATGGCGCCGGCGCGCTCCAGCAGGTCGAGCGGCGGGCGCTGCGTGGCGCGCGCGGCGTCGACCACGGCCTTGTACTCGGGCGCGTTCTTGTCGGGCTTGAACAGGATCTTGTAGAGCTGTTCGCGGATCGGCGGCGGGCACACGCCCTCGGCCAGCTGGCCCGCCCATTCGACGATCTGCGCCTGGATGGCCTTCTTCTTCTCGATGGCGGCCAGCGCCTGCTGCACGATCTCGGCCGGCGCCTTCTTGAAGCGCCCCTTGCCCGCGCGGCGGAAGTAGTGCGGCGCCTCGAACAGCGCGAACAGCGCGGCGGCCTGCTGGGCCAGCGAGGGCTTGTCGCTGAAATAGTCGGCCGCCAGGTCGGCAAAGCCGAACTCGCCTTCGGCCGCGAATTCCCAGGCGAGGTCGAGGTCCATGGCGGCGGCGAGCGTGCGCGCCTCGGCGATCAGCTCGGCCGGGGACGGTTTCTCGAAACGCAGAACGATGTTGGCGCCCTTGACCTTGACGCGCTTGCCGGTCTCGAGCTCGACCTGTGCCGAGGCTTCGGCTTCCGACAGGATGCGGCCGCCGAGGTATTTGCCGGCTTCTTCAAACAATACAAACATCCGGCGATTCTCCCACGCTGGATCAGGAGCTCCCTTGCCGGGGATGCCGCGGAACCGGCTTTGCCGGGCCGCAGGCATCGCCCCCGGAAGGGGGTTGGCGAAGCGACACGCAGTGCGCGAAGCCTGGGGGAGAGCTTTAGACGACGGGGTTGATGAACGCCATCACGTCGTCGAGGTGCGCTTTTTCGAAATCGGACAGCGCATGGTCGCCGCCCTCGAGCAGCTTGATGCGGCTGTCGGGGTAGCGCGCCGACATCTCGTGCCAGTCGAGCGCCTCGTCGCCCTTGGCGATGATCGCGAACAGGCGCTCGGGCCGCGTGAGCGCGCCGATTTCCATGGCGCGCAGCTCCTGGATGAATTCGGGCTGGAAATAGAAGTGCTCGGCCGGATCGTGCCAGGCGGTCTGGCTGCCGATGTAGCGCGTGAGGTCGCGCGCCGGGTGCACCGCGGGGTTGAGCAGCACGGCGCGGCAGCGGGTCATGCCAGCGACGTAGGTGGCGTAGAAACCGCCCAGCGACGAACCGATCACCGCCATCGATTTGCGCGGCCAGTGCGCGATGCCCTTCATCACCATGTCGATCGCATCATGCGGCGACGGCGGCAGCTGCGGGCACCACCACTCCAGGTTCGGGTGCTCGCGCGCCACGTGCTTCGCCACCAGCCGCGCCTTGGTCGAGCGGGGCGACGAACGGAAGCCGTGCAGATACAACAGATGGGTGGTTTGCGGTTCCATGGGAGGAGGTGACTGGGGTGCGCTGGTCGCGCCCCGTGGCCGGATTCAGACAATTTTGCATGAGGTCCGCACCGCTCACGGCGCGGTGACCCCACAAATCCCTGCGAATCGGCCCATGAGAAGGCCGCGAGGGCGTGGCTGGAATTCGAAAGTATTCACGGTGCGGCCGCGCAGGGGGCGGCGGTGCGGCGCAAGGGGAGAAAGAAGAGACAAGTTTCCTGACGCATCTGGCAGGGGGCATCCCATGAACGAGGGAGGCAGGCCCCGCGTGGCGGTGGGTGCCCAGGCTTATGCTTCATCCCATGAACACCGAGGTACAGGATGACGGGATGCCACGCCGCTGGGGCGTGCTCGTGGTCGAGGACGACAGCCGCGCACGCGCCTTCTTCGAGGCCAGCGTGCAGCGCAGCCCGCGCCTGTTCTGGCTGGGCAGCGCCGGCACCGTGCAGGAAGCGCGCAGCTGGCTGGCCGCGACCGCGACCATCCCCGACGTGTTGCTGGTCGACCTCGGCATGCCCGACGGCACGGGCCTGGACGTGATCCGCGACGCCGTCGCGCGCTTTCCCGGCTGCGAGCCGCTGGTGGTGTCGGTCTTCGGCGACGAGGAGAACGTGCTGGCCAGCATCGAGGCCGGCGCCGTCGGCTACATCCACAAGGACGCCGCACCGGAAGACATCGCACAGACCATCGTTGAGATGAAGGCCGGCGCCTCGCCGATCTCGCCCATGATCGCGCGCCGCGTGCTCGCCAAGTACCGCAGCCTGCAGGCGGCCGTGCCGGGCACAGCCGGCGCGGCGCCGGCAGAGACGGCGCTCGACGAGGCCGACCGCGGCCTGCTCTCGGCACGCGAGCACGAGGTGCTGACGCTGATCGCGCGCGGCTTCTCGTACGCCGAGATCGCGCGCCTCAAGGGCCTGAGCGTGCACACGGTGCAGACCCACATCAAGAACCTCTACGGCAAGCTCGCGGTGCATTCCAAGAGCGAAGCGGTGTTCGAGGCCACGCGCCTCGGCCTGCTGTCCCACCCGGGCTGAGGGCGGATGCTGCGGCGGCTGGCGTTCCTGTGCCTGCTCGGGCTGGCGGCGCTGCTTGCCGCGGGGGGCGCCGCCGCAGGGGAGACGCAGGGGCCGATCGAGCTGCGCCACGCCAGGGTGACCACCACCATCGACGGTGTCGTGCAGACCGAAGCGGTCGACCTGTCCTACCACTGGGACCGCCGGCACCGCGGCCGCACTGGCTTCGCGAGCTTCGAGCTGCCGTTCCGGGTCGAGACCCTGCCCGAGGTGCCCTGGGGCGTCTTCATTCCCCGCGCCGGCAGCGTCTTCGAGGTGCAGCTCAACGGCGCGCTGTTGCAGTCTTACGGCGACCTCGGCCAGGGCAACCGCGCCGACTACGCCAAGGCGCCCGTCTATGTGCCGGTGCCCGGGCGGTTGCTGAAAGAGGGCGAGAACCTGCTGCAGATCCGCATCCGCGCCGACAGCGAACGGCGCGCCGGCCTCTCGCGCGTCACCATCGGGCCGGCGACGCCGGTGCGCACCGCGTTGTTCGAAGGCGCCTACGCCTGGCGCTTCACGGGGTCGGTGCTGCTGACGGCGTTCAGCCTCATCGTCGGCAGCATCGCGCTGGCGCTGTGGTTCACCCAGGTCGACACCGGCGCGACCGGCCGCCGCCAGCGCGACGCCCTCTATTTCTGGGCCGCGGTCGCCGAGTTCTGCTGGGCGCTGCGCGTGGCCGACGCCATGATTCCCGAGCCGCCACTGCCGTGGCAGCTGTGGGGCGTGCTGATGGCCGGCTGCTACGCGGGCTGGGCCGCGTCCGCCATGATGTTCTGCTACCACCTGGCCGATTGGGCGCAGAGCCCGCGCACGCGCTGGGTGCGCTGGCCGACGGCGGCCGTGGTGGCCGGCACCGTGGTGTTCACCTGGCTGGCGCTGAACCGCGAGGAGCCGCGCTGGCTCACGGCCTGGCTGGCGGTCGAGATCACGATCGTCGTCGGCTTCGTGATCGCCTTTGCCGTCGCCACGGTGCGCCGGCCCAGCGTCGAGCGGCTGCTGGTGGCCGGCGCCGCACTGGTCACGGTGGCCTTCGGCACGCGCGACTGGCTGGTGATCCGCCTGAGCGACGCCTACGGCGAGACCACCTGGGTGCGCTATTCCTCGGTGATGTTCGGGGTGGCGCTGCTGCTGATCGTGCTGCGGCGTTTCCACTTCGCGAGCGTGCAGGCGCGCGGCTGGGTCAAGACGCTGGCCGACCGGGTGGCGCAGCGCGAACGCGAACTGGCCTCCACCTACGCCGAGCTGGAGGAGGTGGCGCGTGACCAGGCGCGCACTCACGAGCGCGAGCGCATCCTGCGCGACATGCACGACGGCGTGGGCTCGCACATCAGCTCGGCGATCCGCCAGCTGCAGTCGGGCCAGACCAGCCCCGAGGAACTGCTGCGCACCCTGCGCGACTCGCTCGACCAGCTCAAGCTGTCGATCGACTCCATCCACCTGCCGCCCGGCGACATCGGCGCGCTGCTGGCGGCGCTGCGCTACCGGCTGGAACCCCGGCTGGCGGCCGCGGACATCGCCTTCGAGTGGGGCGTGGACGAACTGCCCCCGGTGACGCAGCTCGACGCCCACGCCACGCGGCAGCTGCAATTCTTGCTGTTCGAGGCCATCTCGAACGTGCTGCAGCACGCCCATGCGAGCGCGCTGCGCATCGAGGCCGACGCGCGCGACGGCGCCGTTCGCCTGCGGGTGATCGATAACGGCGTGGGCTTCGACGCCACCGAGGTGCCGGAGGCGCTGTCGAAGCGCGCCGCCGCCATCGGGGCCCGGCTGGCGATCGAAAGCCGACCGGGGCGCACGGTCGTTCAGCTCGTTTTCGACTGAAGGGGCGGGCGGGGCGGGGATAATCCGCCCCCATCATGTCTGCCGTGTTCAACCAGCCCTCCTTGGCGCGTCGCATTGCGCCCATCTTCCAGGGCTTCGACGGCTTCCTGGCCTTTGCCGTGATGCTGCTCGCCTTCGCCGGGCTGCTCACCATGTATTCCTCCGGCTACGACCATGGCACGCGCTTTCTCGACCATGGCCGCAACATGCTGCTGGCCGGTGGCATCATGTTCGTGGTGGCGCAGGTGCCGCCGCAGCGGCTCATGGCCTTCGCCGTGCCGCTGTATGCGGCCGGGGTGGCGCTGCTGATTGCGGTGGCGCTCTTCGGCATCACCAAGAAGGGCGCCCAGCGCTGGATCAACGTGGGCGTGGTGATCCAGCCCAGCGAAATCCTCAAGATCGCGATGCCGCTGATGCTGGCCTGGTGGTTCCAGCGCCGCGAAGGCCAGTTGCGCCCGCTCGACTTCGTGGTGGCGACGCTGCTGCTGGCGGTGCCCGTCGGGCTCATCATGAAGCAGCCCGACCTGGGCACCTCGCTGCTGGTGCTGGCGGCCGGGCTGGCGGTGATCTTCTTTGCCGGGCTGCCGTGGAAGCTGATCGTGCCGCCGGTGGTGCTCGGCGCAGTGGCCATCACGCTGATCGTGGGTTTCGAGTCGCAGCTGTGCGTCGACGGCGTCGACTGGCGCGTGCTGCACGACTACCAGAAGCAGCGCGTGTGCACGCTGCTCGACCCGAGCAAGGACCCGCTGGGCAAGGGCTTCCACATCATTCAGGGGATGATCGCCATCGGCTCGGGCGGCGTGGGCGGCAAGGGCTTCATGCAGGGCACGCAGACGCACCTCGAATTCATTCCCGAGCGCACCACCGACTTCATCTTCGCGGCGTACTCCGAGGAATTCGGCCTGATCGGCAATCTGGCGCTGATCGCGGCCTTCATCCTGCTGATCTTCCGCGGGCTGACCATCGCGCTGAACGCGCCCACGCTGTTCTCGCGCCTGCTGGCCGGGGCGGTGACCATGATCTTCTTCACCTACGCCTTCGTGAACATGGGCATGGTCAGCGGCATCCTGCCGGTGGTGGGCGTGCCGCTGCCGTTCATCAGCTATGGCGGCACCGCCATGGTCACGCTGGGGCTGGGGCTGGGCATCCTGATGTCGATCGCGCGGGCCCGCAAACTCGCCCAGAACTAGAGTCCCCCGGGGCGGTACGGACGGGGGCGGCTGCCTAGAATGGCAGTCATGATCTCCCGCGAACCCACCATCGAGCGCCTCGCCACGGCGCAACAGCTCCTGCTCACGCCGTTCGGCCTGGACGAATCGCACCTGAGCAAGGCCCTGGCCGAGATCACCGCGCACCGCGTGGACGATGCCGACCTGTACTTCCAGTACACCCGCAGCGAGGGCTGGAGCCTCGAGGAAGGCATCGTCAAGACCGGCAGCTTCAGCATCGACCAGGGCGTCGGCGTGCGTGCCGTGAGCGGCGAGAAAACCGCCTTTGCCTACTCGGACGACATCTCCGAGGCCTCGCTGCTCGACGCGGCGCGTACGGTGCGTTCCATTTCTTCCGCCGGGCGCACGGCGCGCGTGAAGACCGTGCCGCGCAAGATCGCCTCCAGCCGCTCGCTCTACGGCGGCATCGACCCCATCGCCACGCTCGACAGCACGGCCAAGGTGAAGCTGCTCGAAAAGGTCGAGCAGCTCGCCCGTTCGCGCGACCCGCGCGTGGCGCAGGTCATGGCCGGCCTGGCCAGCGAGTACGACGTGGTGATGGTGGCGCGCGCCGACGGCACGCTGGCGGCCGACGTGCGGCCGCTGGTGCGGCTGTCGGTCACCGTGATCGCCGAGCAGAACGGGCGCCGCGAGGTCGGCTCGGGCGGCGGCGGCGGGCGCTTCGGCCTGGCCTACTTCACCGACGCGCAGATCGCCGAGTACGTCGACCACGCCGTGAAGGCCGCGCTGACCAACCTCGACGCGCGCCCGGCCCCGGCCGGCGAGATGACGGTGGTGCTCGGTTCGGGCTGGCCCGGCATCCTGCTGCACGAAGCCATCGGCCACGGCCTGGAGGGCGACTTCAACCGCAAGGGCTCGAGCGCGTTCTCGGGCCGCATCGGCCAGCGCGTGGCGGCCAAGGGCGTCACGGTGCTCGACGACGGCACCATCGCCGACCGCCGCGGCTCGCTCAACGTGGACGACGAAGGCCACGCCAGCCAGCGCAACGTGCTGATCGAGGACGGCATCCTCAAGGGCTACATCCAGGACTCGATGAACGCCCGCCTCATGAAGGTCAAGCCCACCGGCAACGGCCGCCGCGAGAGCTACGCCCACGTGCCGATGCCGCGCATGACCAACACCTACATGCTCGGCGGCGACAAGGACCCGCAGGAAATCGTCGCCAGCATCAAGAAGGGCCTGTACGCCACCAACTTCGGCGGCGGGCAGGTGGACATCACGAGCGGCAAGTTCGTGTTCTCGGCCAGCGAGGCCTTCTGGGTCGAGAACGGCAAGATCCAGTACCCGGTGAAGGGCGCGACCATCGTGGGCAACGGCCCCGACGCGCTCACCCGCGTGACCATGATCGGCAACGACATGGCGCTCGATTCGGGCGTCGGCACCTGCGGCAAGGAAGGCCAGAGCGTGCCCGTGGGCGTCGGCCAACCGACCCTTCGCATCGACGGCCTGACGGTAGGTGGAACGGCTTAGGACTTTCGGCACTTGCCGGCTGTTTCATTCGGTTGCTAAGCTGCGCTCCTTTTTGCGAACGACGAATCAAGGAGCATTTCAATGGGGAACAGGATCAATTCGCCCGCCGTGCTGTGGGCCGCGACCGCCGTGGTCGCGCTGGCCACAGCCGGTTGCGCATCGCGCGGCGGTTCGGGCAGCCAGCCCGCCGCCGCACCGGCACCCGCCCCGGCCGCTGCCGCGCCCGCGGCGCCCAGCGGTTCGAAGGCCGGCATGGACGCACGCGGCAACGTGGTCGATTCTTCCAAGGTCGAGGCCGGCAGCGGCCGCACCGTCAAGGGCCTGAACGGTTTCGAAGGCGAGATCACCGGCAACCCGGCGCGCAACAGCAAGTTCACGCGCCTGCAGATCGGCATGAGCACCAAGCAGGTCACCGACCTCGCCGGCCAGCCCACCGACCAGGGCGCCTACATCACCGGCAAGGCCTGGATTCCGTTCTACTTCGGCAGCGATCGCCACCGCTTCGAGATGACCTACAAGGGCCAGGGCCGGCTGATCTTCGCGGGCGGCGGCATGGGCGATTTCAGCAGCGGCAACCTGATCTGGATCATCCACAACGCCAACGAATCGGGCTACAGGTAAAAACAACACCGACCCGGCCGCCTGGCCGGGTTTTTGTTTTCCGTGCTACATTCCGCCCACATGTCCGCCCTCCGCGCTTACTTTTTTGCCTACTTTTGGTTCCCGGTTTCCGGCGGACGAGAGGCGAGCGCGTAAAGCAAACGAACACCCTCCCAGAACCGCCGGTGGCTTCCAGCCCCCGGCGGTTTTTTTATGCCCTGACGATTTTTCATTCACACCAACAAGGAAGAGAACCATGAGCACGAACACCCCTCCCGCCGGCGACAGCTGGTATGCGAGCGTCGAAAAAACCAGCAAGACCGACGACGAACGCATCAAGGACATCAACGTGCTCCCCCCTCCCGAACATCTGATCCGCTTCTTCCCGATCCGCGGCACGCCGATCGAAACGCTGATCACCGGCACCCGCCGCGGCATCCACAACATCATGGCCGGCAAGGACGACCGGCTGCTGGTGATCATGGGCCCGTGTTCGATCCACGACCCGGCCGCGGCCCTCGAATACGCCCGCCGCCTCAAGGCCGAGCGCGACAAGTACGCCGGCACGCTGGAAATCGTGATGCGCGTGTACTTCGAGAAGCCGCGCACCACGGTCGGCTGGAAGGGGCTCATCAACGATCCGTACCTGGACGAGAGCTATCGCATCGACGAAGGCCTGCGCATCGCGCGCCAGCTGCTGATCGACATCAACCGCCTGGGCCTGCCGGCGGGCAGCGAGTTCCTCGACGTGATCTCGCCGCAGTACATCGGCGACCTGATCGCCTGGGGCGCCATCGGTGCGCGCACCACCGAAAGCCAGGTGCACCGCGAACTGGCCTCGGGCCTGTCGGCACCCATCGGCTTCAAGAACGGCACCGACGGCAACATCCGCATCGCCACCGACGCCATCCAGGCCGCGGCGCGCGGCCACCACTTCCTGTCGGTGCACAAGAACGGCCAGGTCGCGATCGTGCAGACCAACGGCAACCGCGACTGCCACGTGATCCTGCGCGGCGGCAAGACGCCGAACTACGACGCCGCCAGCGTCGAAGCGGCCTGCAAGGACCTCGAAGCCGCCAAGCTGCCGCCCACGCTCATGGTCGACTGCAGCCACGCCAACAGCTCCAAGCAGCACCAGAAGCAGATCGACGTGGCCAAGGTCATCGCCGACCAGATCGCCGGCGGTTCGAAGCGCGTGTTCGGCGTGATGATCGAAAGCCACCTGCAGGCGGGCGCCCAGAAGTTCACGCCGGGCAAGGACCAGCTCTCGGGCCTCGAGTACGGCAAGAGCATCACCGACGCCTGCATCGGCTGGGACGATTCGGTGCAGGTGCTCGAGACCTTGTCTCAAGCCGTCAAGCAGCGCCGGGGCTGAAGCGCTATTAGTTAGTTAGAGCATGCTGGCCAGGTCGGGCCAGTGGTGCCGCATCGACGCCGCTTCGTCGCTGCCCTGCGGCACCAGCGAGAAATCGCTGAAGTCGAAGCCTGGCCCGACCATGCAGGCGACCAGCGTGTAGTCGCCGCTCGCGTGGCCCTGGATCGGGCGCGCGGCCTGCCACTGGCCGGCGGGCACCACGTGCTGCGGCCGGGTGCCGTGCACATCGACCGGGCCCAGCTTCACGTGGGCCGGCGCGGTCCGCATCGCGGCGTCGCAGGTCCACAGCGCCAGCGGCACGCCTTCCAGGTGCACCCAGACTTCGTCCGACAGCACCCGGTGCCAGCGCGAATGCTGGTGGACTTCGAGCAGGAAATAGATGCTGGTCAGCGCGCTGCGCGGCGCGCGGCCGTCGGCGGGCGTCACGCTCGTGGCCGACCGGAACACCTCGCTGTACCAGCCGCCCTCGGGGTGGGGCTGGAGCTTCAGGGTGTCGATCAGCTCGCGCGCGCGCATGCCGTTCATGATGATTGGGCGGCGCGCAGGGCGTCCAGCAGTTTCTCGTGCACGCCGCCGAAGCCGCCGTTGCTCATGCAGACGATGTGATCGCCGGGCCGCGCCGCGGCCACGACCTGCTGCACCAGCGGCTCGATGGCGCCGGCGACCTGGGCGCGTGCGCCCATCGGTGCCAGCGCGGCCGCCGCGTCCCAGTCGAGGCCGGCCGTGTGGCAGAACGACAGGTCAGCCGATTCCAGGCTCCACGGCAGCTGCGCGGCCATCACGCCCAGCTTCATCGTGTTGCTGCGCGGCTCGAAGGCCGCGAGGATGCGCTCACTTTGCTTGCCGGCGTCGTTGAGCTTCTTGCGCAGGCCGTCGAGCGTGGTGCGGATCGCGGTGGGGTGGTGCGCGAAGTCGTCGTAGACGGTGATCGCGCCGCCCTGGCCCTCGACCGTGCCGCGCAGCTCCATGCGGCGGCGCACGTTGCGAAAGCGTCCGAGCGCGCGGGCCGCATCGGCCGGCGGCACGCCCACGTGGTCGGCCGCCGCGATGGCGGCCAGCGCGTTCATCTGGTTGTGCAGGCCCGAGAGTTCCCACTCGACCCGGCCGACCACCTCGCCGCGGTGCAGCACGTCGAAGGCGTCGTGCGTGCCGCGCGCCTGCCATTCCGTGGCCGGGCCGCCGTCGCCGAAACGGGCGAGTTCGCTCCAGCAGCCCTGGGCCAGCACGCGCTGCAGGCTCTCTTCGGTGGCGTTCACCACCAGGCGCCCGGTGCCGGGCACGGTGCGCACGAGATGATGGAACTGGCGCTCGATGGCGGCCAGATCGTCGAAGATGTCGGCGTGATCGAACTCCAGGTTGTTCAGCACGGCGGTGCGCGGCCGGTAGTGAACGAACTTGCTGCGCTTGTCGAAGAAGGCGGTGTCGTACTCGTCGGCCTCGATCACGAAGGCCGGGCCGTCGCCCAAGCGGGCCGACACGCCGAAGTCCAGCGGCACGCCGCCGACCAGGAAGCCGGGCGCCTTGCCGCCCTGTTCGAGCACCCAGGCCAGCATCGAGGTGGTGGTCGTCTTGCCGTGCGTGCCGGCCACGGCCAGCACATGGCGGCCCTGCAGCACGTGCTCGGCCAGCCACTGCGGGCCACTGGTGTAGGGCTTGCCGGCGTCCAGGATGGCTTCCATCAGCGGAAACTTGGGGCTGCCGTCGGGCAGGCGGGCCCGCGAGACCACGTTGCCGACCACGAACATGTCGGGGGCGAGGGCCAGCTGGTCGGCGCCGAAGCCTTCGATCAGGTCGATGCCGAGCGCGCGCAGCTGGTCGCTCATCGGGGGGTACACGCCGGCGTCGCAGCCCGTGACCCGGTGGCCTGCTTCGCGTGCGAGGGCGGCCACACCGCCCATGAACGTGCCGCAGATACCCAGAATATGAATGTGCATCGGCCAATTCTAGGGAGGCGCTGCGGGTGCCCCGGCGGCTTCGCCCCGGGCGCCGTACTGATGTTCATGTGAGGGACGTCCGCAGCGGGCAAAATGCCCCGATGGACACGTCCAAGCGTGAAATCGCCGCCGTTGCCGCCCGACTCGTCGTCGAGGAGGGGCTCGAGTACGGCCCGGCCAAGCGTCGGGCGCTGCGCGAACTCGGCCTCCCGACGCGCACCGCGCTGCCCAACAACGACGAGGTCGAGGCCGAGGTGCGCGACTACATCGCGGTCTTCTGCGCCGATACCCAGCCCCAGGAACTGCACGCACTGCGCCTGCTCGCGCTCGAGTGGATGGAGCGCATGGCCGTGTTCCGGCCGCATGTGGGCGGCGCCGTCTGGCACGGCACGGCCACACGTTTGTCAGACATTTATATTCAATTGTTCTGCGATGATTCCAAGTCGGCCGAAATCGCCCTGATCGATCACCACGTGGACTACGAGCCGCGCATGGTGACCGGCTTCCATGGCGAGCAGGTCGAAGCCCTCAGCGTCCACGCGCCGAGTCGGGCGCTGGGCGAGGAAATTGGGGTGCACCTTCTGGTGTACGACCTCGACGACCTGCGCGGCGCCCTCAAGCCCGACGCCCAGGGGCGCGCGCCGCGCGGCGACCTGAACGCGCTGCGCCGACGCATTGAACAAGAAAAGGACCAGTAATGACTTCAACGCCCACACGACGCGGCATGCTGTATGCCGGCGTGGCGGCAGTCGCTGCCGCGGCCGGCATTGCCGGCGCCTGGTGGCGTGAGCGCAATGACAGCGGCGTCACGGCCACCGGCGGCGAAAAGCTCGATGCCGCCATGTTCTGGGACCAGCGCTTCGAGCGCCCCGAGGGCGGCGAGCTGGCCCTGTCGAGCCTGCGCGGCAAGCCCGTGCTGCTCAACTTCTGGGCCACGTGGTGCCCGCCCTGTGTCGAAGAAATGCCGATGATCGACGCCTTTTTCCGCGAACACGGCGCCAACGGCTGGCAAGTGGTGGGATTGGCCATCGACCAGCCCAGCGCCGTGCGCAAGTTCCTGCAGCGCACGCCGGTCACCTACCCGACCGCGCTGGCTGGCTTGCAGGGCATGGAACTGGTGAAGAATCTGGGCAACACCGGGGGTGGCCTGCCGTTCACCTTGGTGCTCCATGCCGACGGTTCGGTGCTGGCTCGTAAAATGGGCAAGCTTGAAACGACCGACCTGGACGCTTGGCGACGCCAACTTGTTCACGGTTAGAATTTAAATACACAAGCTGGCGTTAGACGCCAAACGCCGAAAATCGACGGTTTTCGGTCAAGTTCTTTCCTAAAGACCGGCAAAGCTGGCACTGGAGTCCCATGGATCTGCGCAAACTCAAGACACTGATCGATCTGGTGTCCGAATCGAATATTTCCGAACTGGAAATCACCGAGACCGAAGGCAAGGTCCGCATCGTCAAGGGTGGCGGTGCCGCCCCCGTCCAGTACGTGCAGACCCTGGCCGCCGCGCCCGCCGTGGCAGCGCCCGCCGTGGCCGGTGCTGCCGCTCCGGCTGCCGCGGCCCCCGCCGTCGAAGCCGCACCGAGCGGCCATGCCGTGAAGTCGCCGATGGTCGGCACCTTCTACCGTTCGTCCAGCCCGGGCGCTGCGGCTTTCGTCGAAGTCGGCAGCAAGGTGAACGAGGGCGACACGCTCTGCATCATCGAGGCAATGAAGATCCTCAACGAAATCGAGGCCGACAAGGCCGGCACGGTCACGCAGATCCTCGGCGAAAACGGCCAGGCGGTCGAATACGGCCAGCCGCTGTTCATCATCGAGTAAGCATGTTCAAGAAGATTCTGGTTGCAAACCGGGGGGAGATCGCCCTTCGGATCCAGCGCGCTTGCAGCGAAATGGGCATCAAGGCCGTGATGGTCTATTCCGAAGCCGATCGCGAAGCCAAGTACGTCAAGCTGGCGCAGGAAGCCGTGTGCATCGGCCCGGCGCCTTCGGGCCTGAGCTACCTCAACATGCCGGCCATCATCTCGGCCGCCGAGGTGACCGACGCCGAAGCCATCCACCCCGGCTATGGTTTCCTGAGCGAGAACGCCAATTTCGCCGAACGCGTGGAGCAAAGCGGCTTCCAGTTCATCGGCCCGACGCCCGACAACATCCGCACGATGGGTGACAAGGTCTCGGCCAAGCAGGCCATGATCAAGGCCGGCGTGCCCTGTGTGCCCGGCTCGGAAGGCGAACTGTCCGACGACGCCGCTACCAACAAGCGCATCGCCCGTGCGATCGGCTACCCGGTCATCATCAAGGCGGCAGGCGGCGGCGGTGGCCGCGGCATGCGCGTGGTGCACACCGAGGCGGCGCTGGTCAACGCGATCCAGATGACCAAGGCGGAAGCCGCTGCGGCCTTCAACAATCCGGCCGTGTACATGGAGAAGTTTCTCCAGAACCCGCGCCACATCGAAATCCAGATCCTCGCGGACAAGCACAAGAACGCCGTCTACCTGGGCGAGCGCGACTGCTCCATGCAGCGCCGCCACCAGAAGGTGATCGAGGAGTCGCCGGCCCCCGGCATTCCGCGCAAGCTGATCGAGAAGATCGGCGAACGCTGCGCCACCGCCTGCAAGAAGATCGGCTACCGCGGCGCCGGCACCTTCGAGTTCCTGTACGAGAACGGCGAGTTCTACTTCATCGAAATGAACACGCGCGTGCAGGTGGAGCATCCGGTCACGGAGTTCACCACCGGCATCGACATCGTGAAGACGCAGATCATGGTCGCCGCCGGCGAGAAGCTGCCGTTCACGCAGCGCCAGATCGAGATGCGCGGCCACGCCATCGAGGTGCGCATCAACGCCGAAGACCCGTGGAAGTTCACGCCGTCGCCGGGCCGCATCACCATGTGGCACCCGCCGGGCGGCCCGGGCGTTCGCGTCGACTCGCACGTGTACACCAACTACTTCGTGCCCCCGAACTACGACTCGATGATCGGCAAGATCATCGTGTACGGCGACACCCGCGAACAGGCCATGGCGCGCATGCGCACGGCCCTGAACGAGACGGTGATCGAAGGCATCCAGACCAACATGCCGCTGCACCGCGAGCTGATGGTCGACGCCAAGTTCATGAGCGGCGGCACGAACATTCATTACCTCGAAGAGTGGCTCGCAGCGCACAAGCGCTGAGTCCACGCGCAACGCCCTGTATGTTTGAACTCCGCCTCATGGCGCCGGAAGACCGGGTCGAAATGCTCGGCGATGCGCTCGACGCCCTCGATGCGCTGAGCGTGTCGGTCGAAGACGCCGATGCGCAGACCGATGCCGAGCAGGCCCTGTTCGGCGAGCCCGGCATGCCGCCGCCCAAGGAGGGCTGGCAGCGTTCGCGTGTGATCGCGCTGTTCCCCGATGAAGATGCCGCCAACGAGGCCGCCTCGGTGCTCGCGCTGCAGGACTTCTTCGAAGGCTGCGCGGTGCTCGGCGTGGCGCCGGTGCCTGATCAGGACTGGGTGCGGCTCACGCAATCGCAGTTCGCGCCGGTCGAAATCACGCCCGAGTTCTGGATCGTGCCGACCTGGCACGAACCGCCCGCGCAAGCCAAGCAGGTGATCCGGCTCGACCCGGGCCTGGCTTTCGGCACCGGCACGCACCCGACCACGCGCATGTGCCTGCGCTGGATCGCGACGCAAGGCGAGGGCGCTTTTGCCGACCAGCGCGTGCTCGACTACGGCTGCGGCTCCGGCATCCTGGCCATCGGCGCGGCCAAGTTCGGCGCGCGCAACATCGACGCCGTCGACATCGACGAAGCCGCGGTCTCCTCGACCCGGCTCAACGCCGAGGCCAACGGTGTGCAGCTGAACGCGGGCCTGCCCGAAGCAGCGAAGGGCGAGTACCAGACGGTGCTTGCCAACATCCTCGCGACGCCGCTCAAGGTGCTGGCGCCGCTGCTGCGCAGCCATGTGGCCGCCGGCGGCTCGCTGGTGCTGGCCGGCATCCTCGAGCGCCAGGCCGACGAGCTCAAGGCGGCCTACGCGCCGTACGCCGCGCTCGAAGTCAGCGACACCGAGGACGGCTGGATCCTCATGACCGCGCGCTGCTGAAGCGCGCGGCCGGGCGCTCGCACCGCGGGCGCCCCGGGCACCTGCCTGCACGGCGAGGGCCCAACCCTACAATCGCCCGGTCATGAGCCTCGTCACGCGTTGCCCCGCCTGCACCACCACCTTCAAGGTGGTGCGCGACCAGCTTCGCATCTCGGACGGCTGGGTGCGCTGCGGCCGCTGCAGCCATGTGTTCGATGCCACGCTCGACCTTCAGGAGGCGCCCGACGGTGCGGTGTCCGCGCCTGCCACGCCGGCACCCGCGCCCACGCCGTCGCCTTCGCCGTCGCCTTCGCCGATGTCGCCGATGTCGCCGATGTCGTCGATGGCCGCACTGGTGGCGTCTTTCGAGGACGCGCGCCTCGACCCGGCGGCCGCACGGCCGGCGGTCGAGGAGGCGGACTTTCTCGACGACGAGTCCGAGCCGCAGGCGCCATCGCCAGCCCCTCAAGACGAAGCCGGGTTGTCGACCGCCGCCACCAACGTCGCGCCGGCTGCGTCCCCGCTGCCTTTCGAGCTGACGCTGCCCGCGCACGGCCTCGCCGCGGACGAGCCCTGGTCCGACCTCGACGCCACCGAGCCCGCATGGCGTCCGCCCGCGAGTTCGCTGCCGCCGTTTCCGAACATCGACCTGAACCTCGGCGCGCCGCCGCCCGCATCGCCGCCGCCTGCGCCGCCCTTGCCCGACCTGCCGCGCAGCTCAGCGCTGCGCGGGCTGGTTGCAGCGACCGGTGAGAACGACGACGGCGCGGCCGCGGAGCGCGAGCAGGAAGAGAAAGACCACGACCAGCTCCTGATCCAGAAGGCGCTGCGCCGTGCGCGCGCCAAGTCGGCCAAGATCGCGAACGCCAAGGCGCGTGACGCGCAGCACGAAGAGGCCGCCGCGCCGCTGCCGGGCCCCGGCGTGCGGGCCGAAGGCGAGCCGGATTTCTCGCTCTCCGCGACCTTCGAGGCGCCTGAAGACCATCCCTTCGCCGAAGAAGACGAGCCGGCCGAAAAAGCCACCGGCTTCTGGCAGCGCAAGGGCGTGCGCCGCCTGCTCGTGCTGCTGGCCGTGCTCGCAGCGTTGGTCCTCATCGTGCAGATCGTTCGCCATGAGCGCGACGGCATCGTGGCGCGCCAGCCGAACCTGCGGCCCGCGCTGTCGGCGCTGTGTCAGTACACCGGTTGCGAGCTCGCGGCGCTGCGCCAGATCGGCGACATCGTGATCGAAGGCGCGGCCTTCGCGCGCGAGAAGAGCGGCGGCAACGACTACCGGCTGAGCTTCACCTTGCGCAATGCGGCGACCGTGCCGCTCGCCATGCCGGCCATCGAACTGTCGCTGCTCGACACGCAGGAACAAGCCGTCGTGCGGCGCGTGCTGACGCCGGCCGACTACGGCGCGCCGGGCGTGCTGGCCGCGCGTGCCGACCGCGCGGCCTCGCTGCCGCTGACCCTGTCGGTCAGCGAGGCGGCGGCACTGCCGCCGATCGCGGGCTACCGCGTCGAAGCTTTCTATCCCTGAGCGGAGCGCCGACACGCGCGCCGCTCGTTCCCTTTCTCATCCAACCTACGGTCCACCCATGGCAGCAGTGATTTGCGGTTCCCTCGCGTTCGACACCATCATGACTTTCGAAGGCCGGTTCGCCGACCAGATACTGCCGGACCAGCTGCACATCCTGAATGTGTCGTTCCTGGTGCCGGGCCTGCGCCGTGACTTCGGCGGCTGCGCCGGCAACATCGCCTACAGCCTCAACGCCCTGGGCGGCACGGCGCTGCCGATGGCCACGCTGGGCAGCGACGGCGCCGACTACGCCGAGCGCATGCGCACGCTGGGCATCAGCACGGAGTTCGTGCGTCAGCTCGACGACACCTTCACCGCGCAGGCGATGATCATGAACGACACGGACAACAACCAGATCACGGCGTTCCATCCCGGTGCGATGCAGCAGGCCCACATCACGAAGGTGGTGGCGCGCGAGGACATCAAGCTCGGCATCATCGCGCCCGATGGCCGCGAGGCGATGCTGCAGCACGCCGAGCAGTTCGCCGCCGCCGGCATTCCCTTCGTGTTCGATCCGGGCCAGGGCCTGCCGATGTTCGACGGTGACGCGCTGCGCCACTTCATCGAGCTCGCGAGCTGGGTCGTCGTCAACGACTACGAAGGCAAGATGCTGTCGCAGCGCACCGGCTGGAGCCTGGCCGAGATCTCGCAGCGCGTGCGCGGCCTCGTGGTCACGCTGGCTGCTGAGGGTTGCGAGGTGTGGACGAAGGGTGAACGCGAGCACGTGCCCGGTGTGACGCCGACGGCAGTCATCGAGCCCACGGGCTGCGGCGACGCGTGGCGCGGTGGCCTGCTGTACGGCCTGGAAAAGGAATGGCCGCTGGCGCGCTGCGCCGCGCTTGGCAACCGCATCGGTGCGCTCAAGATCGCGCAGCGCGGACCGCAGAACTACCAGATCGATCGCGCGACGCTCGACCTGTGATTCGCTGACGACCCGCCCACATCGCTTCGGCGACAGCGGGCGCCCATGAAAAAAGCCCGGCACCTTGCGGTGCCGGGCTTCGTGCCTTTCAAGGCCGCTGAGAATTCACTCAGGGCTTGCTGGCCGTCGGAAACGGCCAGGCTGCCTGGGGATTCAGCGTCGTTTGCGCCGCAGGGGCAGGCGCTACGGCAGCCTTCGCAGGCGCGGCGGCCTTCTTGGCAGCAGGCTTCTTGGCAGCAGCGGCAGGCTTGGCAGCGGGCTTTTTCGCGGCTTTCTTGGCCGCGGCCTTCTTGGCAGGGGCCTTCTTGGCGGCAGCCTTCTTCGCAGGGGCCTTCTTCGCAGCAGCCTTCTTGGCAGGCGCCTTCTTCGCTACGGCCTTCTTGGCAGGCGCCTTCTTGGCGGCGGCCTTCTTTGCCGGAGCCTTCTTGGCAGCGGCCTTCTTCGCCGGTGCAGCCTTCTTCGCTACGACCTTCTTGGCTGCAACCTTCTTGGCCGCGACCTTCTTTGCCGGAGCCTTCTTCGCTACGACCTTCTTGGCGACAGCCTTCTTTGCCGGAGCCTTCTTGGCCGCGACCTTCTTGGCCGGAGCCTTCTTCGCGGCGACAGCCTTCTTAGCCGGAGCCTTCTTTGCAGCGGCCTTCTTGGCCGGCGCTTTCTTTGCAGTTGCCATTTCTATTTCTCCTTGATCAAGTTGAAAAAATCAACCTATTGAAGCACTCCACGCGCGTTGGGAGCGTGAAGCGATTCATGGCGTTGGAATCTGAGCCCCAGCACCATGAACACCTGAGCCCTCGTCCATGCCGCGCTCTTTGGCGCAGTCGGTGGCAAGGGCAATTCTTGAATTCATGAATTGTTGTGTATCGAAAAATTCAATCCCAGGAGAGCGCACCACCCGACTGGTACTCGATCACGCGGGTTTCGAAAAAGTTGCGCTCTTTCTTCAGGTCAATCATTTCGCTCATCCAGGGGAACGGGTTTTCCTCGTTCGGGAAGAGCGTTTCGAGGCCGATCTGCTGCGCGCGCCGGTTGGCGATGTAGCGCAGGTAGCCCTTGAACATGGAGGCGTTCATGCCGAGCACGCCACGCGGCATGGTGTCTTCGGCGTATTTGTATTCGAGCTCGACGGCCTTCATGAAGAGGTCCTTGATCTCGGCCTTGAACTCCGCGGTCCACAGGCCAGGATTCTCGAGCTTGAGCTGGTTGATCAGGTCGATGCCGAAATTGCAGTGCATCGACTCGTCGCGCAGGATGTACTGGTACTGCTCGGCGGCGCCGGTCATCTTGTTCTGGCGGCCCAGCGCAAGGATCTGCGTGAAGCCGACGTAGAAGAAGAGACCTTCCATCAGGCAGGCGAACACGATGAGCGACTTGAGCAGCGTCTGGTCGGTCTCGTGCGTGCCGGTCTTGAAGTTCGGGTCGCTGATGGCGTCGATGAACGGGATCAGGAACTGGTCCTTCTCGCGGATCGACGGCACTTCGTTGTAGGCGTTGAAGATCTCGCTCTCGTCCAGGCCGAGCGACTCGACGATGTACTGGTACGCGTGCGTGTGGATCGCTTCCTCGAAGGCCTGGCGCAGCAGGAACTGGCGGCACTCGGGAGCCGTGATGTGGCGGTAGGTGCCCAGCACGATGTTGTTGGCGGCCAGCGAGTCGGCGGTCACGAAGAAGCCGAGGTTGCGCTTGACGATGCGGCGCTCGTCTTCGGTCAGGCCGTTCGGGTCTTTCCACAACGCGATGTCGCGCGTCATGTTCACCTCTTGCGGCATCCAGTGGTTGGCGCAGGTGGCGAGGTACTTTTCCCAGGCCCACTTGTACTTGAACGGCACCAGCTGGTTGACGTCGGTCTGGCCGTTGATGATCCGCTTGTCGGAAGCCTTGACGCGCTGGCCTGCAGCGGCGGCCACCGGTGCGGTGGCAGTGGCGGGTTGTGCAAGCGACGAAGTCGGAGCGGCGACCGCGCGGCCAGCGGAAAGACCGCCGGTCGATGCGTGGTGCTGCTGCAATCCTTGTTGCATATCCTTTGGTAAGGAGGGCTTGACTTCTTCGTCCCAGGTCAACATAGAAAAATCCAATGCGCAATTATCGGAGCAACGATGTGAGTTGCAAAGTGCTCGTTCACATCGTGCGCCATTTATGGGGTTGTTATGTTGCTCGCATGCATCGCGCGACGTCAGTCAATGCCTTGATTGATTGAACGTCGCGCGCTTTTCACTTGTGCGAGCACCTCGCTGATCGATCGAAGCGTCTTGTGTGTTGACGCTTCACTTGCACATCACTGGCAGGCTTCGCAGGTCGGATCGTCGACACCGCAGAACGCGATGTCGGTGGCGGGCATCGCGCTCATCTGTGCCTTCGCTGCAGCAGCGGCGGCTTCGAGTGCGCTCATGCCCGAGGGTGCGTCGTTGCCCGACGACACCGCGTTGAGACGGCCCGATTGCACCGTCGACTTTTCAGCGTGCGTCGCGCTCTGCGTGCGCAGGTAGTAGGTGGTCTTCAGGCCGCGCAGCCAGGCGAGCTTGTAGGTGTCGTCCAGCTTCTTGCCTGAGGCGCCGGCCATGTAGATGTTCAGCGACTGCGCCTGGTCGATCCACTTCTGGCGACGCGCGGCGGCTTCCACCAGCCACGTCGTCTCGACTTCGAACGCGGTGGCGTACAGCGCCTTCACGTCCTGCGGCACGCGGTCGATGGGACGCAGCGAACCGTCGAAGTGCTTCAGGTCCATGACCATCACGTCGTCCCACAGGCCCAGGCGCTTCAGGTCGCGCACCAGGTAGTGGTTGATCACGGTGAACTCGCCCGACAGGTTCGACTTGACCGACAGGTTGCCGAAGCAGGGTTCGATCGAGGCGTCCACGCCGATGATGTTCGAGATGGTCGCCGTGGGGGCGATGGCCACGCAGTTCGAATTGCGCATGCCGTCGGCCTTGATCTTGGCGCGCAGCGAATCCCAGTCGAGGGTGGCCGAGCGGTCCACTTCGACGTAGCCGCCGCGGGCCTTCTCGAGCAGGTCGAGCGAGTCGATCGGCAGGATGCCCTTGTCCCACAGCGAGCCCTTGTAGCTGGAGTACTTGCCGCGTTCCTTGGCCAGTTCGGTCGAGGCCCAGTAGGCGTGGTAGCAGATGGCTTCCATCGACTCGTCGGCGAACTGCACGGCTTCCTGCGAGGCGTAGGGAATGCGCAGTTCGTACAGCGCGTCCTGGAAGCCCATCAGGCCCAGGCCCACCGGGCGGTGGCGCAGGTTCGAGTCGCGCGCCTTCTTCACGGCGTAGTAGTTGATGTCGATCACGTTGTCGAGCATGCGCATCGCGGTCGAGATGGTGCGCTTGAGCTTTTCCTGGTCGACCTTGCCGTCCTTCAGGTGCTGCAGCAGGTTCACGGAACCCAGGTTGCACACGGCGGTTTCGGTGTCGCTGGTGTTCAGCGTGATCTCGGTGCACAGGTTCGACGAGTGCACCACGCCGGCGTGCTGCTGCGGCGAGCGCACGTTGCAGGCGTCCTTGAACGTGATCCAGGGGTGGCCGGTCTCGAACAGCATCGTGAGCATCTTGCGCCACAGGTCCGAGGCCTGGAGGGTGCGCGCGGGCTTGATCTCGCCGCGGGCGGCCTTCTCTTCGTAGGCGACATAGGCCTTCTCGAAGTCGGCGCCGAACAGGTCGTGCAGGTCAGGCACGTTGGAGGGCGAGAACAGCGTCCAGGTGCCCTTTTCCATCACGCGGCGCATGAACAGGTCGGGGATCCAGTTGGCGGTGTTCATGTCGTGCGTGCGGCGGCGGTCGTCGCCGGTGTTCTTGCGCAGCTCCAGGAACTCCTCGATGTCGAGGTGCCAGGTTTCCAGGTACGTGCAGACGGCGCCCTTGCGCTTGCCGCCCTGGTTCACGGCCACGGCCGTGTCGTTCACCACCTTCAGGAACGGCACCACGCCCTGCGATTCGCCGTTGGTGCCCTTGATGTGGCTGCCCAGTGCGCGCACGCGGGTCCAGTCGTTGCCCAGGCCGCCGGCGAACTTCGACAGCAGCGCGTTTTCCTTGATCGACTCGTAGATGCCGTCCAGGTCGTCGGGCACGGTGGTCAGGTAGCAGCTCGAGAGCTGCGAGCGCAGCGTGCCGGCGTTGAACAGGGTGGGCGTGCTCGACATGAAGTCGAACGACGACAGCACTTCGTAGAACTCGATGGCGCGGGCTTCGCGGTCGATTTCGTTCAGCGACAGGCCCATGGCCACGCGCATGAAGAACGCCTGCGGCAGCTCGATGCGGGTCTTGCGCACGTGCAGGAAGTAGCGGTCGTACAGGGTCTGCAGGCCCAGGTAGTCGAACTGGTTGTCGCGCTCGGCCTTCAGGGCGGCGCCCAGGCGGGGCAGGTCGTACTGCAGCAGCTTCTCGTCGAGCAGCTCGTTCTCGACGCCCTTCTTGATGAACTGCGGGAAGTAGTCGGCGTAGGCGGTGGCGCGCTCGACCGGCATCACTTCGCGGCCGATGATTTCCTTGAAGATCGTGTGCAGCAGCAGGCGCGCGGTGGCGAAGGTGTAGTCGGGGTCCTTCTCGATCAGCGTGCGGGCGGCCAGGATGGAGGCCTTGTAGACCTCGTCCAGCGGCACGCCGTCGTACAGGTTGCGCATCGTCTCGGCGACGATGGGGGCGGCGGTGATGCTGTCGCCCAGGCCCTGGCAGGCCGATTCGATCAGGCCCTTGAGCTCGTTCAGGTCCAGCGCCACGCGCTCGCCGTTGTCGAGCACGTGCAGTGCCGGTGCGGCGGGCACGTCCTGCTCGCCCTGCTTGGAGCGTTCCTGGGTGCGGCGTTCGCGGTACAGCACGTAGGCGCGCGCGATTTCATGGTGGCCGCCGCGCATCAGACCGAGCTCGACCTGGTCCTGCACGTCTTCGATGTGGAAGGTGCCGCCGCCCGGACGCGAGCGGACCATGGCGCGGATCACGCCTTGCGTCAGCGTGTCGACGGTCTCGCGCACGCTGGCGGAAGCCGCGCCCTGGGTGCCGTGCACCGCCAGGAAGGCCTTCATCATCGCGATGGCGATCTTGTTCGGTTCGAAGGGAACGACGGCGCCGTTGCGGCGGATGATCTGGTAGTGCGCGAGGTTCTGACCGGTGGGCGAGCCCGCAGTGTCTTGTTGCTGCTGCGGCGTCGCGGGGACGGCGCGGGGGGTCGACGGGGTGTTCAGTGCAGTTTGCATTCGCTTCCTCTCGGTTGTGCAATTCTTGTTGGTTGGCAAGGCCTCGCGGGCCTTGCGTCGGCGTTGTTGCCGAACGGGAAGACACTATATCTAGGGTGTCTGTGCCCTACAAGCCACTACAGGTAGTGTTTTCCTATGGACGCAACCCTTACAGGAATTGCGCCGCATCCAGCGCATCGCCAGCGATGCCGCGTGAATACTGGCCCATGGTGGCGCAACCCGCACGGGGCGCGGCTTGCAAGGCGATTTGGGCCTGCAGCCCGCATGGTTGCTACGTCGCGTGCCTGCGCTTGCGAGATTGCTGCGCTGCGAGAGCGGCGCATCGCGGGCCACGGAGCGATTGAAAAAATTAGCGCGCGACCACCTGCTCGGGAAACATCTGTGGATTCCAGCCGAGCTGTTCGCGCAGCAGGCGCCAGTCGAAACCGGCGCCGGGGTCCTGCTTGCGGCCGGGCGCGATGTGCTCGTGACCGGCGATGTGGGCGATGGCGTAGTGCTGCGCGAGCGCGGCGCAGAGGCTGGCCAGCGTCTCGTACTGCGCCTCCTCGAAGCGTTCGCCCTCGAGGCCTTCGAGCTCGATGCCGACGGAGTCGTCGTTGCAGTTGGTGCGCCCGCGCCACGACGACACGCCGGCATGCCAGGCGCGGTCCTCGCAGCTCACGAACTGCCAGAGCTCGCCGTTGCGCCGCACATAGAAATGCGAGGACACCTCGAGCCCGCGGATCGACTGGAAGTACGGGTGCGCGTCCCAGTCGAGCCGGTTGGTGAAGAGCTGCTGCACGGCGTCGCCGCCGTATTCGCCCGGCGGCAGGCTGATGGAGTGCAGCACGATCAGGTCGGTCTGCGCGCCGACGGGGCGCGGGCCGAAGTTGGGCGAGGGCAGGGCCTTGGCGAAGCGGTACCAGCCGGCGCGCCAAAGTCTGTCGTCGCCGGCCGGTGTCGTGGCGAGGTCGTCAGTCGTCGGCATGCGCCGTGGCACCGTCGTCGCCGTTGGGCGTGGAGATGCCCAGGCGCGCGATGCGGTAGCGGATCTGGCGCAGGCTCATGCCCAGCCGCGCGGCGGCGGCCGTGCGGTTGAAGCCGCTTTCGTGCAGCGCGCGCACGAGGATCTCGCGCTCCTGCTGGTCGAGCCAGGCTTGCAGGTCGGAGGGCAGCGGCGGCGGCGCGGGCTTGGGCTCGACGGCGGGCGCGGGGGCCGCAGCCACCGCAACGGCGGCTGGCGCTTCGGCGGATTCGTTGCGCTGCGCGGCCGGCATCGGCGTCATCGCGCCCATCAGGTCGATGTGCAGCTCGTCGCCGTCGTTCAGCGCCACGGCGCGGTGCAGCAGGTTCTCGAGCTCGCGCACGTTGCCGTCCAGCGGGTGCTGGGCCAGGCGCTGCAACAGCGCGTCGGACAGGCGCGGCACGGGCAGGCCGCCGTCCTGCGCGATGCGCGCGAGCAGCGCGGTGCACAGCGCGGGCAGGTCGTCGCGGCGCTCGCGCAGCGCGGGCACGGCGATCTCGATCACGTTGAGGCGGTAGAACAGGTCCTGCCGGAAGCGGCCGGCCAGCACCTCGGCGTGCAGGTCTTTATGGGTGGCGCTCACGATGCGCACGTCGACCGCGTCTTCCTGCGTCGAGCCGATGGCGCGCACGCTGCGTTCCTGGATGGCGCGCAGCAGCTTCGACTGCATGGCCAGCGGCAGGTCGCCGATTTCGTCCAGGAACAGCGTGCCGTCGCGCGCCGCCTGGAAGTAGCCGTCGCGGTCTTGCGAGGAGCCGGTGTACGAGCCCTTCTTGGCGCCAAAGAACTCGGCCTCGAGCAGGTTCTCGGGGATCGCGCCGCAGTTCACCGCGACGAAGGGGCCTTCGCTGCGCTGGCTGCAGCCGTGCACGGCGCGCGCGACCAGCTCCTTGCCGGTGCCCGATTCGCCGCGCACCAGCACCGGTGCCATGCCGCGCGCCACCTTGGCGATGCGCGACTTCACGAGGCGCATCGGGTCGGAGTCGCCGACCAGCCGGTCGAGCGCGGTGGCGCCGCTGCGCGTCACGGCCAGCACATCGGGGCGTTCGCCGCCGTGGCCGGCGGCCTGCGGTGCCGGCTTCTGCGGCACGACCACCGCCGCGCGGTTGGCCTGCACGGCCGACGCCACCACGGCGCGGAACTGCTTCAGGTCGACCGGCTTCGTGAGGTAGTCGAAGGCGCCGGCCTTCAGCGCCTCGACCGCGTTCTCGGCCGAGCCGTAGGCGGTCATGACCACGCAGCGCTCGCTGCGCTGGTCTTTCTGGATGCGGTGGATGATCTCCATGCCTTCGCCGTCGGGCAGCCGCATGTCGGTGATCACGGCGTCGAAGCGGCCGGCTTCCAGGTGCTGCCAGGCTTCGGACACGCTGCCCGCGGCTTCCACCCGGTAGCCTTCGCGCAGCAGCGTGAGTTCGTAGAGCGTGCGCAGGTCGGGTTCGTCGTCGATGACGAGGATCTGCGCGGGGCGCGGGGCGGCGGCGGAAGGCGGGAGGGAGCTCACGGCCGCTATTGTGTCAGCCGGTTTTCGCTCGGTGCGAAGCTGACGAAGAATTCGTTGCCCTCGGGGCCGCCCGGCACCAGCGCACGCCGTTCGTAGCCGATGGTGGCGCCGTGGCGCCGGCACAGCTCGCGGCACAGGAACAGGCCCAGGCCGCTGGAGCGGCTCTCGGACGAGAAGAAGGGTTCGAACAGGTGGCGCTGCACCGCCGGTTCCAGCGGCGCACCGTCGCTCCACACCAGCAACGCGGCGCGCTGCACGCTGGCCCGCTGCAAGGTGGTGATGACCTGGATCGCGCCCTCGCGCTGGCTGGCGTAGCGCGCCGCGTTGTCCAGCAGGTTCACCAGCAGGCGGCGCAGGTGCTCGGCCTCGAAGCGCACCTCGCTGCCCGGCGCCTCGAGCGCCACGCGCACGCCCTTGCGCTGCGTCTGGCGTATCCATTCCTCGGCCAGGATCTGCGCGGCCGGGTCGAGCACCAGTTGCTCGCCCAGCGAGAGCACGCGCTGCTGGCGTGCGCGCGAGACGTCGAGCACGTCGTCCACGATGCGCGCCAAGCGTTGTGCGTTGTGCTGCACCATGTCGGTCAGCTTGCGGTGCGCCGGGTCGGTCAGGTCTTCGCTGAGCAGCGCGCTGGCCTGCGCGATGGCGGCCAGCGGGTTGCGGATTTCATGCGCCACCGCGGCCGACATGCGGCCCATCGCGGCGAGCTTTTCGGTGCGGATGCGGGCTTCGAGCTCGCGCAGGTCCTGCAGGAACATCACGCACAGGCTGTCGGCACGCCGGTCGTCGGTGGGCGTGAGCCGGGTGCGCACGCGCACCTCGCGCGCCGCGCCGCGGGCCTGCGCCACCGGGATCTCTTCGGTCTGCGGCGCGCGGCGCGCGAAGGTCTGGCGCGCCAGCGCGGCCAGCGCGTGCCAGGCCGGCTGGGTGTGCAGCGGGAACGGCAGTGGCAGCTGCGCCAGGCCCTGGCCGAGGATTGCGTCGGCCGCCGGGTTGGCTGCGTGCACCAGGCCGTCGGTGTCGATCACCAGCACGCCTTCGCTCAGGGTTTCGATCACCAGGTCGTTGACCTGCGCCTGCATCTGCGCGTGGCTGCGGCTGCGCTGCGCCACCGCTTCTTCGCGTGCCAGCCGGCGCGCGAGCTCGTGCGCGAGCAGCGCCACCACGAACAGGCCGGTGCCGGTGAGGGCGGCCTGCACGAAGCGCGCCGACGGATCGCCGGGTTGCTGCAGCCAGTGCCAGCCGGCATCGGCCAGCAGCAGCAGCGTCACGGTGGCCGTGGTGCCCAGGCCCACGAGCAGCGTGCCGAGCACCGCACTCATCAGCACCGGCAACGCGAACAGCGGCGTGTAGTTGACGCTGCCGCCCTGCAGCACCTGCAAGGCGCTGAAGATGCCCAGGTCGACCCCGATGGTCAGCAGCCAGAGGGTGGAGAAGCCGCGGATCGGCGGCTCGAAGTGTGCGTGGCGCATCTCCAGCCAGGCCAGCACGAGGTAGCCGCCCGACAGCACGATCGGCAGCGGCTGCACGGCCTGCCCGATGGCGAAGGCCACGCCCTGCAGCAGCACCAGCACCAGCGCCACGAAACAGCGCGCCGCCATGAAGCCGCGCCACAGCCGCAGCAGCGCCGTGCTGTCGCCGGCGCCCAGGTCGAGCACGTCCCAGTCGGTGGCCGGCTCGCCGCGCGACCGGCGCAATGAACTCATGCGGAGGTGCCGGCCTGGCGGTGCGCGGCGCTGCAGAACACCGCGCCGTCCGGCCCGGGGAGTGCGTCGGCCGCGGGCAGGTGCAGCCCGCAGTGGGCGCAGCGCACCATCGCCTGCGGCGGGCCGACGGCCGGCGTGCGTTGCTGCGCTTTCTTGGCGCGTTCCTGCTGCGCGTCGCGCATCTCTTCGCGCCGGTTCTTGCGCCAGAGCCAGATCGCGACCCACACCACCGCGAGGACGAGCAGGTACTTCATGCCGGCAGGCGCGTCAGCACGACTTCGAGCACGAAGCGCGAACCCACGTAGGCCAGCAGCAGCAGCGCCGCGCCCGCGTAGAGCACGCGCCGCGCCGTGCGCCCGCGCCAGCCGAAGCGCGCGCGCCCGGTCAGCAGGACCGCGAAGCTGAGCCAGGCGAGCACCGAGAAGATGGTCTTGTGGTCCCACTTCCAGGCGCGGCCGGCGGCGCCGTAGAGCTGTTCGCTGAACAGCAGGCCGGCCAGCAGCGTGGCCGACAGCAGCACGAAGCCCGCCGTGACGAAGCGGAAGGTGAGCCGTTCCAGCGTGAGCAGCGGCACGCCGGCCTGCGCATCGGCGCTGGCGAGGCGGATCTGCTTTTCGGCCCGCGTGATCAGCCAGGCGTGCACCACGGCGGCGCCGAACAGGCCATACGAGGCGATGCCCAGTGCGAGATGCAGCGGCAGCCAGGGCGAGGCGCTGACATGCAGCGGCGTGCCCGGGAACAGCAGCGCCAGCAGCACGGCCGCCGCGCCCAGCCAGGCCAGCGCGCGGCGTGCCTTCAGTTGCGGGTACAGGCGGCTTTCGACCGCGTAGACCGTGAGCACCAGCCACGCCGTGACCGACAGCGCCGGCGCAAAACCGAAGCGAGGGTCGCCGCCGATCAGCCCGTGGCCGAGCACCGCAGCGTGCAGCAGCCATGCGATGCCGAGCGCCCATTGGGTGGTCTGGCGGCTGAGCCGCGCACCGGCGGCAGCGGCAAAACCGTAGGCTGCCGCGGTGGCGATGCCCAGCGCCACGCCGAGTGGGGAGGGGATCGCTAAAATCATCGGTGGAGTGTATAGGCTCGTCCCCCGGCTTCGCGCACGTCGCGTCGCTTCGCCCACCCCCTCCCGGGGGCACCCCCCGCGAGAGAGCGGGCCCACATACCGCTTCCAGGTTTTCACGACTTTCCATCGGTCCGCTGCCGCGGACAACAAGGTATTTCCTTCATGGCCACCGCCCTCACCGAAAAGTTCTCCCGCCTCGTCAAGACGATGAGCGGCCAGGCGCGCATCACCGAAAGCAACGTGCAGGACATGCTGCGCGAGGTGCGCATGGCGCTGCTGGAGGCCGACGTGGCGCTGCCCGTGGTGCGCGACTTCGTCGCTCGCGTGAAGGAGAAGGCGCTCGGCCAGGAAGTGCTGGGCTCGCTCAAGCCGGGCCAGGCGCTGGTCGGCATCGTCAACCGCGAACTCGCCGCGACCATGGGCGAGGGCGTGTCGGACATCAACCTCGCGGCCCAGCCGCCGGCCGTGATCCTCATGGCCGGCCTGCAGGGCGCCGGCAAGACCACCACCACCGCCAAGCTGGCCAAGCACCTGATCGAGAAGCGCAAGAAGAAGGTGCTCACCGTGTCGGGCGACGTGTACCGCCCGGCCGCCATCGAGCAGCTCAAGACCGTGACCAAGCAGGCCGGCGCCGAGTGGTTCCCGAGCACGCCCGATCAGAAGCCGCTGGACATCGCACGCGCCGCGCTCGACCACGCCAGGCGTCACTACTTCGACGTGCTGCTGGTCGACACGGCCGGCCGCCTCGCGATCGACGAAGTGCTGATGACCGAAATCAAGCAGCTGCACGCCGAGCTCGATCCGGTCGAAACCCTGTTCGTGGTCGATGCCATGCAGGGCCAGGACGCGATCAACACCGCCAAGGCCTTCAAGGAAGCGCTGCCCCTCACCGGCATCATCCTGACCAAGACCGACGGCGATTCGCGCGGCGGCGCGGCGCTGTCGGTGCGCCAGGTGACGGGTGTGCCGATCAAGTTCGCCGGCGTGAGCGAGAAGATCGACGGCCTCGAGGTGTTCGATGCCGAGCGCCACGCGGGCCGCATCCTGGGCATGGGCGACATCGTCGCGCTGGTCGAGCAGGTCACGGCCGGCGTCGACGTGGCGGCGGCGCAGAAGCTGGCCGCCAAGGTCAAGAGCGGCGCGGGCTTCGACCTGAACGACTTCCTCGGCCAGCTGCAGCAGATGAAGCAGATGGGCGGCCTCTCCAGCCTGATGGACAAGCTGCCGCAGCAGATGGCCGCCAAGGCCACCGAGGCCGACATGACCCGCGCCGAGCGCGACATCCGCCGCAAGGAAGGGATCATCCAGAGCATGACCCCGCTGGAGCGCCGCAAGCCCGAGCTGCTCAAGGCCACGCGCAAGCGCCGCATCGCGGCCGGCGCCGGCGTGCAGGTTCAGGAAGTGAACCGCCTGCTCAACGAGTTCGAGCAGATGCAGGGCATGATGAAGAAGATGAAGGGCGGCGGCCTGATGAAGATGATGAAGAAGATGGGCGGCATGAAGGGCATGGGCGGGATGCCCGGCATGGGCGGAGGCGGCGGCAAGCTGCCGTTCTGAGCCCGGCCGCTCGACGCATGCATATATAAGAGGCGCGCAGCCCAGCCATGTCCGCAGGCGACTGGAAAGAGCTCTACCAGGGCGCGCTGACCGGCGATCTCGACCTGGTGCGCTATCACATCGGTGCGGGCGTGAATCCGAACTACCAGCACCCCGAGATCCTGTGCACACCGCTGGTGGCCAGCCTGGTCCAGGGGCACGGCGAGATCGCCAGCTACCTGCTGGACCACGGCGCCGATCCGAACCTGCTGTCTGAATTCGACGGGCTCACGCCGCTGCAGGCCGCCCGCAAACACGGCCGCGAGGCGCTCGTCACGGCGCTGGTGGCGCGCGGCGCCCGCGCACCCCGTCCGCCGTTCTGGCGCCGCTGGCTGCCCTTCTGAGATATCGATGCGCATGGCGCACCGCCCAGCAAAAAGCCCGCCGAAGCGGGCTTTTTCTTTGGAGCGATCAGCCGCAGGGCGGCGATCGCATCAGGCCGTGGCCAGTGCTGCCGGGCGCGCCAGGCGCAGCGCATGCATCCAGGCGCGGCGCAGCACGGCGGGCGAGCGCGATTCCTCGGGAATCAGCAGGAAGCCGCGGTCGCGCAGCGTGGTGCCCAGCGCGATCTGGCTGGTCAGCACGGTCAGCGGAATGGCCAGCAGCAGCGGCAGGCCGACGGGCATGAGCCAGATGAGGGCGCTCGGGTCGATCATGGCGACGCCGACGGCCAGCATGGCGATCACCAGCGTCATGGGGGCCAGCTGCGAGGCAGCGACCTTCCACGGCACGGCGTTGGCTTCACGCGGGGGCGACTTCCAGTCGAGCTTGATGCCGGTGAGGGCGACGAGCACGAACAGCGAGTGGGCCAGCATGCGCACCGGAGCCTGCACGATGGCCAGGCCGGCTTCGAGCACCGAGCTCTTCACCAGGCCCCACACGCCGCCGTACTGGCGTTGTTCGCCGCGCATCAGCACAGCGGCGATGCCCAGCACGCGCGGCAGGAACAGCAGGCACAGGGTCCAGACCCACAGGCCGGCCAGTTCGGCGGGCAGCACGTTCCAGCTCGACACGAGGCTCGAGCCGCTCAGCCACAGGGCGGTGCCCAGCGTCAGGAAGGCGAGCCACAGCGGGGCCGAGACATACGCCATGGTGCCGGTCACGAACATCGCGCGGTGCACCGGGTGAATGCCGGGCTCGGCCATCAGGCGGGCGTTCTGCAGGTTGCCCTGGCACCAGCGGCGGTCGCGTTGCAGCTCGGCCAGCAGGTCCGGCGGTTGCTGCTCGTAGCTGCCGACCAGGTCGGACACCAGCCACACGTGGTAGCCGGCGCGGCGCATCAGCGCGGCTTCGACGAAGTCGTGCGACATGATGCCGCCCGACATGCCGCCGGTGCCCTTGATGGGGGCCAGCGCGCAGTGCTTCATGAAGGCTTCGACGCGGATGATCGCGTTGTGGCCCCAGTAGTGCGACTCGCCGAGCTGCCAGAACTGCATGCCCAGCGTGAACAGGCGACCCGTCACGCGCGAAGCGAACTGCTGGGCGCGGGCGTGCAGCGTGACGTGGCCGATGGCCTGCGTCGCGGTCTGGATGATGCCAGCGGTGGGGTTGGCTTCCATCAGCTTGACCATCGAGGCCAGGCAGTCGCCGCTCATCACGGAGTCGGCGTCGAGCACGACCATGTAGCGGTAATCCTTGCCCCAGCGGCGGCAGAAGTCGGCGACGTTGCCGGCCTTGCGGTGCGTGCGGCGGGTGCGCAGGCGGTAGTACACCTCGACCTGCGGCTGGTTCGGGCTCTCGGCCAGCGCAGCGCGCAGATCTTCCCAGGCGGCGCGCTCGGCGGCGGCGGTCTCGGGGTTGTAGCTGTCGGACAGCACGAACACGTCGAACTGCTTGGCGTGGCCCGTGGAGGCAACCGATTCGCAGGTGGCGCGCAAGCCGGCGAACACGGTGGCCACGTCCTCGTTGCAGATCGGCATGATGATCGCGGTGCGTGCCTCGGGGTTCATCGGGTGGTGGGCCACCTGTTTCGCCGAGAGGGCGTGCTTGTCACCGCGCACCGAGACATAGAAGCCCATGAGCGCGGTCACGAAGCCGGTCACGACCCAGCCCGAGAGCAGGCCGTACAGGCCGATCTGGCCGTATTCGAGCCAGACGTTGTCGTAGTCGGGTTGCACGCTGGCGAACAGCGACGACGCGATCACGGTGCTCAGCAGCGTGAGCAGCATGAAGGCGAGGCGGCGCTGGCCGGCGGCGCGTTCCCAGGCCTGCGGGGCCGGGGCGGCCTGCTTGGCGGCGGGGGCGCTGTCGGCGTTGCGGCCGGCGCCCAGGCGCACGAGCAGCGCGGTGCCGAGGCTGTTCCAGAAACCGCGCCAGGGGCGCGGGGCCATGGAACCGCGGTTGACCGGCGGTGCGGTCACGGCGTTGGGGTGGCGTTCCTCGCGCAGCGCGCTGCGGCGTGCGAAATCGGATTCGGCGAGGACGTTGAGGTGGGAGAAGTCGTTCGGCTTCATCGGTTCATTCACCAACGTTGCTTGTCGAGGGGGGTGTCGCCAATGGCCGGAAGGCGCTTGAAGACGCAGTCCGTGGCGGCGCCGCCGACGCCGGAGAGCGCGGTCAGCGAATGGCCCGCGGCACGGGGCCGCGAGGAGGAAAACTGCTTTTGACGCAGGCCGTCGCGCTGCGGACGCAGTGCGAAAGATGGGCTGGTAAGTGCTGTCATGTCAGTACAGGGGCAAACCCTGTGCCAGCCTGGAAAAACGCTTTAAAATCAACGACTTGGCGCGATTCGAAACCGTTTTCCGTGGGGGAGGGGCCTGCCGGGCCCTCGAAACCCCCGTTTTTGTCGCCGAATCCCGACAAGCCGGGGAGGCCCTCGGGAAACAGCCTTTCAAATCAACGACTTAGGCCTGTCGCTACTCGGCGACAGGGTCGCCACCGGGAGCGACAACGTCGGCCTTGAAGTTGCCTGGCGTGAGTTCGTGCTTCTGCAGCAGGCGGTAGAACTCGGTGCGGTTGCGGTCGGCCAGGCGGGCGGCGTCGGCCACGTTGCCGTCGGTCAGCTTGAGCAGGCCGACGAGGTAATCGCGCTCGAAACGCTGCTTGGCCTCGGCGTAGGTGAGCACCTCCACGCTCGGCACGCGCAGCGCGCGCTGCACCAGCGCCAGCGGGATCAGCGGCGAGCCCGACAGCGCGCAGACCTGCTCCACCACGTTGTAGAGCTGGCGCACGTTGCCCGGCCACGCGGCGGTGGTCAGCGCCTTCAGCGCCTCGGGCGCGAAGCCCGAGAGCCGCTTGCCGTACTTGGTCGACAGCTTCTGCAGGAAGTGGTTGGCCAGGAGCGGGATGTCTTCGCGCCGCGCCGACAGCGGCGGCAGCGTGAGCGTCACCACGTTCAGGCGGTAATAGAGGTCTTCGCGGAACTGGCCGGCTTCCATCGCGGCGTCGAGGTCGCGGTGGGTGGCCGAGACGATGCGCACGTCGACCTCGATCGACTGGCTCGCGCCCAGCGGGCGCACCGCGCGCTCCTGCAGCACGCGCAGCAGCTTGACCTGCAGCGCGGGCGGCATGTCCCCGATTTCGTCGAGCAGCAGCGTGCCGCCGTCGGCCTGCTGGAACAGGCCTTTGTGGTTCGCGTGGGCGTCGGTGAAGGCGCCCTTCATGTGGCCGAACAGCTCGGACTCGAGCAGCGCCTCGGGAATGGCGCCGCAATTGACCGCCACGAAGGGCTTGTCGGCGCGCGCGCTGGCCTTGTGGATGGCGCGCGCCAGCAGCTCCTTGCCGGCGCCGGAGTCGCCGCGCAGCAGCACGGAGGCGTCCGACTTGGCGACCATGCGCGCCTCGGCCAGCAGCTCGGCCATGCGGTTGCTGCGGCTCACGATTTCCGAACGCCAGCTGTCGTCGCCGGTCTTGCTCGGCGTGGCCGCCGGAGCGCCGAGCGCCAGCGCCTGCGCGATCTTCTCGAGCAGTTCGCGCGCGTCGTAGGGCTTGGTGAGGTAGGTGAACACGCCGCGCGCCGTGGCCTCGACCGCGTCGGGAATCGTGCCGTGCGCGGTCAGCAGGATCACCGGCAGCGTCGGGTGGCGCTTGCGGATCTCGTCGAACAGCTGCAGGCCGTCGCGCCCGGGCAGGCGCACGTCGCTGAGCACCAGTTGCGGGTGCTCGATCTCGAGCTGCGTGAGCGCGGTCTCGGCCGAAGTGACGGCCGTGACCTGGTAGCCCGCCGACACCAGCCGCATCGAGAGCAGCCGCAGCATGTCCGGGTCGTCGTCGACCACGAGGAGGCGGGCACCAGCTGTACTCATGGGTTGGATCTGCTTCCGTTGGAGGGCGTGGGGGCCGGCGTGTTGGGCCGGGCGAAGCTGCGCTCGATGGCGCGCAGCGCCTCGATGCGCTCGTTGAGCTGGTCGATGCGGCGCTGGCTGTCGCGCAGCTGCTGCACCTGCTTGTCGCGGTCGTCTTCGACGCGGCGCTGCTCCACATAGCGCGCCGCCAGCGCCCGCGCGAGCGGATGCAGTGGCTGCGCCTCGGGCGCGGGGTTGGCGATCACGCGCTGCAGCAGGCCCAGCGCGCGCGCCAGGTCGGCCGGCACGCGGGTCTGTGCGAGCAGGATCGCCAGCTGCATCTGCGCCGCGGGCGTTTCGCCCTGTTCGCCGACGCGCGCGATTTCCGCACTCAGGTCGGCGCCGCCCAGCGGGCGCACCTTGTCGGCGTAGGCCAGCATGGCCGTGAGAGGGCCTTGGGTGAGCTGCGTGAAGAGCGAGGCCGGCTGCGTGGCCGGCGCGCGGGGCTCGGCTTCGACCGGCACCACGCGCGGCGCGGCCACGGGCGGCGGCAGCGCGTCGGCTTCGGCCGGCGGCTTGGGCTGGGAGGCGCAGGCTGCCAGCAACAGGGCGCATGGCACGGCCATGGCCCTGGCGAAGGTGGATCTGCGGACGAACGAAAGGAACATGGGTCGAAAAAGCGCGGGGCGGTGTGGGTGGGGTGTCCGGGGTCAGGTCGTGCGCGGCAGTTCGATGCGAAAGCGTGCACCGGGGCCGTCCGGCAGCAGGGCGATGCGGCCCCCATGGGCTGCAATGTACTCCTGCACGATGGAAAGTCCGATGCCGGTGCCTTTCACCGTGTGCTCTGGCTGGCGCTCGCCGCGGAAGAAGGGTTCGAAGATGCGGTCGCGGTCGTTCACGGCAATGCCGGGGCCGGCGTCGCACACGTCGATGTGCACCGCCTCGGGCGTGCCCGACACGGCCAGCGTGATTACGCCGCCGGCGGCCGAGAACCGGATCGCGTTCGACAGCAGGTTGGCGATGGCGGTGCCGAGCTTGGTGCGGTCGACCGTGAGGGCGATCGGCTCGCCCTCGGCGCGCACGCGCAGGCCGTGCGCCTGCCACTGCAGGCGCTGGGCCTCGATCTGCTCCTCGATCAGCGGCAGCAGCTCGGTGCGCTCGCGGCGCAGTTCGCGCGCCTCGAAGGCGGCGGCGTTGAAGCGCAGCAGCGCCTCGATCTGGTTCTGCAGCGACACGGTGTTCTGCTGCAGGATCTGCGCGACCTCGAGCTGCGCCGGGTTCAGCGGGCCGGTCACGCCGTCCTCGAGCAGCGACACGCCTTCGCGCAGCGCCGCCAGCGGCGTCTTCAGTTCGTGCGACACGTGGCGCAGGAAGCGCGCCTTGTCGGCGTCGAGTTCGGTCAGGCGCAGGCGCAGCCATTCGAGCTGCTGCGACACGCGCCGCACGTCGGCCGGGCCGCGGATGTCGATCGGCTCGTCGAGGCGGTTCTGGCCCAGGCCGACGATGGCGTTCTCGAGCCGCTTGAAGGGGCGCGCCAGCCAGATGCCGAAGGCCAGCGCCAGCGACACGGCCAGCACGCTGGCGGCGACCACCTCGCGCATCAGCCGGCGGCGTGCGTTCTCGATGCGCTTGGCCAGCGCGTCGTTCTGCGTTTCGATCAGGAACTGCGCCTGCTGGGCGATGTTGGTGTTGAGCGCGTCGAGTTCGCGGAACTGCATCGCCATCGTGCTCTCGCGCGCCAGGGCGCTGTCGGGGCTGCCGCCGAGCAGCCCTTCGATCACGCCGAGCTGGCTGCGCCACATGTCGATGCCGGCGGCCGGCAGGCCGTTGCGTTCCAGGCGCTCCAGCACCTGGTGGGCTTCGCGCGCCGCCTCGTCGAAGCGGCGGCGCAGCACGGCGTCGTTGAGCACCAGCGACTGGCGTCCCGCGCGTTCCATGGCCGCGCTGCGCTCGGCCAGCGACTGCGAGGCGCCCGACAGGCGCAGCGCGCGCGCGGCGGCGTCGCGGCTTTGCGTGACGAGCGCGTCGTACTGCAGCACCGAGCGCAGCGCCACGCCGACCAGCAGCGCGGTGATCAGCAGGAAGGCGAACAGCAGGAGCTGCTGGAACGAGCCCCGGACGGATGGACGTTTCGCCATCAGTGGGCGAGCGCCGTGGCGGCAGCCAGGGCCGATTCGCGCGTGACCACTTCGCCGCGCAGCGTGTAGGCCAGCGAGCGGGTGATGCGCAGGTCGGCCATCTGGCCCACGAGGCGGGCGTCGCCTTCGAAGTTGACGACGCGGTTGCAGGCGGTGCGGCCCATGAGTTCGTTCGCGTCCTTGCGCGAGGCGCCCTCGACCAGCACGCGCTGCGTGCTGCCCACCAGCGCATCGCCGAAGCGGCGCACGTTGCCGTCGATCACGCGCTGCAGCGTCTGCAGTCGCGCCAGCTTCACCTCGTGCGGCGTGTCGTCCTGCAGCGCGGCGGCGGGCGTGCCGGGGCGCGGGCTGAAGATGAAGCTGAAGCTGTTGTCGAACTGGCAGTCGTCGATGAGCTTCATCATCTTGTCGAAGTCGGCGTCGGTCTCGCCGGGGAAGCCGACGATGAAGTCGCTGGAAAGGGCCAGGTCGGGGCGGATGGCGCGCAGCTTGCGCACCGTGCTCTTGTATTCCATGGCCGTGTAGCCGCGCTTCATGGCCATGAGGATGCGGTCGCTGCCGTGCTGCACCGGCAGGTGCAGGTGCGAGACGAGTTGTGGCACCTTGGCGTAGGCCTCGATGAGCCGCGGCGTGAATTCGTTCGGGTGGCTCGTGGTGTAGCGGATGCGCTCGATGCCGGGGATCTCGGCCACATACTCGATGAGCAGCGCGAAGTCGGCGATTTCGGCGGTGTCGCCCATCTTGCCGCGGTAGGCGTTCACGTTCTGGCCCAGCAGCGTGATCTCGCGCACGCCCTGGTCGGCCAGGCCGGCGATTTCCACCAGCACGTCGTCGAGCGGGCGGTTCACTTCCTCGCCGCGGGTGTAGGGCACCACGCAGTAGCTGCAGTACTTGGAGCAGCCTTCCATGATCGACACGAAGGCGGTCGCGCCTTCCACGCGCGCGGGCGGCAGGTGGTCGAACTTCTCGATCTCGGGGAAGCTGATGTCCACCTGCGGGCGGTCCAGGCGCTCGCGGTCGTTCAGCATCTCGGGCAGGCGGTGCAGCGTCTGCGGGCCGAACACGATGTCGACGTACGGCGCGCGCGCGATGATGGCCTGGCCTTCCTGGCTCGCCACGCAGCCGCCCACGCCGATCTTCACGCCCTTGGCCTTCAGGTGCTTCACGCGGCCGAGGTCGGAGAACACCTTCTCCTGCGCCTTCTCGCGCACCGAGCAGGTGTTGAACAGGATGAGGTCGGCCTCGTCCACGTTCTGCGTGGGCTCGTAGCCCTGGGCGGCGTGGAGCACGTCGGCCATCTTGTCCGAGTCGTACTCGTTCATCTGGCAGCCGAAGGTCTTGATGAATACTTTTTTCATGGGGAGCTCTCTGTGCCCTTCGCAAAGAGGAAGGGCTGCGAGGCGCGCGTGGCGCCCGCGGATTTTTGCTTGCTTGCGGCCCGGCCGCGTTACTGCGTGTTCAGCGTGTCGTTCGAGACGAACGGCCAGATGTTCAGGAACGGCTTGTTCAGCGATTCGCGGCTGGCCATGGCCTCGTCGGGCGTCAGGATCCAGACTTCGCGCAGCAGCCCGGCGGCGTCGCGCGTGTAGTTCACGAGGTACTTCTGGCCGACGATGGCGCCGGGCATGACCAGCATGTTCTGCGGGCTGCGGATGCGCGCGCCGGCGCCCAGGCGGTCGGCCCGGCCGTCGAGCTCGACGTCGGGGGCGCTGGTCACCATGAACTTGCCGCGCAGCGTGCCGATGGGGAAGTTGCGCCCGCCATTGAGCGACTCGTTCTGGGTCTGCGGACGGGGCACCTCGTCCTGGGCGCTGGCGTGGAGGGAGAAAAGACCTGCGGCGCCGGCAAGGGCTGCGCAAAGGGCGAGGGAGGTGAGTGTTTTCGTGGGTGTCTTGCAGCGGTTCATGGGGTATATCCAGAGGCTGTGGACCGGCGATTTTAGCGAGGGGGTGTTTTCCCTCATACCGGGTGCAGCGGGTGGTGCGGGGGCTTTGCGTCGGCCTGCTTTACATTTCTTTACGGCGCCCATGAACACTGCGCGTCGGCCACTGCTCCAATAGCTGCTGTCAGCCCAAAGTGCACAAGAACCCATGAAGAAATCTGCCGCCTTCGCCCTCGCGGGCGTGTTGATCGTAGCCGTCGCGGGCGGCTGGTGGCGCATGTCGGGCGATCGGCCCGTCACGAAGGACACGAAGGATGCCAAGCCCGCGAACGCCGGGCCTCCCGCCGCGCTGGTCACGCTGGCCACGGCCGAGAAGCAGGACGTTCCGGTGACGGTGCAGGTCAACGGCAGCGTGGTTTCGCTCAACAGCGTCGACCTGCGTCCGCAGGTCACCAACACCGTGAGCGCGGTGCACGTCAAGGAAGGCCAGTTCGTGAAAGCAGGGCAGCTGCTCTTCACGCTGGACGACCGCAACGACCAGGCCAACCTGGCCCGCGCCCGGGCCCAGCAGCAGAAGGACGAGGCCACCATGGCCGACCTGGAGCGCCAGTACAAGCGCAGCCAGGACCTGGTGGCACAGAACTTCATTGCCAAGAGCGCGGCCGACGCCACGCTGTCGCAGCTCCAGGCGCAGCGCGCCGCCGTCGCGGCCGATCGCGCGGCCGTGCAGTCGGCGCAGGTGGCGCTGGGCTATGCCACGCTGCGCGCGCCCATCGCGGGGCGCATCGGCGCCGTCAACATCTACCCGGGCACGCTGGTGCAGCCCACGCTGTCGCTGGTCACCATCACCCAGCTCGACCCCATCGCCGTGAGCTTCCCCGTGCCCGAAGGCAACCTGCAGGACCTGCTGGCCGCGGCGCGCACGCGCGCCAAGGTCGAGGCGCTGGTCACGGGCCGGCGCGAGCCGCTGTTCGGCACGCTCGACTTCGTCGACAACACGGTCGACCCGCAGATCGGCACCGTGCGCGCCAAGGCCGTGTTCGCCAACGCCGACCAGAGCCTGTGGCCCGGCCAGTTCGTCAACACGCGCATCACGGTCCGCATGCTCAACGGCGTCACGGTGGTGCCGGCCGCGGCGCTCATGATGCTGTCCGACGGCGCCACGCTGTACGTGGTCGATGCCGAGCGCAACGCGGCACGTCGCCAGGTCAAGGTGCTCCACACCTTCGGCACCAAGGTGGCCGTGAGCGGCGTGACGCCCGGCGAGCAGGTCGTGATCGAAGGCAGCCAGAACGTGCGCCCGGGTGGCAAGGTGCGCATCGACGTGAAGGCGCCGGCCGGGCCGGGTGGTGCCCCCGCCAACGGCACCACGGGCGTCACGCCCGGCAGCGCCGCTTCGTCGGATGTTCAGCCGGCACGAGAACGCGCATGAACATTTCAGAGCTCTGCATCCGCCGTCCGGCGATGACGGTGCTGCTGTCGGCGGCCGTCGTGGTCATCGGCATCTTTGCGTACTTCAGCATCCCGGTCGCGGCGCTGCCGAGCTACAACACGCCGGTCATCAACGTCAACGCGCAGCTGCCGGGCGCCAGCCCCGACACCATGGCGAGTTCGGTCGCGCTGCCGCTCGAAAAGCAGTTCTCGACCATCCCCGGCCTGCAGACCATCAGCTCGGTGAACACCCAGGGCGTGACCTCGCTCACGCTCGAATTCGTCAGCAGCCGCGACATCGACGCCGCCGCGGTCGACGTGCAGGCCGCGCTGCTGCGCGCCCAGCGCCAGCTGCCGCAAGAATTGACGCAGCTGCCTTCGTACCGCAAGGTGAACCCGGCCGACGCGCCGGTGCTGTTCATCGCGCTGATCTCGCCGTCGATGAACCCGTCGGAGCTCAACGACTACGCCGAGAACCTCATTTCGCCCACGCTCTCGACCATCGACGGCGTGGCGCAGGTGGGCGTGTACGGGCGCAAGGCCTTCGCGGTGCGCATCAAGGCCAACGCCGACCTGCTCAACGCGCGCAACATCACGCTCGACGAGCTGGCCAAGGCGGTGAACTCGGCCAACGCCAACACGCCGGTCGGCACGCTCGACGGCCCGCGCCAGACGCTCACCATCCAGGCCAACCGCCAGCTCATGAAGGCGGCCGACTTCGCCAAGCTGATCATCGCGCAGCGCAACGGCGCGCCGGTGCGGCTGGACGAAGTGGCCACGCTCGAAGACAGCTTCGAGTCGGTCAAGACCGCCAGCAGCTTCAACGGGCAAGACTCGATTTCGCTGGCCGTGCAGCGCCAGCCCAATGCCAACACCGTGCAGGTGGTGGACGCGGTGCGTGCGCTCATCCCGCGCTTCAAAGCCGAGCTGCCGCAGTCGGTCGAGATCCAGATGGTCAACGACCGCTCGATCTCGATCCGCGAGGCGGTGCACGACGTGCAGCTCACGCTGCTGGGCACCATCGCGCTGGTGGTGCTGGTGATCTTCCTGTTCCTGCACCGGCTGGTGGCCACGCTGATTCCGGCAGCCACCATTCCGATCTCGCTGATCGGCGCCGTGGCGCTGCTGTATGCCTTCGGCTACAGCCTGGACAACGTCTCGCTGCTGGGCATCACGTTGGCCGTGGGCCTGGTGGTGGACGACGCCATCGTGGTGCTCGAGAACATCATGCGCTACGTCGAGAAGGGCATGGAGCCGATGGCCGCCGCGCTGCGCGGCGCGCGCGAGGTGGGCTTCACCATCGTGTCGATTTCCATCTCGCTGGTGGCCGTGTTCATCCCGATCTTCTTCATGCCGGGCGTGATCGGCCTCTTGTTCCACGAGTTCGCCGTGGTGGTGGCGCTGGCGGTGCTGGTGTCGGCCGTGGTGTCGCTCACGCTCGTGCCGATGCTCGCGAGCCGGCTGCTCAGGCACGTGCCGCGCAAGGCCGGCGCGCTCGACCACGAGGAAGAACACCCCGAGCCCGGCACGGCGATCGGCCGCGCCTTCGAGCGCGGCTACCGCGCGGTGCATGGCGGCTACATGCGCACGCTCGACTGGACGCTGGGGCACCGCGCGCTGATGCTGGTCATGGCGGGGCTGACCTTCGTCGTCACGGCCTGGCTCTTCATCAGCATTCCCAAGGGCTTCTTCCCCGAGGAAGACATCGGCCAGATCCAGATCACCACCGAGGCGGCCGAAGACATTTCGTTCACCGCCATGAAGGCGCTGCAGGACCGCGTGGCTGCCGCGCTCAAGGCCGATCCGAGCGTGGACTACGTGAGCTCCTTCGTCGGCGTGGGCGGCCCGACCGCCACGCAGAACTCGGGCCGGCTGTTCGCGGTGCTCAAGCCGCGCAGCGAGCGCCCCAAGATGGCCAAGGTGCTCGAGTCGCTGCGCCAGCGCTTCCGCGAGATCCCGGGCATTGCCGTGTACATGCAGCCAGTGCAGAACCTGCGCCTGGGCGGGCGCCAGAGCAAGGCGCGCTTCCAGTACACGCTGCAGAGCGTCAATGCCGGCGAGATGGTGCCGTGGTCGACCCGGCTCATGGAGCGCATGCGCGCCGACCCCGACTTCCGCGACGTGACCAGCGACTCGCAGAACCGCGGCCTGCAGGCCACGCTGGAGATCGACCGCGACAAGGCCGGCGTGCTCGGCGTGGCCGTGGGCGACCTGCGCACCGCGCTGTACAACGCGTACGGCGACCGCCAGATCGGCAGCATCTACGGCGCCAGCAACACCTACCAGGTCATCCTGTCGGCGGCCGACAGCGACCGCCAGTTCGAGGAAGACGTGGCACGCCTGTCGGTGCGCAGCACCACCGGCAAGCTGGTGCCGCTGTCGGCCTTCTCGACCGTCAAGCGCACCGTGGGGCCGACCTCGGTCAACCACCAGGGCCAGCTGCAGGCGGTGACGGTGTCGTTCAACCTCGGCCCCGACGTGCCGCTGGGCAACGCGACCGCGAAGATCGACCGCTTCAAGGAAGAGCTGAAGATGCCGCAGTCGATCATCACGACCTACGGCGGCGACGCGGCGGTGTTCCAGAGCTCGCAGGGCAGCCAGGCCGTGCTGCTGGTGCTCGCGGTGCTGGTCATCTACGTGCTGCTGGGCGTGCTGTACGAGAGCTACATCCACCCGCTGACGATTCTGGCGGGCCTGCCCTCGGCGGCGGTGGGGGCGCTCATTTCGCTGAAGCTCTTCGGCTTCGACCTCACGCTGATCGCGACCATCGGCATCCTGCTGCTGATCGGCATCGTGAAGAAGAACGCGATCATGATGATCGACTTCGCCCTGGACGCGCAGCGCACCGAGGGCATGAAGCCGGTCGATGCGATCCGCGAGGCCTGCCGGCTGCGCTTCCGTCCGATCCTGATGACCACGCTGGCCGCGCTGATGGGCGCGCTGCCGCTCGCGCTGGGCCTGGGTGCCGGCGCCGAGCTGCGCCAGCCGCTGGGCGTGGCGGTGGTGGGCGGGCTGATCTTCTCGCAGGTGATCACGCTGTACATCACGCCCGCGATCTACCTGGCGCTCGACCGCTACAGCGGCAGCGGGCCGATGGTGGAGCTGCCGGGCGAGGCGAAGGCCGAGGCTGCGGCGGGGCACGCGGCCTCGCACGCCTGAGGGCGATTCAAATCACGCGCCTGACGGCGATTCAAAAGATGCCGGATGGCCATGAGCGTGAGCCACCCGGCCAGGAAGGACTTGTGCAGTCCCGCGTTGCGCCACACCCGGACCATCGCCCATTGAAGGCGCTCCGGCCTCTCTCCTCAACGGCTCTCTCCATTCCCTCCGCCGCTGCTCTTCCCATGTGTGTGACGGGATGAATGATCGCGAGGGGGTGAGGGTGTCGACGGTATCCAGCGATACAGGAAGCGGGCTTTTTCCTTACGGTGTCGCGTCGCGGAAACGATGCAGGGCTGGCGCATTCGGGATGCTGACCTGCCGGGCCCGCGTTTCAATGAGCCCTTCTCTCGCCAGCGCATTCAACGTGCGCGTGACCGTGACGCGGCTCAGGGCCGTCATGGCGCCGATCTGCTCGTGCGTCAGATCCACGGTGAGTTGTTTCGGTGCCTGCGCCGATGGCGGGCGTGCCACCCGCAGCAGCAAGTCGATGACCCGCTCCTTGGGCGCCGCCGAGGCCACCCCGGCGAGCTTGGCGACGATCATGTGGTTCTTGAAGCCGAGCAGCTGGATCAACGAGGTCGCGAGCTCGGGCAGCGCCGAAAACTGCTGCGCAACATCTGCCGGTCGATAGCGGCTGAGAACGGCCGGCGCAACCGCCCGGGTCGTCGTCGGCCGGGGGCTGTCGGCAAACGCCGGGCCTTCGCCGAAGATCGCGCCCGGCCCGAAGATCTCGAGCAGGAACTCCGCGCCGTTGCTTCGGTGGATCGTGGAATGCACGAAGCCCGATCGCAAGAGATAGAAGTAGTCGTGCCGTTCGCCTTCGCGCGCAATGGTGTCGCCGGCCTCCAGGGTGACGAAGCTTCCCAGGTGCGTGGCGTCGATCCACGGCGCGGACAGCGACTGGGAGGCGTCCCAGCTGGCGTAGGCCGAGGGCGTGGGGTTCGTTCTTTTCATGGGAGCGTCTTGCCCGGGGCGAAGAAAGGCAAGCGGCTCACCCCACTAGGTCGTGGTCTCGTCCAGCGGCGCGTCCGTCGCCAGGTGGGCGATGTCGCTCCAGCCGACGAGGCTGAAGCCCTCGGGCGTCCACAGCATGCGGTTGATGGCCGCGTTGCCGAGCTGCCAGGTGCGCGGCGCCTGCAGCTCCTGGCGCGTGGCGGCGCGGTAGAGCACGTCCATCACGCCGCCGTGGGCCACCAGCACCACCAGCTGGCCCGGGTGGCGCGCGGCGATGGCCGAGGCGGTGCCTGTCACGCGGTCGCGAAAGGTCAGCAGGCTTTCGCCGCCGCCTTCGGGCTCGAACTCGGGGTCGCGCTCGCGCCAGCGGCGCGCGTCCTCGGGCAGCGTGGCCTCGATCTCGGCGAAGCTCATGCCCTCGAAGCGGCCGAAGGCGCGCTCGCGCAGGCCCAGGTCGGGCTGCACCTCGAGGCCGTGGGGCTCGGCGATGGCCTGGGCGGTCTGCCAGGCGCGCGAGAGGTCGCTGGCATAGACCGCCGCGATCGGCTCGTCGGCCAGCGCCTGCCCGGCGCGCTGCGCCTGCCAGAGCCCGGTGGCATTGAGGCCGATGTCGAGGTGGCCCTGGATGCGGGTGTCGACGTTCCAGGCGGTCTCGCCGTGGCGCACGGCGATCAGGCGGGTGAGATTGGCTTCCATCCGTCCGAATTCTAGAAGTGCGTCATTTCCTGGCGGCCGGTGTGAGCTCGATGTTCACGCGGCGCTCGCCCGGCGGCGGGTTCGGAAAGCCTTGCAGCGCGGCCTCGAACATCACCGGCAGGATCGCCGCGCTCGAACTGTAGGGGCCGTCGTTGCGCGCGCGGGTCTCGTACACCACGCGGTGGCTGCCGCCCGCCTCGCGCAGCACGAGGCTCACCTCGCGCTGGTACCAGGGGTTGGCCGGCGGCGTGAACATCGGGCCGCCGTACCAGCCGCTGCCATACCAGCGGTGGCCGTAGTAGCCGCCGTAGCCGTAGCCCCAGGGGCCGGGCCCGTACAGCCACGGATCGGCCCAGGGCGACAGCGCCGCCGTGACGCGCGCGCCGATCTGCGCCGTGTACTGCGGCCTTGTGTCGTCGCGGCGCAGGCCGACCTTGTCGAGCGCGGCCGCGGCCATGGCCTCCAGGCCTTCCTGGCGCGCCGTGTCGGCCTGCTGCGAAGGCAGGCGCTCGAAGCGGTAGGTGGCGCCGGGCGGCACGGTCGTGCCCGGCGTGGCAAAGCTCTTGACGTTGCTGTCGACCACCCAGGAGGTGGCGCAGCCGCTCAGGGTTGCTACCAAAAATAGAGCTGAAAATGCACGATACATAAGGGTCTCCGGGCCAAGTGCCCTAAATTCCCCTGGGTTGCCCGAGTCAGCCCTGGACGATGCGCAGGGCGGAGGGTGCCTGGGAGAGCAGGTCGAAAGCGGGCGTGTCGAAGGCCTTGTCGCCGTTCTCGTCGGCCACGCCCGTCGCCTTCAGACCCTGGAAGTCGTGCAGCGTTCCGTCCAGCAGGTGCGAAGGCACGACGTTCTGCAGCGCGGTGAACATGTTCTCCACGCGGCCGGGGTACTTCTTGTCCCACTCGCGCAGCATCTCGCCGACCTGCTTGCGCTGCAGGTTCTCCTGGCTGCCGCACAGCGTGCAGGGAATGATCGGGAACTCGCGGTGTTGGGCCCAGCGCACGGTGTCCTTTTCGGCCACGTAGGCCAGCGGACGGATCACGATGTGCTTGCCGTCGTCGCTCACCAGCTTGGGCGGCATGCTCTTCAACTTGCCGCCGAAGAACATGTTGAGGAAGAAGGTCTGCAGCATGTCGTCGCGGTGGTGGCCCAGCGCGACCTTGGTGGCGCCCAGCTCGTCGGCCACGCGGTACAGGATGCCGCGGCGCAGCCTGCTGCACAGGCCGCAGGTGGTCTTGCCCTCGGGGATCACGCGCTTGACGATGCTGTAGGTGTCCTGGTTCTCGATGTGGAAGGCCACGCCGAGCTCGCTCAGGTACTTGGGCAGCACCTCTTCGGGAAAGCCGGGCTGCTTCTGGTCGAGGTTGACCGCGACGATGTCGAAGTGGATGGGCGCGCGCGCCTTCATCTTGAGCAGGATGTCGAGCAGCGCGTAGCTGTCCTTGCCGCCCGAGACGCACACCATGACCTTGTCGCCCTCTTCGATCATGTTGTAGTCGACGATGGCCTGGCCGACCTGGCGGCACAGGCGCTTCTCGAGCTTGTGCGTCTCGCGTTCGATCTTCAGCGAGTTGGAGGGCGCACCGGCTTCGGGCGTATCGTCGATCCAGACGGCGTTCATTGGGGGGCTACTTCGGGCAAATCAGGGGAAAGACCCCCGATTTTGCCTTGGATCACCATTCCCCGGCTTCGATGCGGATGGCAACTTCGCAGTCGTCGAAGATTTCGAGCTTGGCGATCTTCACGCGCACGCCCCGCACGCCGGGCAGTTGCAGCAGGCGCTGCGCGAGCTTGCCGATCAGGCTTTCGAGCAGGTTGACGTGCTCGGCAGTGCACTCGTCGATGATGATGCGGCGCACCTTGCGGTAGTCCAGCACGTGGAAGATGTCGTCGTCCTGCGGCAGCAGCGGCTGCGGGCCGAGGTTGAGCTCGGCGTCCACCAGGATCGGCTGCGGCGCGGTCTTTTCCTGCTCCAGGATGCCCAGGTTGGCGTCGAAGCGCAGGCCCTGGAGGGTGAGTGTCTGGTGGCCGTGCGGTGTGTTCGTGGACATGGTGGTGGTGCTCGTCACATGAGCGAGAAGTCGCGCTCGAATTTCATGAGGTGCTGGCCGCCGTCGACGAGCAGCGTGGTGCCGGTGATCGAGCTGTTTTCCAGCGCGAACTTCACGGTGGCGGCCACGTCTTCCGATGTGGACGAGCGGCCCAGCGGCGACAGCTTGTGCAGCTGCGCGAACTTGTCGTCGTCGAGCATGTGGCTCGCCAGCGTGAGGCCGGGTGCCACGCCCACCACGCGCACGCGCGGCGCCAGCGCCAGCGCGAGCATGGGGGTGGCGGCTTCGAGTGCGGCCTTGGAGAGCGTGTAGCTCAGGAAGTCGGGGTTCGGGTTCCACAGCTTCTGGTCGAGCAGGTGCACCACGGCGCCGCCCTGCGCGTCGCGCCGGGCCAGGTGGTCGTGCAGCGCCTGCGCCAGCAGGATGGCCGCGCCGGTGTTGCTGCGCGCGTGGCGCTCCATGAGCGCGTAGCTGAAGCTGGCGGCGTCGTCGTGTTCGAAGAGGGCGGCGCTGTGCACCACGGCATCGACAGCGCGAAAGCGCGCCGCCACGCGCGGCAGCAGGGCGCGCGTGGCCTGTTCGTCGGCCAGGTCGGCCTCGAACAGCGCCGAGTCGCCCGAGCGCGCGGCGCAGTCGGCCACGGTCTGCTCGGCCTCGGCACGCGAGCTGCGGTAGTGCACGGCCACCTGCCAGCCGCCCGCGGCGAGCGCCAGCGCGATCTCGCGACCCAGCCGGCGGCCCGCGCCCGTGACGAGGACGGTGCGGCGGCGATCGGGGGAGGAGGGTGGGATGGCGCTCATTCGGAGGAAGAAAACAGAAGACAGGAAGAGGACAATGGCGCCGTGACGACGCCAACGACAAACAGTTTACCCATCGCCCTCGACCATCTGATTGCCCGCTCCGTCGAGCGCGCCGGCGGATGGATCGGCTTCGACCGCTTCATGGCCCTGGCCCTGTATGCGCCGGGGCTGGGCTACTACGCCAACACCTCGGCCAAGTTCGGCCACATGCCCTCATCCGGCAGCGACTTCGTGACCGCGCCCGAGCTGACGCCGATGTTCGGCCACACGCTCGCGGTGCAGGTGCTCGAGGCGCTGGAGAAGACCGGCACCGACACGGTGTGGGAGTTCGGCGCGGGCTCGGGGGCGCTGGCGGTGCAGCTGCTGCATGCGCTGGGCGAGATGGGGCGCGGCGATGTGCGCTATCGCATCGTCGACCTGTCGGGCACCTTGCGTGAGCGGCAGCAGCAGGCGCTGGCGGGGTATGCGGGGCGGGTCGAATGGCTCGGGGAGCTGCCTGAGTCCATGCAGGGCGTGGTGGTCGGCAATGAAGTGCTCGATGCGATGCCGGTGCAGTTGCTGGCGCGGGTGAAGGGGGCTTGGTTCGAGCGGGGGGTGGTGAGGAATCCGGCGGGGGATGGGTGGACGTGGGCGGACCGGCCGACGGATCTGCGGCCGCCGGTCGAGGTGCCTGGGGTGCACGACTACCTCACGGAGGTGCATCCGCAGGCGCAGGCGTTCATTGCGACGCTGGCGGATCGGCTCGGGAAGGGGGCGGCTTTTCTCATCGATTACGGGTTTCCCGAGGGCGAGTACTACCACCCGCAACGGCACATGGGGACAGTGATGTGCCATCGGGGGCATCAGGCGGATGGCGATCCTCTGTCGGAGGTGGGGTACAAGGACATCACGGCGCATGTGGACTTCACGGGGATTGCTGTGGCGGGGCAGGAGGCGGGGCTTGCTGTTCTTGGCTACACGAGCCAGGCGCGGTTTCTTTTGAACTGCGGGATGTTGGGGTTGATGGAGCAAGGGACCGTGGCGCAGCGGGGGATGGCGGCTCGGTTGATTCATGAGCATGAGATGGGGGAGTTGTTCAAGGTGGTGGGGTTTGCTGTGGGCGAACCTTGGGACGCCGTCGGGTTCTCTGAAGGGGATCGGAGTCATACGCTCTGACTGTTTGGGTTTTGGCTGGGTGTTTGCTTCCTGAGGCCGGGACTCGCCCCGGCGGGCGACTTACTTTCTTTTGCTTCGCCAAAAGAAAGTAAGCAAAGAAAAGGCGACCCCACTGTCTGCGACCCTTCGCTTCGCTGCGGGCAACCTGCGGTGCTCGCGTTTCGCGGGGTCTCGCAGAACTCGCTTCGCTCAAACAGCTGCGAGCCCTGATCCGCGAAACGCTGCGCTCCTCGGCGCAGCCAGAGGGGCTTGGATGCCGGGCGGGCCATCGCTGCGCTCGGCCCGGGGCTTGTGCTTTCAACGGAAAGAGTTGGTCATAAGCAAGCAACAAAGACTTCGTTGGGGAATGGAGGGCGCGCTTCTACATTCGCGGCATGACTGCCGTTCTTTCCCGCGCTACCCCCGCCGCAGAGGCGCCCGCGCAGCACTTCGAGGTGCGGCCTTTCGATGCGCCGGTCGGCGCGGAGATCGTCGGGCTCGACATCGCTGAGCCGATCAACGCCGCCGATTTCCAACGCATCCACCGCGCGCACCTGGACCACCACGTGCTGGTCTTTCGCGACCAGCGCATCACGCCCGCGCAGCACATCGACTTCAGCCGCCGCTTCGGGCCGCTCGAGATCCACGTGCTGCACCAGTTCCAGCTGAAGAACCACCCCGAGATCCTGATCGTCTCGAACATCAAGGAGAACGGCGAGCCGATCGGTCTCGGCGACGCGGGCGTGTACTGGCACTCCGACATTTCGTACAAGCCCAACCCCAGTCTGGGCTCGCTGCTGCACGCGCAGGAGCTGCCGAGCGAGGGCGGCGACACGCTGTTCGCCGACCAGCACCTGGCATGGGAGGCGCTGCCTACCGAGCTGCAGCAACGCATCCTGCCGCTGAAGGCGGAGCACAGCTACCTCGCGAAGTACGAGGAACTGCGTGCGAAGAACCCGTGGCGGCCGAAGCTTTCACAAGCGCAGATCGATCAGGTCGCTCCCGCCGTGCAACCCGTGGTGCGCACGCACCCGGAGACGGGGCGCAAGGCGCTGTTCGTCAGCGAGCACTTCACGACGCGCATCGTCGGCCTGCCGCAGGATGAGAGCGATGCGCTGCTGGCCAAGCTGTTCGCGCACAGCGTGAAGCCCGAGTTCGTGTACCGCCACGCGTGGGCGCCGCACGACCTGGTGTTCTGGGACAACCGCTCGCTGATGCACCTCGCGGCAGGCACGCCCGACCACCTGCGCCGCCGGCTCAACCGCACCACCATCGTGGGCGACACGCCGTTCTGATTTCTTTTCTTTCCCTTTTCCGGACTTTCCAATGAACCGCTTCACCCGCCGCGCCGCCGCGCTCGTCACCGGCCTCGGCCTTCTCGCCGGCAGCCTGGCCGCGCACGCCGAAGGGCAGATTCGCATCGCCGAGCAGTTCGGCATCGTCTACCTGCTGCTCAACGTGGCGCAGGAGCAGAAGCTGATCGAGAAGCACGCGAAGGCCGCGGGGGTGGATGCGAAGGTGGAATGGGTCAAGCTCTCGGGCGGCTCGGCGGTGAACGACGCGCTGCTGTCGGGCAACATCGAGATCGCGGGTGCGGGCGTGGGGCCGCTGCTCACGCTGTGGGACCGCACCAAGGGCAAGCAGAACGTGAAGGGCGTGGCCTCGCTGGGCAACTTCCCGTACTACCTGGTGAGCAACAACCCGAACGTGAAGTCGATCGCCGACTTCACGGACAAGGACCGCATCGCGCTGCCCGCCGTGGGCGTGTCGGTGCAGTCGCGGGTGCTGCAGATCGCGTCGGCCAAGCTGTGGGGCGACAAGGAGTTCAATCGGCTCGACAAGATCAGCGTGGCGCTGCCGCACCCCGATGCGGCGGCGGCGATCATCAAGGGCGGCACGGAGATCACGGGGCACTTCGGCAATCCGCCGTTCCAGGAGCAGGAGCTCGCGGGCAATCCGAACGCGCGCATCGTGCTGAACTCGTACCAGGTGCTGGGCGGGCCGTCGTCGGCCACGGTGCTGTACGCGACGGAGAAATTCCGCAACGAGAACCCCAAGACCTACAAGGCCTTCGTCGATGCGCTCGACGAGGCGGCGAAGTTCGTCACGGCCAACCCCGAGAAGGCGGCCGACATCTACCTGAAGGTGAGCAACGCCAAGCTCGACCGCGAGCTGCTGCTCAAGATCATCAAGAACCCCGAGGTGCAGTTCAAGACCGCGCCGCAGAACACTTACGTGTTCGCGGAGTTCATGCACCGCGTGGGCGCGATCAAGAACAAGCCGGCGTCGGTGAAGGACTATTTCTTCGACGACGCGCACACGGCTTCGGGGAACTGACGCGATGCTGTCCCGGCTCGAGCGCCTGGCGGGGCCGCCCGCCGCGGCCTTCCTCGGCGGCAGCGTGGCACCGCAGCGGCCGGCCCGGCGGCGCGGCGTGGTGGCCACGGGCGACGCGGCACCGCTGTACGTGCACGAGGCGCTGCTGCAGGTCGAGGGCGTCAGCCTCGAGTACCGCACGCCCGAACGCGTGGTGCGCGCCACGCACCGCGTGAGCTTCGACGTGCATGCCGCCGACCGCTTCGTGCTGCTCGGGCCCTCGGGCTGCGGCAAGTCGACGCTGCTCAAGGCGGTGGCCGGGTTCATCCCGCCGGTCGAGGGCGAGATCCGGCTCGACGGCCGGCGCGTGACGCAGCCGGGGCCCGATCGCATCGTCGTGTTCCAGGAGTTCGACCAGCTGCCGCCGTGGAAGACGGTGAAGCAGAACGTGATGTTCCCGCTGCTCGCATCGCGCACGTTGGGGCGCAAGGAGGCGGCCGAGCGCGCGCTGCATTACCTGGACAAGGTGGGCCTCTCGAAATTCGCCGACGTGCACCCGCACCAGCTCTCGGGCGGCATGAAGCAGCGCGTGGCGATTGCGCGTGCGCTGGCGATGCAGCCGCGCGTGCTGCTGATGGACGAGCCCTTCGCCGCGCTCGACGCGCTCACGCGCCGCCGCATGCAGCAGGAGCTGCTCGAGCTGTGGGACGAGGTGCGCTTCACGCTGCTGTTCGTCACGCATTCGATCGAGGAAGCGCTGGTGGTCGGCAACCGCGTGGCGCTGCTGTCGCCGCATCCGGGGCGCATGCGCGCCGAACTCAACAGCCACGGTTACTCGCTGGACAGCCTGGGCGGCGCCGACTTCCAGGCGACCGCGCGGCGCATCCACGACATGCTGTTCGAGGAAGAACAGGGCACCCCATGAGCACCCTGACGCCACCCATCCGTCCCGAATACGAACGCACACTCGAGCCCTTCACCGAGCTGCCGGTCGAACGCGCGCTGCCGCTGACCACGCGCCTGGCCTCGCACACCTGGCTGCGCAAGGGCCTGATCCTTGCCGTCATCGCCGTGCTGTGGGAGCTGGCGGCGCGCTGGCAGGACAACGACCTGCTGCTGCCCACCTTCACCGCCACCGCCCGCGCGCTGGCCGAGGGGCTGGCCAGCGGCGAGCTGGTCGAGAAGGTGCGCATCTCGCTGGCCGTGCTGCTGCAGGGCTACCTCGCGGGCGTGCTGCTGGCCTTCGGGCTCACGACGCTGGCCGTGTCCACGCGCATCGGGCGCGACCTGCTGGACACGCTGACCTCGATGTTCAACCCGCTGCCCGCGATCGCGCTGCTGCCGCTGGCGCTGCTGTGGTTCGGGCTGGGCCGCGGCAGCCTGGTGTTCGTGCTGATCCATTCGGTGCTATGGCCGCTGGCGCTCAACACGTACGCGGGCTTCCAGGGCGTGCCCGAGACGCTGCGCATGGCGGGGCGCAACTACGGGCTGAAGGGGCTGCGCTACGTGCTGCAGATCCTGGTGCCGGCCGCGCTGCCGTCGATCCTGTCGGGACTGAAGATCGGCTGGGCCTTTGCCTGGCGCACGCTGATCGCGGCCGAGCTGGTGTTCGGCGCCTCGTCGGGCAAGGGCGGGCTGGGCTGGTACATCTTCCAGAACCGCAACGAGCTGTACACCGACCGCGTGTTCGCCGGCCTCGCGCTGGTGGTGCTGATCGGCCTGCTGGTGGAAAGCCTGGGCTTTCGCACGCTGGAGCGGCTCACGGTGCGGCGCTGGGGCCAGCAGCGCTAGCCCGCAGGTGAAGGGGCCGGGCGCACGAATGCCCCGGCGATGGCGCAAGGGCCGTGGGCTCGGGTCTAATCGCAGCTTTTGGCACGCGTTCTCCTTCCCATGAGCTCTTCCGCCCCCGACCTTTCCGCGATCGCCGGTGCGCTGGCCGATGCGGCCGCCGCCCAGTCGATGCGCTACTTCCGCACGCCACTGGACATCATCACCAAGGCCGACGAAAGCCCGGTCACGCTGGCCGACCGCGCCGCCGAGACGGCGATGCGCGAGATCCTCGGCGCACGCGTGCCCACCGACGGCATCTTCGGCGAGGAGCACGGCCCCGAGCGCCTCGATGCCGACCGCATCTGGGTGCTCGACCCGATCGACGGCACGCGCAGCTTCATCACCGGCTCGCCGCTGTGGGGCACGCTCATCGGCGTGCTGCAGGGCGGGCGCGTGGTGTTCGGCATGGTCGACATGCCGGTGCTGAAAGAGCGCTGGATCGGTGAGGCCGGCAAGGGCGCCACGCGCGACGGCCAGCCCGTGCGCGTGAGCGGCTGCACCGAGATCGCCAAGGCCCGCATCGTCACCACCTCGCCCGACATCTTCTCGCCGGCCGACTGGAGCGCCTTCGACCGCCTGAGCCGCCAGTGCGCGATGCGCCGCTTCGGCGGCGACTGCTACGGCTACGCGCAACTCGCGGGCGGCACCATCGACCTCGTGGTCGAGACGGGGCTGCAGCCCTACGACTTCCTGGGCCCGGCGGGTCTGATCGAGGCCGCGGGCGGCGTCGTCACCGACTGGGAGGGCCGGCCGCTGGGGCTGAACGCCGACCAGCGCGTGATCGCGGCCGCCACACCCGAACTTCACCGACAAGCCCTGGCCGTACTGGCCGCCTAGACTGTCTGCATGTTCCGCTGGCTGATCGTCGTCGTCCTGGCGCTGGTGCTCATGAGCGGCCTGACCGCCTGGCTGCGCCGCTTCGGCTTCGGACGGCTGCCCGGCGATTTCGAGTTTCGCGCCTTCGGCCGCGACTGGCAGCTGCCGATCGCGAGCACGGTGGTGCTCAGCATGATCGCGGCGCTGGTGGCGCGGCTGCTCTGAGAAACGCCTGAGAAAGAAGAGAACCCCGCAATGAGAGCCTGCGTAGACATCGGCGGCACCAAGGTCGCCGTGAGCCTTTCCGCTTCGAGCGACGCGCCGCTGATCGGCCGCCGCAGCGAGCCCACCGCCAAGACCGGCAGCAACGACGCCGTGGCGGTGCAGATCCTGCGGCTCATCGACGAGGTGTGCGCCGAGCAGGGCATCGACCCGGCGAGCATCGACCGCGTGGGCGTGTCGTCGACCGGGCCTTTCGAGCTGCACGACGGCATGGTCGAGCTGGCCACGCCCAACATCTGCGGCGGCATCGCCGGCCCCTCGCGCGGGCTGCCCAACAACTGGATGACGGCCATCGTCGAGGCGCCGCTGGCGCGCCGCTTCGCCCGCGTGCGCGTCGAGAACGACGCCGTGGCCGCGCTCGAGGCCGAGCGCCACTGGGGCGCGCTGAAGGGGCTCGACAACTGCGCCTACGCCACCTGGAGCACGGGCGTGGGCGTGGGCCTGTGCGTCGACGGCAAGGCGCTGCGCGGCAAGAACGGCAACGCCGGCCATGCGGGCCACAGCTTCGTGGTCGACGACGACAGCGGCGCGCTGTGCGGCTGCGGCAACCTGGGCGACGTGGAAGCGCTGGCGGGCGGCAATTCGATCGCGCACCGCTTCGGCCAGCCCGCGGCCGATCTGTTCACGGCCGCCGCGGCCGGTGACGCCGCGGCCCTCGAGAAGGCCGACGCGCTGTGCCGCGTGATCGGCCGCATGCTCTACAACCTGGTCATCACGCTCGACCTGCAGCGCATCAGCCTGGGCGGCAGCGTGTTCTGGCACCACCGCGATTTCGTGCTGCCGCGGCTGCAGGCGCAGGTCGACGGCAAGCTGCCGCCGCTCACGCGCGGCGTGTTGCTGGTGCCCGCCGGGCTCGGCGACAAGGTGGGCGACTACGCGGCCCTGGCGCTGCTCGACTGAGCCGCCGCGCGCGGCGATCGCACCCCCGTCGCCGGCGGGTGCTTCTGCGCCGCGCAGCCTTCCTCGACGATCCGCCCGAGCCGGCGCAGCCCCGCGTCGACCGCTTCGCTGAAGGGCCAGCCGCAGTTGATGCGCAGGTAGTGGTCGAAGCGCGAGGCGTTCGAGAACTGCGCGCCCGGCGCCACCAGCATGTGCTCGCGCAGGGCCGCCTCGAACACCGCCACCGACGACAGCCGCTCGGGCAGCTCCACCCACAGCTGGAAGCCGCCGCGCGGCAGGTTCAACCGCGTGCCGGCCGGGAAGTAGCGGGCGATGGCGTCGGCCGTCTGGTCGCGCTGCGTGTGCAGGCGTTCGCGCAGCCGGCGCAGGTGGCGGTCGTAGCCGCCGCTGGCAATGATCTCGCCCGCGGCGATCTGCGCCAGCGCCTCGTTGTTGCGCGTCTGCGCGTACTTGAGCATCTCCACCTGCGCATGCCAGCGTCCGGCCGTGATCCAGCCCAGCCGCAGGCCCGGCGCCAGCACCTTGTGCAGCGAGGCGCAATACACCACGTTGCCCGTGCGGTCCCAGGACTTGATGGCGCGCGGCGGCACCTCGGTTTCCACCAGGTCGCTGTAGGTGTCGTCCTCGACCAGCGCGATGCCGTGGCTTTCGCACAGCTGCACCAGCCGCTGCTTGTGGGCGTCGGGCATCACGCTGCCGATGGGGTTCTGCAGGTGCGGCACCACCACCACGGCCTTGATGTCGTCGTAGGTGTGGATGGCCAGGTCGAGCGCTTCCAGCGAGATGCCGGTCTGCGGGCTGGTGGGAATCTCCAGCCCGCGCAGGCCCAGGCTTTCGAGCACCTGCAGCAGGCCGTAGAAGGTGGGCGATTCGACGGCCACGGTGTCGCCGGGCTTGGCGATGGCGCGCAGCGCGAGGTTCAGCGCCTCGATGCAGCCGTTGGTGACCAGCACGTCGTCGGGCGCCACCGTCATGCCCACGCGCAGGTTGCGCTGGGCCACCACCTGGCGGAACTGCTCATGGCCTTTTTGCGAAGAGGCCGTGGTCAGCAGCTCGGGGCGCTGGCGCAGCGCGCGCGTCATGGCGTTGCGCAGCGCCTCGGCCGGGTAGAGCTCGGGGGCGGCGCGCGAGATCGCGAAGTTGAGCTTCACGTCGTTGAGGCGCCCGCGCGCCATGAAGTTGGCCATGCGCGTGCGCATGTTGACGAACTGCGCCGGGTCGGGCGGCAGGCCGGACACGGGCTCTTCCATGGCCGCGATGGCCAGGCGCTGCGGACGGCGCACGAAGTAGCCCGAGCGGTCGCGCGCCTCGACCCAGCCTTCGCTTTCCATGGCGCGGCACACCTGCAGCGCGGTCGAGAGGCTGATGTCGTGCAGCCGCATCAGGCTGCGCAGCGAGGGGAGCTTGTCGCCGGCCTTGAGCGAACCGGCGTGGATCGCGTCGACGTAGTGCGCCGCGAGCTGGCGGTAGAGCGGTAGCGAGTCCATGGGTCGATGTTCCCCGCATCGGGCATCCGAAAACAGATGCAGTTGACTGGGAAAAAGACCATAACAGATGGCGTGGCGGCCCGGCTGTTCCGGTCGCAATAGCCACCGGGTGTGCCTGTTTTTCGGGCGACGGAATTCCTACGATGAAGCCCACATCCACCCGAGGTCCGCCATGATCACCACCCTGTCCGAAGCCCCCGATTCCATCGTCCTCGAACCCGGCCAGTCGCTGCGCACCGCCGTCGACGCGGGCGCCTGGCTGCAGCTGGCCGAGGGCCGCGCCCGCGTGGTGTCGCCGCCGGGCTGGCTGGGCGAGACGGTGTTCATGACCGAGACGCTGCTCGGCGAGGGCGACATGCACTGCGTGCCGCAGGGCGGGTGGATCGAGGTGTCGGCGGTGACGGCGGTGCACCTGCGGGTGCATGCGCCCCAGCGCGCGGCCCGGGCCGCGGCGCCGGTGGCGGCGCGGCCGGTGATGCGCTTCGTGCGCCTGCTGACGGGCTGGTGAGGTCCGGGGCAGGGCGCCTGCCCCGAACCAGAGCCCGAAGCCGCCGTCAGTTCTTCGGCAACTTCTGCGGCCGCTTCCAGTTCGCGAAGCTGACCTGCTTGCCCCGCGCCACGGTCAGTGCGCCCGGCTCGGTCGACTTGTTCACCGTCGAGCCGCCGCCGATGGTGCCGCCCGCGCCGATGGTCACGGGCGCTACGAGCACGCAGTTGCTGCCCACGTGCACGTCGGCCTCGATCACGGTGCGGTGCTTGTTGGCGCCGTCGTAGTTGGCCGTGATGCTGCCCGCGCCGTAGTTCACGCGCTCGCCCACCGTGGCGTCGCCCAGGTAGGCCAGGTGGTTGGCCTTGGCGCCGGCCGCCAGCGTGGAGTTCTTGACCTCGACGAAGTTGCCGATGTGCACCTCGGCGCCCAGCTGGGCACCGGGCCGCAGTCGCGCAAACGGCCCGACCAGCGCGCCCGCGCCCACCGTCACGCCGGCCTTCTCGCCGTCGATGTGGGTGAAGGGGTGGATCACCGCGCCGGCCTCGATGCGCACGTTGGCGATGACGCAGTTCGCGCCGATGCGCACGCCTTCGCCCAGCGACACCGTGCCTTCGAACACGCAGTTGACGTCGATGTCCACGTCGGCGCCGCAGCTCAGCGTGCCGCGCAGGTCGAAGCGCGCCGGGTCGGCCAGGCGCACGCCCTGTTCCATCAGCGCGTTGGCCTGGCGCAACTGCCAGGCCCGCTCCAGCGCCGCGAGCTGGGCCGGGCTGTTGATGCCGGCCACCTGCAGCGCGTCGGTCGTGACATGCGCCACCACCGGCACGCGGTCGTCGGCCGCGAACTTCACGATGTCGGTCAGGTAGTACTCGCCCTGGGCGTTCTTGTTGTCCAGCCGCGCGAGCCAGCCCTTGAGCAGCCGTGCGGGCGCGGCCATCACGCCGCTGTTGATCTCGCGCACGGCGCGCTGCGCCTCGGTGGCGTCCTTGTGCTCGACGATGGCCGTCACCTCGCCGCCGGCACGGGTGCGGATGATGCGGCCGTAGCCCGTGGGGTCGTCGAGTTCGATGGTCAGCAGCGCGAGCCGCTCGCCGCCGCTGGCGGCGATGAGGGTGCGCAGCGTGTCCTCGGCGATGAGCGGCACGTCGCCCGAAAGGATCACCACGGTGCCGTCGTCCGGCAGCAGCGGCGTGGCCTGCTGCACGGCGTGGCCGGTGCCCAATTGGGGCTCCTGGCGCGCGAAGCCGAGCGCGGCGGCGTTCACGGCCGTGGCCTTGATCGCGGTCTCGACCTGCTCGGCGCCGTGGCCCGTCACGACCACGACATGGCGCGCGCCGATGCGCGCGGCGGTGTCGGTCACATGGGCCAGCAAGGCGCGGCCGGCCAAACGATGCAACACTTTGGGCAGCTTGCTCTTCATGCGCGTGCCCTTGCCGGCCGCCATGATGACGACGTCGACCGGTCCCTGGTTGCTCTGCTGCGGAGTCTGATTCATGCGCTTTTCTTCCCGGATTCGTTGTGCTGGACTGGCCCGAATTATCGGTGTGCTGCTGCTGGCCGCTGCCCTGGGGGCTTGCAGCGCGGTCAAGCTCGCCTACAACAACCTGCCCGAGCTGAGCTACTGGTGGCTCGACGGCTACTTCGACTTCGATGGCGCCCAGACCCCCAAGGTGCGCGACGAGCTCGCCCAACTGCTGGCCTGGCACCGCCAGAACGAGCTGCCGCGCATCATCGGCCTGCTGCAGGAAGCCCAGGGCCTGGCGAGCGCCGACGTGACGCCGGTCCAGGCCTGCCAGCTGGCCGACCGGGTCCGCGAGCGCCTGCTCGCCGTCACCGAGCGTGCCGAGGCCGCCAGCGCTGAACTCGCGCTGAGCCTGAGCGACGCGCAGCTGCAGCAGCTCGAACGCAAGTACGCCAAGAACAACACCGAGTACCGCAAGGACTGGCTCGATCGCAGCCCCGCGCAGGTGCAGGACAAGCGCTACGACCAGTTCCTCGAGCGCCAGGAAGACTTCTACGGCCGCCTGACGACCGAGCAGCGCGCGCTGCTGCGCCAGCAGGTGGCGCAGTCGGTGTTCAGCCCGAAGCTGGCGTACGAGGAGCGGCGCCAGCGCCAGCAGGAGGCGCTGGTGCTGCTGCGCGGCTTCCAGGGCGGCAACGGCGGCCCGCGCGCGTCGCCGGCCGAGGCCCGCGCCGCGCTGCATGCCTACATCCAGCGCATCGCCGATCCGCCGCCCGGCCCCTGGCGCGAGCAGCAGCAGGCGCTGCTGCAGGAAGGCTGCCGCAACCTGGCGGCGCTGCACAACACCACCAGCGCCACGCAGCGCGAGCAGGCGGTGCGGCGGCTGCAGGCCTACCTGGGCGACCTGCGGCAGCTGGTGGCGGCGCGCTGAGGCAGGCGGCGCCTTCAGATCATGGGCACCGGCCGCAGCGGGCGCTCGAAGTAGTCGCCCAGCGTTTCGAGCGCGTGCGGCTCCAGGATGCGCAGCCAGCCGCCGTCGAGCTTGTACAGGCTCAGGCGCTGCAGCCGTCGCATCGTCTTGTTGGTGTGCACCAGCGACAGCCCCAGCGCGTCGGCGATGTGCTGCTGGTTGAACGGAAACTCCACCCAGCCGTCGCGCACCATGCCCACGCGCTGGGCGCGGCGGTACAGGTGCATGAGCAGCATGGCCACGCGCTCGCCGGCGTTGCGGCGCCCGGCGGTGACGAGGTGGTCGTCCACCAGCTTTTCCTCGCGCGCGGCCAGCCAGGTGATGTCGTAGCCGAGCCGGGGCTGGGTCTGGAACAGGGCCCACAGCCGCTCGCGGGCGAAGGCGCACAGCGTGGCGTCGGTCACGGCCTCGACGCCGTGGGTCTGGCCGTCGGCAAACTCGTCCTGCAGGCCGATGAAGTCGCCGGGCAGCAGAAAACCCAGGATCTGCCGCCGGCCGTCGCTCAGGGTCTTGTAGCGGAAGGCCCAGCCCGCGTAGAGCGTGAACAGTTGCGGGCTGGCGCGGTGCTCGTCGACGATGGTGCCGCCCGCCTCGACGCGCCGGGTGCCGGTGCGAAAGGACTGGATCGCCTCCAGCTGCTGCGCCGTCACCGGCAGGAAGGCCTCCAGGCGCCGCAGCGCGCAGTGTTCGCAGGGGTTCGCACCCTGCGGCGGGGAGGCGGCAACGGGGTAGTCCTCGAACTTCACGCCGCACTATAGGCTGGCGGGGCTATGTCTTTTGACATTTCGGGGCGCAGGATGGCCCCCTAGACTCGAAACGATGTCCCCTTCTTGCACCGCATGACACAAGAACAAGCCTCTGCAGAACCCCTGTACGAATTCCTCTATTGCAGCCTGCTCGCCCCCGACCTGCCGCCCGCCACCGTGGGCGCGATCGTCACCCAGGCCCGCGCGCGCAACGCCGAGGACGGCATCTCCGGCCTGCTGGTGTTCGACGGCCAGTGCTTCTGCCAGCATTTCGAGGGGCCGCGCGAGGCGGTGCAGGCGCTGATGGCGCGGCTGCAGCGCGATCCGCGCCACGTGGCGCTCGTGGTGGTCCACGACGGCCCGCTGGCCGCCCGGCGCTACAGCGGGTTTGCGATGGGCCTGGCCGAATGCGAAGGCCCCGACCCGGTCTCCGGCCTGCGGGCCCTGCGCGGCGAGGCGGCGCTGGCGCACTTCCTGGCGCTGCGCGCCAGCTTCGACATCAGCACCTGACCGGCTGACTGACGGAAAACTGAAAACGACGGGCAAAGAAAAAGGCGGCCGAAGCCGCCTTTGTTCAGAAGAGCCGGGAGTGCAGGCGGTCGGTCAGACCGGGTCCCACACATAGGTGGCACCGTAGCCATCCCAGGCTTCCATGACGATGCGCTGGCCGGCGGCCACGGTGAGCGACTCGCCCGGGGCCAGCACGATGTCTTCGCTGGGGCCTTGGGCGGTGGCGTCGGGCGTGACCCACACGCGGCCCTGCTTGACGCGCAGCACGCTCGTCGACCGCGCCTTCAGGCTCATCGCCTCGCCGGGCGCAATCTGCCAGGCGCCACGGCGCACGGCCGGCGGAATGGCCGCGGTGCGGGTGGAACGGGACAGGGAAGCGAGCGATTCGTTGGTGCAGACGGCGGTGGACATGATGAGGACTCCTTGGCTGATCCGAAGCGCCTTTGACAGACAGAGAGGTTGGCGCAGTTCGGGAATGAATGATCGTTTTTGCGGCCTTGGAGGTCCAATGAAAACGAGGTAGCCTACTGATGCGATTCCCGCATCAATCAACTGGGCGCCGGGAACGCACACCAAAGTCATACCCATGCAACATTCGCAAACCCACCTGCGCTCCCGCCCGATCTCCGCGGGGCACCTGCGGGCCTTCGAGGCGGTCGCGCGGCACCTCAATTTCCGCGCCGCGGCCGAGGAAATGGCGCTCACCCAGTCGGCCGTGAGCCGGCAGATCCAGTCGCTCGAAGAGGAAGTGGGCGTGGCGCTGTTCCTGCGCCACACGCGGGCCGTGGAGTTGACCAGCGCCGGGGCGCAGCTGCTGCTGTCGGTGCAGCAGGCGCTGCCGCGCATCGACATGGCTGTGCGGCAGATCCGCCAGAGCGCGGGGCGCAAGAGCGTGGCGCTCACCACGTTTGCCTCGTTCGCCTCGATGTGGCTGATTCCGCGGCTGGAAGCCTTCCAGCGCGACAACCCCGAGATCGACATCCGCATCGACGCCAGCGACATCGCGGTCGACCTCGACGTGGCCGACGTGGACATCGCGCTGCGCTACGGCCCACCCGAAGGCATGCCGCCCGGGGCCGTGCGGCTGTTCGGCGAAACGCTGACGCCGGTGGCGAGCCCGTGGCTCATCAAGAGCAACCCGCCGATCAAGACGCCGGCCGACATCGCCCGCTTCACGCTCATCGAGGCCGGCGACGCGCACCGCACGCACCTGGAATGGCTCACGTGGCGGCGCTGGTTCGAAGTGAACGGGCTGGAGCGCGCGCAGCCCCGGCGCTGGCTCTATTTCAACTATGCGTACCAGATGGTGCAGGCCGCGCTCACGGGCCAGGGCCTGGTGCTGGCGCGCAGCTCGCTCATTGCCGAAAGCCTGGCCAACGGCGACCTGATCGAGGTGCTGCCGCAGCACCGGCTGGATTCACCGATGGCCTACTGGCTCATCTCGGGGCCGCGCAACGCGCTGCGTCCGGAGATCAAGGCCTTTTCCGACTGGCTGGAGGCGCAGGCCGTGACCACGCGCCAGACCATCGGCGAGGTGCCCGACCCCGACACCGTCGACAACCTCGATTGATGGAAAGGATTTGTCCCTTCCAGGAACACCGCGGAACCGGCTTTGCCGGGCCGCTGGTGTTGCCCCCGGTGAGGGGGTTGGCGAAGCGACACGAAGTGCGCGCAGCCTGGGGGAGAGTCAAGTGACTGGCCAGACGACGCCGTTGTCGTTCAGGATCGCGTCCAGCGGCAGGTCGTGCGCCTCGGGCTCGAAGTCTTCCAGGAAACCGTTCGTGAAGCCCAGCCCCACCGTGAACGGCCGGGGCTCCAGCGCCGCCAACGTGCGGTCGTAGAAGCCGCCGCCGTAGCCCAGCCGGTAGCCGCCCGCGCTGTAGCCCACGCAGGGCACGAACAGCAGGGTCGGCACGATCAGCTCGGTGTCCTTGGGCTTGGGAATGCCGTAGGCGTCTTCTTCCATCTGGCAGCCCGGGTACCAGGCATGGAAGGTGAGCGTCTTGTGAACTTTGTCGATCACCGGCAGTCCGATGCGGCGGCGCTGCGTTTCTTCCATGAGTTCGCCGTCTTCCTTCCAGCGATGCAGTGCGGGCAGCGGGTCGAACTCGCCCTTGATCGGCCAGTAGGCGCCGATCACGGTGTCGGGCCGGCCGACCAGCCAGATCCGCATCACCCGCTGCAACAGGTCGGCCCGCGCAAGGCGGTCGGGCAGCGCCAGGCGTTGCTCGATGAGTGCCTTTCGCAGTTGACCCTTCAGAAAACTCGCCGTGGCCGAGGTGTCGGCATCCTTTGACTTGTCCATAATCCCCCGATGCAGTTCCCAAGCATTTTGGCATCCGCGCGCGCTCGTCAGCGTCGCGGCGCGCCCGCCCTGGTTTTTTCCGCCGTTCTCGCACTCGCCGCGCTGCTGTCGCAACAGCCCGCCGCCGCGCAGAACAACACCAACGACGACGTGCTGGTCCAGATGAAGCAGGCCTTCCAGCGCGGCGACAAGGCCCGTCTCACGGCCTTGCTGCCCCAAGCGCGTGGCCACGCTCTCGAACCCTGGGCCGCCTACTGGGAGCTCAAGGCCCGCCTGCAGGAGGCCGCGCCCAACGAGGTGCAGGACTTCTACGCGCGCTACCCCAACACCTACCAGGAAGACCGCCTGCGCAACGACTGGCTGCTGCTGCTCGGCCAGCGCCGCGATTGGGACGGCTTCGCCGCCAACATCGCCGGCTTCCGCATGGGCGACGACGCCCAGGTGCGCTGCTACGCGGTGCTGGTCGACACGCTGCGCACCGGAACGGCCACGCAGGCGCAGGCCGACGAGGTGCGCCGCAACTGGTTCGCGCAGAAGGACAGCGACGACGGCTGCCTCACCGCCGCCGACCGCATGGTCGCGGCCCGCCTGATGACCACCAACGACGCCTGGAAGAAGGCGCGCCTGGCCATCGAGGCCAACCGGCCCGCCGCCGCGCGCGGCGCGGTCACCATCGCCGCGCCCGATGCGCTGCCGCTGTTCGAAGAGGTCAACGCCAGCGCCGCCAAGTTCCTCACCGGCCGCGCCTTCGTCGCCGCCAAGTCGCGCAAGGAACTGGTGGTGCTCGCGCTCATCAAGATCGCGGTGGCCGATCCCGACCAGGGCGCCGCGCAGCTCGACGGCAAGTGGGGCCCGATGCTCTCCGCCGAAGAGCGCAACTGGGTCTGGGGCATCATCGGCCGCGCGGCCGCGAACAAGCTCTCGCCGATGGCCGTGAGCTATTTCGGCAACGTCACGAAGAACAGCGACCTGTCCGACGACATGCTCGGCTGGCGCGTGCGCGCCGCCCTGCGCGCCAGCCAGTGGAAAGACGTCGCGCCCGCCATCAACGCCATGAGCGACGCCGCCCAGCAAGACCCGACCTGGGTCTACTGGAAGGCCCGCGCACTGAGCAGCGCCGGCGGCGACGAGCGCCGCGCCCAGGCCCGCGAGCTGTACACCAGCATTGCCGGCACGCGCGGTTTCTATGAAATGCTGGCGCTCGAAGAGCTGGGCCAGCGCGTCGTGGCGGCCACGCGGCCCGCGCCGCTTACGCCCGAGGAAAAGAACGCCGCGCGCACCAACCCGGGCCTGCAGCGCGGCCTGCAGGCCATCGGCATGGGCCTGCGCTCCGAAGGCACGCGCGAGTGGAACTACGCCACCAACCTGCACGACAAGGGCGGCATGGACGACCGCGCCCTGTTGGCCGCCGCCGACCTGGCCTGCCAGCGCGAGGTGTGGGACCGCTGCATCAACACCAGCGAGCGCACCAAGGGCGTGATCGACGTCGAGCAGCGCTTTCCCATGCCCTTCCACGACACGGTGCTGCGCAAGAGCCAGGACATCGGCCTGGACCCGGCCTACGTCTACGGCCTGATCCGCCAGGAAAGCCGCTTCATCATGGACGCGCGTTCGGGCGTCGGCGCCTCGGGCCTGATGCAGGTCATGCCCGCCACGGCGCGCTGGACCGCCCGCAAGATCGGCTTGACCGACTTCACGCCCGGCCAGATCAACGACCGCGAAACCAACATCACCATCGGCACCAACTACCTGAAGCTCGCGCTCGACGACTTCGACGGTTCGATGGCGCTGGCCGCCGCGGCCTACAACGCCGGCCCGGGCCGCCCGCGCAACTGGCGCAACGGCCCGGTGATCGACGCGGCCATCTGGGCCGAGAACGTGCCCTTCAACGAGACGCGCGACTACGTGAAGAAGGTGCTGGCCAACACCACCAACTACGCGGCCATCATCAGCGGCAAGCCGCAGTCGCTGAAGGAGCGCCTGGGCCGCGTGGGCCCGCGCAACGCCAACGAGCCCGAGCCCAACAAGGACCTGCCCTGACATGAGCTGGCGCGACGAGGTGCTAGACACCGTCGCGTCCGAATTCTCGGACGCGGGAGACGTCGCGCAGCTCACGCGCATCTCGGTGCGGCTGCTCTTGGCGGCCGTGCTGGGTTTCCTGCTCGGCTTCGAGCGCGAGCAGCAGGGCAAGGCGGCCGGCGTGCGCACCCACATGCTGGTGGCCATCGGCTCGGCGCTGTTCGTGCTGATCCCGCAGCAGACCGGCATCGTGCCGGCCGACATGAGCCGCGTGATCCAGGGGCTGGTGGCCGGCGTGGGCTTCCTGTGTGCCGGCACCATCCTCAAGCAGGGCAAGGACGAATCCCACGTGCAGGGCCTCACCACCGCCGCCGGGCTGTGGATGACGGCTGCCATCGGCATGGCCTGCGGGCTGGGCCGCGAGGTCACGGCCGTGTTCAGCGCGCTGCTGGCGCTCGCCGTGCTGTCGCTGGTGCCGCGCCTCGTGAGCCTGATCGAGCGCGTCGTGAAGCCATCCGCAGACGCCTCCGGCCCGCGCGTGATCGTCCCACCGGAATCCCGCCAGGACGGCGACCGCTGAAGCGGCCCGCATCAATTCGCGCCGCCTTCGTCATCAATCGCAGCGCGCCGCCCGGCTAGCATCGACGGCTTTGCCCCGCATTCCCGCACTGACCCGGAGACCCAGATAGATGTCCAAGCTCTACATCGGCAACAAGAATTACTCGTCGTGGTCCATGCGCCCCTGGGTGCTCATGACGCAGGCCGGCATTCCCTTCGAGGAGGTGATGGTGCGCTTCGATTCGTTCGACGCTACCTCGCAGTTCAAGCACGTGATCGGCGCCATCAACCCCGTGGCCAAGGTGCCGGTGCTGGTCGACGGCGACCTCGCCGTCTGGGACACGCTGGCCATCGCCGAGTACCTGGCCGAGCGCTTCCCCGAGAAGCAGCTGTGGCCCCAGGGCGTGGCCGAGCGGGCCCGCGCGCGCAGCATCTGCGCCGAGATGCACTCGGGCTTCACCAACCTGCGCGGCAACTGCCCGATGAACATCGAGGCCTCGCTGCCCGAAGTGGGGGCGCGGCTCCTGGCCGAGCAGCCCGGCGTGCAGGAAGACCTCGACCGCATCGTGCAGATGTGGACCGAGCTGCTCGAGACGCACGGCGGCCCGATGCTGTTCGGCGCCTTCACCATCGCCGACGCCTTCTTCGCGCCGGTGGGCATGCGCATCCGAGGCTACGGCCTGCCGGTGCCGCCGGCCATCGACGCGTACATCGCGCGCGTGGCGGCCCTGCCGGGCGTCGCCGCGTGGATCGACGGCGCCCTGGCCGAGAAGACCTTCGTGGCCTTCGACGAGCCCTATCGCACCTCGCGCGACTGAGGCTCGCCGGACTTCGTCAGAACCGGTACGTCGCCGCCAGGTAGGTGACGATCGGGTTCAGCTTCAGGCTCGCCTCGCTGCGCGCCACCGGCAGGCCGGTGATGCTGGTCGTGGTGAGCTTGGCCTTGGTCTTCAGCGGGATGTAGGACACCGAGAACGACACGCCCCAGTGCTTGTCGAACTGGTAGGCCACGCCGGCGTTGAGCACGGGCGCGAACGAGCTGTCGAGCTTGGCGGTGGTGTTCACCGAAGACGGACGCACGTGGAACTGGCTGGCCAGCGCGCCCTGCAGGTTCGACGTGAGCTTCACGTCGCTGTACCAGACGTAAGTGGCGCCCAGGCCCACGAACGGACGGAAGGCGTCGTTGCCCTCATTGAAGTAGTACTTGGCCAGCACGGTCGGGCTCCACTGGCGGGCCTGGCCGAGTTCGCCCACGCGCGCCAGCGTGCCACTGCCGTTGAGCTTGAACTTGGGCGGCACGCCGAGCACGCCCTCGACGGCCCAGTGGGGGTCGATGAAGTACGCGACGTTCAGGCCCAGCGTGTCCGAGTTGGTGACGCTGGCGCCCGAGCCGGCCAGCACGCTGTGCACGGGCGAGGTCACGGTCAGCGGCTTGCTCGAATCCTGCGGCGACAGGTGGAACCAGCCGGTGCCGACGACCCAGTCGCCCGCGTTCTGCGCCATGGCGCTGCCCGATGCCAGGACCCCGAGTGCCGCCAATGCCAACGATGCTGTTGTTGTGAGTTTCTTCATAGCTGTGAATGCTCCTTGGGTATTGAAAACAGCCCCGCGCACGGGGGCACCGGCCAGCGACCGGTGCTTCGCGCGATGCGAATTTACGAACGGTCGTTCGCATCGCTCGTCGATTATCGAACGACCGTTCTTTTTGTGCAGGAAGAGTATCCCTACACTGCACTCATGAACATTTTTCTCGTCGGCGGTGCACTGCGCGACCGGCTGCTGGGCCGCCCCGTGTCCGACCATGACTGGCTGGTGGTGGGCGCCACGCCCGAGGCCATGGTGGCGCGCGGCTACCTGCCCGTGGGGCGCGATTTCCCCGTGTTTTTGCATCCGCGCACGCGCGAGGAATACGCGCTGGCCCGCACCGAGCGCAAGAGCGCGCCGGGCTACCGTGGCTTCGTCGTGCATGCGGCGCCCGACGTCACGCTGGAACAAGACCTCGCCCGGCGCGACCTGACCGTCAACGCCATCGCGCTGCCCGCCGAGCACGTGGGCGCCGACGGCAGCTTCGAGGCGCGTCCCGAAACCCTGGCCGACCCCTTCCACGGCCAGCGCGACCTGCGCGACAAGGTGCTGCGCCACGTGACCGACGCCTTCCGCGAAGACCCGGTGCGCATCCTGCGCGTGGCGCGCTTTGCCGCGCGCTTCGACGACTTCACCGTCGCGCCCGAAACCATGGCACTCATGCGCGAGATGGTCGCGGCCGGCGAGGTCGATGCGCTGGTGCCCGAGCGCGTGTGGCAGGAGCTCGCGCGCGGCCTGATGGAAACGCGGCCCTCGCGCATGTTCGAGGTGCTGCGCGACTGCGGCGCGCTCGCCGTGCTGCTGCCCGAGGTCGACCGGCTCTGGGGCGTGCCGCAACCGGCGCAGCACCACCCCGAGATCGACACCGGCGTGCACCTGATGATGGTGCTCGACACCAGCGCGCGGCTGGGCGCCACGCTGCCCGTGCGATTCGCCTGCCTGATGCACGACCTCGGCAAGGGCACCACGCCCGCCGACATGCTGCCGCGCCACATCAACCACGAGCTGCGCAGCGTCGACCTGCTGCAGGCCGTGTGCGAACGCTGGCGCGTGCCGGTGGAGCTGCGCGAGCTGGCCGAGGTGGTGGCGCGCGAGCACGGCAACATCCACCGCAGCGGCGCGCTCGACGCGACGCCGCTGGTGCGCCTGCTGGAGCGCTGCGACGCCTTCCGCAAGCCGGCGCGCTTCGCCGAGGCGCTGCTGGCCTGCGAATGCGACGCGCGCGGCCGGCTCGGCTTCGAGGACACCGCCTACCCGCAGCGCCCACGCCTGCTCGCGGTGCTCGCCGCCGCCCAGGCCGTGGCCACCGACGTGGTGGCGCGCGAGGCGCAACAGGCCGGCGCCACCGGGCCGCGCATCGGCGAGGCGATCCACCGCGCGCGCATCGCGGCGGTGAAGGCCTCGTTGCCGGCCACGGCCGACTGAATCCCCGCCATCGGCGCACGCCGGGACTTTGGCCGACACGCGCCGCGTGCGAGCCGTGCTATGGTTTTTCCCAATGCCAAAGTCCTCCAGCAGCAACGCCCAGTTGCCACCTCCGCCGGGCCGGGACGCCGCCCTTTTTCTCGACTTCGACGGCACGCTGGTCGGCCTCGCCGCCACGCCTGAAGCCATCGAGGTGCCGCCCGCCCTTGTGCCCCTGCTGAGCGACCTGCGCGACCTGCTCGGTGGCGCGCTCGCCGTGGTGTCGGGGCGCCAGATCGATGCCATCGACCGCTTTCTCGCGCCGCTGCGGCTGCCCGCGGCCGGCGAGCACGGCGTGCAGCGCCGCGATGCCAAAGGCGGCATGCAGGAGCAGCGCCCGCCCGACCTCGTCCCGATCCTGGACGTGGCCAACGAACTCGCGCGCATCCACGAAGGCCTGTTGGTCGAGCGCAAGCACGGCGCCATCGCGCTGCACTACCGGCTCGCGCCGCAGCTGGAGGCCGTGTGCCGCGACGCGATGGCGCGCGCCATCGAAGGCCGTCCGCAGCTCGAGCTCATGCACGGCAAGTTCGTGTTCGAGGTGAAGCCTTCGGGCGTCAACAAGGGCCTCGCGATCGAAGCCTTCATGACCGAAGCGCCGTTCGCGGGCCGCACGCCGGTCTTCGCGGGCGACGACACCACCGACGAGAGCGGCTTCGCCGTCGTGCAGCCGCGTGGCGGCGTCGCGATCAAGGTCGGCGCCGGGCCGAGCCTGGCGCTGCACCGGCTCGAATCGCCGCGCGCGGTCTACGAATGGCTGGTGCAGGCGCGTGACCTGCTGGCTGCACCCGCTCCCCAGACACCATCACCGAGGAAGCCCGCATGAGCGAACAACAACTGCCGAAGGCTCCGGAGGACCGCGCGGGCGACGCCCTGGCCGGCGCGGCAGGCCCCGACGACCAGGCGCCCGTCGACGCCGCGAAAGTGGCTGCGGCCCCGCCGCGCGGCTTCGCGCCGCCGGCCGAGCCTTCGCTCAATGTCGGCGTGATCGGCAACTGCGCCTACAGCGCGCTCATCGATGCGCGCGCCCGCGCCGTCTGGTGCTGCCTGCCGCGCTTCGACGGCGACCCGGTCTTCAACGCGCTGCTGCACCCCGGCGAGGAGGCCGGCGCCTGGGCCATCGAGATCGAGGACTTCGCCTCCAGCAAGCAGTGGTACGAGCCCAATACCGCCGTGCTGCGCACGCAGCTGTTCGACAGCGCGGGGCAGGGCATCGAGATCACCGACTTCGCGCCGCGCTTTCACAGCCGCTCGCGCTACTTCCGTCCGCTCATGATGGTGCGCCGCGTGCGCCCCATCGCCGGCGCGCCGCGCATCCGCGTGGCGCTCGACCCGCGCTTCCAGTGGGGCGCCTCGGCGCCGACCGAGGTCACGCGCGGCAGCAACCACATCCGCTACGTCGGGCCCGACGTGACCTTGCGGCTGAACACCGACGCGTCGATCTCGCACATCCTGTCGCGCCAGCCTTTCGTGATCTCGCGCGAGTACAACTTCATGTTCGGCGTGGACGAGACGCTGCTCGAAGGCATCGCCGACACCGCGCGCAAGTTCGAGCAGGAAACCATCGCCTACTGGCGCACCTGGAGCAAGCGCCTGGCCATTCCCTTCGAGTACCAGGACGCGGTGATCCGCGCGGCCATCACGCTCAAACTCTCGCTGTACGAGGACACCGGCGCCATCGTGGCCGCCATGACCACCAGCATCCCCGAGGCGCCGGGCAGCCAGCGCAACTGGGACTACCGCTACTGCTGGTTGCGCGACGCCTTCTTCGTGGTGCGCGCGCTCAACTCGCTGAGCGAAGTGGGCACGATGGAAGACTACCTGCGCTGGCTCGGCAACGTGGTGATCGGCTCGCACGGCGAGCACATCCAGCCGCTGTACGGCATCGGGCTGGAGCGCGAGCTGCCCGAGTCCTTCGTCGAGGGCCTGCCCGGCTACCGCGGCATGGGTCCGGTGCGCGTGGGCAACCAGGCGCAGGAGCACTTCCAGCACGACGTGTACGGCAACATCGTGCTCGGCGCGGCACAGGCTTTTCATGACCACCGGCTGCTCAGCCGCGCGGGCGTGGCGGAGTTTCCGCACCTGGAGGCGGTGGGCGAGCAGGCCGTGCGCGTGTACGGCACGCCCGACGCCGGCATGTGGGAGCTGCGCACGCGTGCCCGCGTGCACACCAGCTCGGCGCTGATGAGTTGGGCCGCTTGCGACCGGCTCGCCAAGATCGCGCGCACGCTGGAGCTGCCCGAACGCGCCGCCTACTGGCACGGCCATGCGGCGCGCATGAAGGAAGAAATCCTCGCCAAGTCGTGGTGCGAAGAGCGCCAGGCCTTTGCCGAAAGCTTCGGCGGGCACGAGCTCGACGCGAGCATCCTGCTGATGGTCGAGGTGGGCCTGATCGATGCGCGCGACCCGCGCTTCATCTCCACCGTCGACGCGATGGAAAAGTCGCTGTGCGACGGCCCCTACATGCGCCGCTACGAAGCGGCCGACGATTTCGGCAAGCCCGAGACCGCCTTCAACATCTGCACCTTCTGGCGCATCGACGCGCTGGCCAAGATCGGCCGCAAGGCCGAGGCGCGCCAGATCTTCGAGACCATGCTCGCCGCGCGCAACCCGCTGGGGCTGCTGTCGGAAGACACGCACCCGGTCACGGGCGAGATGTGGGGCAACTTTCCGCAGACCTATTCGATGGTCGGCATCATCAACGCGGCCGTGCGCCTGTCCGCTCCCTGGGATTCGTGCATATGAGTCGTCTCGTCGTTGTTTCGAACCGCGTGGCCGACCCGCGCAAGCCCGCCGCCGGCGGCCTGGCCGTGGCCCTGGGCGAGAGCCTGCAGCAAAGCGGCGGCCTGTGGTTCGGCTGGAGCGGCCAGATCGTCGAAGGCGGGCCCACGGGCGAAGGCGAGCTGCACAAGCAGCAGGCCGGCAAGGTGACGCTGGCCACGCTCGACCTGAGCCGCGACGACCACGACAGCTACTACCTGGGCTACAGCAACGACGTGCTCTGGCCGGTGTTCCACAACCGCCTGGACCTGGCGCATTTCGATGCCGGCTTCATCGGCGGCTACCGGCGCGTGAACCAGCTGTTCGCGCGCAAGCTGATGCCGCTGCTGAAGGACGACGACATCATCTGGATCCACGACTACCACCTGATGCCGCTGGCCGCCGAGCTGCGCGCCATGGGTTGCAAGCAGCGCATCGGTTTCTTTCTGCACATTCCGCTGCCGCCGCAGATCATCATCGCGGCCATTCCGCAGCACGAATGGCTGATGCGCTCGCTGTTCTCGTACGACCTGATCGGCTTCCAGGCGCAGCAGGACGTGCAGCACTTCGAGCACTACGTGCGCAACGAGGCCCATGGCGAGTACCTGGGCAACGACATGTACCGGGCCTACGGGCAGACGGTGCGCTGCAACGCCTTCCCCATCGGCATCGACGTGGACGAGTTCGCGGCGCTCACGCACGCCAAGGAATCGCGCGACATGTACGAGACCATGAAGCGCGAGTACTCGAGCCGCCGGTTGCTGCTGGGCATCGACCGGCTCGACTATTCGAAGGGCATCCCCCAGCGCGTGCGCTCGTTCCGTGAGCTGCTGGCCAACTACCCCGAGAACCGCCGCAGCGCCACGCTGATCCAGATCGCCTCGCCCACGCGCGAGACGGTCGATGCCTACGCCGACATCCGCAAGGAGCTCGAGTCGCTGTGCGGCGCCATCAACGGCGACTACGGCGAACTCGACTGGATGCCCGTGCGCTACATCCACCGCATGGTGGCGCGCCGCCGCGTGCCCGGCCTGTGCCGCGCGGCGGCCGTGGGGCTGGTGACGCCGCTGCGCGACGGCATGAACCTCGTGGCCAAGGAATACATCGCGGCACAGGACCCGGCCGACCCCGGCGTGCTGGTGCTGTCGCGCTTCGCTGGCGCGGCCGAGCAGCTGAAGGAAGCGCTGCTGGTGAATCCGTACGACACGCACGGCACCGCCGAGACGGTGCAGCAGGCGCTGCAGATGCCGCTGGAAGAGCGGCGCGAGCGGCACCAGAAGCTGCTGTCGCGCATCCGGGCGCAGGACATCCACTGGTGGCGGCGCACGTTTCTCGAAGCGTTGCGCGAGGCGGCGAGCGAGCGCTGATCGCGACCGGAGCCCGCGTCAGCCCAGCGGCACGCGGGCCCCGAATTTCGCGCGCTTGAGGCTGAAGAACGCCTTCACGTTGCGCACGTTGGCGTCGGCCGTGAACAGCCGCTGCGTCAGCGCGCCGTAGCCGGGCATGTCGCGCGCCACCACCACCAGCACGAAATCGGGCCCCGGCGACACGCGCCAGCACTGCTGCACCGCGTCGTCCGCGATCACGCGGGCCTCGAAGGCGTCGAGCGCGGCGGCGTCCTGCCGGTCGAGCGAAATCTCCACCACCGCCTGCAGGCCGTGGCCCAGCACCGTGGCGAGGCGGTCGGGCGAGAGCAGGGCGACCTGGCGCTCGATGAGCCCTTCCTGGCGCAGCCGCTGCACGCGGCGCAGGCAGGTCGGCGGCGAGATGCCCACCTCGGCGGCCAGGCGCTGGTTGGTCTGCGAGGCGTCGTTCTGGAGCGCGTCGAGCAGCTTGAGGTCGATGGCGTCGAGGGAGATTGATTCCATATGAGTTGAAATTATGGAATAAAACTCCATCTGTAGGTTTGAGTGAAATAAAAATCCAAAACTGTGGAAATTTAGACGCCATATTTCTTGGTCGTCTCCCTACCATCGAGCCCTTCTGTTCTTCAAGACAAGGTACACCCCATGTGCGGCATCGTCGGCGCAGCCTCCCATCGCGACATCGTTCCGGTCCTGGTCCAGGGCCTTCAGCGGCTCGAATACCGCGGCTATGACTCCTGCGGCGTCGCGGTGCATGCCGGCGGCCTGAGCCGCGCACGCACCACCTCGCGCGTGGCCGACCTGCTGACCCAGGTGCGCGACGACAAGGTCGAAGGCCTCACCGGCATCGCCCACACGCGCTGGGCCACCCACGGCGCACCGGCCGTGCACAACGCGCACCCCCACTTCAGCCACGGCGTCGGCGCCGACGCGCCCGCCGCGCGCCCGGGCCGCATCGCGCTCGTGCACAACGGCATCATCGAGAACCACGAGCCGCTGCGCGCCGCGCTCGAGGCCAAGGGCTACGTGTTCGAGAGCCAGACCGACACCGAGGTCATCGCCCACCTCGTCGACAGCCTCTACAACGGCGACCTGTTCGAAGCCGTCAAGGCCGCCGTGCTGCAGCTGCACGGCGCCTACGCCATCGCCGTCATCTGCCGCGACGAACCGCAGCGCGTGATCGGCGCGCGCGCCGGCTCGCCGCTGATCCTGGGCGCCGGCAAGGACGGCACCGAGAACTTCCTGGCCAGCGACGCGATGGCACTGGCCGGCGTGACCGACCAGATCGTGTACCTCGAAGAAGGCGACGTGGTCGACCTGCAGCCGGGCAAGTACTGGATCGTCGACAAGAACCACAAGCCCGTCACGCGCACCGTGCGCACCGTGCACGCCCACAGCGGCGCGGCCGAGCTGGGCCCGTACCGCCACTACATGCAGAAGGAAATCTTCGAGCAGCCGCGCGCCATCGGCGACACGCTCGAAGGCGTGGAAGGCATCGTGCCCGAGCTGTTCGACGGCATCGGCCAGGACGGCGCCACGGGTGCGAGCGCGCACCGCGTGTTCCAGGACATCGACAAGATCCTCATCCTGGCCTGCGGCACCAGCTACTACAGCGGCTGCACCGCCAAGTACTGGCTCGAGAGCATCGCGAAGATCTCCACCCAGGTCGAGATCGCCAGCGAGTACCGCTACCGCGACTCCGTGCCCGACCCCAAGACGCTGGTCGTCACCATCAGCCAGTCGGGCGAAACCGCCGACACGCTGGCCGCGCTCAAGCACGCGCGCTCGCTGGGCATGGAACAGACGCTGACCATCTGCAACGTCGCCACCAGCGCCATGGTGCGCGAGTGCAAGCTGGCCTACATCACGCGCGCCGGCGTCGAAATCGGCGTGGCCTCGACCAAGGCCTTCACCACCCAGCTCGCGGGCCTGTTCCTGCTCACGCTCGCCATCGCGCAATCGAAGGGCCGCCTGAGCGCCGTCGACGAGGCGCGCTACCTGAAGGAAATGCGCCACCTGCCCGTCGCGCTGCAGTCGGTGCTGGCGCTCGAGCCGCAGATCATCGGCTGGGCCGAAGACTTCGCGCGCAAGGACAACGCCCTGTTCCTGGGCCGCGGCCTGCACTACCCGATCGCGCTCGAAGGCGCGCTCAAGCTCAAGGAAGTGACCTACATCCACGCCGAGGCCTACGCCGCCGGCGAACTCAAGCACGGCCCGCTCGCGCTCGTCACCAGCGAGATGCCCGTGGTCGCCGTGGCGCCGAACGACGCCCTGCTCGAAAAGCTCAAGAGCAACCTGCAGGAAGTGCGCGCCCGCGGCGGCGTGCTTTACGTGCTGGCCGACGGCGACACGCAGATCGCCAGCGGCGAAGGCCTGCACGTGATCCGCATGCCCGAGCACTACGGCGCGCTGTCGCCGCTGCTGCACGTGGTGCCGCTGCAGCTGCTGGCGTATCACACGGCGTGTGCGCGCGGGACCGACGTGGACAAGCCGCGCAACCTCGCGAAAAGCGTGACGGTGGAGTGAGCGTGCGTGGGCGACGCGATCCTGATGATCTCGCCAAATAAAGTCTTGAACGCGGAAATAGCGTCGTAAATACTTTGAATTTGTTGATTTCCGTTTACGAGTAATCCAGTCCTCCATGCGAACAACGGCCGCAAGACATTGCGGCCGCTCAGTTCACGATGGACAGGTGGATCAAACGTCCACGGAAATCAACATGGAGCGATCCGACGAGTTGGATATTTTTCAGCGCGGTCGTCGAATGCAACTCACAGAGGCGAAAGCACCCAAGGGCTCCGCTCATCGGTCATGAGATCTTCGGCAATACCGATGATTCCGCCCAGCGTCATATTCTGACCCGCCCAGCTGGCCCGGCCGATGATGTAGCTCTTTGCAAACTGCGGCCAGGACGAAAAATTCGAGCGCAATTCTTTGTCTGCATGGGCAAGAACTCGATCGAATTCGGCCTGCTCGATGTATTTGCAGTCCAATGACATTCTTGCAACCGTGACGAGGCGGCCCAGATCCCAGGCAAGGATGCCGGCGCTGTAATCCTTGGGAAGGTACGAGCCATTGACTTTGTCTTCGAGAAGACGAAAAACGGACCGCAGATTTTCCAGCATCTCCATCGCCTGCGCCAAAGCCGAGAAAATGAGATCTTTTTCCTCACTCGGCCCCTGCGCAGCAATCTGCTCGCGCACCGTTTCCGGGGAACCGTAGCGCCCACTGGCGATCAAGGCCTCGAGAATCTCCTGGCGCTCCTCTCCCGAAGCACCATCGCTGTAAATACGAAAAACAATGTCGTAAAAAAAGCGATGGCCATGGCGACCGAGTGACGCCAGGGTTTCAGCAGCCTCCTGGGGCGAGCGTATGCCCCAGTGCGAGCCAAGTCCCTCGGAGAGAGTTTCGTCAGACAGCCCCGTTGCGTAGCTGTCGCAATACGCCATGATCTGTTCGGAGTTGATGAGCCCCGCTTGAAGTGCGCGCTGCGCTGCCGGATCCGCTGCGGCCCCATTGGGGCAGTTTCTGTATTTTTTGCCAGAAACTATCTGGAACAACTTCTTCAAGAAACCCATGGGTCAGATTTGCTTGAAGGTGGCATTGACGGCGCGATGCTTGAGCGCATTCACAAGAACTTCAAAGTCTGAATCCTTCACCATGTGAATGGCATCGAACTCGTGCTTCTTGGGTGCCATCGACGGCGTGCTGATTTCTATTGTTTTCTCCGCACTCGATGTAGAGGTTTCCGGGATGTCCGTGATGGTGACTTGATTGATGGCGTCATAGCCCACGGTGGTCAGTACGCCCGAGAATTTCTTGACGGTCGTGAAAGACATGCCCTTTTCATCAAGAACAATGCTGGCGCCCTGGCTGTTGGCTGCGCGCTTCTTGAAAAGTGTTCCGACCGTAAGGTACGTGACGTAAGCCCCGATCAACATGAGAACGCCATTGGCCACGCCGGTCGGCAGGTGAAGCCGAAGGGTGCCTATTTTCAGATCCGCAATCGGATAAAAAATGGCGGCAATGATAATTGCCGGGCCAATCAGGCCGAAAACGTACTCGAGAATCGAGTACTCCATCTTGTAATTGATGGTGTGCATGTAGCATTTTTCCTTATAGTTGATTTGGCCGGGCGATCGCCCGGTAGGTAGTCGGTCCTGCAAAATTCCTCCAACCCCCGGACTAATGTAACAAATCGCGTCTTGATGCCGCCGACCTGCTGTACCTCCAATGCGCCTGCAGAGGCTTCGCCTGCCTTCGTGCGCAACACGTGCATCGCGATGGCGGTAAGCGCACTTCTGGCTGCTTGCGGTTCACACGATTCCCAGCCGCCCGAGCGAACGCGACCCGCGCCTGCTGCCCCCACCACGGTGATGCTGCCGTCCGTCGTGTACGGGCATGACCAGGGCCGCCGGATGTCCGAAGCCGATGACGCGTGCGGTGTGCCGGACCCGCTGCGTCAGGCCGTGCAAGATCAGTTGAAGGCGCGGTATGAGGTTGTGCGCCCTGTGCCGGGTCCCGGCAGGGAGGCCGCCCTTGTGCTGAAGATCGACATCATGGACATCGTGACCGTCAGCGCCGGTGGCCCCACGATCGTGGTCATCCATGCGGTGCTTGAACAACCGGGACTGCCCGCTGCGCAATTCAAAGCCCTGCGCCAAGAGCACACCCCCTACGCTGAAATCACGGCGGAGACGACCGAATGCAGCGCAATGGACGCAGTGATTCACGGCTTGGGCGTGGACGTTGCAACATGGATGCGCAAGCCGGAGGACGGGGTGTCGCTGGTGAACGGAGAGTGAGTGTGGTCTTCGACTTGGTTGGTCCAGGTCAGCTCCTCGCACACGCGACCGCGCGACCGCGCGGCCTTCATGGACAAACGGTAATGAAACGTGGGCCTTTCCCGCTTCCAGCTGGGCTAGGATTTGTGTCGCACGCCCTTGCATTCCAGGGGCCGCAACGTGAGCACAACCGCACCGCCATCCATGGGTATTTCTCGCCGTGGCCGCACCGACTGACGTGCTCGGCCCCACCGTCATCTGGAACTGCCTCATCGTCGAGGACGATGCCGACAACGCGCGCTACATCGCCGAAGGCTTCCGTTCGCTCGGCCATGTGGCGGTGATCAGCCGCGATGGCGCGGATGCGTTCGCGCGCGCCACGGGCGAGACGTGGGACCTCGTCATCCTCGACCGCATGCTGCCCAACGACGTGGACGGCCTGTCGATCCTCACGACGATGCGCGCCCTCGGCAAGAAGACGCCGGTGCTGGTGCTCAGCGCATTGAGCGCGCTCGACGAGCGCGTGCGCGGGCTCAAGGCCGGCGGCGACGACTACCTGGCCAAGCCCTTTGCCTTCTCCGAACTCGCGGCGCGCGCCGAGGCGCTGGTGCGGCGCTCGCGCAGCGGGCCCGAGATCCGCACGCTGCAGCTGGCCGACCTCACGCTCGACCTGGCGCGCCGCCATGTGGAGCGCGGCGGCCGGCCGATCGCGCTGCAGCCGCGCGAGTTCAGGCTGCTGGCCTATCTCATGATGCATCCGGGCCAGGTGGTCACGCGCACCATGCTGCTTGAGGCCGTGTGGGACTACCAGTTCGACCCGCAGACCAACGTGATCGACGTGCAGGTGAGCCGCCTGCGCGGCAAGCTCGATGCGGGCGGCGCGCCGACGCTGATCCACACCGTGCGCGGCGTGGGCTACACGCTGGCCGCGCCGCAATGACCCGGGCCCTGCGCCAGCTGTGGCGCTCGGTCGGCTTCCGGCTCGCCTTCTACTACGGGCTGCTCGTCGCGATCACCATGCTGGCCGCGCTGGCCATCGTCTACATGCAGACCGTGGGCGTGCTGCAGCAGCGCATGGTGCGGCAGGTGGCCGCCAGCGTGCAGCAGCTGGTGGTGCGCTACGAAGCGCGCGGCGCCGAAGGCGTGGCGGGCGAGATCGCCCATGCGCTCTCCGACGGCCGCAATTCCGACAACGAGATCTACCTGCTCACCGACCGCGAGGGCCACAAGCGCGCGGGCAACCTCGACCAGATGCCCTCGCTGGCGCCCGATGCGGGCGACGGCGTGCACCGCCGCGTGGTGCGCGCGGGCCAGACCGTCATCGCCTACCTCGTGATGCGCCCGCTGCCCGACGGCGGCATGCTCGTGGTGGGGCACGACCTGCGCGACCAGGAGTCGATCGAATCGCTGGTGGCGAGCGCCAGCGCGGCGGCGGGCATCGTGGCGGTGCTGCTGCTCATCGGCGGCACCTTCGTCTTCCGCCAGGAGCTGGAGCGCAGCGTGGGCGCGGTGCGGCGCACGGCCGCGCGCATCGCGGCGGGCGAGTTGCAGGAGCGCGTGGTGCCTTCGGGCCAGGAGGACGAGTTCGCGCTGCTGGAGGGCGACATCAACGCGATGCTCGACCGCATCCAGTCGCTGATGGACGGCGTGCGCCACGTGTCGAACACCATCGCGCACGACCTGCGCACGCCGCTCACGCGCGTGCTGGTGCGCCTGCGTGCGGTGGAGGCGGGGCTGGGCGACGCCCACCATCCACAGCGCGAGCCCGTGGCCACCGCCATCCGCGAGCTCGAGGAGCTGGCGGTGATGTTCGAGAAGCTGCTGCAGATCGCCGAGGTCGAGGCCGGCGCACGGCGCCAGCAGTTCGCGCCGGTGGCGCTGCACGTCATTGCCGACGACGTGGCGGAGCTGTACGAGGCGGTGGCCGAGGTGCGGGGCATCGCGCTGCTGCGCGAGCCGGCCGACCGCGCCATCGCGCTGGGCGACCGCGACCTGCTCGCGGGCGCGGCGGCCAACCTGCTCGACAACGCGCTGAAGTACAGCGGGGCCGGCGCCACCGTGCGCATCGGTACGCACACGGTGGACGGGCGTGCGCAGCTGTTCGTGCAGGACGACGGTCCCGGCATTCCGAGCGCCGAGTACGAGCGCCTGGGCGTGCGCTTCCATCGGCTGGATCACAGCACGCCGGGCCACGGCCTGGGGCTCGCGAGCGTGCAGGCGGTGGTGGCGCTGCATGGCGGGCGCCTGCAGTTCGGCGATGCCCGTCCGGGCCTGCGCGCCTGCATCGACCTGCCGACGGCGGACGCCTGAGCGGCGCCTTCTTCGTCTCCTCGCATCTCGAACATTGCCGAATGGCAATGCTTTGTTCATACACACCGCGGCGCTGAATTCCTAGGATCGCTGACGCACATCCTGTGCCGATCAACGCAGTTCCAGGAGACATCAACGGTGAGAATCAAGAGTCAGAGAGACTTCTGCTCGGGCGTGCTTTTCAGCGCCTTCGGCGTGGCCTTCGCATGGGGCGCCACGACCTACAACGTGGGCACCGGCGCCCGCATGGGCCCCGGCTACTTTCCGCTCATCGTGGGCATCCTCATCGCGTGCATGGGCGTGCTGATCACGTTCAAGGCCCTCACGGTCGAGACCGCCGACGGCGAGCCCGTGGGCCGCATCGCATGGAAGCCGCTGCTGTTCATCATCGGCGCCAACCTGGTGTTCGGCGTGCTGCTCGGCGGCCTGCCGAGCATCGGCCTGCCGTCGATGGGGCTCATCGTCGCGATCTATGCGCTGACCTTCATCGCGAGCCTGGCGGGCGACAGCTTCGGCTGGAAGGGCGTGACCCTCCTGGCGACCGTGCTCGCGCTCGGCAGCTACCTGGCCTTCGTGGTGGCGCTGAAGCTGCAGTTCCAGGTGTGGCCCACCTTCATCGCCGGCTGACCCGCGCAGAACAACAAGAAATCCAAGAGAACAATGGACCTGATTACCAACCTCTCGATCGGCTTCGGCGTGGCCTTCACCGCGCAGAACCTTGTCTATGCCTTCGTCGGCTGTCTGCTGGGCACGCTGATCGGCGTGCTCCCGGGCATCGGCCCCGTCGCGACCATCGCGATGCTGCTGCCCGCCACGTACGCGCTGCCGCCCGTGTCGGCGCTGATCATGCTGGCCGGCATCTACTACGGCGCCCAGTACGGCGGCTCGACCACCGCCATTCTGGTCAACCTGCCGGGTGAATCGTCGTCGGTGGTGACCGTGATCGACGGCTACCAGATGGCGCGCAAGGGGAGGGCCGGGCCGGCGCTCGCCGCGGCGGGCCTGGGCTCGTTCTTCGCAGGCTGCGTCGGCACGCTCATTCTTGCGGCCTTCGCGCCGCCGCTGACCGAGCTGGCCTTCAAGTTCGGCCCGGCCGAATACTTCTCGCTGATGATCCTGGGCCTGATCGGCGCCGTGGTGCTGGCCTCGGGCTCGCTGCTCAAGGCCATCACGATGATCCTGCTCGGACTGGCACTGGGCCTCGTGGGCACCGACGTGAACTCGGGCGTGGCGCGCTACAGCTTCGACATTCCCGAGCTGACCGACGGCATCGGCTTCATCGCGATCGCGATGGGCGTGTTCGGCTACGGAGAGATCATCGCCAACCTGGCCGTGCCCGAGCATGAGCGCGAGGTGTTCACCGCCAAGGTCAAGGGCCTGTGGCCCACCAAGGAAGACTTCCGGCGCATGACGCCTGCGGTGCTGCGCGGCACCGCGCTGGGTTCGGCCCTGGGCATCCTGCCGGGCGGGGGCGCGCTGCTGTCGGCCTTCGCGGCCTACACCATCGAGAAGCGCATCAAGCTCAAGCAGGGCGAGGTGCCCTTCGGCAAGGGCAACATCCGCGGCGTGGCGGGGCCGGAGTCGGCCAACAACGCCGGTGCGCAGACCTCGTTCATTCCGCTGCTGACGCTGGGCATTCCGCCCAACGCCGTGATGGCGCTGATGGTGGGGGCGATGACGATCCACAACATCCAGCCCGGCCCGCAGGTGATGACCAGCAACCCCGAGCTGTTCTGGGGCCTCATCGCCTCGATGTGGATCGGCAACCTGATGCTCATCGTGCTGAACCTGCCGATGATCGGCATCTGGATCAAGCTGCTGACCATTCCCTACAAATGGCTCTTTCCGTCGATCGTGCTGTTCTGCGCGGTGGGCGTGTACTCCGAGAACAACAACACCTTCGACGTGTGGATGGTGGCGATCTTCGGCATCGTGGGCTACCTGTTCCTCAAGCTCAAGTGCGAGCCCGCGCCGCTGCTGCTGGGCTTCATCCTCGGGCCGATGATGGAAGAGAACCTGCGCCGCGCGCTGCTGCTGTCGCGCGGCGACTGGAGCGTGTTCGTCATGCGTCCGCTGTCGGCGGGGCTGCTGGCCGCGGCGGCGCTGCTGCTCATCGTGGTGCTGCTGCCTTCAGTGAAGGCCAAGCGTGAAGAAGCCTTCGTCGAGGAGTGACGAGGCGGCCGTGGCGCGGCGTCAAAGCCGCGTCAGCCGCCGAACAGGCGCCGCATCCACCCCATCTTGACCTGCCCCGCGGCGCCGCCTTGCTGCACCGCCTTGCGCACCTGCGCATGCACCAGCACCTCCGCGGACGAATCCGTCGTGTGCAGGTGCGCTTTCACGGTCGGCACGTACGCGCCGTCTTCGTGGCGGATGTGGTTGAACAGCCAGCGCGAGAGCATGTCGTGCAGCTCGGCCAGCACCTCTTCGCCGTGCTCGAAGCGCGCGCGGAACTCGGTGACGCGGCGCACGAAGATCTCGTGCACCTTTCGGTGCGGACCGGTGAAGGGGTAGCCCGCGTCCTCGATCATGGCCTCCTCGAACGCGAAGTGCGAGGCGGTGTAGTCGATGGTCTCTTCGATGATCCGGCCCACGGCCTGGCGGTCGTTCGTGCGCCGGGCATCGTCCAGCGCATTGATGTACTGCACGATGCGCTGGTGCTGCGTGTCGATCTCATGGATCCCCGTATTGAGCTCGGTCTTCCATACAAGGTGGGCCATGGTCTTCAGAACTTTGCAGGTGGATGTAAAAGTCCAGTATCGGCAGCCGAAAGCGGCGCGCGGTTGATCTGAATCAAGCGCGTCGGTGCGGTGAAAGAGAAAGAAAGACAATCGGCCCGTGACGCCCGCCGAAGACCCCCAGAACCCGCCCGCTGCCGTGGAGCCCCGGCCGCTGCCGCTGCTCGTGCGCTGGCTGCTGATGGCCTTTGCCGCGCTGTGCCTCGTGCTGGCCGCCATCGGCGTGGTCGCGCCGGGCATGCCGACCACGGTCTTCGTGCTGATGGCCGCCTGGGCCGCGGCGCGCAGCTCGCCGCGGCTGCACCGCTGGCTGCTGAACCACCGGCTCTTCGGGCCGCTGCTGCGCAACTGGGAAAACGGCCGCACCGTGAGCCGTCGCGCCAAGTGGAGCGCCACCGCGGCGATGGCGTTCTGCGCGGTCGTCATCGGGTTCACCGCGCACAAGCCGTGGCTCGCGGGTGTCGCCATCGGCTCGATGGCGGTCGTGCTGGCGTGGCTGTGGCGGCGGCCGGAGCCGCCGCAGGGCGGCTGATCAGCCCTTGGCCAGCTCGGCGCAGATCGCCGGGTTCCAGTGGAAGCTGCGCGCCTTGTAGGCCGTGTCGAAGATCACCTTGTAGCGGCAGCTCGTCGCACCGCCGCCCGAGCGGAAGTGAAAGACGTAGTCCCACTCGCGCACGGCCGCCATGCCTTCGTCGAAGTGCGGGCGGCCGATGAGCGCGTACAGCTGGTCCTTGGTCGCGCCGGGGCCGATGGCGCGCAGGTTCTCGCGGTTCGGAAAGCTGCCTTCGGTCTGCCAGGTCTGCTGCTGGTCGGCGCCGGGCCAGACGAGTTCGGCGGCCTTGCCGTCGCTGTCGATGCCGCGGCTCACGTACGAGGTGCAGCCGGCGAGGGTGAGCAAGGCCAGCAGCGCGGCGGTGGGCAGGAAAGTACGTGTCATGAAGGAAGAATGCGTGGGGCCTGGAGCGGTGGCGGTTCTGTGGTTCATGCGGCTCACCACTGGAAGCCCGCGCCGGCCGAGACGCCGACGTTGCCGCGCGAGTTGGCCGAGCCGGTGAACTTCATCACCCACTTGCCGTTGTCCGAGATGCTCGAGAAGCCGACCGCGAGGGCGCTCTGGCCCTCGTAGCCGGCGATGCCGGCCGCGATCATGTTCTTGCCCGGCATGTAGGCCTGCGGCATGCCGGCCATGGCCATCGCACCAGCGGTGCCGGCGTTGGCGTCGCGCTGGTTCACGCGGATGGCGTCGCGCCACTGCGCGCTCTGTGCGTTCAGCTGGTTGACGTTCACGGCGTCGGTGCCGGCCACGCCGGGCGCCACGTTGGACACGGTGGTGCCGTTGGGCGCCTGTCCGTTGCCCAGCACGATCTGGTTGTGGTTCACGCTGCCGTCCACGTTGGTCACGTAGTTGACCGCGCCGGCCTGCACGGCCTGCAGTTGGCGCACGTTGACCGCGTCGGTCGCCTGCGTGCCGCCCGCCACGTTGGTGATCTGCCGCTCGCCGCCCGCGCTGCCGACCGAGACCGCGCCCTGCGTGGAGCCCACGGCGACGTTCGAGAAGCGCTCCTGCTGGCCGCCCATGCCCGCGCGATCGGCGGTGGCGCCGGCGCCCAGCGCCACGCCGTTGATGGCGCTCGCCGTCGCGCCCGTGCCGATGGCGACGGCCGAGGCGGCCGAGGCCGTGCTCTGGCGGCCCACGGCCACGGCCGACTCGGCACCCGCGGTGGCGCGGTCGCCCACGGCCACGGCGCTGTCGGCCAGCGCCTGCGTGTTCGCGCCCAGCGCGGCGGCGTTGATGCCGTCGGCAATCGCCTTGTCGCCGGCCGCCAGGCTGCTCTTCTTGCGCGCCTGCGTGTTGGCGCCGAGCGCGGTCGAATTGATGTCGCTCGCGGTGGCACGGTCGCCCACTGCGACGCTGCTGGTGGCCACGGCCGTGCTGTTGGCGCCGATGGCCGTGGCGTTGGTGCCGAAGGCCTGGGCCACGTTGCCCACCGCGGTGCTGCTGACGCCCGCGGCCACGGTGGTGGAGCCGATGGCGGTGGCGTAGGTTTCGGTGGCGCGTGCGTCGGAGCCCGCCGCCACGCTGCCGAAGCCGGTGGCCTTGGCAGCCGTGCCGCCGAGCAGCAGCGCGTCGCCGCCGAGGTTGCCGCTCACCATGCCTTGCAAGGCTGCGGCATCGGGGCCGCCGTTCACGGGGTCGGTCGGCACGCCGGTGATGAGCGCGAAGCCGCCGCTGGCGTTGGGCACCTGGCAGGCCCACGTGGGACCGGCGCCGCCCGAACTGCAGACCGCGCCTGAGCCGGTGGTGTAGCTGGTGCCGCCCAGGCTCACATCGGCCCAGGCCGACGGGCCGGCGAAGCCGGCGGCCAGTGCGAGCACGGCGCCCGCGATGCCTCGGGTTTTCTTCTTGCAGACGAATGCGGCGCGCGCACCGCCCCCCACGTGCTGTGTGACGTGTTCCATGGTTCTCTCTTCTCCCTGAGATGGCGCCTGATGGCGCGCTTGATGTGTGACGCTTCGACTGTATGAACCGCAGGGCGCGTGAACCTAGGACCTAATTCACAATAAATGTGAAGGTACCGAAAGCAAATGTTGCTTTCCATCGCGCATTCACACTTCAGGAGATCGCATGAAACCCCAGCCCATCGAGCACGCCGCCGCTTCCGACGAAGTCCGCGCGGTGTTCGACGACATCAAGGCGTCGCGCAACGTGCCCGACGTCAACAATTTCTGGAAGTACCTGGCCAACGACCCGGCCACGCTGAAGCGCACCTGGGCCAGCCTCAAGGAGGTGATGGCGCCGGGCGCGCTCGACCCGGTGGTGAAGGAAATGATCTACCTGGCGGTGAGCGTCACCAACAACTGCGGCTACTGCATCGCGAGCCACCACGCGGGCGCGGAAAAGGCCGGCATGACGCCGGCCATGTTCGCCGAGCTGATGGCCGTGGTCGGCATGGCGAACGAGACGAACCGGCTGGTCAACGGCTACCGCGTGCCCATCGACCCGGCGTTCGACCGTTGAAGGTGTGAATAAACCTACTGCGCGTCCCGATCTCGCATCTGCGGTCCTCACCGTACGCGTGTACGGCTCCGGTCCTCGATGCGACCTCGGGCCGCTCGCTACGGTTTCTTCACACCTTCCAAGCCCGCTCAACCGATCGTCATCAGGCTCGCATTGCCGCCGGCCGCGGCCGTGTTGACGCTCAGCGCGCGCTCCAGCACGAGGCTTTCGAGCGGAATGCCGGTGTCGCCCGGCGCGAAGCCGCGCACGCCGACGAGGGGGCCGGGCCGCGCCGCCACCTGCTGCAGCACGCTGGCAAGGTGGCCGGCGTCGCCGTGGTGCAGCACGGCGTCGAAGACCACGGTGGGCGCGCGCCAGTCGTTGGCGAGCACGACCGCGTGGCGCGCCTCGTCGGGCAATGCGGCCAGCAGCGCGTGCGCGCCGGGCGCATCGGCGGGCCAGATGGCGGTGCTGCCGACTGACAGCACCGCCGCCAGCTGCACGAGGCGGTCGGCTTCCGCATCCGCGAGGCACAGCACGGCCTCGCGCGGCTGCAGCGTGTAGACGTTGCGCTCGCCGGTCGGGCCGGCCAGCGTGCGTGCACGGCCGACGTGGGCCAGGCCCGCGAAGCGGCGGCATTGCGCGGCGAGTGCGTCGCGGCCCGTGTCGCGCGCCCAGCCTTCGAGCGCCGCGAGGCCACTGGCAGGTGCCACGGGTCGGTCTTCGGCCACGGCGCGCGCCAGCACGTCGTCGGGCCGCGCCGACAGCAGGCGCGCCATGTACAGCGGCCCGCCGGCCTTCGGCCCGGTGCCCGACAGCCCTTCGCCGCCGAAGGGCTGCACGCCGACCACGGCGCCGACCATGTTGCGGTTCACGTAGACATTGCCGGCCTGCGCCTGCGCCACCACCTGCGCGATGGTCTCGTCGATGCGCGTGTGCACGCCCAGCGTGAGGCCGTAGCCGCTGCCGTTGATCTGGCCGATGAGCGCGCCCAGGTCGCGGCGGCGGTAGCGCAGCAGGTGCAGCACGGGGCCGAACACCTCGCGCTGCAGCTCGCCCAGGTGTTCCAGCTCGACCAGCGTGGGCAGCACGAAGGTGCCGTGGCGCGTGTCGTGGCCGAACTCGCGGCCCTGGCGGAACACGCGTCGGCCGCGCCCGCGCATGCCGGCGATGTGGCGCTCGATGCCGTCGCGCGCCTCGTCGTCGATGACGGGGCCCACGTCCACCGCGAGTCGCGCGGGGTTGCCGATGCAGCTCTCGGCCATCGCGCCCTGCAGCATCGCCACGAGGCGGTCGGCCGCTTCTTCCTGCACGCACAGCACGCGCAGCGCCGAGCAGCGCTGGCCCGCGCTGTCGAAGGCCGAGGCCATCACGTCGGCCACCACCTGCTCCACCAGCGCGGACGAGTCCACGATCATCGCGTTCTGCCCGCCGGTCTCGGCGATCAGCGGCACCGGCGCGCCGTGCGCGCCGAGGCGCGCAGCCAGCGTCTTCTGCAGCAGGCGCGCGACCTCGGTCGAGCCCGTGAACATCACGCCCTGCACGCGCGCGTCGCCGACCAGCGCGGCGCCGACGGTCTCGCCGCGCCCCGGCAGCAGCTGCACCGCCGCGCGCGGCACGCCGGCCTCCCACAGCACGCGCACCGCTTCGGCGGCGACCAGCGGCGTCTGCTCGGCCGGCTTGGCCAGCACCGGGTTGCCGGCCGCGAGCGCCGCGGCCACCTGGCCGGTGAAGATCGCGAGCGGAAAGTTCCACGGGCTGATGCACACCACCGGCCCGAGCGGGCGGTGCGTGGCGTTGGCGAAGTCGGTGCGCGCCTGCGCCGCGTAGTAGCGCAGGAAGTCGACCGCCTCGCGCACCTCGGCGATGGCGTTGGCGCCGCTCTTGCCGGCCTCGCGCATCAAGAGGCCGAGCAGGCGCGGCTGCTGCGCTTCGAGCAGGGTGGCGCCGCGCTCGAGCGCGGCGGCGCGCTCGGCGGGCGGCGTGGCGGCCCATGTGGTGGCGACGGCTTCGGCCTGCGCAAGGGCCGAGGCCACGTCGCCCGGCACCGCGTCCTGCACCTGGCCGACGAGGTCGCGGCGGTCGGCGGGGTTGCGCACCTCGGCCCAGGTGCGACTGGCTTCGTCTTCTGCGCGTGGCGCGGCGAGCATCGGCGTCGCGCGCCAGGGCTCGCTCGCGCTGGCCTGCAGCGTGGCGGCGAGCGCATGCAGCGTGGCTTCGCTCGCGAGGTCCAGGCCCTGCGAGTTGGCGCGCTGCGCACCGTAGAGTGCGGCCGGCAGCGGAATGGCCGCGTGCGGCAGGCCCATCGCGCCTTCCTCTGCAGCCATGCGCTCCACGGTCGCGACCGGGTCTTCCACCAGCGTGTCGAGCGGAATCGACGCATCGGCGATGCGGTTTACGAACGAGGTGTTGGCGCCGTTCTCCAGCAGCCGCCGCACCAGGTAGGCCAGCAGCGTCTCGTGCGTGCCCACCGGCGCGTAGATGCGGCAGGGCCGCCCGAGCGGGCCGACCACCTGCTCGTACAGCGGCTCGCCCATGCCGTGCAGGCACTGGAACTCGTACTGGCCCGGCGTGTAGCGCGACGGGTCGGCCATGGTGTAGATCGCGGCCAGCGTGTGGGCGTTGTGCGTGGCGAACTGCGGGTACACCGCGTCGGGCGCATCGAGCAGCCGGCGCGCGCACGCGAGGTACGACACGTCGGTGTAGGCCTTGCGCGTGTAGACCGGGTAGCCCGCGAGCCCGTCGAGCTGCGCGCGCTTGATCTCGCTGTCCCAGTAGGCACCTTTCACCAGGCGCACCATGAGCCGGTGGCCGCTGCGGCGCGCGAGGTCGATCACCCAGTCGATCACGAAGGGGCAGCGCTTCTGGTAGCCCTGCACCACGAAGCCGACGCCCTGCCAGCCCGCCAGCGCGGGCTCGAAGCACAGGCGCTCCAGCAGGTCGAGCGAGAGTTCGAGCCGGTCGGCTTCTTCGGCGTCGATGTTCAGGCCGATGTCGTAGTGCAGCGCCAGCAGGGCCAGGTCGCGCAGCACCGGGTACAGCTCGGCCATCACGCGCGTGTACTGCGCGCGGCTGTAGCGCGGGTGCAGCGCCGACAGCTTGATCGAGATGCCCGGCCCGCCGTACACGCCGCGCCCGTTCGAGGCGCGGCCAATGGCGTGGATCGCGTCTTCGTAGGCCGCGCGGTAGCGGCGCGCGTCGTCGGCCGTGAGCGCGGCCTCGCCGAGCATGTCGTACGAATAGCGAAAGCCCTGCGCTTCGAGCGTGCGCGCATGCGCCAGCGCCTGGGCGATGGTTTCGCCGGTGACGAACTGCTCGCCCATCATGCGCATCGCCATGTCCACGCCCTTGCGGATCAGCGGCTCGCCGCCCTTGCCGATCAGCCGCGTGAGCGTGGCCGACAGGCCCGTCTCGCTGTGCGTGGCCACCAGCTTTCCCGTGAGCAGCAGGCCCCAGGTGGCGGCGTTGACGAACACCGACGGGCTGTGCCCCGCGTGCGCCTGCCACTGGCCCTGCGCGATCTTGTCGCGGATGAGCGCGTCGCGCGTGTCGGCGTCGGGAATGCGCAGCAGCGCCTCGGCCAGGCACATCAGCGCCACGCCTTCCTGCGACGACAGCGCGTACTCCTGCAGCAGGCCTTGCACGAGGCCCGAGCGGCCGCCGCCGTGCTTGCGCTGGCGCAACTGGTGGGCGATGCGATGGGCCAGGGCGTGGGCTTCGGCGGCCTGGTCGGCCGGCAGCCGGGCCTGCGTGAGCAGCGGTGCCAGCGCCTCCGATTCGGGCGGCCGGCAGGCGGCCGTGATGCGGGCGCGCAGCGCGGACGGCGCGGCGGGCCCGTCGGCGAAGGTGGCGAAGGCCGAGGGCAGGGGGGCGGGATCGTTGGCGCTCATGGTGCGTCGGTGGTGGTGATGTGTTGGATGATTTCAGCGATCGGCATGAATATTTCTCCAAAGAACAGTCACTTCGACGAGCAAGTCTCTGCGGCCGAGACGGCCAGCTTTCAGCCCGGGGTTGACTGAGTTTCTATTTCATTGGATATTTCATCCAATATGAAAGAAGAATCGGCTTCGACCCCCAGCCTCAACGACCGCATCGCCCAGCGCGTGCGCGCCCTGCGCGCCGCGCGCGATCTCTCGCTCGACGCCCTGGCCACGCACTGCGGCGTCAGCCGCTCCATGATCTCTCTGATCGAGCGCGGCGAGAGCAGTCCGACGGCCGTGCTGCTCGAAAAACTCGCGACCGGCCTGGGCGTGCCGCTGGCCTCGCTGTTCGAGTCCGACGCGCCGGCCGCCAGCCCGGTGTCGCGCCGCGCCGACCAGCTCGAATGGCGCGATCCGCATTCGGGCTACCTGCGCCGCAACGTCTCGGCCGGCGGCGACGCCTCGCCGATCCAGATCGTCGAGGTGCTGTTTCCGCCCGGCGCGCGCGTGGCCTACGAAACCGGCGCGCGCGAGCCGCGCATCCACCAGCAGGTGTGGGTGCTCGAAGGCTGCATCGAACTCGCGGTCGGCGACCAGCAACACCGGCTCGAAGCGGGCGACTGCCTGGCGCTCGTGCTCGACCAGCCGACGAGCTACTTCAACCCCACCCGCGAGACGGCGCGCTACGCGGTCGTCATCACCAGCGCGCCTTCTCACGCCAACCGGAAATGACCATGACTGCTGCCCCCACCCCGCGCCTGCGCGCCCTTTCTTCCGTGACCGAGGCCGAGCTGAACGCGCTGGCCGACGTGCTCATCGACTGCGTCGACGGCGGCGCCTCGGTGAGCTTCATGCAGCCGCTCACGCCCGAGCGCGCGCGGGCCTTCTGGCGCCACGTGGCCGACGGCGTGGCGCGCGGCGAGCGCGAGCTGCTCGTGGCCGAGGACGACGCGGGCATCGTCGGCACCGTGCAGCTGGTGCTGGCGCAGCCCGAGAACCAGCCGCACCGCGGCGAGGTCGCGAAGATGCTGGTGCACCGCCGCGCGCGCCGCCACGGCCTCGGCGCGCTGCTGATGAAGGGCGCCGAACAGCGCGCACGCGACCACGGCAAGACCCTGCTGGTGCTCGACACCTCCAGCCCCGAGGCCGAGCGGCTGTACACCCGCTGCGGCTGGCAGCGCGTGGGCACCATTCCCGGCTACGCGCTGCTGCCCGACGGCACGCCGTGCGGCACCACCTACTTCTACCGCGCGCTCGGCGACTGACGGCCGTGCGGTCTACAGTCGGCCGGTCCGTTCATTTCCCGTCGCCATGAAACACCCCTTCGCCGAACTGATCGACCTGCACTGCGAGCAAGCCACCGCCGGCGCCAGCACCATGACGCTGGTCGTCGCGCCGCAGCACCTGAACCCGCACGAGGTGGTGCACGGCGCCGTGCTGTATGCGCTGGCCGACACGGGCATGGGCACGGCGCTGTACCCCACGCTCGAGGCGGGCGAGATCTGCGCCACCATCGAGATCAAGATGAACTACTTCAAGCCCGTGTTCGAAGGCCAGGTCGTCTGCAGGACCACGCTGCTCAACCGCGGGCGCACCGTCGCCAACCTGGAGTCGTGGCTGTACGTGGGCGAGGTGCTCGTGGGGATGGCGAACGGCAACTACGCGATCTTCCGGCGCAGCCGCGCCGAGGGCTGAGCGCTGTTCATGGCGTGACGCCGCAGGTGCGCTGGCCTGGCGACGGCACGCGAACCGGGGCCACCGGCGTCGCCGCCCGCTTCGCTGCCGCCACATGCAGCAGCAGCGCCGCCACCACCATCGCCACGCCGACGATCTCGTGCGTCGCGGGCGGCTTGCCCAGCGCCACCCCCATCAGCAGCGCCGACACCGGCACGAAGTTCAGGAAGGCCGTGCCCGTGACCGCGCCGAGCGCGCGCACGCCGTGGTTGAAGGCCAGCACCGCGAGCGCCGACGGCACCAGCCCCACGTACAGCAGCACCTGCCACGACAGGCGCAGCCCCTGCGCATCGGGCGCGGGCGAGGCGCCCAGCACGGTCATGCCCACCGCCACGGCCAGCAGCAGCGGCCACGAGGCCAGCACCGTGAGCGCGGTGTAGTCCACCGTGTCGAGCGTCGGGAAGCGCGCCGCGCCGCGCGTGTAGACCACCCAGCCCAGCGTGCCGACGAAGGCGATGGCATCGCCGAGCAGCGTGTCGTGCGACAGGCCCGCGCCACCGGGCGACAGCAGCCCGGCCACCGTGGCCACGCCGGCCAGCGCCAGCGCGGCGGTCAGCAGGGTCGTGCGCGTCGGGCGCACGCCGTCGAGCCACCAGCGCAGCAGCTGCGTGGTGATCGGCGTGGTGGCGATCAGCACCGCACCGTGCGAGGGCACCGAGTGCGAGAGCCCGACGAACAGCAGGATGCTGAACACGCCGAAGCCCGCAAAGCCGTGCAGCGCCAGCGGCACCGCATGCTGCCGCAGCTTGTGCCAGCCGCCGCTGCCGCGCAGGCCGAGCAGCGCGGCGAACACCAGCGCCGACAGGGTGTAGCGGATGAGCGTGAGCCACACCGGCGCCACGTGCTGCAGCACGCCCTTGCCGACGAGGAACAGGCTGCCCCAGCTGGCGGTGGCGAAGAGCAGGGCCGCGATGCCCGGCAGGCGTGAGGGAGGGGAGGACACGGGAAAACCTTTCAAGGAAACAGGGGAGTGCGTGGCCTGAAGGATGGGGACGGGCCGCCGCGAAGGCCATTCGTTTCTTTGGACAGGGGCTTCCGAAAAAGCGAACGGACGACTGCGTCGCACGCGCTCACAATCCGCGGTCATGGAGCTGTACCAACTGAAGACCTTCGTTGCCATCGCGAAGGAGGGCAACCTGACCCGCGCCGCCGAACGCGTGTTCACCAGCGCCCCGGCCGCCAGCGCGCAGCTCAAGGCGCTGGAAGACGAACTCGGCGTGCGCCTGTTCGAGCGCACGCCGCGCGGCATGTCGCCCACCGCGGCCGGCCAGCGCCTGCTCGAAGAGGCCGAGCGCACGCTGGCCTCGGCGATGCGCATGCAGTCGGCCGCCGACCAGCTGCGCGGCGCGGCGCAGGGCGTGGTGCGCTTCGGCACGGTGGTCGATCCGGTGGCGCTGCGACTGGGCAGCGTGCTGGTCACGCTGGCGCAGCAGCATCCGCAGGTCACGCTGCAGCTCAAGCAGGGGCTGTCGTACGAAACCCTGGCGGCCGTGCAGCGCGGCGAACTCGACTGCGCCTATGTGCTCAGCGATGCCGAGCGGCTCGAAGGCTTCGAGCTGCGGCGCCTGGGCGTGGTCGACCTGGCCGTGGGCCTGCCGCTGGCGGTGGCGCAGGCGCACCCCGAGCTCACGCTCGCGCAGCTCACCGACCTGACCTGGGTCGGCACGCCACCCTCGTGCATCCTTCGCGCGCACCTCGAAAAACTGTTCGCCTCGGCCGGGCGCGACTACCGCCAGGGCGTCACCGCCGACGGCGAGAGCGCCATCCGCAGCATGGTCGCCAGCGGCATGGGCGCGGGCCTGATGCGGCTGGACCAGGCCGAGCAGGGCGAGCGCCAGGGCGAACTGAAGATCTGGAACGGTTGGCGCTCACACACCTGGCTGTGCTGGATCGCGCCGGCCGGCGGCCAGCGCTCGGCGGCGGTCGAGGCCGTGCGCGGCGCGGTGTTCGACGCCTGGGCGTGACCCGGGCCTGATCCGGGTCCGACGTCGCCCCGGATTTCCGCAGTGGCAGGCCGCGCCGTGGCCTGTCATCATTCGCGGCGCATGACTCACCAAGCTCCCGTCCCCCTCGCCGATCTGTTGAACCGCGCCAGGCAGGCCCTGGCCACCCCGGACGGGGCGCTGCCCCCGGCCCTGCCCGCCACCGACGAGGCCGGCTGCGTGGTGTTCCTCGCGATGGGCGAGGGCGAAAGCCGCGCCCGCGTCGTCATGGGCCGCGGCCCCGACACCGAGGCCGCGTGGCAGGCCGCCGCCGAGGCGCTGGCGGTGAAGGCCAGGCGCGCCGAGCGGCCCGCGCAGCGGCTGCGCGCGGAGATCGTCGAGCACGCCACGCCCATGACCTGGGGCGAACTGAAGGCGCGGCTGGCGCAGACCAAGCGCAACTACTTCAACGAAGGCATCGCGCTCGACGCGTGCTTCGAGACCGCGCTGCTCGCGCAGGAGATGCACGGCAGCGCCGTGCTCTACAACGGCACGGTCGACCACGCGGAGCCCAACAACGGCAACCTGCGCACGCACACCAAGCGCCGCTTCGGCGATGAGCGCGACTTTCCCACCGACGACGTCGCGCCCGTGTGGTGCTTCACCACGCGCGCCGTGTACGTCGACGCCGACGGCGCCTGGCCGCTCACGGCCGAAGGGCAGGCCGCGGGCTTTCGCACGCTCACCGACTGGAACGCGGCGCAGGTGCGCACGCTGGTCGATTCGGCCAGCGACTACCTGGCCGAACAGGTCAAGCCCACGGGCGAGTTCCACTACGGCTGGTTCCCGTGCTTCGACCGCGCGATTCCCACCTACAACACGCTGCGCCACGCCAGCTCCACCTACGCGATGCTCGAAGGCTGGGAGCTCACGCGCAGCGACGTGCAGAAGGCCGCCATCGACCGCGCGCTGGCCTTCCTGAGCCAGCGGCTGATCCGCCGCGCCACGCTGGCCGACGGCACGCAGGCCGCGTTCCTGGTCGACATCGGCAACGAGATCAAGCTCGGTGGCAACGCCGTGTGCCTGCTGGCGCTGGTGAAGTACACCGAGCTCACCGGCGATGCGCAGTACCAGCCGCTGATGGAGCAGCTGGCGCTGGGCATCCGCTCCATGCAGGACCCCGAGACCGGGCGCTTCGTGCACGTGCTCAACCACCCGGGGCTCGACGTGAAGGAGCCCTACCGCATCATTTACTACGACGGCGAAGCGGCCTTCGGGCTGATGCGGCTGTACGGCCTCACGCGCGACGCGCGCTGGCTCGCGGTGGTCGAGAAGGCCTTCGAGCACTTCATTGCCGCGGGCCACTGGCGCGCGCACGACCACTGGCTGAGCTACTGCGTCAACGAACTCACGCGCTTCAAGCCCGAGACGCGCTACTACCAGTTCGGCCTGCAGAACATGGCGGGTCACCTGGACTTCGTGCTGGAGCGCATCACCACCTTCCCCACGCTGCTCGAGCTGATGATGGCCGCGCGCGAGATGGTGCTGCGGCTGGAAGCCGACCCGGCACTGCGCCCGCTGCTCGCGGGGCTTGATCGCCACAAGTTCGACCGCGCGCTGGAGCACCGCGCGCGCTACCTCGCCAACGGCCATTTCTGGCCCGAGCTGGCGATGTTCTTCCGCCACCCCGACCGCATCGCGGGCTCGTTCTTCATCAAGCACCACAGCTTCCGCGTGCGCATCGACGACGTGGAGCACTACCTGTCGGGCTACGTGGCCTACCACCGCCTGCTCGAGGCGCGCGAGGCGCAGCAGCAGAGCGCGCAGCTCACGCAGGCCACGGCCGAGCCGGCCGCGCCGCGCGGCGCCGAGGGCATCGTGCTGTGGGGCGGCGACGTCAACCTGGGCCGGCGCCAGCACTACCGCATGCACGACCTCGGCGGCCCCGCCCGCATGCTCGGCGACATCGCCGCGCTGCGCGAGGCCGACCTGCGCATCGTCAACCTCGAATGCGTGGTCGCCACCACGGGCGAGCAGGGCGTCGAGAAGGACGAGGGCGGCCCTTATTACTACCGTGCGCGCCCCGAGATGCTGGCGGTGCTGACCGAGGCCGGCATCGACATGGTCGCCACGGCCAACAACCACAGCGGCGACTACGGCCCCGAGGCGCTGCTGGAGCAGCACGGGCTGCTGAACGCCGCCGCCATCGCTTTTGCTGGCACCGGGCCCGACCTCGATTCCGCGCTGAGCCCCGCCTTCCGTCAGGCCGGTGGGCTGCGCGTCGCGCTGTTCTCGCTCGACGCCACGCAGCCGCGCTTCGCCGCCACCGCGCAGCGCCCCGGCGCAGCCTGGCTGTCGCTCGACGACCCGGCGGCTTGGCGCGCCACGCTCGCGCCGCGCATCGCCGCCGCGCGCCACGAGGCCGACGTGGTGCTGGTGGCCGTGCACTGGGGCGAGAACCTGGAGACCGCGCCCTCGCGCGCCGAGATCGCCGTCGGCCATGCCATCGTCGAAGCCGGCGCCGACGCGGTGCTGGGCACCTCGGCCCACGTGCTGCAGGGCATCGAGGTCCATCAGGGCCGGCCGATCCTGCACGACGCGGGCGACCTGCTGTTCGACGCCATCCGCAACGACCTCGCGGACTCCGGCGTGTTCTCGCTGCGCCTGGGACCGCACGGCGTGGAAGAGGTGGTGTTCACGCCGGTGGGCGTGGGCTTCGGCTTCTCGCAGCAGCTCGCTGGTGAAGCGGCGCAGGCCGCCAGCGCGAGCTTTGCCGAACTGTGCAGCGCGCTCGGCACCGAGATGACGGCGCGGCCTGATGGCCGCTGCGCGCTGCAGCTGTCGCCGCCCGAACGCACCGCGCCGGCCGGGCGCCCGCCGCTGGCGCCGCTGTCGGCGTCGCGTCCGCCCGCGCTGGTCGGCCCCGTGCTCGCGCCCCGGCCCGAGTGGTCGGTCGATGCCGTGCCCGAGGACGCCAGGATGCGCCCGCTGCAGTTCGGCCCGCTGCGCCTCGTGGGCATCCGCCTCGCGCCGACGCAGATCATCGGGCGGCGCCTGCTGTGGGTCGAGTCGTTCTGGACCGCCGATGCGCCCGTGAGCGCCGACCTGCGCGTGCAGTTCCGCGCGCTGCCGATGCGCAGCACCACCATGCCGGCCTGGGGCGAGGCCATGGACCACGACCCCTGCGACTGGATGTGGCCCACCAGCCGCTGGACGCCGGGGCGCATCTACCGCGACCGCTACGGCCTGCGCGCGCCGCGCCTGGGCCTGCTCGAGAACGACGCGCTGCAGATCGAGGTGCGCGTGCGCGGCAGCATGCCCGACCTGCCGGGCGCGCGCCGGCTGCCCGTGTGGTGCGGCCTGCGCGTGCCGAAGTTTCCGACGCCGCTGCCCGAGCGCCCCGCGCCCGTGCTCGCGGCGCTGCGCCCTGGGGCAACGCCGCAGGCGTCGCCCGTGTGGACCGCCGACGACCTGCAGCGCGTCACCGGCGGGCAGTGGCTGGTGCCGCCGCCTTCGGGCTGGTTCGTGAACGCGGTGGTGCGCGGACCGACGCACATGGCGCGGCTGCCGAAGCCGGCGCTGTTCATCGCGTCCGACTACCGCACGCTCGCCAGGCACGAGAACTACAGCAAGCCGCGCGCCGACAACCCCGACCGCCACGAAGACGTGCCCCTGCTGCAGCACGCGCTCGCGGGCGCCGTGGTCGCGCACCCGGTGGACGGGCTGGACCCGTCGTTCCCGCTGCTGCAGGTGGAGGACCCGATTCGCGCCATGATCGACTTGGGCATTGCCGCGCGTGCGCGCTTCAAGGGTCGCGTGGTGGGCGTGACCGGCACCGTCGGCAAGTCGTCCACCATCGCCATGCTGCGCGACCTGCTGCCCGAGGCGGCGCGCGTGCACACCACCATCGACAACTACAACTCGCGCGTGGGCGTGCCGGCGATGCTGGCCAACCTCGCGGCCGACGCCGACGTGTGCGTGCTCGAGATGGCGCAGAGCGCGCTGTGGATGGACCGCGGTCCGATCTCGCTCGTGGCGCGCCCGCACGTGGCCATCCTCACCGAAATCGGCCTGTCGCAGACCCGCCAGACCGCCACGCTCGAGCAGACGGCCGAGTTCAAGTCGCGCATCTTCCTGGGCCTGGAGCCCGGCGGCGTGGCCATCGTGCCCGACCACATCCCCTGCCTGATGCAGGTGGTGCGGGCGGCCGCGCGCACCGCGGGCGCCATCTGGGTGGTGGGCAGCAGCCCCGACGCCAACATCCGCATCGTCGACACGCGGCCCGAGCCCGACGGCGGCTGCCGCGTGCGCATCGCGCTGCCGGGGCGCACGGTGGAGTACCTGTTCCCGATCGCGAGCGCCGGGCTGGTGCGCAATTCAGCGCTGGCTTTTGCGGCGCTGCTGGCGCTGGGCTTCGATGCCGAGGCCGCGTGCGCGCGAATGCCCTTCGTGCGCCTGCCGGCCTCGGTGATGCAGCTGCGCCCGCTGCGCACGCAGGGCGGCGTGCAGGCCACGCTGATCGACGACAGCTGGAACGCCGAGGTCATGTCGATGCGCAACGCGATGGAGTTCGTGCGCACCTGCCAGCATGCGGCGCACGGGCCGGTGACGCGCAAGATCGGCGTGCTCGGGCGCATCATCAACCTCGACAAGGAAGCCGAAGCGATGCACCGCAGCCTCGCCGCGCCGCTGCTGGCCTCGGGCATCCAGCACCTCGTGACGCACGGCGCCGAGATGCGCTGGCTGCGCGAGGAGGTGCCGGCCGAGCTGCTCGGCCCGCACTTCGAAGACGCCGCGCAGCTCACCGGCTACCTCGGCGAATTCCTGCGCGATGGCGACCTGGTGCTGGTGAAGGGCGACCGCCAGCAGTCGGACTTCGGCCTCATCTCCGAACTGCTGCAGAAGCTATGACCCCGCGCGCGCGCCTGGCCTGTGTGCTCCTGGCCCTCGTGCAGACGGCCTGCGCGCAGCGTGCCGATGCGCCGAAGGCCGCGGTGCCGCGCGAGCCGGCGGCCTCCGCGTCGGCCGAGGGCGCACTGCTGCACTGGAACCAGCCCGCCGTGCGCGCCAACTGCCCCGACCGCCCGGGCTTTCTCTGGGTGCAGGCGGTCGAGGGGCCGTCGTGCATCCGCTACTTCGCGAGCCGCGACATCGACGACGCGCGCATCGCCATCGTGCAGTTCTCGGGCGACCGCGACAGCGTGATGAACCTGTCGCCCACGCGCATCCCCGGCAACACCGAACCGCTGCGCACGCTCGACGCGCAGGCCGCGAGCGACCGCGCGGGCATGCCGTGGATCTTCATGGCGCGCCCCGGCACCTACGGCTCGTCGGGCGACCACCGCCAGCGGCGCGAGGCGGTGGAGTTCCATGCGCTCGATGCGGCGCTCGAAGCGCTGATGCAGCGCCACCGGCTGCAGCGCGTGGTGCTCTTCGGCCACAGCGGCGGCGCCACGGCCGGCGCCGCGCTGCTCACGCTCGGGCGCACGCGCGTGGCCTGCGCGGTGCTCACCTCGGGCGCCTTCGACCTGCTGGAGCGCGCGCGGCTGCTCGGCCGCTCGAAGAACGGACGCACCGACACCACGGGCAGCGCGCAGGTCTACGACCCGCTGGACCATGTGGCCGGCATCCCGCGCGACCCGCAGCGGCGCATCGTGCTCATCGGCAATCCCGCCGACCGCAACACGCCGTTCGCGCTGCAGCAGCGCTTTGCCGACGCGGTGGGCAAGGCGGGCCACCGCGTCGAGGTGATGACGCACGACGCCGAGCCTCCGACCTTCCACGACCTGAAAGACCGCATCGGCCTGCGCACCGCATCGCAGTGCGCGCGCGAGGCGCTGCAGTCGCAAGCCCGATGATCGAAGCTCTCACCTCGCGCCCCTTCGGCGCCATGCCCGACGGCCGGCCCGTCACCGAATACACGCTCGACAACGGCCACGGCCTGCGGCTGAGCGCCATCAACCTCGGGGGCATCGTCACCGCGCTGCACGTGCCCGACCGGCAGGGTCGCAGCGCGAACGTGGTGCTTGGGTTGCCCTCGCTCGATGACTACCTGAAGCCGCATCCGCACTTCGGCACCATCGTCGGCCGCTATGCGAACCGCATCGCGGCGGGCCGCTTCACGCTCGATGGCACGGCTCACCAGCTGGGCCTGAACGACGGCGTGAACACGCTGCATGGCGGCGCCACCGGCTTCGGCAAGCGCTACTGGGAGATCGTGCCGGTGCCTCATGAACTCGCCCTCGAGCTGCGCTACACCAGCGCCGACGGCGAAGAGGGCTATCCCGGCGAGGCGCAGCTGACGGTGCGCTACACGCTGGGCGCCACCGCCAACACCTGGCGCATCGACTACCGCGCCACCACCGACCGGGCCACGGTGATCAACCTGAGCCACCACGACTACTTCAACCTCGCCGGCAGCGGCTCGGTGATGGACCATGTGCTGACGCTGCCCGCGAGCCGCTACTGCCCGGTCGATGCCACGCTCATTCCGCTCGGGTTGGGCGAGGTGGCCGGCACGCCTTTCGATTTCCGCACGCCGACGCGCATCGGCGCGCGCATCCGCGACAGCCACGAGCAGCTGCTGCGCGCGCACGGCTACGACCACAACTGGGTTCTCGACGGCGATCGCAGCGGCACGGGCCTGGCGTTTGCGGCGCGCCTCGCCCACGAGGCCTCGGGCCGCGTGATGGACGTGCACACCACCGAGCCCGGCGTGCAGTTCTATTCGGGCAACTTCCTCGACGGCAGCCTGCTCGGCAGCGCGGGCGCGAGCCTGCGCCAGGGCGACGGCCTGTGCCTGGAGACGCAGCACTTTCCCGACGCGCCGAACCAGCCGGAATTCGCGTCGACCGTGCTGCGCCCCGGCGAGGTGTTCGCCAGCGCGACCGAGCACCGCTTCGGCATCGGCTGACCACGGATCAGCGCTGCGGGCTCTGCACCGTCGCCGCGACGATCCGGCGCACGACCGGCAGCACCACGAGCAGCGAGGGAAACGCGGCCAGCCACGACACGCCCCATGCAGCCATCCACATCTGGAAGAGGCCCGAGGCCAGCCCCACGCTCTTGAGCGTGGAGATGCCCGCCACGATGCATGACATGAAGATCGACAGCAGGAAGGGCATGGCGATGCCCGCATAACGGGCCGGCAGTTTTCGGGTGGTCATGATGGGGCAAGCTCCTGGATGTCGTTGTTGTTCAATGTGCGCGGACGAGGTTGCCGCCCCTCTGCGCCGGTGGCGCCGTCGGTGCCGACCACCCGCACGGTGGGTCTGTGTCGTTGTTTCATGGAATGATTCCTTCGTTTTTTGGCAATGCGGCCTGCGACCGCGAGGCCTCGAAGATACGAACGGCAGGCGCCATCGGGAATCCACGCGCGCCGCCATAGACCTTCATCCAGACCGAGAGAATCCATGGACCAGATTCAGGACATCCGGGCCTTCGTGGCCATCGTCGACCACGGCAGCCAGAGCGCGGCGGCCCGGCAACTGGGGCGCTCGGTGCAGTCCATCAGCCGCTCGCTGAGCGTGCTCGAGCGCAGCCTGGGCGTGCAGCTCCTTCGCCGCACGACGCGGCAGTCGTCGGTCACCGAAGTGGGGTTGGCCTACCACCGCCGCGTGCGGGCCGCGCTGGCGGAGTTCGATGCGGCGGCCGTCGAGGCCAGCAGCCAGCTCGCTTCGCCGCGGGGCCTGCTGCGCGTGGCCGCGCCCGTGCAGTTCGCGCCGGCCTTCGTGGTGCCGCTGATCGGCGCGTTCATGCAGCGCTACCCGGACATGGAGGTCGAGCTCACGGCCTCCGACCGTTTCGTGGACCTGATCGAAGGCGAGCTGGACCTGGCCATCCGCATCGGCGAGCTGCCCGATTCCGAACTGGCGGCCAAGCCGCTCGGCGAGCTGCGGCTGGTGGTGTTCGGCTCGCCGGCGTACTTCGCGCGGCACGGGCGGCCGCAGCGCCCCGAAGACCTGGCCGACCACCAGTGCGTCGTCCGCACCACGCACGGCAGCGATGCGCACTGGCCCTTCACGGTCGACGGCACGCTGCAGCGCGTCAAGGTGGCAGGGCGCTTCCGGGCCGACAACACGGCCGCGATCTATGCGGCCGTGCTGAGCGGGCTGGGCTTGTTCTTCACGCCGCTGTGGCAGATCCGCGACCTGCTCGACAGCGGGCAGGCCGAACTGGTGCTGACCGAGTTCGAGTCGCCGAGGATTCCGGTCCACGCGGTGTGGCCCTCCTCCCGTGGCAGCTTCGCGCGGGCCCGGCTGTTCGCCGATTTCGCGGCGGCGCACCTGCCGTCGCTGCAGCCGCGCGAGGGCGCCTAGCCGGCGAACAGCGCCGCCGGCACGCCCGGGCTGTCGATGCGCACCGAGAAGAGCCCGCCGGCCAGCGGCTCGCTCTGCAGCTGTGCTTCGGTGCGGCTGTTGCGCGCCGTCGTGATGTAGAGCGTCTGCATGTCTGCACCGCCGAAGGCGCAGTCGGTCACGTTGCCCGCGGGCAGCGCGATGCGGCACAGCTCGGCGGCGCTCACCGGGTCGTGGCAGGTGACGCAGGCGCCGTCCCAGTGCGCGATCCACAGGCGGCCGGCCGCGTCGGTGGTCATGCCGTCGGGCAGGCCGTCGCCCTTCGGGAAGCGGTGCCACACGCGCTTGTTCGATACCGCGCCGGCTTCCATGTCGAAGTCGTAGGCGTACATCGTGTTGATCGCCGTGTTGTTGAAGTACATGGTGCGGCCGTCGCCCGACCACGTCGGCCCGTTGGTCACCTCGAAGCCGTCGTCGTGCCGCGTGCAGTGGCCGTCGGCGTCGAAGCGGTAGAGCGCGCCGGTGGGCGCCTTGCAGTCGAAGTCCATGCTGCCGGCCCAGAAGCGGCCGCGGCTGTCGCACTTGCCGTCGTTGAAGCGGTTGCCGGTGCGCTCGGGTTCGGGCTGGTGCAGGTAGTGCGGCTTCGTGGCGTCGCCGGGCGCGGTGGTGTCGAACAGCGCGAAGCCGCGGCGCAGCGTGAGGAACAAGCCCGGCGCCGACGCGCGCTCGCAAATCGCGGTGATCTCTTCGTCGAAGTGCCAGGTGCGCTGCGCGCCCGTGGCCGGGTCGTAGCGGAACAGGCGCGGCTGCAGGATATCGATCCAGTACAGCGCCTGTTCGCGCACCGACCACAGCGTGCCTTCGCCGAGGTCGGCGGCGGCCGGCCAGAGGCATTCGGGGGTGCCGAGCACGCGGGGCGCTGCGAGCGGCGAAGAAGGGGCGCTTGTCTCTTGCATGGTCATTTGTTCTTTCTTGAATGTCATGTCGCCTTGACGCGGCGGATCGTATCAAGGCATATTGATAATAGAAATTGAAAATAACTGCATCGATTGATATGTGTTTTGCAATGTCATGAGATGCCCCCTGGAGACCTTGTCCTTGAATTCCCCTCAGCTTTCCATCCATCCCAGCCTGAAGGGCCGCACCGTGTTCGTCACCGGCGGCGGCAGCGGCATCGGCGCGGCCATCGTCGCTGCTTTCGCGGCGCAGGGCGCGCGCGTGGCCTTTGTCGACATCGCGGAAGCTGCCAGCGCGGCGCTCGCCGCGCAGATCGCCGAAGCCGGCCACGCCGCGCCGTGGTGGCGCGCCTGCGACGTGCGTGACATCGGCGCGCTGCAGCAGGCCATGGCCGACGCGGCCGCCGAGCTCGGCGACTTCGCGGTGCTGGTCAACAACGTGGCCAGCGACGACCGCCACACGCTCGCATCGGTCACGCCCGACTACTACGACAACCGCATGGCCATCAACGAGCGGCCCGCGCTGTTCGCGATCCAGTCGGTGGTGCCGGGCATGAAGCGCCTGGGCTTCGGCTCGGTGATCAACCTCGGCTCCACGGGCTGGCAGACCAAGGGCTCGGGCTACCCCTGCTACGCGATCGCCAAGTCGTCGGTGAACGGCCTCACGCGCGGGCTCGCGGTGGAGCTGGGCCGCGATCGCATCCGCATCAACACCGTGTCGCCCGGCTGGGTGATGACCGAGCGGCAGGTGGCGCTGTGGCTCGACGAGGAGGGCGAGAAGGCGCTGCACCGCAACCAGTGCCTGCCCGACAAGCTGATGCCGGAAGACATCGCGCGCATGGTGCTGTTCCTCGCGTCGGACGACGCGAAGATGTGCACGGCGCAGGAGTTCACGGTGGACGCCGGCTGGACCTGATCAGTCCATCTCGAGCTTGCGTCCGTAGACGCTCATGCTCGCCGTCTTCAGGGCCTTCATCATCACCTTCGCGGCCGGCGACAGCAGCCGGTCGGTGCGCGTGATGATGCCGAAGGCGTCCATGTGGCAGGGCATGTCCAGCGGCAGAAGCGACACGATGCCGTGCGCCGCGTAGTAGCGCGCCACGTCGGTCGCCAGCACCGCGACCATGTCGCTTTGCTGCAGCATGCGCGTGATGAACAGCAGCGCCGGGCTCTCGATGATGTTGCCCGGCGGCGCCAGGCCTTCTTCCTGGAACATCAGCTCGAAGCGGTGGCGCAGCACGCTGCCCGCGGGCGGCACGATCCAGCCGGCGCCCACCACGTCGCGCAGCGTGAGCCCGCTCACGCCCAGCAGCGGATGGCCGGGGCGCACCAGCGCGCACACGGGCTCCTCGGTGAGCGCCTCGTAGCGCAGCTGCGACTTGTCGTGCTCGGCGAACAGCCGCGCCACGAGGATGTCGAGCTTGCCCTGCTCGAGCCGCTCGAGCAGCACCGGGCTGGTCTCGATCTCCAGTGACACGCGCAGGTCGGGCTGCTCGCGCTTGACCATCGCCACGGCCGGCGGCATCAGCGTAAGGCCCGGCGCGGTGATGGCGCCCACGTTCACCTGGCCGAGGCGCCCGGCCTTCAGGGCGGTGAGCTCGTCGTGCGCCTGGTTCAGGCTGGCCAGCGCCACGCGGGCGTGGCGGATCATGGTCTCGCCGTACCAGGTCGGGCGCATGCCGCGCGGCAGGCGCTCGAACAGCGGCACCTCGAGCACGTCTTCCAGGTCCTTCAGCAATTTCGACGCGGCGGGCTGCGTCATGTTGAGCACCTGCGCCGCACGGTGGATGTTGCCTTCCTCGGCCAGCGCCACCAGCAACAGCAGCTGGCGGGTCTTGAGGCGGGCGCGGATGAACCAGTGGTTGTAGGTGTTCATGAAGAGGGTGCGAACGAAGGTCTGACGGGGTTTTCCAGAATCCACCGATTGATATGCATTTTGTCTAAAAAACGATTGGATCGATATCGAAATCATTTCTAGACTTCCGCCCCAGTCCCATAACAACAGAGACAAGGCAACGCCACGGTGATCCACGGCGAGCTTCGGCAGAGCGTGCGCCAGTACATCAACGGCCGCTGGGAAACCAGCGCGACCACCGGTGTCAGCGTCAATCCATCGGACACCAGCGAAGTGGTGGCCGAGTACGCACGTGCCGACCGGCGGCAGGTCGAGCTGGCGATTCGCGCGGCCAGCGAGGCCTTCGTGCACTGGAGCCACAGCACGCCGCAGCGGCGCGCCGACGTGCTCGACCGCATCGGCGCCGAGCTGCTGGCCCGCAAGGACGAGCTGGGCCTGCTGCTGGCGCGCGAGGTCGGCAAGACCCTGCCCGAGGCCGTGGCCGAGGTGGCGCGCGCGGGCCAGATTTTCAAGTTCTTCGCGGGCGAAGCCCTGCGCGGCGGCGGTGGCGAGAACGTGGCCTCGGTGCGCGCCGGCGTGCAGGTCGACGTGACGCGCGAGCCGGTCGGCGTGGTGGGCCTCATCACGCCGTGGAACACGCCCTTCGCGGTGCCGGCCTCCAAGATTGCCGCGGCGCTGGCGCACGGCAACAGCGTGGTCTTCAAGCCGGCCGAGCTGGTGCCGGCCTGCGGCTGGGCGCTCACCGACATCATCGGCCGCGCCACGCTGCCGGCCGGCGTGTTCAACCTCGTGATGGGCAGCGGGCGCGAAGCCGGCCAGGCGCTGGTCGACAGCCCGCTGGTCGATGCGCTGAGCTTCACCGGCTCAGCCGCCAATGGCGAACGCGTGCTGCAGGCCGCGGCCGCACGGCGCGCCAAGGTGCAGCTGGAGATGGGCGGCAAGAACGCGCTGGTGGTGCTGGCCGACGCCGACCTGGACCGCGCCGTCGACTGCGCGGTGCAGGGCGCCTACTTTTCCAACGGCCAGCGCTGCACCGCATCGAGCCGCCTCATCGTCGAAGCCGCCGTGCACGACGCCTTCGTGGCGCAACTGCGTCAGCGCTTGAAGACGCTGAAGATCGGCCACGCGCTGGAGCGCGGCATCGACATCGGCCCCGTGGCCGACGAAGAGCGGCTGGCGCAGAACCTCGCGTGGATCGACATCGCGCGCGAAGAGGGCGCGGAGCACGTGTGGGGCGGCGAGGCGCTGCAGCGCGCCACCGCCGGCCACTACATGAGCCCCGCGCTCTTCCTGGCCCAACCCGAACACCGCATTGCGCGCGAAGAGATCTTCGGGCCGCTGGCCTGCGTGCTGCGCGCCGGCGACTACGACGAGGCGCTCGCGCTGTGCAACGACACGCCCTTCGGCCTGTGCGCGGGCATCTGCACCAATTCGCTGAAGCACGCGATGCACTTCAGGCGCCATGCCGTGGTCGGCATGACGATGGTCAATCTGCCGACCGCGGGGGTGGACTTTCATGTGCCCTTCGGCGGCCGCAAGGGGTCGGGCTACGGGCCGCGCGAACAAGGGCGCCACGCCGCGGAGTTCTACACGACGGTGAAGACCGGCTACATGCTGGCCTGACCGAACACATCACAGACTCATCAAGAAGGAGACAACCATGACCATGAATCGCCGCACCCTCAACACCGCGCTCGCCGCCGCAGCCCTGGGCAGCATGCTGCCAATTTCCGCCCTCGCGCAGAAGAAACTCGTGCTCGGCTTCGCGCAGGTGGGCGCCGAGAGCGAATGGCGCACCGCCAACACCGAGTCGATCAAGTCCTCGGCCAAGGAGGCGGGCATCGAGCTCAAGTTCTCCGACGCGCAGCAGAAGCAGGAGAACCAGATCAAGGCCATCCGCTCGTACATCGCGCAGAAGGTCGACGTGATCGCGTTCTCGCCCGTGGTCGAGTCGGGCTGGGAAACCGTGCTGCGCGAAGCCAAGGCCGCGAAGATACCGGTGGTGCTGACCGACCGCTCCGTGAACACCAAGGACGACTCGCTCTACGTGACCTTCATGGGCTCCGACTTCACCGAGGAAGGCCGCAAGGCCGGCCGCTGGCTGGTCGAGAAGATGAAGGACCAGAAGGGCGAGGTGAACATCGTCGAGCTGCAGGGCACGGTGGGCTCGGCCCCCGCCATCGACCGCAAGAAGGGCTTCGAGGAAATCATCAAGGCCGACCCGAAATTCAAGATCACCCGCTCGCAGACCGGCGACTTCACGCGCGCCAAGGGCAAGGAGGTGATGGAAGCCTTCCTCAAGGCCGAGGGCAAGAAGATCAACGTGCTCTACGCGCACAACGACGACATGGCCATCGGCGCGATCCAGGCCATCGAAGAGGCCGGCATGAAGCCCGCGAAGGACATCACCATCATCTCCATCGACGGGGTGAAGGGCGCCTTCGAAGCCATGATCGCCGGCAAGCTCAACGTGTCGGTGGAATGCAGTCCGCTGCTCGGGCCGCAGCTCATGAGCGCGGTGAAGGACATCAAGGCCGGCAAGACGCTGCCCAAGCGCATCGTGACCGAAGAAGGCATCTTCCCGATGGAAGTCGCCGCCAAGGAATTCCCGAACCGCAAGTACTGAGGACCGACCGACATGAAACGCAACTTCCTCAAGGCCTCGCTCGCGGGCCTGGCCTTCGCCGTCGTCGGCTTTACGCCGCTGGCCCATGCGCAGGACAAGGGCCTCATCGCCATCTCGATGCCCACCAAGTCATCGGCGCGCTGGATCGCCGACGGCGCCAACATGGTCAAGTACTTCAAGGACAAGGGCTACAAGACCGACCTGCAGTACGCCGACGACGACATTCCCAATCAGCTTGCGCAGATCGAGAACATGGTGACCAAGGGATCGAAGGTGCTGGTCATCGCGGCCATCGACGGCACCACGCTGTCCGACGTGCTGCAGAAGGCCGCTGACAAGGGCGTGAAGGTCATCGCGTACGACCGGCTCATCAAGGGCTCGAAGAACGTCGACTACTACGCCACCTTCGACAACTTCCAGGTCGGCGTGCTGCAGGCGCAGTCGATCGAGGCGGCGCTGGGCCTGAAGAGCGGCAAGGGTCCGTTCAACATCGAGCTGTTCGGCGGCTCGCCCGACGACAACAACGCCTTCTTCTTCTACAACGGCGCGATGTCGGTGCTCGACCCGTACATCAAGAGCGGCAAGCTCGTGGTGCGCAGCAAGCAGATGGGCATGGACAAGGTCGGCACGCTGCGCTGGGACGGCGCGGTGGCGCAGGCGCGCATGGACAACCTGCTGTCGGCCTACTACACGAAGGACCGCGTCGATGCGGTGCTGTCGCCGTACGACGGCCTGTCGATCGGCATCCTGTCGTCGCTCAAGGGCGTGGGCTATGGCTCGGGTTCGCAGGCGATGCCCATCGTGTCGGGCCAGGACGCCGAGGTACCGTCGGTCAAGTCGATCCTGCGCAAGGAGCAGACCTCCACCGTGTTCAAGGACACGCGCGAGCTGGCCAAGGTGACGGTGGCCATGGTCGACGCCATGCTCTCGGGCAAGGCGCCAGAGGTGAACGACACCAAGACCTACAACAACGGCATCAAGGTCGTGCCCTCGTACCTGCTCAAGCCGGTGAGTGTGGACGGCTCCAACTGGAAGCAGGTGCTGGTGGACAGCGGCTACTACAAGGAAAGCCAGGTCAAGTGAGCCCGGCCGGCGAAGCGCGCACGATCCTCGCGATGCGCGGGATCACCAAGACGTTCCCGGGCGTGAAGGCCCTGAGCAACGTCAACCTCGCCGTGCGCGCGGGGGAGATCCACGCGGTGGTCGGCGAGAACGGCGCGGGCAAGTCGACGCTCATGAAGGTCTTGAGCGGCGTCTACCCGTGCGACTCGTACACCGGCGAGATCCATTTCGAGGGCGAGCTGCGCCGCTTCAAGGGCATCGCCGACAGCGAGAAGCTCGGCATCATCATCATTCACCAGGAGCTCGCGCTGGTGCCGCTGCTCTCGATTGCCGAGAACATCTTCCTGGGCAACGAGATCGCGAGCGGCGGCGTCATCGACTGGTTCGCCGCCTATGCGAAGACGCGCGAGCTGCTCGCCAAGGTGGGCCTGAAGGAGCCGCCCACCACGCTCGTGACCGACCTGGGCGTGGGCAAGCAGCAGCTGGTGGAAATCGCCAAGGCGCTGGCGAAGGAGGTGAAGCTGCTGATCCTCGACGAGCCCACCGCGAGCCTGAACGAGAACGACAGCGATGCGCTGCTCGCGCTGCTGCTCGAGCTGAAGCGCCAGGGCATCGCGTCGATCCTCATCTCGCACAAGCTCAACGAAATCGCCAAGGTGGCCGACTCCATCACCGTGCTGCGCGACGGCGCGACGGTGGAAACCATCGACTGCCGCAGCGACCCGATCAGCGAAGACCGCATCATCCGCGGCATGGTGGGCCGCGACATGGAGCACCGCTACCCGCAGCGCTCGCCGAAGATCGGCGAGACGGTGCTGGAGGTGCGCGACTGGCGCGTGCACCACGCGCTGCACGCCGACCGTGAGCAGATCAAGGGCGTGAACCTGCAGGTGCGCCAGGGCGAGATCGTCGGCATCGCGGGCCTCATGGGCGCGGGCCGCACCGAGCTGGCGATGAGCGTGTTCGGCAAGTCGTACGGCCAGCGCATCAGCGGCTCGGTGCTGATGCACGGCAAGCCCGTGGACGTGAGCACGGTGCGCAAGGCCATCGACCACGGCATCGCCTACGTCACCGAAGACCGCAAGGGCCTCGGGCTGGTGCTGGAGGAAGGCATCCGCAAGAACATCAGCCTCGCGAACCTCGATGCGATTGCCGAACGCTCGGTGATCGACGACGGCCGCGAGTTCAAGGTGGCCAATGACTTCAAGAAGGCGCTGAACATCCGCTGTTCGGGCGTCGAGCAGCTGGTGGTCAATCTGTCGGGCGGCAACCAGCAGAGGGTGGTGCTGAGCAAGTGGCTCTTCACCAAGCCGGAACTGCTGATATTGGACGAACCCACGCGCGGCATCGACGTGGGCGCCAAGTACGAGATCTACACCATCATCGACCAGCTCGCGAGCGAGGGCAAAGGCATTCTCATGATTTCTTCCGAACTGCCCGAGCTGCTGGGCATGTGCGACCGCATCTACGTGATGAACGAGGGGCGCTTCGTGGCCGAGTTCACCGCGGCCGAGGCGTCGCAGGAGCGCATCATGCATGCGATCGTGAGCGCAGGGAGTTCCGTTCATGTCGCAGCCTGAAGCCAACGCGGTGCAGGGCGCCGCTCCCGTCACCCCGAAGCTCCACGTGGGCTTCCTGAAGAACAACCTGCGCGAATACGGCATGCTGATCTCGCTGGTCGCGATCATGGTGCTGTTCCAGGTGCTGACCGACGGCACGCTCTTGCGCCCGCTGAACCTCACCAACCTGCTGCTGCAGAACAGCTACGTCGTCATCATGGCGCTGGGCATGCTGCTGGTGATCGTGGCGGGGCACATCGACCTGTCGGTGGGGTCGGTCTGCGGCTTCATCGGCGCGCTCGCGGCGGTGCTGATGGTGGAGTACGAATGGCACTTCGTACCGACCGCGCTCATCAGCATCGCGGCGGGTGCCGTCATCGGTGCGGCGCAGGGCTGGTTCGTCGCGTTCCGCAAGATCCCGTCGTTCATCGTCACGCTCGCGGGCATGCTGGTGTTCAAGGGGCTCACGCTGGCGCTGCTGGCGGGGCAGTCGGTGGGGCCGTTTCCGGTCGAGTTCCAGCGCCTGAGTTCGGGCTTCATTCCCGATCCGCTCGGTGGCGACACCTTGCGCACCACCTCGCTGATCGTGGGCGTGCTGGCCGCGGCGGCGTTGGTGTTCTTCAAGCTGCGCGGGCGCGCCAAGCTCAAGGCGCACGGCATGGAGCAGGAGCCCTACGCCTTCTTCCTCGTGAAGAACCTGTTCTTCGCGGCGATCATTCTTTTCTTCAGCTACCTGCTCTCGACCTACAAGGGCCTGCCCAACGTGCTGGTGGTGATGGCGGTGCTGATCGTGGTGTACGACTTCGTCACCAACCGCACCACCATCGGCCGGCGCATCTATGCGCTGGGCGGCAACGAGAAGGCCGCGCGGCTGTCGGGCGTGAAGACGCAGCGGCTCGCGTTCCTCACCTTCGTGAACATGGGGGCGCTGGCGGCGCTCGCGGGTCTCGTGTTCGCGGCGCGGCTCAACACCGCCACGCCCAAGGCGGGCCTGGGCTTCGAGCTCGATGTGATTGCCGCCTGCTTCATCGGCGGTGCCTCGGCCTCGGGTGGCGTGGGCCGGGTGATGGGCGCGGTGATCGGCGCCTTCATCATGGGCGTGATGAACAACGGCATGTCGATCCTGGGCATCGGCATCGACTACCAGCAGGTCATCAAGGGGCTGGTGCTGCTGGCGGCGGTGTTCATCGACGTCTACAACAAGAACAAGTGAACGCATGACCGACAGCGGCGTCACCCCCGTGCTGGAGTTGCGGGGCATCCACAAGCAGTTCGCCGGCATCCCGGTGCTGAACGGCGTGCAGCTCAAGCTCTACCCGGGCGAGATCCATGCGCTCATGGGGCAGAACGGCGCGGGCAAGTCGACGCTCATCAAGGTGCTCACGGGCGTGCTGCCTTCGAGCGGCGGCGAGATGTTCCTTGGGGGCGAGGCCATCCGTCCGGGCTCGCCGCTGGAGGCGCAGAAGCTGGGCATCAGCACGGTCTACCAGGAAGTGAACCTGTGCCCGAACCTCTCGGTGGCGGAGAACGTGTTCGCGGGGCGCTATCCGCGCTGCGGCGCGATGCAGGGCTTTCGCATCGACTGGGCCGCGGTGAACCGCCGGGCAGAAGAACTGCTGGCGCGCATCGGGCTCGACATCGACGTGACGCGGCTCCTGTCGAGCTATTCGGTCGCGGTGCAGCAGATGGTGGCGATCGCGCGGGCGCTCGGCGTGTCGTCGAAGGTGTTGATCCTCGACGAGCCGACGTCGAGCCTCGATGACGATGAAGTCGAGAAGCTGTTCGAGGTGCTGCGGCGGCTGCGGAGCGAGGGCCTTGCCATCGTCTTCGTGACCCACTTCCTGAACCAGATGTACGCGGTGTCCGACCGCATCACCGTGCTGCGCAATGGCAACTGGGTGGGCGAGTGGAAGGCGGCAGACCTCGGTCCGCAGGCGTTGATCGCGGCGATGCTGGGTCGCGAGTTGGCTGCGCAGTCGGCACGACCCGCCGCGTTGCCCGCGTTCGATGAAGCAGCGCCCGCGCTGCTGCAATCCGAAGGACTGGGGCAGGCCGGGCAGTTGCAGGCCACCGACCTGCGCGTGCGTGCCGGCGAGGTCGTCGGCATCGCCGGCCTGCTCGGCGCGGGCCGCACCGAACTCGCGCGCCTGCTGTTCGGACTCGAATCGCCCGACCGTGGCGTGCTGAAGATCGACGGCCGCTCCGTCAGCTTCTCGAACCCCGCCGATGCGATCCGCGAAGGCCTTGCGCTGTGCCCTGAAGAGCGCAAGACCGATGGCATCGTGGCCGAGCTGTCGGTGCGCGAGAACATCGCGCTCGCGCTGCAGGCCCGCCTGGGCACGCGGAAGTTTCTCTCGCATGCGGAGCAGACCGCGATGGCCGAGCGCTTCGTCGCCTCGCTGGGCATCAAGACGGCGAGTGTCGAAACGCCCATCGGCCTGCTCTCGGGCGGCAACCAGCAAAAAGCCATGATCGCGCGCTGGCTCGCGACCGAGCCGCGCCTCCTGATCCTGGACGAACCCACGCGCGGCATCGACGTTGCGGCCAAGCAGGAAATCATGGAAGAGATCCTGCGGCTCGCACGCGCCGGCATGGCGGTGATCTTCATCTCGTCGGAAATGAGCGAGGTGGTGCGCGTGGCGCATCGCATCGTGGTGCTGCGCGACCGGCAGAAGGTGGGCGAGCTGCCGGGCGGCTCCACGGAGGACGAGGTCTACGAAATGATTGCCGCCGCATGAACCGCTTCTCGTCCCTCATGAGCCACCGGCTCGCCTGGCCCGTCGTCACGTTGCTGTTGCTGCTCGCGATCAACACCGCGTTCAACGCGAGCTTCCTGCGCCTCGAATGGCGCGAGGGCCATCTCTACGGCAGCCTGATCGACATCCTGAACCGCGCGGCGCCGCTGGTGCTGGTCTCGCTCGGCATGACGCTGGTGATCGCCACGCGCGGCATCGACATCTCGGTAGGCGCGGTGGTGGCCATCGCGGCGGCGGTCGCGGCCTGGATGATCGGCGGCTCGTTGTCCAGCGACGTGAGCCGCTTCCCGATGCCGCTCGCGATCCTCGCGGCGCTCGGTGTCGCGCTGCTGTGCGGCCTGTGGAACGGGTTGCTGGTCGCCAAGGTCGGCATGCAGCCGATCATCGCGACGCTGATCCTCATGGTGGCGGGGCGCGGCATCGCGCAGCTGGTCGCGGACGGGCAGATCATCACGATCTACTACAAGCCCTTCTTCTTCCTCGGCAGCGGCTACCTGCTGGGGCTGCCGTTCTCGCTGTTCATCGTGGCGGCGGTGTTCGCGCTGCTGTACCTGGCGATCACGCGCACGGCGCTCGGCCTGTTCATCCAGGCGGTGGGCATCAACCCGACGGCGGCGCGCGTGGCGGGCATCCAGGCGCGGCGGCTGGTCGTCGGCGCGTATGCGTTCTGCGGCGTGTGCGCGGGCGTGGCGGGCCTGTTGATCAGCTCGAACGTGAAGAGCGCCGACGGCAACAACGCCGGCCAGCTGCTGGAGCTCGATGCGATCCTCGCGGTCACGCTCGGCGGCACGGCGCTCACGGGCGGTCGCTTCAGCCTCGTGGGCAGCGTGATCGGCGCGCTGATCATCCAGACGCTGACCTACGCGATCTATTCGCTGGGCGTGCCGCCGGAGATCAACCTCGTGGTGAAGGCGGTGGTGGTGTTCGTGGTGATGCTGATGCAGTCGCCAGAGTTCCGGGCGGAGGTTCGCACGCTGGTCCAGCGGCCGGTGCATGACGGGGGCAGGGCATGAGCGCGGTGATCGAGGCGGCGCCTGCTGCCCAGCCCACTCCCGCGCGTGGGAGCAAGGCAAGGCTCAATCCGAAATACCTGCCGCTCACCGCGACCATCTCGCTGTTCGTGCTGATGGCGACGCTGGGCTCGGTGTTCTACGACGGCTTCTTCTCGGCGCAGGTGTTCCTCAACCTGCTGATCGACAACGCCTTCCTGATCGTCGTCGCGGTCGGCATGACCTTCGTGATCCTCTCGGGCGGCATCGACCTCTCGGTGGGCTCGGTGATCGCGCTCACGACGATGGTGTCGGCCTCGCTGGTCGAGAAGCACGGGTGGAGCCCGGCGGTGGTGATTCCGCTGGTGCTCGCGATGGGCACGGCCTTCGGCGCGTTCATGGGCCTGCTCATCGAGCGCTTCCGGCTGCAGCCCTTCATCGTCACGCTCGCGGGCATGTTCCTCGCGCGGGGACTGTGCTACCTCATCAGCATCGACTCGATCAGCATCACCAACGATTTTTATTCGGAGGTCTCGCAGATCCGCATTCCCATCTGGGGCGAGGCCTCGGTGTCGGTCAGCGCGGTGATCGCCATCGCCGTGCTGCTGGCTGCGATCTTCATTGCGCATTGCACGCCCTTCGGCCGCGCGGTGTACGCCATCGGCGGCAGCGAGCATTCGGCGATGCTCATGGGCTTGCCGGTGCGTCGCACGCTCGTGGGCGTGTACACGCTCTCGGGCTTCTGCTCGGCGCTGGCCGGCGTGATCTTCACCTTCTACATGCTCTCGGGCTACGGCCTGCATGCGCTCGGGCTGGAGCTCGACGCCATCGCGGCGGTGGTGATCGGCGGCACGCTGCTCACCGGCGGCGTGGGCTACGTGGCGGGCACGCTCTTCGGCGTGCTGATGCTCGGGATCATCCAGACGCTGATTTCCTTCGACGGCACGCTGAGCTCGTGGTGGACGCGCATCGTGGTCGGCGCGCTGCTCTTCGTGTTCTGCCTGCTCCAACGCTTCTTCACCTCGCGCGCCCCGCGCCGTTGACCACTTCCCCATGACAAAGAAACTGCGCTCGACCGAATGGTTCGGCTCCGCCGACAAGAACGGATTCATGTACCGCAGCTGGATGAAGAACCAGGGCATCCCCGACCACGAGTTCGACGGCCGCCCCATCGTCGGCATCTGCAACACCTGGTCGGAACTCACGCCGTGCAACGCGCACTTCCGCAAGATCGCGGAGCACGTGAAGCGCGGCATCTCGGAGGCGGGCGGCTTCCCGGTCGAGTTCCCGGTGTTCTCGAACGGCGAGTCGAACCTGCGGCCCACCGCGATGCTCACGCGCAACCTCGCAAGCATGGACGTCGAAGAGGCCATTCGCGGCAACCCGGTGGATGCGGTGGTGCTGCTCACGGGCTGCGACAAGACCACGCCCGCGCTGCTGATGGGCGCGGCCAGCTGCGACATCCCGGCCATCGTGGTCACGGGCGGGCCGATGCTCAACGGCAAGCTCGACGGCAAGGACATCGGCTCGGGCACGGCCGTGTGGCAGCTGCACGAATCGCTGAAGGCGGGCGAGATCAACCTGCACCAGTTCCTCTCGGCCGAAGGCGGCATGTCGCGCTCGGCGGGCACCTGCAACACGATGGGCACGGCCTCCACCATGGCCTGCATGGCCGAGGCGCTGGGCACTTCGCTGCCGCACAACGCGGCGATTCCGGCGGTCGATGCGCGGCGCTATGTGCTCGCGCAGATGTCGGGCGCGCGCGCGGTGCAGATGGCCAAGGACGGGCTCACGCTGTCGAAGATCCTCACGCGCGAGGCCTTCGAGAACGCGATCCGCGTGAACGCGGCCATCGGCGGATCGACCAATGCGGTGATCCACCTGAAGGCCATTGCGGGGCGCATCGGCGTCGAGCTCGAACTGGAAGACTGGACACGCATCGGCAGCCACACGCCAACCATCGTCGACCTCATGCCTTCGGGGCGCTTCCTCATGGAAGAGTTCTATTACGCGGGCGGCCTGCCCGCCGTGCTGCGCCGCCTCGGCGAGCACGGGCTGCTGCCGCACCCCGGTGCACTCACCGTCAACGGCCAGTCGCTCTGGGACAACGTGCGCGAGGCGCCGAGCCTGAACGACGAGGTGATCCGCCCGCTCGACAACCCGCTGATCGCCGACGGCGGCATCCGCATCCTGCGCGGCAACCTGTCGCCGCGCGGCGCGGTGCTCAAACCCTCGGCCGCCACGCCCGAGCTGCTGAAGCACCGCGGCCGCGCCGTGGTGTTCGAGAACCTGGAGCACTACAAGGCGCGCATCGTCGATGAAGACCTCGACATCGACGCGAGCTGCGTGATGGTGCTGAAGAACTGCGGCCCCAAGGGCTACCCCGGCATGGCCGAGGTGGGCAACATGGGCCTGCCGCCGAAGCTGCTGCGCCAGGGCGTGAAGGACATGGTGCGCATCTCCGACGCGCGCATGAGCGGCACGGCTTACGGCACGGTGGTGCTGCACGTCGCGCCCGAAGCGGCCGACGGCGGGCCGCTCGCGGCGGTGCGCGATGGCGACTGGATCGAGCTCGACTGCGATGCGGGGCGGTTGCACCTGGACATCAGCGACGAGGAGCTGGCGTCGCGCCTCGCGTCGTTGTCCGCCTCCGATGCGCAGCCGATGAGCACGCGCGGCGGCGGTTACCAGAAGCTCTACGTCAACCACGTGCTGCAGGCCGACGAAGGCTGCGATTTCGATTTCCTGGTCGGCTGCAGAGGCTCGGCCGTTCCCCGTCACTCCCACTGATCACACGTCATGACCCCCCGATACCGCGGCATCTTCCCGGTGGTGCCCACCACCTTCACCGAACAGGGCGCGCTCGATCTCGAAAGCCAGAAGCGCTGCGTCGATTTCATGATCGACGCGGGCTCCGACGGGCTGTGCATCCTCGCGAATTTCTCCGAGCAGTTCGTGCTGTCCGACGAGGAGCGCGAGGTGCTCACGCGCACCATCCTCGAGCACGTGAAGGGCCGCGTGCCGGTGATCGTGACGACCACGCACTACAGCACCCAGGTCTGCGCCGAGCGCAGCCGCCGCGCGCAGGACATGGGCGCGGCCATGCTGATGGTGATGCCGCCGTACCACGGCGCGACCTTCCGCGTGCCCGAGCCGCAGATCCACGAGTTCTACGCGCGCCTCTCGGATGCGGTGACGATTCCGATCATGATTCAGGACGCACCCGCGAGCGGCACGGTGCTGTCGGCGCCGTTCCTCGCGCGCATGGCGAAGGAGATCGAGCAGGTCGCGTACTTCAAGATCGAAACGGCCGGCGCCGCGTCGAAGCTGCGCGAGCTGATCCGTTTGGGCGGCGATGCCATCGAAGGGCCCTGGGACGGCGAAGAAGCGATCACGCTGATGTCCGACCTCGATGCAGGCGCGACCGGTGCGATGACCGGCGGTGGCTACCCCGACGGCATCCGCCCGATCATCGAGGCGCACCGTTCAGGCGACCGCGACCAGGCCTTCGCGCTGTACCAGCGGTGGCTGCCGCTCATCAACTGCGAGAACCGCCAGGCGGGCCTGCTGGCCTGCAAGGCGCTCATGAAGGAAGGCGGCGTGATCGCCTGCGAAGCGCCGCGGCATCCGTTGCCCGCGCTGCATCCCGAGACGCGCGCGGGCCTCATCGAGACCGCGCGGCGGCTCGATCCGTTGGTGTTGCGCTGGGGGAAATGAAAGCAGGCGGGCCCGGGTACGCCAGGTACCGGGCCGCCATGGGACGGGCTCAGGAAGCGGCGCTGTTGCCCGCTTCGAGCTCGGTGACTTGCAGCGAGAGATCGAACAGCTTGGACTTGCTGGCGTAGTAGCGGTCCAGGCGCCACTCCTTCAGGATGTCCATCGCAAGCTGGAAGCTCTTGTAGTCGAGGCTGTAGAGCGTGATCAACTCGAAGCTGCGTTCGGCTTCGAGCGCCAGCACGAGTTGGGCAAGGATCTTGGCCGATTCGTTGGCCGGGTCCGTTTCAATGAATCGGCGAGCGACCTTGATGGCATTCATGGGAAAGTGTTCCTCGGTTGGCAGGGACCGGGAACTATAGCTAGCACATGCCTGTATTTTGTGACGATTTGATGACAAACGAGGGCATCGCCCGCGAACGTGTCGTCGGTGTTATCACCGAGGCGCATTCCGGGCGATGCGCACCGGGTCACTGCACCGGCACGGGGCGCGGCATGGGCATCGGCATCGGTTCCGCAGGCATCGGTGCCGGCATCGGGGCGGCCATCGGCGGCGGCAGCGTGGCGGCCGGTATGTTCACCACGCGGGTCGAGACCGATTCGCGGATCACGCCGCCACCCATCACGCTGCCATCGACATTGCTGCGGATGTTGCCTGCGCTGCCCAGCACGCGGGCTTCGCAGTCGGCACGCTCGGCCGGCGGCTGCAGACCGCAGCGGGCCACGGCGTTGGCGCGGTAGTCGGGCGCGGAGGTGAGGCCGCCGCGCGCCGCGGCCTGGCGCGCGGCGCCGGCTTCGCGGATGCAGGCGGCACGGTCCTGCTGGTTGTGGCCGCAGACCGCAATCTCCTGCTGGTAGGTGCTGCCGCCGCCGTCGCCACGGGCGGCCGTGGCGATGGTGGTGGTGGCCAGCCCGCTGAGTGCGAGCAGGGCAAAGATCATCGAACGCGCATTGTTTGGCATGGTGTGCTCCTTGTTGGCGTATCGGGGTGAAGGCCGGCCTCGCTCGATCAGCGCGGCGGCTGCACGGGCTGCGGCGGCAGCGGCGTGACGGTTTCGCGGATCACGCCGCCGCCCATCACGCTGCCTTCGGTGGAGGTGCGCGCACCGCCGCGGATGCGCGCTTCGCAATCGGCGCGGTCGGCCACCGGTTGTTCGCGGCAGCGTGCGAGCGCGTTGGCGTCTTCGCGTTCCGCACCGGGGGTGGTCAGGCCGTGGCGACCGGCTTCCTGGCGCGCGGCGCCGGCTTCGCGCAGGCAGGCCGCGCGGTCCTGTTGCACGCCGTCACAGGTGGCGCGTTCCTTTTGCATCCGCGCGTCGCTGCCGGGCGCCTGGGCCGAGGCCAGCGGCGCGCCGGCCATGAAGAAGCCACCGACGGCCACGAGGGCAGCGGTTGAAAGCGTGGAACGGAAGGTGTGGGTCGTCATCGGGGCTCCTGAAGGGGCGCGCCGTGCGAACAGAAAACAGAAAACAAAAGAACGCAGGGCGCGACCGGTGATCCAGTGTGGGCCGGCCGGTGGCGCGGGGCTGTGGGACAAGCCGCACGCCGTGGAGCGGGCCGGACGCGCCCCTGCGTGTGGGACACGTCCGGCAGCGCAAGGAGGGCGGGCCTCCTGCGCTGCGGGGCGGGCGGATCAGCCCTGCGCGATGCGCTGCGCGAGGTGGGCCAGCGCCTCTTCGACCTGGTCGACGAGGATGAGCGACAGGTCGCCCGGCTGCAGCCGCGCCAGCGCGGCGTCGATGGCGACGAACTCGCCGCGGATCTCGTCGATCTGGCGCGTGCGCGAGGCACCCTGCAGGCCCTGGCGCAGCAGCGCCATCACTTCGCCGTCGGCCCGGCCGCGTTGCGCTGCGTCCTGGTACAGGATCACGTCGTCGAAGGCCTGGCCGAGGATCGCGGTCTGGTCGCGGATGTCGGAGTCGCGCCGGTCGCCCGCACCGCTGATGACCACCGAGCGCTTGTTGGCGGGCATGGTGTCCACGGCCGACACCAGCGCCTTCATGGCGTCGGTGTTGTGGCCGTAGTCGGCGATCACGGTGGCGCCGCGGTAGTCCATGACGTTGAAGCGCCCGGGCACGCCGGCCGCGTCGTTCATGAAGCTCGACAGGCCGCTGCGGATGGTGTCCCAATCGAGGCCCACGGCCCACGCGGCGGCCACCGAGGCCATCACGTTGTCGACCTGGAAGCCGATGGTGCCGCCGCGCGTGATCGGCACGTCGCGCAGCGCGATGCGTTCGCGCCACGAGCCTTCGGCGGCCACCAGCGTGTCCTGGTCGACGTACACGGTGCGCTTGCCCTGCGCGCGGTGCGTGGCCATCACCGGGTGCATGCGGTCGGCGGTGAAGAAGATCACGTTGCCGGGGCAGCCGGCCGCCATGGCGGCGACGTTCACGTCGGCCGCGTTGAGCACCGCGTAGCCGTCGGGCGCCACGTTGCGCACGATCACGCGCTTGAGCACCGCCAGGTCTTCCACCGTGGTGATGTAGTTCAGGCCCAGGTGGTCGCCGCTGCCGATGTTGGTGACCACGGCCACCTCGCAGCGGTCGAAGCCCAGGCCCTCGCGCAGCACGCCGCCGCGGGCCACTTCGAACACGGCCGCGTCGACGTCGGGGTGCATCAGCACGTTGCGCGCGCTCTTGGGGCCGCTGCAGTCGCCGCTGTCGGTCTGGCGGCCGTTGACGTACACGCCGTCGGTGTTCGTCATGCCGGTGCGCAGGCCGCTGGAGGCAATGATGTGGTTGATCAGGCGCGCGGTGGTGGTCTTGCCGTTGGTGCCGGTGACGGCCACCACGGGAATGCGGCCGTCGTCGCCGGGGGCGAACAGCGTGTCCATCACCGCCTCGCCGACCGCGCGGCCGCGGCCGAACGAGGGCGAGATGTGCATGCGCAGGCCGGGCGCGGCGTTCACTTCGACCACGCCGCCGTGCTGTTCCTCGAGCGGGCGCAGCACGTTCTCGCAGACCATGTCGACGCCGCAGATGTGCAGGCCGACCATCTGCGCCGCATCGACCGCACGCGCGGCCACTTCGGGGTGCACGGTGTCGGTGACGTCGGTGGCGGTGCCGCCGGTCGAGAGGTTGGCGTTGTTGCGCAGCACCACGCGCTGGCCCAGCTCGGGCACGCTCTCGGGCGTGAGGCCCTGCGACTCGAGCCGGCCGATGGCGATGTCGTCCAGGCGGATCTTGGTGAGCGAGGTGGCGTGGCCCTCGCCGCGGCGCGGGTCGAGGTTCACGGTGTCGACCAGCTGGCGCACGGTGGAGCTGCCGTCGCCGATCACCTGCGGCGGGTCGCGCCGCGCGGCGGCCACGAGGCGGTCGCCCACCACCAGCAGGCGGAAGTCGAAGCCGGGCAGGAATTTCTCGACCATCACCTCGCCGTACACGGCGGCCGAGTCGTAGGCCGAGTTCAGCTGCTCGCGCGTGGTGATGTTCACCGTCACGCCCTTGCCCTGGTTGCCGTCCTGGGGCTTGACCACGACCGGCAGGCCGATTTCTTCCGCGGCGGCCCAGCCGTCGTCGGCGCTGGACACGGGGCGGCCCAGCGGCACCGGCACGCCGGCGGCGTTGAGCAGCTGCTTGGTGAGTTCCTTGTCCTGCGCGATCGATTCGGCCACGCCGCTGGTGCTGTCGATCTCGGCGGCCTGGATGCGGCGCTGCTTGGAGCCCCAGCCGAACTGCACCAGGCTGCCGCTGGTGAGGCGGCGGTACGGAATGCCGCGCGCCACGGCGGCGTCGACGATGGAGCCGGTGCTCGGGCCCAGGCGCTCCGATTCGTCGAGGTCGCGCAGCTCGGTGATGGCGGCGTCGGCGTCGAAGGCGGTGTCGGCCAGCGCGGCCTGGATCAGCGCTTCGGCCAGCGCGAGGGCGCGGCGGCCCACGTCTTCCTCGGTGTACTGCACGGTGACCTGGTACACGCCTTCTTCGGTCGTGGGCGCGGTGTTGCCGAAGTTGACGGCGCAGCCGGCCTGGGCCTGCAGCGCCACGGCGGCGTTCTCGAGCACGTGGGCCAGCGCCAGCGGCTGGCCGAGCACCATCGGGTGCAGCTCGCCGATGGTCGGGAAGCGGGCGCGCAGGCGGGCTTCGAACCCGTCGAGCTTGCCGACGGCGTTCTCGTCGCCTTCGCAGGCCACGACGGCCTCGATGGTGGTGTGGCGGCTCCAGAGATTGGGGCCGCGCAGGGCGCGGATGCGGGTGACTTTCATGGGGCTACGGCACGGGGCGCGCGGTTGCGGTGATCTTGCGGTGTGACCAGGGCGCCGGCCCCGCGGGTGGCGGGGCGGCGCATCGTGTCATGCCAGTTGTAGTTGGGGCGAAAGGGGCGAGGCCTGCGACAGCTGCAGCGAGGCCAGGGCCGCCTGCAGGTCGGCTTCGAAGGCTTCGACGCCGGCGCCGATCAGGTTGAGCGGAATGCCCATGGCCCAGGCGGCGGCCACGGCGGCCAGCAGGCTTTCGAGGCTCACGCCGACGTGGGTCGCGCGCCAGATGGTCAGGCGGCCCAGGCCGGGCAGGAACGATTCGCTCGTGCCGTTGGCCAGCACCACGCGGTCCTGGCGCACCAGCACGGCCTTGCCGCCTTCGGCCTGGTGCGCGGCGAGTGCGGCGGCCTGCGGGTCGGCCGCATACAGAATGACGGCGCCATCGCACAGCGGCGCCAGCGCGGCGATGCGCGGCTCGTCGGCGTTCAGCACGGCCGTGCCTTCGCCCAGCACCACGTCGACCTGGGTGCGCAGCACCTTGACCATCTGGTCGCTCTCGGTGATGTCGTAGTCGGCCAGGGCTTCGCAGCCTTCGAGGTCGGTCACGATGCCGACTTCGCAGCGGTCGTAGGCCAGGCCGTCGCGCAGGATGGTTTCGGCGCCGTTCTCGATCACCACGGCCTCGACGGCGCGGTTCACGAGCAGGCGGTGGCCGGCGTCCCAGTTGGCGCTGTCGCGTGCATCGACGCGGCGGCGTTCCAGGAACAGGCCGTCGCGGCAGGCCAGGCCGGTGTGGCGCCCGCCGAGGTTGATGAGCCAGGCCACCAGCCGTGCGAGCACGGCGGTGTCGCGCGAGCCGGCCACGCCCACCACGGGGATGCGGCCGGGCGCGTCGTTCGGGAACAGGTGGTCGCAGATGGCGCGGCCCACGGGGCGCGGCGAGCCGATGGCCGGCTTCAGGTGCATCAGCAGGCCGGGGCCGGCGTTCACCTCGACGATCGCGCCGCCCTGCGGGCCCAGCGGCTTGGAGATATCTTGCGCGACCATGTCGATGCCCGCGATGTCCAGGCCGACCACGCGGGCGGCGAGCACGGCGGCATGCGCCACCTCGGGGTGCACGAGGTCGGTGCAGTCGTAGGCCATGTTGCCGTTGCGCTGGATCGTCACCACGCGCCCGGCGGCGGGCACCGAGTTGCCGTCCAGTTCCTGGCGCTTGAGTTCCAGCTGCAGCTTGGCATCGGTGGCCAGCACGATCACGTCGAGCGGGAATTCTTCTTCGGCGCCGCGGCGCGGGTCGCTGTTGAGCTGCTTGTCGATCAGCCCGGCCACGGTGCTGGTGCCGTCGCCGGTCACGGTGATGATCTCGCCGCGCGCGGCCGCCACCACCTCGCCGCCCACCACCAGCAGGCGGTGCTCGTGGCCGCGGATGAAGCGCTCGACCATCACGTCGCTGCCTTCGGGCTCGGCGACCGCGAAGGCGGCCATGACTTCCTCGCGCGTGGTCAGTTCGAGCGACACGCCGCGGCCGTGGTTGGCGTCCGACGGCTTCACGACCACGGGCAGGCCGATGTCTTCGGCGGCTTCCCAGGCTTCCTCGGGCGACTCGACCACCTGGCCGTGCGGCACGGGCACGCCGCAGCTGGCGAGCAGCGACTTGGTCAGTTCCTTGTCGCTGGCGATCGATTCGCCGATGGCGCTGGTGTAGTCGGTTTCCGCGGTCCAGATGCGCTGCTGGTTGGCGCCGTAGCCCAGCTGCACCAGGTTGCCGCTGTTCAGGCGCATGTGCGGAATGCCGCGGTCGGTGGCGGCGGACACGATGGCCGCGGTGCTCGGGCCGAGGTAGCAGTCCTCGACCTTGGCCTTGACGGCTTCGACGGCGGTCTGCACGTCGGCGGCGGTGAACGGGTCGTTGTTGATGGCCGCCATCAGCAGGCGGTGGCCTTCGGTGAGCGCCACGCGGGCGACCTGCTCGTCACGCGCGCGGAACACCATGCGGTACACGCCGTGCTCCGAGGTGCTGCGGGTCTGGCCGAAGCCGGTCGGCATGCCGGCCAGGTTCAGCAGTTCGATCACGACGTGCTCGAGCACGTGGCCCGACCAGGTGCCTTCGGTGAGGCGCTGGATGAACCCGCCGCGCTCGCCCACGCCGCAGTGGTGCTCGATGAGCGCCGGCAGCAGGGTGGTCAGCCGGTCGGTGAAACCGTCGATCTTGTTGGAGGGAAAGTCTTCCAGTTGGCCCAGGTCGAGCCAGACTTCGAGCACCGGACGGTAGGTCCAGAGGTTGGGACCGCGCAAATAGTTGATGCGCAGCAATTGGATGTCGTCGAAACGGGTCATGCAAACGTTCGATGTGCTTTGGCCGAGCACCACGGCGCCTTCAAGCGCACCCATGGCGATCGGTCAGAATCGGCGCCCGACCAAGGACGCCATGACGCGGTCCCAGCGGCCCGCGACGGGCAAGAGTCAAATAAACACAATGCAACATCACGATCCAGTCGGCGCCCAGGCGGGCGAAACGGAGGCGGTCTCAGGCGTGCTGAAAAGCCGACTCGCAGGCGCTGAAAACGTTTCGGTAACACTTGCGGTTGACCTCGACGACCAACTTCGCTTCGCCACCGGCCTCGTCGCCCTGACCGACCAGCGGCTCATCGCCCTGGAACCCGGTGGCGAGTGGCGTGAGTGGCCACTCACAGAGCAGGCCTTGGAAATGTGTCTTTCCGACCATGCGGGCGTCGGAACCCTCGACCTCATCGGACCCTCCGGACAGCTCGCCCGCTGGCGCTACACCCTGGCCGGCCAGCCGGCGGCGCTGAAGCTGCTCAAGCTGTTCGGCCAGCGCGCCGCGCCCGCTGTCGCGAAGGCGACAGAGGAGGTGCCCGAACTTCTCGATGTCGACGGCACCGACACCGAGCTGCAGACCCCGCCCTCGACCTGGGTGCTGTTGCGCCTGGGCCGCTTTGCCGGGCCGTACCGCAAGCAGCTGATCCTCGGGTTTGTCCTGACCCTGATTTCCACGGCCGCCACGCTGGTCCCGCCGTACCTGACCATCCCGCTGATGGACGACATCCTGATCCCGTTCCAGAACGGGCAGAAGATCGATTCCGGCCGGGTCGGCCTCTACCTGGGCGGCCTGCTGATCGCGGCGCTGGTCGGCTGGGGGCTGGGCTGGGCGCGCACCTACCTGCTGGCGCTGGTCTCGGAACGCATCGGCGCCGACCTGCGCACCACCACCTACGAGCACCTGCTGACCCTGCCGCTGGACTATTTCGGCGGCAAGCGCACCGGCGACCTGATGGCGCGCATCGGCTCGGAAACCGACCGCATCAACGTCTTCCTGTCGCTGCACGCGCTCGATTTCGCCAACGACGTGCTGATGATCGTCATGACGGCGGCCATCCTCATCTCGATCAACCCGCTGCTGGCCGTGGTCACGCTGGTGCCGCTGCCCTTCATCGCCTGGATGATCCACGTCGTGCGCGACCGCCTGCGCACCGGCTTCGAGAAGATCGACCGCGTCTGGTCCGAAGTGACCAACGTGCTGGCCGACACCATCCCCGGCATCCGCGTGGTCAAGGCCTTCGCGCAGGAGCGCCGCGAAGCCGAGCGCTTCCGCGTCGCCAACGCCTACAACCTGCAGGTCAACGACAAGCTCAACCGCACCTGGTCGCTGTTCACGCCGACCGTGTCGCTGCTGACCGAAATCGGCCTGCTCGTGGTCTGGGCCTTCGGCATCTGGCAGGTGGCGCGCGGCAGCATCACGGTGGGTGTGCTCACCGCCTTCATCGCCTACATCGGCCGCTTCTACACGCGGCTCGATTCGATGAGCCGCATCGTCTCGGTCACGCAGAAGGCCGCCGCCGGCGCCAAGCGCATCTTCGACATCCTCGACCACGTGAGCAACGTGCCCGAGCCCGCCAACCCGGTGAAGGTGGAGCGCGTGCAGGGCCGCATCGAGATGAGCGGCCTCGGTTTCCGCTACGGCTCGCGCGCCGTGATCCACGACCTCGACCTGACCATCGAGCCCGGCGAGATGATCGGCCTCGTGGGCCACAGCGGCTCGGGCAAGAGCACGCTGGTCAACCTGATCTGCCGCTTCTACGACGTGACCGACGGCGCCATCAAGGTCGACGGCACCGACATCCGCCGCTTCGCCGTGGCCGACTACCGGCGCCACGTCGGGCTGGTGCTGCAGGAGCCGTTCCTGTTCTTCGGCACCATCGCGCAGAACATCGCCTACGGCAAGCCCGACGCCACGCGCGAAGAAGTGGTGGCAGCGGCTCGCGCAGCCCACGCGCACGACTTCATCCTGCGCCTGCCGCACGGCTACGACTCGCTGGTGGGCGAGCGCGGCCAGGGCCTGTCGGGCGGCGAGCGCCAGCGCATCAGCATTGCGCGCGCGCTGCTCATCGACCCGCGCATCCTGATCCTCGACGAGGCCACCTCGGCCGTCGACACCGAGACCGAAAAGGAAATCCAGAAGGCGCTCGACAACCTCGTGCAGGGCCGCACCACCATCGCCATCGCCCACCGCCTGTCCACGCTGCGCAAGGCCGACCGCCTCGTGGTCATGGACCGCGGCGAGGTGGTCGAGGTCGGGCCGCACGACGCGCTCATGGCCAAGCAGGGCGCCTACTGGCGCCTGTACCAGGCGCAGCTGCGCCAGGGCGACGAAGACGATGTGAGCGAGGGCGCCGCCGACGAGCGCGCCAACGCCCAGGCGCCGCTGGCCGTGAGCCACGCCGCCCATCCGGCAGGGGACGTGTGATGAGCAGCACCAATACCACCATCAGCTTCGAACTCGCACGCGACACGTTCGGGCGCCTCGTGCTGACCGACGCGCAGGGCGAGCACCACGTGGGCGTGACGCCCGTGCGCGCCTTTCCGCTGAGCGCGCCCAACGAGGGCGTGTCGCTGGTCGGCAGCGAAGGCCGCGAACTCGTGTGGGTCGACCGCGTCGACCAGCTGCCCGCGCCCACCCAGGCGCTGCTGACCGAAGAACTCGCCGTGCGCGACTTCGCGCCCACCTTGCTGAAGCTGCACGGCGTGTCCAGCTTCGGCGTGCCCAGCACCTGGACCGTGAGCACCGACCGCGGCGACACCAGCTTCGTGCTCAAGGCCGAGGAGGACATCCGCCGGCTCGAAGGCGGCGCGCTGCTCATCGCGAGCGCGCACGGCGTGCAGTTCCGCATCCCCGATGCGAAGGCGCTGGACCGCGCTTCGCGCAAGCTGCTGGAGCGCTTTCTCTAGAAGCACCGCAGAACAGGGCGGCCCGCAGCACCGATCGGCTGCGAAAATCGTGCATTTGCACTACAACGGCCCCGCCGTTGACGGACATGCCCCTGCACACCACCGCCCTCGTTCTCTTCTCCGGCGGCCAGGACTCGGCCACCTGCCTGGCCGAGGCCCTGTCCAAGTACCAGCGTGTCGAAACGCTGGGCTTCGACTACGGCCAGCGCCACCGCGTCGAGCTCGACGTGCGCGGCACCGTGCTCGCGAAGATGCGCGAGCGCTTTCCCGAATGGGCGCCGCGCCTGGGCGAAGACCACGTGCTCACGCTGGCCGCGCTGGCGCAGCTCGGCGGCTCGTCGCTCACCGAAGAAGTCGCCTTCGCCATGCAGGCCGACGGCCTGCCCAACACCTTCGTGCCGGGGCGCAACCTGCTGTTCCTCACGCTGGCGGGCGCGCTGGCCTACCGGCGCGGGCTGCAGGTGATCGTCACCGGCGTGTGCGAGACCGACTTCTCGGGCTACCCCGACTGCCGCGACGACACCATGAAGGCCATGCAGCTCGCGCTGTCGCTCGGCCTGGAGCGCCGCCTCGTGATCGAGACGCCGCTCATGTGGATCGACAAGGCCGAGACCTGGGCGCTGGCCCACCGCCTGGGTGGCCAGCCGCTGGTCGACCTGATCGTGGAAGAAACCCACACCTGCTACCTCGGCGACCGCGAGCACCGCCAGGCCTGGGGCTACGGCTGCGGCGAATGCCCGGCCTGCGACCTGCGCAAGAAGGGCTGGGAGCGTTACGTCGCTGCGGCCTGAGCCGCTGTAGAGGTATCGAGCCGGTAGCGTGCGCCGCCGGCTGCACTTTCGTCCTGCGGCACCAGCGTCCACCGCTGGCCGTGGAAGTCGCCCACCGCCGGACGGTGCGCAATCGACACCATCGCACCGCCGCCCGCGCGCACCGTGTCGGCCAGCCGCTGGTAGAGCACGGCTTCGGCCGGTGCATCGAGCGCGCTGGTCACTTCATCGGCGAAGAGCCACGCCGGTTTCTTCAGCAGCACCCGCGCGATGGCCAGCCGCTGCTGCTCGCCGCCCGAGAGCTTCTGGCTCCAGGCGTCGCTGTCGTCGAGCCGGTTCACCAGGTCGGGCAGCAGCGCATCGGCCAGGGCTTGGCGCAGCTGGTCGTCGCTGAAGCCGGCGGCCGGGTGCGGGTAGGTCAGCGCCTCGCGCAGCTTGCCGTCGGGCAGGTAGGGGCGCTGCGGCATGAAGACCGCGTCGGCCGGGGCCTGCACCTTGCCGCGCGCAAACGGCCAGATGCCCGCGAAGGCGCGGAACAGCGTCGACTTTCCGCTGCCCGAGGGGCCTTGCAGCAGCACGCTGTCGCCGGGACGCACCGCCAGCGCGGCGCCGGCCAGCAGCTGCGTGCCGTTGGGCAGCGCGAGCGTGAGGTCGCTGGTGCCCAGCGTGGTGGCGCCTTCTTCGCGCTGCAGGCCGTCTTCGCGTGCGGCGTGGGCGCGCATCGCGTCGTCGAAGCTGATCAGGCGGTCGGTGGTGGCGCGCCAGACGGCCACGCGGTCGTAGTTGGCGACGAACCAGCTCAGCGATTCCTGCACCTTGTCGAAGGCCGATGAAATCTGGATCAGCGCGCCCAGCTGGATGGCGCCGCTGAAGAAACGCGGCGCCGACACGATGAACGGAAAGATCACCGACGCCTGCCCGAACATCGCGGTGAAGGTGACCAGGTTCTTCTGCTTCTTGATCAGCTGCAGGTAGTTGCGCAGCACCGCGCCGAAGCGCGTGTCGAGCTGGCCGCGCTCCACCGTCTCGCCGCGGTCGAGCGCGATGGCTTCGCTGTACTCGCGCACGCGCACCAGGTGGTGGCGGAAGTCGGCCTCGAAGCGCTGCTGGCGGAAGTTCAGGCCGATCAGCGGCCGGCCGATGAAGTGCGTGATGACCGTGCCGACCACGCAATAGACCAGCGCCAGCCACACCATCGAGCCGGCGACCTGGTAGGTGCTGCCGCCCAGCGACAGGTCGAAGGTGCCCGACAGGCCCCACAGGATGCCGATGAAGCTCAGCAGCGTGACCACCGCGTTCAGGATCTCCATCGACAGCGTCATCGTGGCGTTGGTGAACATCTGCATGTCCTCCTGGATGCGCTGGTCGGGGTTGTCGGGCGTGGCGCCGTCGGCCTGCGCGTAGCGCGCCAGTTCCAGGTGATAGAAGGTCCGGTCGGCCATCCAGCGGCCGAGGTAGTGGCGGGTCATCCACGAGCGCCAGCGCAGCTGCAGCAGCTGCGTCAGGTAGAACTTCGCCACCTGGATCGCGATGTTGAAGAAGGCCAGCCAGGCGAACACGCGGATCTCGCGCCAGAAGACCACCGCGTCCTTGTTCTGCAGCCCGTCATAGAAGCGCCCGTACCACTGGTTGAAGAGCACCAGCGCGTACACGTACGCCAGGTTCAGCGCCACGATCCCCGCGAACATGAGGCGCGCCCGCCATTTTTCTTCGTCCGAACTGAAGTAGGGCGCCGCGAGCCGCAGCACGCGGCGCAGGACCTGGACGAACGCGCCGGCACGCGCCGCGATGGTGGGGGATGGAGCAGATGACATGCGGATTTCCTCGCCGGCGCAGGGGCGCCGGACCTCGTGAGGAAACCATCGTAGACAAATGTTTCTTAAACGGGGCTGAAAGTCGGCCCGCCGTCCCTTCGCCCCGCCGGTCCTCAGCGCAGCATCACGCGCGCCGCCGTCGCCAGGAAATGCGCCAGCGGCGGCGTTCGCAGCCCCTCGGCCTTGGCCGCTTCGTCCCACAGCCGCAGCCGCACCGCGTCGCCCGACCACGGCAGGCCCGCAAAGCGCTGCGCTGCGTCGTCGTCCATCACGCCGCCCTGCAGCGCCAGGCTGCGCACCGAATCGGGCGAGAGCTTCGACACGTAGCCCGGGCGCGTCGCGCACAGGTAGCGCTTGGCGTCCACGTGCAGCCGGATCGGCTCGCGCACCGCCACGTCGAAGGCGCCGCGCAGCAGCGGCAGCGCGATGTACTGGTGGCGGTCGTCAATGCCCAGTTCGGTGGGCGAGAGCGACAGCGTCTGGTGCTCGGCGATCAGCAGGTGCCCCAGGTCGTGCAGCAATGCGGCCGTCACGAGCGTGTCGCCGGCGCCGGCCTGTTCGGCCAGCCAGGCGCATTGCAACGCGTGTTCGAGCTGCGACACCGGCTCGCCCGCGTACGCCAGCGCGCCGCGTTCGGCGAACAGGCGAGCGATCTCGGCGAGGTCGAGTGTCATGGGATTGCAAAAGAACGGTGTGCGACAGCCTGTACAGGCTCGCGTCGCTCGATGACAGCCGTGTGACGAAAGTGCAAACGCCGCAGCGCGGGTACGGCCGTGTGACAAACCTTTGTCACATAGCGCTGCGAGCATCGCTGCGTTCACGGCCCTGGCCGTGTTTTCTTTTTGCGTACACCGCCGGTTCTTACCTCGAGGGAATCTCCCATGCTGCATCGTCGTCTGATGTGGGCCGCCGTGCCCGCCGCCTTGTTCTCGCTGGCTTTCGCCGCATCGGCCCAGGGCCGCACCGAGCTGCTGGTCTACACCGCGCTCGAAGCCGACCAGGTGCAGGCCTACAAGGCCGCCTTCGAAAAGGAGAACCCGGCCATCGAACTGAAGTTCGTGCGCGACTCCACCGGCATCGTCACCGCCAAGCTGCTGGCCGAAAAGGCCAACCCGCAGGCCGACGTGGTGTGGGGCCTGGCCGCCACCTCGCTGATGCTGCTGGACAAGGAAGGCATGCTCCAGCCCTACGCCCCCAAGGGCCTGGACGCCATCAAGCCCACCATGCGCGACACGGCCAACCCGCCCAAGTGGGTCGGCATGGACGTGTGGTCGTCGGCCATCTGCTTCAACACCGCCGAAGCCACGAAGAAGAACCTGCCCAAGCCCACCAGCTGGGCCGACCTGACCAACCCGGTCTACAAGGGCCAGATCACCATGCCCAACCCCGCGGCCTCGGGCACCGGCTACCTCATGGTGTCGGGCTGGATCCAGATGATGGGTGAAGACAAGGCCTGGAAGTACATGGACGCGCTGCACCAGAACATCGGCGTGTACAGCCTCTCGGGCAGCAAGCCCTGCCGCCAGGCCGGCGCCGGCGAGTTCGCGCTCGGCATGTCGTTCGAATACCGCGCCAACAAGACCAAGCGCGACGGCGCGCCCATCGACATCGTGCTGCCCAAGGAAGGCCTGGGCTGGGACATGGAAGCCACCGGCATCATGAAGACCAGCAAGAAGCAGGACGCCGCCAAGGCCCTGGCCGACTGGGCCGTGACGAAGCAGGCCAACGAGCTGTACGCGAAGAACTTCGCCGTGCTCGCGCTGCCGGGCATCCAGGAAAAGCTCGAGTTCGTGCCGGGCGACGTCGAGAAGCTGCTCGCCAAGAACGACTTCAACTGGGCTGCCGCCAACCGCGACCGCATCCTGACGGAATGGTCGAAGCGCTACGACGCCAAGGCCGAGAAAAAGCCAATGTGATCTGGGTTTCGGGTAGCCGCACATGACCAGCTTTCTTTCTCTTCGCGGCATAGGCAAGTCCTTTGGCGCCACGCGCGTGCTCGACGGCATCGACCTGGACATCGAGCCCGGCGAGTTCGTCTGCCTGCTCGGTCCTTCGGGCTGTGGCAAGACCACGCTGCTGCGCATCGTGTGCGGCATCGAGCGCGCCGACAGCGGGCAGATCCTGCTCGGCGGCCAGGACATCGCGGGCCTGCCGCCCGCGGCGCGTGGCTTCGGCGTGGTGTTCCAGTCGTATGCGCTGTTCCCCAACCTCACGGCGGCGCAGAACATCGCCTACGGCCTGCACCCCACGGGCGCCTTGGCGCGCGAGATGGCCAAGCGCTCGCGCGAAATGCTCGATCTTGTCGGCCTCACCGCGCATGCCGACAAGTACCCTGTGCAGCTCTCGGGCGGCCAGCAGCAGCGCATCGCCTTGGCGCGCGCCCTGGCGCCCAACCCGCGCCTGCTGCTGCTCGACGAGCCGCTCTCCGCGCTCGACGCGCAGGTGCGCGCCACGCTGCGCAGCGAGATCCGCGCGCTGCAAAAGCGCCTGGGCATTGTCACCATCATGGTCACGCACGACCAGGAAGAGGCCCTCTCGATGGCCGACCGCGTGGTGCTGATGCACAACGGCCGCATCGAGCAGGCCGGCACGCCCGACGAGCTGTACCGCAAGCCGCGCACCCGCTTCGTGGCGGGTTTCGTGGGCCGCATGAACATGCTGCCCGCCACCGTGCTGGCCGACGGCAAGGTGCGCGTGCGCGACAGCGAACTGTTCTGCGCGCCCGGCAGCCTCAGCGTCGGTTCGCAGGCCACCGTGGGCATCCGTCCCGAGCATGTGGTGGTGAAGCGCTTCGGTTCCGAGCTCGGCACCAACAGCTTCGCCGCGCGCCTGCTCGACACCGAGTTCTTCGGCAACCGCACCTCGGCCCGCCTGGCCTGCGAGCCACTGGGCATCGAGATCGAGGCCGAGCTGCCCGCCGATGCACGCAGCGGCGGCGAAGAGCCGCTGGTGCCCAGCAGCATGGTGCACATCCAGCTTCCCCTGAACGCGCTGTCGGTCCTGGCGCAATGACATGACATCGCGTGTGCGAGGTCCTTGTCGCGTGGTGCGCAGCCATCCAGGGCGCGCTCCCGCCGACGGGGTACCTTGCTCCGCGAATGTCCCCCGGCCTGCGGCCTCCTCCTTGATTTCGCTGCGCAAGGCACCCCATCGACGTGAGCGTGACACACAGCGGTCGTTGATCGGCTGCACACCAGCGCTGCGTCCCGTGCGCAGGACACTGGGTGCTTCCCGCAGCGAAATCAAGGAGGAGCCGAAGGCGGGGGACATTCGCGGAGGGAAGTACCCGGTGGCCTGTGCACGCGCCCTGAACAACGAAACCAAAACAAGAACAACATGAGCAGTTCCACAGAAGCCCTCGCCCCGATCGCGATCCCGCGTTCGAATCACTTCGACCGCGAACGCTGGCTCACCGGCGCCGCCGTGCTGCTCGTCGTGCTGCTGCTCGTCGTGATCGTCGCGCTCCCCGTCGGCGCGCTGGTCGGCCAGAGCTTCTACGACCGCGCCGGCAGCTTCGTCGGCCTGACCAACTTCGCGCGCTACCTCGAGAGCCCCGCGCTCGTGCAGTCGGCCTTCAACAGCGTGCTGCTCGCGGTGATCAGCGCCGTGCTGTGCACCGCCATCGCCTACGTGTACGCCTACGGCCTCACGCTCTCGTGCATGCCCGCCAAGGGCCTGCTGCGCGCCGTGGCGCTCATGCCGCTGCTGGCGCCCTCGCTGCTGCCGGCCATCAGCCTGATCTACCTGTTCGGCAACCAGGGCCTGTTCAAGGGCCTGCTGGGCGACCTGTCGATCTACGGCCCGCTGGGCATCGTGCTCGGCTCGGTGTTCTGGACGCTGCCGCATGCGCTGCTGATCCTGACCACCGCCATGGCCACGTCCGACGGGCGTTTGTACGAAGCCGCCCAGACCCTGGGCGCCTCGCGCTGGCGCATCTTCCGCACCGTCACGCTGCCCTCGTCGCGCTACGGCCTCATCGTGGCCGCGATGGTCGTGTTCGTGCTGGTCATCACCGACTTCGGCGTGCCCAAGGTCGTGGGCGGCCAGACCGGCGTGCTCGCGACCGACATCTACAAGCAGGTGGTCGGCCAGCAGAACTTCCAGATGGGCGCGGTGGTCGGCCTCGTGCTGCTGATTCCGGCGGTGCTGTCGTTTCTCGTCGAGCGCCGTGTGCGCCGCAAGCAGGCCGCGGCGCTGTCGGCGCGCGCCACGCCCTACCAGCCCGAGCCCGTGAAGACGCGCGACCGTGCGCTGCTCGTGTTCTGCACGCTCACCGCCATCGCCATCGTCGTGATGATCGGCATGGCCGTGTTCGCCTCGCTCGCCAGCTACTGGCCCTACAAGCTCACGCCCTCGCTGAAGAACTACGACTTCAGCAACATGGACGGCGGCGGCTGGGGCAGCTACGGCAACTCGCTGCGCCTGGCGCTGTGCGCGGCCGTGGCGGGCGCGCTCGCCACCTTCGTGTCGGCCTACTTCGTGGAGAAGCCGCGCCACTTCGGCCTGATGCGCGAACTGCTGAACCTGCTGGCCAACCTGCCGCTCGCGGTGCCGGGGCTGGTGCTCGGCGTGGGCTACATCTTCTTCTTCAACTCCGCTTCGAACCCGCTGCACGGGCTGTACGGCGGCATGGCGATTTTGGTGATCTGCACCGTGGCGCACTTCTTCTCGGTGGCGCACCTCACCTCGCTCACCGCGCTGCGCCAGCTCGACCGCGAGTACGAGCTGGTGTCCGAGTCGATGGGCGTGCCGTTCTGGCGCACGCTGTGGCGCGTGCACCTGCCGGTGGCGCTGCCCACCGTGCTCAACGTGGCCGGCTACTTCTTCGTCAACGCGATGACCACCGTGTCGGCCGTCGTGTTCCTCTACTCGCCGCAGACCACGCTGGCCGCCATCGCCGTGCTCAACATGGACGATGCCGGCGACGTGGCACCCGCCGCCGCCATGGCCTCGCTCATCATGCTCACGGCCGCCGTCGGCCGCGGCCTGTTCGCGCTGGCCGGGCACTGGGCGCTGAAGCGCACGCAAGCCTGGAGACAACGTTGATGAACCCCAGCATGTCCGTCGACAGCTTCGACGTGATCGTGGTCGGCGCCGGCATCGTCGGCCTGGCCCATGCCTACACCGCCGCGCAGCGCGGCCTGCGCGTGTGCGTGGTCGAGCGCGATGCCGCGTGCCTGGGCGCATCGATCCGCAACTTCGGTTTCATCACCGTCACCGGCCAGGCGCCGGGCGACATGTGGCGCCGCGCCATGCATTCGCGCGACGTGTGGCAGGCCGTTGCGCCGCAGGCGGGCATCGACATCGTGCACCGCCACCTCTGGCTCGCGGCGTACCGGCCCGAGGCGCATGCCGTGCTCGAAGCCTTCCTGCGCACGCCGATGGCCGAGGCCTGCGCGCTCATCGACGCCGCCGACGCGCAGGAGCGCGCGCCCGGCCTCAACCTCGCGCAGGCGCGCTCGGTGCTGTTCAGCCCGCACGAGTTGCGCGTCGAGTCGCGCACTGCCGTCGGTCTGCTCGCGCGCTGGCTGGCCGAGGCACATGGCGTGGTGTTCCGCTTCGGCGAAACCGTGCACGAGGTCGAAACCCCGCGCGTGCGCACCTCGCGCGGCACCCTGCGCGGCGAGCGCGTGGTGGTCTGCACCAACACCGAACTGCACGGCCTGTTCGCTGGCCGCATCGCCGCGCACGACCTCACGCTGTGCCGCCTGCAGATGCTGCGCGTGCAAACCGAGGCGGGTTTTCGGCTGCCGGGCGCGGTCATGACCGACCTGAGCCTGGTGCGCTACGAGGGCTACAGCAGCTTGCCTGAAGCGGCGGCGCTGCGCGAGCGGCTGATGCAGGAAGAGCGCGCCTCGCTCGACCACGGCATCCACCTCATCGTCGTGCAGAGCGCCGACGGCTCGCTGGTGGTCGGCGATTCGCACCACTACGGCGATGCACCCGAACCCTTCGCCATCGAAGCAGTCGACCAGCTCATCCTGCGCCACCTGCGCAGCACGCTCAACCTCGAGACTGCGCAGGTCATCGAACGCTGGACCGGCGTGTACCCGTCGTCCAAGACCACGCCCTGCGTGATCGACGCGCCCGACGACGCCACGCGTGTGGTGCTGGTCACCAGCGGCAGCGGCGCGAGCACGGGCTTCGGCATTGCCGCCGACGTGTTCGACGCGTGGTGAGCGTCGCCCCTTTCCTTCATCCTTTTTCTTTTTCCCTCGCCATGAACGCCCACTCCCATGCCAGGCTGCAGGCCGTCGTCTTCGACTGGGCCGGCACCATCCTCGACTTCGGTTCCTGCGCGCCCATGGGCGCCTTCGTGAAGCTGTTCGCACAGTCCGGCATCGACATCACCATCGACGAGGCGCGTGCCCCGATGGGCATGGCCAAGTGGGACCACATCAAGGCCCTAGGCACGCAGCCGCGCATCGCCGCGCAGTGGGCAGCGAAGCACGGCCATGCCTTCAGCGACGCCGACGTCGACCGCCTGTACGAGGTGTTCACGCCGATGAACGCGGCCAGCGTGCGCGACCACACCGACTTCATTCCGGGCGCGATCGAGGCCGTCCACGCGGCGCGCGAGCGCGGCCTGAAGATCGGCTCCACCACCGGCTACAACCGCCCGATCATGGACGTCGTCACGCCCATCGCCGCGGCCGGCGGCTATGTGCCCGACAACCTCGTGTGCGCGGGCGACCTCGCGACGGGGCGTCCGTCGCCGCTCATGATGTACCGCTGCTTCGCGGACCTCGGCGTGTGGCCGCCGCACGCCGTCGTCAAGGTCGACGACACCGGCGTGGGCCTGCAGGAGGGCCTCAACGCCGGCACCTGGGCCGTTGGCGTGTCGGTCAGCGGCAACGTCAACGGCCTGACGCTGGCCGAATGGCAGGCGCTCGACGCCGACAGCCAGCAGGCCCGCCGCGCCCGCGCCACCGCCGAGCTGCAAGCCGCCGGCGCGCACTACGTGATCGACAGCGTGGCCGACCTGCCGAACGTGCTGGAAGACATCGAGCGCCGCCTGCAGGCCGGCGAGCGGCCGGAAGTCCTTTTGCGCTGAAGCAGAAAGCTCGCTTTACCGACGGTGGCTGGCGCTGCCGTCCGACTTGACGCGTCACTTCGCGGGCTTAGCATGCGCCGCATGCGAAGCACAGCCTTTGTTCTTCTGCTCTGTCTCGGCCTGCTGACCGCGGCCTGCGACGGCAAGCGCAAGCCCGGCATTCCGATGCCGAAGGCCTTCTTGTCGTCGAGCGTCGTGGTGGTGATGGCACCTGCGCCGTTCGTGGGTTGAGGCTGCCGGAGCGTTCAGCGCACCGGCCGCGGCGAACGTCTCAGGACGGGACGTACGCCAGCACTTCATCGCCCGCTGCATCGAATTCGCCCGTGGGCTTCCAGCCCAGGTGCCGGTAGAAGCCGTGCGAGCGCACCTGCGGATCGGGCGAGCAGCCCAGGAAGAGCCGCTGGAAGCCCAGCCCTTTGAACTCCTCGATCATCCGCGCGAGCAGCGCCTTGCCGATTCCCAGACCTTCGTACGCGGGCAGCAGGGCCAGCACCGCGATCTCACCGGTGTCGCGCTCGCCGAAGCAATAGCCCGCCAGCTCGCCGTCGACGAGCGCGACGTAGCCGGGCAGGGAGCCGTCGGCGATGCCGGCCTGCCAGCTTTCGAGGGTGATGCCGAGCGCCTCGAGCTCGTCGACGGAGAAGGCGTTCTCTCGCGTGCGGCCTCGCAGGTCGAGGCACGCGGGCGTGTCTTCGGGAATGGCTTGTCTGTAGGTAATTGGCATGCGTCGGATGCTCGAGGGCGCACGCAGCAGGCGGCGCGGCCTTCCGCGAGAATGCCACACGACGTGCGCCACCCGATGCACGCGCGGAGACAAGAAGAATGAAGACGACCCCAGAGACACCCATCGTCCACCAGCCCGACTCGCGCTACGCCATGGTGCGCCTGGCGCTCACGCTGCTGGTCATGACGGTCGGCAGCAGCGGCATGTACGTGGTGTCGGTCATGCTGCCCGCCGTGCAGGCCGAGTTCGGCGTGGCGCGCGCCGATGCCTCCATGCCCTACACGCTGCTGATGCTGGGCTTCGGTTTCGGCGGCGTGCTCATGGGCAAGCTGGCCGACCGCATCGGCGTGATGAAGCCGTTGCTGATGGGCTCGGTCTTCCTGGCCGCCGGCTACATCGCCACGGGCCTGTCGCAAGGCATCGTGTCCTTCACCATCGCGCAGGCGCTGCTGGTCGGCCTGCTCGGCAGCTCGGTGGCCTTTGCGCCGCTGGTGGCCGACACCTCGCTGTGGTTCGTCAAGCGGCGCGGCATCGCGGTGGCCGTGTGCGCCAGCGGCAACTACCTCGCGGGCGCCGTGTGGCCGCCCATCGCGCAGCACTTCGTCGAGCAGGTGGGCTGGCGCCAGACCTACATCGGCATGGGCATCTTCTGCGGCGTGACGATGGCGCTGCTGGCGCTGTTCTTCCGCGCGCGGCCGCCCGCACTGGCCGAGGTGGCGCCGGTGTCGCAGGTGGCGGGCAGCAGCACCCTGGTGCGCGACATGACGCGGCCCTTCGGCCTGAGCATGGGCACGGCGCAGGGCCTGCTGTGCGTGGCGGGCGTGGCCTGCTGTGTGGCCATGGCGATGCCGCAGGTGCACATCGTGGCCTACTGCGGCGACCTGGGCTACGGCCCGGCGCAGGGCGCGATGATGCTGTCGCTGATGCTGGGCTTCGGCATCGTGAGTCGGCTGGTGTCGGGCGCCATCTGCGACCGCATCGGCGGGCTGCGCACGCTGATGCTGGGTGGCGTGCTGCAGTGCGTGGCGCTGCTGCTGTTCCTCCCCTTCGACGGGCTGGTGCCGCTGTACGTGATCTCGGCGCTGTTCGGCCTGTTCCAGGGCGGCATCGTGCCCTCGTACGCGATCATCGTGCGCGAGCACTTCCCGCCCAGGGAAGCTGGTGCGCGCGTGGGCACGGTGCTGATGTTCACGCTGTTCGGCATGGCGCTGGGCGGCTGGATGTCGGGCAAGGTGTTCGACCTGACGGGCAGCTACCACGCGGCCTTCCTGAACGGCATCGGATGGAACCTGGTGAACGTGAGCATCGCGGCGTTCCTGCTGTTCAGGGTGAGCCGGATGCGGCGGGGTGGGGTGGCGGTGGCTGCTTGAAGTTGCCCGTCCGGCCCCGGGCGAAGGTCACAACATGCGTTGCTTCGAGCGAAGGAACAGACGGGCCAGCAGTCCGCCAACGACGGCACCACCGGTAGCAAGAGCGTAGAGCTCGCGATCGTCAAGCCATGGGGGCGCCAGGACAAACTTCAGAAGCGTTGCGACGACACAAAACCCGAAAAAGGCGCCGACGCCTCCATACACGCGAGCGTCCATGGAGTCCGTGGTTTTTCGATAGGCCTCCGAGTGCCCCAGGGCCTCGTGGATCAACGTAGTGCCGCATCGGATGCAGCGAACGTCTGTCGCTGCGTTGAGATGATTGCAAGTGGGGCATGACATCGTGCTTCGTCCCTCCTAGTTGAACGTCGGCTGCTGCGGCGGCGACGTGATGAAGAACCGGATCGGCACTTCCCGCCACACCACCGTGCCGTCGTCCGGCGTCGGCTTGAAACGCCACGTGCGAACGGTCTCGACGGCCGAGCGGTCCAGCCGTGTGTGGCCGCTCGATTGCTTCACCTCGACGCTGGCCGGCAGGCCGTCCGGCGTGGTGCGCACGCGCAGCAGCACCATGCCCTGTTCGCCGTTCAGGCGCGATTCGGCCGGGTAGGGCGCGTTCGGGTTGGGTGGCTGCGGTGACCACTCGCCAGGCGCCGGCGGCGGTGGTGCTGCGCAGGCCGTCAGCAAGGCGGCAACAGCGCCCGCCAGGAGCGCGTGTCGGGGAGCATGGCGTGGTGTCTTCATCGGTGTTCCGCAATCCTTCGCAAGGAGGCCCCGCGCATTGTGACCCGGGCGCGTTCGCCGCCTTCGCGCCCGGTACGTAGTTCCCCTCGCGGCTGCGTCAGATTCCGATCAGCTTGCAAAAAGAGCATCGATCCGTCCGGCGACTCCCTCCGGACGGAGACACGCCCGCACCGGTTCCACCGGTCGCGGGCGCATTCGAATCACAACACTCCGTGAGCGTATGAATGAAAAATAGAAACCTTGTCAGAGGTCTGTTCCTCATGGCGATCGCGCTGGCCTTCGGCCTGACCGCGCTGCGCTATCCCATCGGCGATTTCAGCCGGGCGGGGCCGGGCCTGTTCCCCGTGATGGTGAGCAGCCTGCTGCTGCTGATCGGCGTGGCCACCGTGGTCCGGTCGTTCGTGGTGGCGCCGGTGACGCTGGACCTGAACTTCAAGAACATTGGGCTCATCCTGTCGAGCCTGTGCGGGTTCGCGCTGATCTCGATGTACGTGAACATGATCGCGGGCATCGTCTTCATGGTGTTCTGTTCGGCCTTCGCGGGCAGCTCCAATTCGTGGGTGCGCAACGTGAAGATCTCGGCGGGCCTGATCGCCATGGCGCTGGCGCTGCAGAAGCTGCTCGGCCTGAACCTGCCGCTGTTCTGAGGCCACGACCATGACGGAAGTCCTGAACAACCTGGCGTTCGGTTTCTCGCACGCCCTGACACTGCACAACCTGATGTACTGCGCCATCGGCTGCACGGTGGGCACGCTGGTCGGCCTGCTGCCGGGCCTGGGGCCGCTGGCCACCATCAGCCTGCTGCTGCCGCTGACGTATTCGATTCCCACCACCGGCGCGCTGATCATGCTGGCCGGCATCTACTACGGCGCGCAGTACGGCGACAGCGTGAGCGCGATCACGATGAAGATCCCGCACGCCAGCAGCATCGTGGCCTGCATCGACGGCTACGCGATGACGCTCAAGGGCAAAACGGGCCTGGCGCTGTTCACGGCGGGCTTCTCCAGCTTCATCGGCGGCACGGTGGCGATCCTGGTGCTGTCGTTCCTGGCGCCGACGCTGGGCGAAGTGGCCTTCCTGTTCGGCCCGGCGGACTACGTCGCGATGATGCTGGTGGGCTTCGTGTGCGTGAGCTTCGTGACCACGGGCAGCCTGCTGAACGGGCTGGCGATGTGCATGATCGGCGTGCTGCTGGGCACCATCGGCACCGACGTGAACAGCGGCATGGCGCGCTTCACGATGGACATGCCGTTCCTGACCGACGGCGTGGGCATCGTGAGCATTGCGCTGGGCTGCTTCGGCATCGCCGAGATCACCAAGAACCTCGACTCGCGCGAGGAGCGCTCGCCCTTCAACGGCAAGATCAACCTCATTCCGACCTGGGCGGAGTTCAAGCGGATCATTCCCAGCGCGCTGCGCGGCAGCGTGGTCGGCTCCATCCTGGGCATCCTGCCCGGCGGCGGCCCGACCATTGCGCAGTTCGCGGCGTACGCGCTGGACAAGAAGGTCAGCAAGTACAAGCACGAGATCGGCACCGGCTGCATCGAGGGCGTGGCTGGCCAGGCGGCGGCCGACGAGGCGGCGGCGCGCACGAGCTTCATTCCGCTGATGAGCATCGGCATTCCCGAGAACGCGGTCATGGCGCTGATGCTGGCGGCCTTCATCATCAAGGGCATCCAGCCGGGCCCGAACATGATCGCCAGCCACCCCGAGCTGTTCTGGGGCCTGGTGGCCAGCATGTGGATCGGCAACGTGTTCCTGCTGGTGCTGAACGTGCCGCTGGTGCGCTACTGGCTCTCGGTGTTCAAGATCCCGTACAGCGTGCTGTTCCCGTCGATTTTGTTCTTCTGCTGCATCGGCACCTACAGCGTGAACAACAACCTGCAGGACGTGTTCATCACCGCCGCGTTCGGCTTCATGGGCTACATGTTCATGCGGCTGGAGCTCGATGCCGCGCCGCTCATGCTGGGCTTCATCCTCGGGCCGATGCTCGAGGAGAACTTCCGCCGCGCGATGCTGCTCAGCCGCGGCAGCTTCGGCACCTTTGTGTCGCGGCCCATCAGCGGGACGCTGCTGGGGCTGATCGCGATCTTCGTCGTGTGGCAGCTCGTGGCGTTCGTGTTGCAGGCGCGCAAGAAGAACGGGGCGCCGGCGCCGGTCGCGCTGGAACCGCAAGAGTAGGTCGACAGGTCCGCACAACGCCCGCCCCTTCGGCGGGCGTTGTCGTTTCAGCTCGCTTCTTCTGCCACCAGCCGCCCGAGCGTCTGCAGGGCCTGCTCGCTGTGCGCGTCCCACGCGTGGCCGTAGTTCAGCCGCAGGCAGTTGGAGAACGCACGCGTGGCCGAGAAGATCGGCCCGGGCGCGACGCTGATGCCGCGCTCCAGCGCCAGCCGATGGATCTCCAGCGCATCCACCTGCGCCGGCAATTCGACCCACAGGAAATACCCGCCCAGCGGCCGCGTGGCGCGCGTGCCGGCCGGAAAGTAATGGCCCACGGCCTGCGTGAAGCTGGCCTGCTGCATCGCCAGCGTCTGACGCAGCTTGCGCAGGTGCTTGTCGAAGCCGCCCTTCTCGAGGTAGTCGGCCAGCGCCAGTTGCGCGGGCACCGAGGTGCTGAGCGTGGTCGTGAGCTTCTGTCGCGCCACCGTGCGCGCGAAGCGCCCGGCCGAGGCCCAGCCGATGCGGTAGCCGGGTGCGAGGCTTTTCGAAAACGATGAACAGTGCAGCACCAGCCCCTGCGTGTCGAAGGCCTTGGCCGGCGGCGGGCGGCGCTCGCCGAAGTACAGCTCGGCGTACACGTCGTCTTCGATGAGCGGCAGTTCGTGGCGCGCGAGCAGTTCGACCAGCGCCTTCTTCTTCGCATCGGGCATCAGGCTGCCCAGCGGGTTCTGGAAGGTGGTCATGAGCCAGCAGGCGGTCGGCTTGTGGGCGGCGATGGCCTGCGCCAGCGCGTCGAGGTCGATGCCTTCGCCCGGGTGCGTCGGCACCTCGATGGCGCGCAGGCCCATGCGCTCGAGCGCCTGCAGCGCGGCATAGAAGGTGGGCGACTCGACGATCACCGCGTCGCCCGGCCGCGTCACGGCCGAGAGGCACAGGTTGAGCGCCTCGAGCGCGCCGTTGGTGACCACGATCTCCTCGGCCGGCACCGGCAGGCCGTCGGCCAGGTAGCGCAGCGCGATCTGGCGGCGCAGGGCTGCGCTGCCGGGCGTGAGGTCGTCCACGGTGCGCCACGGGTCGAGTGACTTGGCGCTGGCCGCCATGAACTGGCCCAGCCGCGCCAGCGGAAACAGCAGCGGGCTCGGAAAGGCCGAGCCGAAGGGCACGACCTGGCGCGACATGCTGGCTTCGAGGATGTCGAAGACCTGGTCGCTCACTTCGAGCGCGCGCGGGCCTTCGGCGGGGCGCGAGGTGAGGGTGGTCTCGGGCGGCGCGTCGCGCAGGCCGCCGCCGGCCACGTAGTAGCCCGAGCGGTCGCGCGCGCGCACCAGCCCGCGCGCCTCCAGCAGGTAGTAGGCTTGGAACACGGTGGAGGCGCTCACGCCGCGGCTGCTGCCCGTGTGGCGCACGGAGGGCAGGCGGTCGCCGGTCTTGAGGGTGCCGTTGCGGATCGAGGCCTCGATGTCCGAGGCCAGGGCTTCATAACGCTTCATCGGTGGGCCGTTGTCATTCGCGGGGACTCTAATCTGATATGGTGAATCGAGCTGGATCTGCATCTGTTTTTTTTGACCCGTTTGCGCGACAGTGGACCCATGTTCAATCTGATGCGCGCGGTGCGCGCCGTACTCTGGAGCTTCATCGGGCTGGGCGGCCGTCGGGCCGACGCCGACAAGCGGACCGCCCAGCTGGGCATCCTGCCGCTGATCGGCGTGGGGCTGTGCATGGCCCTGCTGCTGATCGCGGGCCTGCTGGCCCTGGCGCATTTCGCGGCAGGCATGTGATGAAGGCCGCGCTCCACCGGGCAGCGCTGGCCCTGGCGCTGCTGTTGCCGCTCGCGCCTGCGATGACGCGCGCAGCCACCACCACCGTGCCCGACACCATCGAGCAGCGCGTGGCCGCCTGCATCGCCTGCCACGGCCGCGAGGGCGCCACCACCAACGCCGGTTTCTTCCCGCGCCTGGCGGGCAAGCCCGCGGGCTACCTGTTCAACCAGCTCGTGAGTTTTCGCGACGGGCGCCGCTTCAACAGCGACATGACCTACATGGTCCAGCACCTGTCGGACGACTACCTGCGCGAGATGGCCGAGTACTTCGCCAACCTGTCGCTGCCGTACGCGGCGGTCTCGCCGCAGAGCGACGCCTCGCCCGAGCAGCTGCGCCGCGGCCGCCAGCTGGCGCTCGAAGGCGATGCCGCGCGCCAGATCCCGGCCTGCGTGCAGTGCCACGGCGCCGCGCTCACGGGCGTGCAGCCGGCCATTCCGGGCCTGCTGGGCCTGCCGCGGCTGTATGTGTCGTCGCAGCTGGGCGCCTGGCTCACCAAGGAGCGCCACGCGCCCGCGCCCGACTGCATGGCGCAGATCGGCCAGCGCATGACCACCGCCGACATCAACGCCGTGGCCAGCTGGCTGGCCGTGCAGCCGATGCCGGCCGACACCCGCCCGGCGGCCTCGCTGCCCGCGCCGCTGCCCGTCACCTGCGGCGGCATGCCCACCGCGGCGAAACCCTGAGAATCCGATGACCGCGCGATTGAGACATTTCGGCTGGGCCCTGCTGGGCCTGGTCACCCTGGCGGCCGTGTTGGCCGGCGTCGTGCTGGCGCTGAACCTGCGCGGCGAAGACCCGCTGCCCGAACGCGCCGAAGCCTTCGACGCCACGCCGCAGCTCGTCGAGCGCGGGCGCTACCTTGCGCTGGCGGGCAACTGCGCCGGCTGCCACACCACGCGCGGCGGCCAGCCCTATGCGGGCGGCGTGCCGCTCGAAACGCCGTTCGGCACCATCTACGCGACCAACCTCACGCCCGATGCGACGCACGGCATCGGCGGCTGGAGCAGCGCGCATTTCTGGCGCGCCATGCACAACGGCCGCAGCAAGGACGGGCGCCTGCTGTACCCGGCCTTCCCGTACCCGAACTTCACGCAGGTCACGCGCGAAGACTCCGACGCCCTGTACGCCTACCTGCGCAGCGTCGCGCCCGCCGACACGGAAAACAAGGCGCACCGGCTGCGCTTCCCGTACGACACGCAGGCCGCGCTCGCGGTGTGGCGCGCGCTCTCGTTCAAGCCGCAGCCCTTCGTGGCCAACGCGAACAAGCCGGCCGAATGGAACCGCGGCGCTTACCTGGTCGGCGGGCTGGGCCACTGCATCGCCTGCCACGGCAGCCGCAACTCACTGGGCGCGACCGAAACCAAGCTCGGGCTCTCGGGCGGCCTCATCGCGGTGGAGAACTGGTACGCGCCCTCGCTGGCCGATCCGCACGAGGCGGGCGTGGCCGACTGGCCCACGGCCGATGTCGTGGCGCTGCTCAAGACCGGCACCGCCCCGCGGGGCTCGGTGATGGGCCCGATGGCCGACGTCGTGTTCCGCAGCACGCAGTACCTGAGCGCTGCCGACCTGGGCGCGATGGCGATCTACCTGAAGGACCTGCCCGAGGCCGTGAAGCAGGACGCGCCCGCAGCCCAGAAGGCCCCCGCCGTGCCGGTGCGGCGCGACGCCGGCGCGATGGTGCGCGGCGCCAAGATCTACGACCAGCGCTGTGCCTACTGCCACGGCGACCAGGGCCAGGGCGCGCCGGGCGCCTACCCGCCGCTCGCGGGCAACCGCGCGGTGACGATGGCGCGGCCCACCAACCTGATCCAGGTGGTCGCGCACGGCGGCTTCCTGCCCGCGACGGCCGGCAACCCGCGCCCCTACGGCATGCCGCCGTTCGGGCACGCGCTCGATGCCACCGAGGTGGCCGAGGTGCTCACCTACATCCGCGGGTCGTGGGGCAACAACGCCGCGCCGGTCACGCAGCTGGACACGATGCGCCGTTGACGCGCACGGCGCACCGCTTTTTCAGGCGGTGTGCGGATGCCGCGCGCTGTCGTACAGCGTGCGCGCCAGGTCGCGGTGCGTGGCCAGCAGCGGCGCCAGCTCGAAGCCCGTGAAGCGCCCGTCGCGGATGCGGACCACGCCGTCGATCACGCTCAGCGCGGCCGCCACCGGCGTGCAGAACACCAGCGCCGCGACCGGGTCGTGCCAGGCGCCCGCGTGGTCCACGCCGCGCATGTCGAAGGCCACGAGGTCGGCCGACATGCCCGGTGCCAGCGCACCGATGTCGTCGCGCCCGAGCACGCGGGCGCCGCCGAGCGTGGCGATCTCCAGCGCCTCGCGCGCCGTCATGGCGGCGGGGCCGTAGCCCACGCGCTGCAACAGCATGGCCTGGCGTGCCTCGCCCAGCATGTGCGCGCCGTCGTTCGACGCACTGCCGTCCACGCCCAGGCCCACGGGCACGCCCGCGCGCTGCATGGCCCCGATGGGCGCGATGCCCGAGGCCAGCCGCATGTTCGAGCACGGGCAGTGCGCCACGCCGGTGCCGGTGCGCCCGAAGAGCGCGATGCCGGCGTCGTCCAGCTTCACGCAGTGCGCGTGCCACACGTCGTGGCCCACCCAGCCCAGGTCTTCGGCGTACTCGGCCGGCGTCATGCCGAACTTCTCGCGCGAGTACGCCACGTCGTTGTCGTTCTCGGCCAGGTGCGTGTGCAGCGACACGCCGCGTTCGCGCGCCAGCTCGGCCGACAGCCGCATCAGGTCGCGCGACACCGAGAACGGCGAGCAGGGCGCCAGCACGATGCGGCGCATCGAGTGGCGCGCGGGGTTGTGCCAGCGATCGATGAGGCGTTCGCTGTCGCGCAGGATCGCGGCCTCGGTCTCCACCACCTCGTCGGGCGGCAGGCCGCCGGCGCTGCGGCCCACGCTCATGCTGCCGCGCGCCGCGTGGAAGCGCATGCCCATGGCGTCGGCGGCCTCGATCGAGTCGTCGAGCCGCGAGCCGTTGGGGAACAGGTAGAGGTGGTCGCTGGTGGTGGTGCAGCCCGAGCGCATGAGCTCGGCCATCGCGGTCTGCGTCGACACGCGGATCATCTCGGGCGTGAGCCGCGCCCACAGCAGGTACAGGTTGGTGAGCCAGCCGAAAAGCTCGGCGTCCTGTGCCTCGGGCACGGCACGCGTGAGGCTCTGGTACATGTGGTGGTGCGTGTTGACCAGCCCGGGCATCACGACATGGCCGTGCATGTCGATGGCCTCAGCCTGGCCGCTGCGCAGCGCGTCGAGGTACGCCGCCGGTAGCTCGGCCGTGGCGCCCACCCAGGCGACGGCGGGGCCGTCCATCACCACGGCGCCGTCGGCGATCTCGCGCCGCGCGGCGTCCATGGTGACCAGCACGTCCGCGTGGCGCACGATCAGCAGCGGCGGGCGCTGCGGTGAAGAGGACGAAGGGTTTGGGAAAGTCATTCGGTACCGTGCGAAGTGCGCGCCGCCATCGCGAAGGAGCGTTCCTTCGACAGCACGCCGTTGTAGAAAAGATTGAGCAGCACCGCGGCCAGCGTGCCCAGCACGATGCCGCTGTGCGTCAGCGGATGGGTCCAGGCGGGGAAGTGCTGGAAGAAGTTGGGCGACAGCGGGGGCACCAGGCCCAGCCCGATGGAAATGGCGATCACGTACAGCGCATGGCGGTTGTGCGCATAGTCGATCGCACCCAGGATGCGCACGCCCGTGGCCGCCACCATGCCGAACATCACGATGCCCGCGCCGCCGAGCACGAACTGCGGCACCGAGGCCACGATGTGCGCGATCTTCGGAAAGAGCGCCAGCGCGATCAGCATCAGGCCACCGCCCGCCGCCACGTAGCGCGAGCGCACGCCCGTCACCGTGACCAGCCCCACGTTCTGCGAGAACGAGGTGTACGGAAAGGTGTTGAACACACCGCCGATGACCGTGCCCAGCCCGTCGGCGCGCAGCCCGCGCGTGAGCGCGTCGGTCGTCACCTTGCGGCCGGTGATCTCGCCCAGCGCGAGGAACATGCCGGTGGATTCGACCAGCGTGATGAGCATCACGATGCACATCGAGGCGATGGCCGTGAGTTCGAAGCGCGGCAGGCCGAAATGAAAGGGCGTGGTCACGGCCATCCAGCTCGCTTCCTCGAGCCCGTCGAAGTGCATGCGCCCGAGCGCCAGCGACAGGCCCACGCCGAACACGATGCCCAGCAGCACCGCGATGTTGGCGATGAGGCCCCGCCCGAAGCGCGTGATCGCGATGATCACCGCCAGCACGGCCGCGGCAATCGCCAGGTTCACCGGCTCGCCGTAGGCCGGGTTGGCCACCGCGTGCGCCACGCCGTCGACCATGCGGGTCGCGGTGGGCTGGCCGCCGGCGGCCCAGTTGATGGCCACGCCCATGAGCGACACGCCGATCAGCGTGATGACCGTGCCCGTGACCAGCGGCGGAAACACGCCCAGCACGCGCCCCATGAGCGGCGCGACGAGCATGCCGAACACGCCCGCCACGATGGTCGCGCCGTAGATCGCGGGCAGCCCGAGCGAGGGGTCCATGCCGATGGCGATCATCGGCCCGACCGCCGCGAAGGTCACGCCCATCATCACCGGCATGCGGATGCCGAAGCGCCAGAAGCCGATAGCCTGCACCAGCGTGGCGATGCCGGCGGCGAACAGGTCGGCGTTGATGAGGAAGGCGATGTCGGCCTTCGAGAGGCCGAGCGCACCGCCCACGATGAGCGGCACGGCCACCGTGCCCGCGTACATCACGAGCACGTGCTGCAGGCTCAATGCGCCGTAGCGGGCGAGCGGAAGCTTCTGGTCGACCCCTTCGCCGTCTCCTGCGGGGGGCTTTTTATCGTTCGAGAACATGGGAACCTTTCCTGCCGATGAACCGGCGCGGCAGTCTAGGAGCGATGTCTTTGCACATGCAAAGTCAATAAATGACGCGCCCTGTGCACAAAAAGTGGACGGTCATCCAGGGTGCATGTCAGGGCGCCAGCAGGTCGTCCAGGCAGGCCACGACATGGTTCGCGAACAGCTCGGCCGCCGCGCTCGGCGCCTGCGCGGCGCGGGTCTCGAGCGTGAGCGTCTGCGCGCGCAGCGTGGTGTCGCGCAGCGGCACGAAGACCAGGCTGCCGTCGTTGCGCTCCTCATCCACGTCCAGCCGATTGAGCAGCGTGATGCCGCCGCCGTCGCGCACCAGCCGGCGCATCAGCGCCGTGGAGGTGGTCTCGACCACCGGCGACACGCGGATGGCCGAGCGCTCGAACGCGGCGTCGAGGATCGGGCGGATCGACAGAGAAGGCGCGGGCAGGATCAGCGGGTAGCCCACGCACTCCGCCAACAGCGCGGTCGCATGCGCCGTGAGCGGATGGCCCGGTGGCACCACCGCGCCGATCGGCCATTCGCTGCTGAACAGCGTGCGAAAGCCGGCCGTGCCGGGCACGTCGTAGGCCAGCGCCAGGTCGGCATCGCCTTCGGCCACGCTGCGCAGCACGGCCGCGATGGGCAGGCCCAGCAGCTTCAGCTGGATGCCCGGGTGCGCGGTGCGAAAGCGCTGCACCACGGCCGGCAGGAAGGCGTCGGCCAGGCCGGCCGTGGTGGCCAGCGTGACCTCGCCCTGGCGCAGGCCGCGCACGTCCTCGATGCGCTGGCGCACCAGGTCGAACTCGCGCAGCGTGCCGCGCGCATGCGCCAGCACGATCTCGCCCACGGGCGTGAGCTTGAGCGTGTTGTGGATGCGCTCGAACAGCGGCGCGCCCAGTTCTTCCTCGAGGTTGAGGATCTGCCGATTGACGGCCGTGGGCACCACGTGCAGCTGCTCGGCCGCCTTGCGGATCGAGCCCGCGCGAACCACCTCGACGAAGTACCGGATGACCTTGGCGTGCATGAATTCCCCCGCGCCGCTGGCGGGCGCGGGGGGATCATGCCTACGTCTTCAGAGGTCGGGCAAGCCCATCGCCGGATCGCTGACCGTGTGCTTGCCGGTTTCCACGCGGCCGGCGAAGCGGCGGTAGAAGGCCGGGTCGCTGTCGCAGGTGACGGCGAAGTCGTACCACTGGCCGCTGGCGGCGAGCTCCCAGTGCTGCTCGGCCTGGGCGCCGCCGTTCACCGTGGCGTTCCACGGGCCGTCGTCGCGGTAGGCCTTGGCACGCACCGTGAACTTGCAAGGGGCCTTGCCGTCGTTGCGCATCTGCAGGTAGACGTTGCCGTTGGCGATGTCGTAGCAGACACGCACCTCGGGCGCGGCCACGCCGCCGGCGCGCAGGCGGTTGAGGTCGCCCTTGAAGTGGCGGTGGTAGCCGTTGGGGCCGAGCACCCACAGGTCGTAGAAGCCGCTGTTGTCGATCGCAGCGGTCCAGCTGTCGTCGAGTGTCTTGCCGGGCTCGACCATGTAGCGGCGCGGCAGGCGGTCGAGGTTGAGCTTGTCGTACACGTGGAACACGGCCGCGGCCTTGCCGGTGTTCGAGAAGATCAGCTTCACAGTGCCGGCGAGGGTGTCGGCCCTGGCGCTCGTGTGCAGCTCGTAGGGCAGGGCGCGCGACGGGCGCGTGCCGGTGGCCTGGCGCGGCAGCTGCGGGTCGAGTGGCAAGGGGACTGCCGCTCGCTTGGTCGTGCCATCCGCCTCGAACTCTTGCGCTTTGTTCTGCGCAACGGCTTCGTCCAGGCTCTTTTTTCCCGCGAGTTGAGGCCGCGGCTCGTTGTTCGGGTTGGCGAAATTGAAAGCGCTGGTCAAGTCGCCACACACCGCGCGACGGAACGGGCTGATGTTGGGCTCCGCCACGCCGAAACGCGCCTCGATGAAGCGCAGCACCGAGGTGTGATCGAAGGCTTGCGAATTCACCCAGCCACCACGGCTCCATGGCGAGACCACGTACATGGGAACACGCTTGCCCGGTCCGAAGACCTTGCCATCTGGTGGATATTTGTTCTGGTCGGTGGTGCCGGGCGGTGCAGGGTAGTTGTGGTATTCGAAGGCGAGATCGGCATCGCTCAGTGTGGTCTTGCCGGCGGCGGTGCCGTCCGGATTGATGGAAGGTGCGGCCGGCGACGGGTAGTGGTCGAAGATGCCGTCGTTCTCGTCGAAATTGATGAACAGCACGGTCTTGCTCCACACCTCGGGCACGGCGGTGAGCGCATCCAGCACTTCCTGGATGTACCAGGCGCCCAGCACCGGGCTGGAGGGCCCCGGATGCTCAGAGTAGGCGTCGGGGGCCACGATCCAGGACACCTGCGGCAGCTTGCCGTTCTTCACGTCGTTTCGGAAGGTGTTCAGGTACTCGTCCACCTTGGTGCCGGGCATGGTGTTGGCAATGCCCTTGTACAACGGGTTGCCGACGTCGTCGCTGGCTGGATCGTAGATCGGCACCGGATTCTGGCTGGTGATCTGCTTTGCCTTCGCTGCTTCGTTGGCCAGGCGGTATTGCTTGAAGCCCGTGAGCGGGTTGTCGCCGTAGTTGTCGGGTATGTTTTCATACACGATCCATTTGACTTTGGGCGTTGCTGCTTCCAGGCGTTCGGGGTAGGTCTTCCACTCATAGCCGGAGGTCGAAGCGGGAGGGCGTCTGTCGTCCCATTCGTTGGTGACCGTGGCCACGCCGGCTCCGGTGGGGCCGTTGGTGCCGGTCCAGAGGAACATGCGGTTCGAGTTGGTGCCTGCGTGCATGCTGCAGTGGTAGCCGTCGCACAGGGTGAAGGCGTTGGCCAGGGCCGTTTGGTACGGCAACTCCGCTTCCTTGTAGTAGCCCATGGAAAGCGGGTGCTTGTAGCGCGGCCACTGATAGTTGCGACCACCGTCCCAGGCGTCCTGGCCATCGGACCAGTCGTGCGGTGTCTGACCCGCGCGCAGCGCGTTGCCTTTGGTCTGGTCCAAGTGGTAGGGCAGGATCGGTGTGTCCGTCTTGTCGACTTGCTGCCAGACGTTGCGTCCCTTGGGCAGCGGAATCGTGAAGCGATCGCCGAAGCCACGCACGCCCATGAGCGTGCCGAAGTAGTGGTCGAACGAACGGTTCTCCTGCATCAGGATGACGATGTGCTCGACGTCCTTGATGGTGCCGGTCTTGTTGTTGGCCGGAATGGCAAGCGCGCGGCGGATGCTTGGCGGGAAGGCCGAGAGGGCGAGGGCGGCAGCGCCGGTGGTGGCGGTGCCCGTGAGGAATTTGCGGCGTGAATTCATGGTCTTGTCGTGGGATGTCATGTGTTCGCGTGTCACGGTGCGCAGCGCATCTCGGGCTTCACGCCGGTTTCGGGTTGGGGCTGCGGGGGCGGCGTGGTGACGGGCGGGAAGCCGGCGAAGCCGCCGCCGTTGTCGCTGCCGCCGCAGGCTGACAGCGTGCAAGCCAGGATGAAGGCGGCCAGCAGCCGCGTGGGGAGCGAGGCTTGAACAAGCATGGGGTGATCCTCTCTTTGTGATGTCGTGGAGATCGGGGGTGATCAGGGCGCGAGCGCGAAAAGCGGCTGGCCCGACGTGTGCACCGGACAGGCGACAAGACTAGGGAGAACCCGTTACTCGGCAGTGAACGAGCGATGACAGTGGGACGAAACGCGTGTGACAACGCGCTGGTCTGCGGCTTTGTGGAGACCGCGAAAGAGGGGCTGGGGCGCATGCCCAGGCCACCGGGCACTTCCCTCCGCGAATGTCCCCCGGCCTGCGGCCTCCTCCTTGATTTCGCTGCGGGAAGCACCCAGTGTCCTGTGCACACCGAGCGCGGTCGTTGTGCGGGCCGATCAACGACCGCACGGCCCGTCGATCACGTCGATGGGGTGCCTTGCGCAGCGAAATCAAGGGGGAGGGCGAAGCCCGGAGGACATTCGCGGAGCAAGGTGCCTCGTCGGCGGGATCGCGCCCTGAACGGCGTCAGGGCTCGTTGCTGATGCCACTCGACACATGCCCCGCAGGCACATGCCGCGAGGCCGCATCGACGTGACCGGTCTGGTCGTCGAAGAAGAAGTCGGGCTCGAACTCGCGCAGGAACTCGCCCTTGGGCAGGCCGCCGAGGAACATCGCTTCGTCGACGCGGATGTTCCACTTCATGAGCGTGCGGATCGCGCGCTCGTGCGCCGGTGCACTGCGCGCCGTGACCAGTGCAGTGCGGATGCGCATCTGCGCATTGCCCGCCATCTGCAGCCGGTGCAAGGCCATCAGCAGCGGCTTGAACGGGCCTTCGGGCAGGGGCAGGTCGGCCTTGCTGAGTTCGTGCGCCTGGAAGGCGTCGAGGCCCTCGGCCTGGAACACGCGCTCGGCCTCGTCGCTGAAGAGCACCGCGTCGCCGTCGAAGGCGATGCGCACTTCGTTCGGCCACGCATCGCTGGCCTTGACCGACTCGACCAGCACGCGCGCGGCGGGGAAGCCTGCGGCGAGTGCCTCGCGCACGTCTTGCGCGTTGACCGACAGGAACAGGTGCGCGCGCAGCGGGCGCAGGTAACCGAAGGGCGGGCGGCCTTGGGTGAACACGCCGCGCTGCAGCTTGATGTCGGCCGCGGCGCTTGACTTGAAGATGCGCATGCCCGACACCGGGTCGTTGCGCGAGAGGATGACCACCTCGACGCGCTGCACGCCGTCTTCGTTGAAGCGAAGCAGCTTGCGGATCAGCGACGACGCGATGCCGGGGGCGGCCGGTTCATCGATGCGATCGAGCTGCAGCTTCATGTAGCCCTCGTTGTCGCCGGCCTCGAAGATCTTGTTTTCTTCTTCGAGGTTGAACAGGGCCCGCGAGGAGATCGCGACCACGAGTTTGTCTTCGAGCGTTACGGGCATGTGAGGGGCTCCCCGTCCGTCGTCACTTGACGAACTGGTTCAGCTGAATGATGGGCAGCATCACGGCCAGCACGATGAGCATGACCACGCCGCCCATGGCGACGATGAGCAGCGGCTCGAGGATGGTGGCCAGGTGCATGGCGCGGCGCTGCACTTCGGCGCCGAGTTGGTTGGCGGCGCGTTGCAGCATCACGGGCAGCGTGCCGGTCTGCTCGCCCAGGCGCGCGAACATCGACACCAGCCCCGGGAAGCGCTTCTTCTGTGCCAGCGCGGAGGCCAGCGGCGCACCTTCGCGCACCAGCACCAGCGCATCGAGCGCGTCGGCGCGCATGGCGCGGTTGCCCAGTGTTTCGGAGGCCGCCTGCAGCGCACGCAAGATGGGTACGCCGGCCGTGGCCAGCATGGCGAGCGTGCTGGCAAAGCGCGCCGCGTTGTAGCCGCGCGCGAGCTTGCCGATCAGCGGCAGCTTGAGCCACGCGGCATCGAACTTGAGGCGGAAGGCTTCCTGCGCCAGCGCGACGCGCACACCGACGGCCGCGAGCACGATGGCGCCCAGCATCCACCAGCCGTAGTTGCGCACGGCCGCGCTCAGCGACAGCATCACGGTCGTGAGGAAGGGCAGCGAGCGCTTGGTGCCCGCGAACACCTGCGCCACCTGGGGCACCACGTAGCTCACGAGGAAGATCACGATCACGATCGCCACCAGCGTGACGATGGCCGGGTACAGCGCCGCGCCGATCAGCTTCTGCTGCAGCACCTGGCGCTCTTCGAGGTCGTCGGCGAGGCGTTCGAGCACGAGCCCGAGGTTGCCGCTTTGCTCGCCGGCGCCGATCACGGCGGTGTAGATGGGCGAGAACTCGCGCGGGTGCGCCGACAGCGCACGCGCGAAGGGCGAGCCCGCGTTGACCTCGGCGCGCAGCGAGGCCACGAGGTTGCGCTGCGGTTCCGATTCGGCTTCGTCGGTGAGCGCCGTGAGCGCGCGTTCCAGCGGCAGACCGGCGGAGATGAGGCCGGCGAGCTGGCGCGTCCACACGGCGAGGTTCGTCGAATTGAAGACGCGCTTGCCGCCGCCGAGCCAGCGCGTGAGCGTGCTGCCTGCGCTGCCGCCACCGCCGGCTGCATCGCCGCCGCCGACCGGCTTGACCGACAGCGGAATGAGCGCCTGCGCCCGCAGCAGGCCGCGTGCGGCGCGCGCGGTGTCGGCCTCGAGCACGCCTTCGCGCGACTGGCCGCTGGCATCGATGGCTTCGAAGGAATAGGCGGGCATCGCGGGTCGCTACTCGCGGGTGACGCGCAAGAGTTCGGCGCGCGAGGTGATGCCGGCCTGCACCAGTCGTTCGCCGTCTTCGCGCATGGAGCGCAGGCCACCGCGTGTGCCGGCTTCGAACAGCGCGCTCTCGGCGGCCTTGCCGTGGATGAGGGCCTGCACCTCGTCGTCGGCCACGAGCAGCTCGAAGATGCCGGTGCGGCCCTGGTAGCCGGTCTGGCCGCAGACCTCGCAGCCCGGGCCGCCGCAGGCGGTGCAGACCTTGCGCACGAGGCGCTGGGCCAGCACGCCGAGCAGCGACGAACTCAGCAGGAAGGGCTCCACGCCCATGTCGGTCAGGCGCGTGACGGCACTCACCGAATCGTTGGTGTGCAGCGTGGCCAGCACGAGGTGGCCGGTGAGCGAGGCCTGGATGGCGATCTGCGCGGTTTCGAAGTCGCGGATTTCGCCGATCATGATCACGTCGGGGTCCTGCCGCAGGATGGCGCGCAGGGCCTTGGCGAAGGTGAGTTCGATCTTGGCGTTGATCTGCGTCTGGCCCACGCCCGGCAGCTCGTACTCGATCGGGTCTTCCACCGTCATGATGTTGCTGCGGCTCGCGTCGAGCCGGGCCAGCGCGGCGTACAGCGTGGTGGTCTTGCCCGAGCCGGTGGGGCCGGTCACGAGGATGATGCCGTGCGGCTGCGCAATGAGCTTTTCGAAGCGCGCCAGCGAGTCGCCCTGCATGCCGACCGATTCGAGCGTGAGCTTCGATTCGCTCTTGTCCAAAAGGCGCAGCACGGCGCGTTCGCCGTGCGCGCTGGGCAGCGTCGACACGCGCACGTCGACCGCGCGTGTGCCGATGCGCAGGCTGATGCGCCCGTCTTGCGGCAGCCGCTTCTCGGAGATGTCGAGGTCGGCCATGATCTTCAGGCGCGAGATCAGCGCGGCGTGCAGTGCGCGGTTGGGCTGCACCACCTCGCGCAGCGTGCCGTCGATGCGAAAGCGCACCGACGACGTGCGCTCGTAGGGCTCGATGTGGATGTCGCTGGCGCCGTCGCGCGCGGCCTGCGTGAGCAGCGCGTTGAGCATGCGGATGATGGGCGCGTCGCCGGCGCTGGCCAGCAGGTCTTCGACGGCCGGCAGCTCCTGCATCATGCGCGAGAGGTCGGCGTCGTTCTGCACTTCACTGACCACCGCGGCGGCGCTCGATTCGCCCTGCGCGTAGGCGGCGCTGATGCGCTGCGCGAGCGGGCCGTCGTCGAGCACCTCGAAGGCCTGCACGCCGTACTTGCGGGTCACTTCACCGACCGCGCTGCGCGCCGGATGGGAAGACATCCACAGCGTGTGGCGGCCGTCGTCCGTGGCTTCGAGCAGCAGTTGCTGGCTGCGTGCGAACGCGTAGGGCAGGGGATAGCGCATGGGGGGCTGGCGTGTGCGAAACGGGGCTCAGGGCAGCTCGCGCGAGCTGGTCGGGTCGGCGGTGGGCGGCAGCGCGCCGCGCAACGGGCTGGGCGCGAGCCGGCGGTTGTCGGTGGCGGGGCGCGGCGGCGGGATGAGCTGCGTGCCTTCCATGCGGGTCTCGCTGGTCTTCTTGCCGCTGTCGCTGCTGTTCAGGCGGTTGATGCGCACCAGCGGCGCCTCGGGCAGCACGGGCGCCGAGTCGACACCGCGCAGCATGATGTTGTCGGTGTTGGGCTGTGTGCGCTGTTGCATGCCGCGGATCTCGTCATAGCGGTCGTAGGCGAAGGCTTCGGTGGAGGCGCCGTCGCGCATCACGGCGGGGCGCAGGAACATCATGAGGTTGCTCTTGTCGCGCGTGCGCACCTCGTTCTTGAACAGGTTGCCGAGCACCGGGATGTCGCCGGCCACGGGCACCTTCTCGACGGTGTTGCCGTAGTTGTCCGACAGCAGGCCGCCGAGCATCACGAGCCCGCCGTCTTCCACCAGCACGCTCGACTCGATGGAGCGCTTGTTGGTGGTCGGGCCGTTGGGGTCCTTGGCCGTGTTCTGGTCGACCGTGGAGGTCTCCTGGAAGATGGTCATCTTCACGGTGCCGTTCTCGTTGATGGTCGGGCGCACGCGCAGCGTGAGGCCCACGTCCTTGCGCTCCACCGTGGTGAACGGGTTGATGCCGACCGAGCCCGAGGTGCTGGCGTATTGGCCGGTCACGAAGGGCACGTTCTGGCCGATGACGATCTTGGCTTCTTCGTTGTCCAGCGTCAGCAGGTTGGGCGTGGACAGCACGTTGGCGTCGCCGTCGCTGTTGAAGAAGTTGGCGATGGCGCCCAGGATGTACTGGCCGCCGATCTTGCCGGCAATGCCCAGGTTCAGGCCGGTGGAAGGCCGCACGTTGGCCACGTCGCGCGTGGCCAGGGCCTGCGTCAGCGCCAGGATGTTGGCGCTGGCCAGGCTGGAGTTGGTGCCGATGACGGCGTTGTTGCCCAGCGCGCTTTGCCACTGCACGCCGAAGTTGGCGGCCTTCTTGGCGCTGACCTCGACGATGAGCGCCTCGATCATCACCTGCGCGCGGCGGCCGTCGAGCTTGTCGATCACGGCGCGCATCTGGCGGTACTGCGGCTCGGGCGCGGTGATGATGAGCGAGTTGGTGCTCGGGTCGGCCTGGATCTGGCCGCCGGTGGACGGCTGGTTGGCGTTGTTCAGCGGCGCGTTGGCCGCGGCCGAACCGCCGCCCTGCGCGTTGTTGCCGCCGAAGCTGGCCTGCGTCATCGGCATGCTGGCCGGCGGCACCGACGAACCGGCGCTGCCCGCGGCGCCGGGCGCGCCCGGCACCTGCGACTGCTGCTGGCTCGCGGCCATGGCGGCGCGCAGCGTGGCGGCCAGGCGCACCGCGTCGGCGTTCTTCAGGTAGACCACGTAGATGTTGCCGGCCGCGCCGTTGCTGCTTTCGGCCGGCGCACGGTCGAGCTTCTCGACCAGCGTGCGCACGAGTTGCGCGCGCGCGGGGTTGGCAGCGCGAAGAATCAGCGAGTTGCTGCGCGGGTCGGCCATCAGCGTGGTGCGGAACGAGGCGTCGGCACCGCCCGGTGCGGCCGCGCCCGGCGCCCCCGCTCCACCGCCTTCGACCAGCCGCGTGACCAGCGGCACCATGTCGGTGGCCACCGAATGCTTGAGCTGGATGACTTCGATGTCGGACGCATTGGGCACGTCGAGCGACGCGATGATGCGCGCCAGCCGGCGCATGTTGTCGGCGTAGTCGGTGATCACGAGCGAGTTGTTGCCCGGGTTCACGTTGATGGTGTTGTTCGGCGGGATCAGCGGGCGCAGCACCGGCAGCAGGCTGTTGGCCGACTCGTAGTTCAGGCGAAAGATCTGCGTGACGATCTGGTTGCCCGCGGCCGCGCTGGCGCCGCCGATGGAGGTGTTGACGGTGCTGGTCTGCAGCTTGGCGTCGGCCTCGGGCACCACCTTGTACAGGCCGTCGGCTTCCACCACCGCGAAACCCTGCAGGCGCAGCGCGGCGGCGAACTGGTTGAAGGCGGCGGCCGGCGCCAGCGGGCGGTCGGTGACCAGGTTCATGGTGCCCTTGACGCGCGGGTCGACCACCACGTCGCGCCCGGTCACGACCGCCATGGTGCGGGCCACGGCCTCGATGTCGGCGGCGGCGAAGTTCAGCGTGATCGGTTCGCCGCGCCGCGGGGCGTCGCCGGTCTGCGCGTAGGCGGGCGGCAGCACCGGCACGAACGACGCCGCGATCAGCAGGCGTACCGCGAGCGCGACGAGGCCGGGGCGGGCGCCGGACGAGGACAGAGGCTTCTTCATGGTCGGATCAACCCAGGGTGATGATCGAGCGCGCACCGTCGCGCCGCCCGATGATGTTCAACAAATTGGAAAGTGCGTCTTCGCGGCCCGGTGCCGCGCTGGCTTCGCCGTTGAAGCGCAACGCGGTGCCGCTCCAGCTGCCGCTGCCGTTCAGTTCGAGGCTGCCTTCGCGCGTGCTCAGCAGCAGCGTGGGGCGCGTGCCGCCTTCGAGCGACAGGCGGTAGCTGCCCATCGGCCGCAGGGTCGACAGGGCGGACGAGACATCGGTGGCGTCGAGCGTGGCCTGGCCCTCGATGCGCAAGGCGGGGCCGTCCCACTGCATGGCGAAAGCGCGGGTGTTGAGGTCGAGCGCGCCTTCGAGCTTCAGCGTGTTCCAGGGCGCGCCCAGGCCGGTGAGCAGCGTGGCGGGCCAGCGCGAGCGGGCGTCCTGCCAGGCGAGCTGCAGGCCGTTGGCGCGCGGGCTGGCCTGCAGGCCCAGCGGTTGCGCCGCGCAGCAAGAGAGGTCGAGGCGCGCCGACAGACCGCGCCAGTTCGGCCACATGCGCCAGTTCAGCAGGCCCGGCAGCGAGACGGCCTGCGTGCCGCCGGCGCCGCTGGCGAACACGACGGCGGCGGTGCCGTTCCAGACCGTGCCGCGCGGGTTGACCAGCAGCAGGCGGCCTTGCGTCCAGCCCGACAGCGCCGAGGCGAGCCAGCGTGCCGGCGCGAACAGCACGACCGCGACCAGCAGGCCGGTGGCGGCGCCGAGCACGGCCCAGCGCCAGCTGCCGCGGCGCGGCTGGAGGTCGGGGATCGGGGGACGTCTCGCCATGCCGTGCGGTGCGTGGGGCTGCTTCAGCGCGGGGCGGGCAGCGCCATCACGAGCGTGCCGTCCCAGCGGGGTTGCGGAGGTTGGTCGGGCGTGGCGGGCGCGGGCTTGGCGCCTGGCGGCGGCGGTGCGATGGGCGCGCGCGTCAGGTGCACTTCGCGCGGCACGGCGTGGGCATTGCCGCGCGCCTGTGCGAGCCATTGCGCCAGGTTTTGGGCGGGCGCGCCGCGCAACGTAACGGTGGCGGCGCCATCGCCACCGGCCGTCATGAGCTGGGCGTTCGTGACGCCCAGGCCGTCGCGCACCGAGCTTTCGAGCGCGCGCAGAGCGTCGTCGCGCGCCAGGCGCGGTTGCGACTGCAGCGCCTTCGCGCGGTTCTGCAAGGTGGCCATCTGCTGGAGCTGGGCGTCGAGCCGTGCGTGTTCGGCCGGGGCCGCGGCCAGCGTGCGCAGCGCGGGGGCGAGCGCAATCCACCAGAGCAAGGCCAGTGCCACCAGCGCGACGGCGCCGATGACGAGGCGGCGCTCGCGCATCCCGAGGACGGCCCAGCGGGCCTTGAGTTGTTCGCTGAAGTTCATCGGTTGGCCTCGGCCTGCACCAGCAGCAGATCGCCCTCGGTGCGCACCTGGTAGCCGCGCGGCGACAGCGCGGCGGTGATCTGCGTGACCTCCTGCGGCTGCAGCCCGAGGCCGCGCAGGCGCAGCTGGCCGGCGCTGAAGTCGATGGCGCTCGGCGAGCGCCCGGGCGGCAGGGCGGCGGCGATGGCGCCGACCATGGGTTCGAAATCGCTCGGCGCCACGTCGCCCACGGCCTGCTGCAGCGCGGCCACCTCGCGGCCCATCTGCAGCGGCGCGTCGACCACGATCTTCACCGAGGGAAAGGTCTGCGTCAGGATGGCGCGCGTGGCCTGGCGCTTGGACTCGAGCGCGTTGCGCTCCTTCCAGGCCCAGGCGTTCAGGCCGATGAGCTGGGTCAGCAGCAGCACCACGACGCCCCAGCGCGCGGCGCGCCATTCGGGCGCGAAGCGCAGGGTTTGAAGCACCGAGGCGAACTTCTTGCCGGCGCGGGCGCGGCCCGTCACGGCCAGGTCGAACTGCGCGAGCTCCCAGGGTGTGCGCGTGGCGTGCAACCAGCGCTGCGGCGCCTGCACGATCGGCACGCGGCGCTGCAGCAGGTGCTCGGCGGCTTCGGCCACGGCGGGTTCGGTGGTGATGACGGCGGTGTCCAGCGGCAGGCCGTTCGACAGGGCCAGACCCGCGCCGGCCAGCGGCAGCGAGACCACGCCGTCGCCGTCGCAGACCGTGAGTTGCGGCGCCTCGGGCTCGCCCGTGACCTGCAGCAGCGGCGGCGCGTCGGCCGGCTGCGGCGTGAATTCGGGAACGATGCGCACGACGCGCCGGCCGGCGGCTTCGAGCCCTTGCACGACGCTGCGCAGCCAGATGCGGTTGCAGGCCGCGACCCACACCGGCTCGCCGGCCTTGGCGTCGGGCGCGAGCGCGAAGTGCAGGGCTTCCGGGTCGTCGAGCAGATGCTCTTCGAGCAGGCCGTCGAGCACGGCGCGCAGCTTCGAGGTGCTGCCCATGCTGCCTTTGGGCAGCGTGACGCGGTGCCACGAGAGCGCCGAGGACGGGATGCCGAGCGTGACCTCGGGGCCCGACGGCAGCAGCGTCAGCAGCGCGCGGCCCTGGTCGCGCAGGGCGATGCCGTCCTCACCGGCCTGGGCCCAGTCGTACTCGCCCGCGGCATCGGCCGGAGGGAGGGGGGCAAGGAGCAGCAGCGGGGTCATGTCGGGGGGTGTCGGAAAAGCCGGTGATTGTAGGAGGGTGGCTTACAAGTTGTTGCTATTGTTTGAATAGCATATCTTGCAGAGACTACGTGCGTTTGACGGTGTTTTGATCGGAGAAAAGGAAACCGGCGTCAGGGTTTTGCCGGGGGCATGGTGGCGCCCGCGCCACGGGTGCGCCAGACGGTGGTCACGGCCAGGCCCTTGCGAAAGAGCAGCGAGTGCTCCTCGACCCAGGTGCGGTCCAGCCGCAGCCGGCCGTACACCTCGAAATACTGGGTGCCCACGCCGTGCTGGGCCGCGTTGAAGCGCGAGCCGCCACTGGGCAGGCCGGCGTTGGCTTCCTCGATGTTCTTGAAGAAGGAGCGCCTGCGCCGCTCCACCAGCTGGCGCGCGCTGGCGATGCCCAGCGATTCGACGCTCGCGCTGATGGCTTCGGCGCTGGCCGTGTTGAGGTTGAGCGTGGTGCGCTCCGGCAGGATCGTCACGTAGGGCTCGAGCGCGGCGGCGGTGGCGGGCGAGAGGCCGAGCCACACCAGCTGCGCGACCTCCTGCGGCATCAGCGGGGCGGCGCCGGTGTCGGCGCTGGCGTCGCTGCTGCCGCCGCCGCTACCGCCTGAGGCGGCGTCGGTGCTGCCGGTGTGCAGCGCGCTCGCGAGCCGCGCGGTCATCTGGGTCAGCTCGCCGGCCGGCAGGCCGAGCAGGTTGAAGAGGCGCGTGAAGGTGGCAACGCTGGCCGGCACCGGCTTGCCGGCGTCCACCAGCGACAGCACGTTCAGCTTGGACTGCGCGTCGACGATGCGGCCCGACAGGAACGCGTCGGGCAGGCCTTCGAGGTTGTCGCTGGCCACGTTCTTTTCGGCCGACAGGAAGCTGGTGAGGCGAGCCTCTTCGAGCGGCACGGCCCAGGGCTCGCCGAGGTGGTCGGGGCCGCCGGCGCGGCCGTCTTCGCCGAGGATCAGGCGCGACCAGTCGAGCGCGCCGATCAGCACCCAGGCCGCCTGCACGCGCGCGCGCTCGGCGCCTTCGACCTCGGCCGAGCGCCACTGCTGCCAGAGCGCGGCGGCGGAAAAAGTGGCGACCAGCATCACGGTCAGCATGGCGGCGAGCAGCGCGGCGCCGCGCTGGCGGCGTGTGCTGGCCACGCGATGGCGTTGCGGCGCGGTCATGAGCGCGGCCCCCCGAGCGTCGGGCGCACCCAGTCGCGCGTGAGCGTGCCCGAGAGCCCGTCTCCGGGCGGCAGGGTCAGCACCAGCCGCACGCCGTCGGGCATGGCGATGAGCGCGCCGGCCGGGTTGGACGGGTTCGCCGCCGCCACGGGCAGCGGCTCCGCCGGCACCCAGGCGTTGTTGCGGAAGTACGCGAGCTGCCAGCTGTTGACCGGCATCAACGCCACATCGGTGGCGCCGCCGGTGGGCGCGGCGCCGTCCTGCGCCCACGCGGCCGCGAGGTTCCAGGCCTGCACCCATTCGCCGCGCGTGGCGAAGGGCGCCGACTGCCAGCGCCGCCAGCGCGTGCCGTCGGCGCCGGGGCGCAGCGTCCAGGCGACGACCTGCACGGTCGGCGTGCTGGTGTCGCTGCCGCGGCGCGTCATGCGCAGCACGCGGCCGTTCCAGTCGATCGGGCGGGTCTGCGCGAGCAGGGTGATGGCGTCGAGGTCGGCGCTCCACTGTGCGAGCGTGGCCTGCAGCGTGAGCACCGCGTCGGCGCGCTGCTGGTTCTGCGTGGTAGCGCGCGACATGCTGTCCAGGCCGCGCCAGCTCACGAGGGCGAGCAGCGCCATCACCGCGATGGCGACCAGCAGCTCGATCAGCGTGAAGCCGCGTGCGCGCGAAGGCTTCGTCATCAGACGCGCCCCACCACGGTCGACACGCGCAGCAGCGGTGCGCTGCCTTCGTCGCGCACCTGCACGTCGACGCGCCGGAAATTCGGATTGAGCGTGGGCACCGTCGTGGTTGTCACGAGGAAGGTGAGGCCGGCCTGCAGGCAGATGGAGCCCGAGTCGCCGACGGCCGGCATCTGCCGCGACAGGCGCGCCTTGGCGAGTTCGTTCTCGGCGCACAGGCCGGCCAGCACGAGGTCGGACTGGCGCTGCGCATTGCGCGTGAGCGACATCGTGGCCTGCGAGCCGGCCGCCAGCGCGAGCGCGACGATGCCCAGCGCGATCAGCACCTCGACCAGCGTGAAGCCATGGCTGGAGCCGGCGCGCCGCAGCCGCTGTCTCATGGCACGGCGAACACGGTGAAGGGCCGCAGCCCGTCGGTCGCGACGCGCAGCACGCGCGCGGGCGGGCCGTCGCTGTGCAGCATAACCTGCTGCGCCGGAATGATGGGGTCGGGCCCGAGCTGCAGCGCCGCCACCGGCGTGTCGCCGCCCAGCATGGGCTGGGCCGTGATGCCTGCGTGGGTCCAGCCGGTGGGCAGGGCGTCGGCGGGCAGGCCGTCGAAGACGAAGCCGCCGCCTTCGACGAGGCGCCAGCGCACCATGACGCCGCTGGCGCGCGACTGGGCACGGGCCGATTCGAGCAGGGCGGCGAGGCGGTCGGCCTCGCGGTCGAGCGCGGCGGCGTTGGTGTCGCGCATCGCGAAACTCACGCTGGCGGTCGCGATGGCGATGATCGCGATCACCACGATCAGCTCCAGCAGCGTGAAGCCGCGCGCTGCGCGAGGCGGTGGCAGCACCACGCGGCCGGGGGCGATGCGCTTACTGCCAGCTGCCGATGTCGGCATTCTTGCCCTCGCCGCCGCTCTGTCCGTCGGCGCCGAAGGAGAGCACGTCGATTTCGCCCTTGATGCCGGGGTTCATGTACTGGTACGGATGGCCCCAGGGGTCGTTGGGCAGCTTCTCGACGTAGGGCTTCCAGTTGGGCGCGGCCGGGCCCGCGGTGGGGCGGGTCAGCAGCGACTGCAGGCCCTGCTCGGCGGTCGGGTAGCGCTGGTTGTCGAGGCGGTAGAGCTTGAGCGCCTGCATCAGGTTGTTGATGTCGGTGCGGGCGGCGGTGACGCGGGCGTCGTCGGCGCGCTCGATCACGTTCGGCACGATCAGCGCAGCGAGCACGCCGATGATGACAAGCACCACCATGAGTTCGATCAGCGTGAAGCCGCGTTGTGCGGTGCGGGAGACGGAACGAAGGAGTTTGTTCATAGCTTGCGGGGACATGAGGCGGTAAGCGCGCTGCATGATAATCCGCGGCCATGACAAGTCCTTACTCCGCAGCCCGCTGGCATGCCCCACTTGCAACGACGGGGCTTTGGGCGTTGGCCGCGGGCGCCGCGGTGTTCTGGGCGCTGCGGCTGGCCTCGCCGGCCGACGCCGTGGCTGCGGCGGCCACGATGCCGCGCGCACCGGTCGCGGCCGATGCCGAGGCGGTGGCCCGGTTGCTGGGTGTGGTCACGGTGACGTCGAACGCCCCCGTGGCGCCGGAGGCCGCGAGCCGCTTCGCGCTGTCGGGCGTGGTGGCGGACCCGTCGAACCAGGGCGCGGCGCTGATCTCGATCGACGGCAAGCCGCCGCGGCCGTTCCGCGTGGGCTCGAAGGTCGGCGAGAGCTATGTGCTGCAGTCGGTGGGCGTGCGCGCGGCGACGCTCGGTGCCCAGCGCGACGGGCCGGCGGCGTTCACGCTGCAGCTGCCGGTGCGTGCGCCGCTCAGCATGGGGCTTCCGACGCCGCCTGCCGGTCTGTCGTCGGTGCAGTCACCTGCGCCAGCCGGGCCGTTGCCGGCCACGATGCCGACGATGGTGATGCCGCAGCAGCAGCAACTTCCCGCCACGGCGGGCGCCGCGATGGAGCCACCGCCGCAGGCGCAGACCCCCGCGCAGTAAGCGCGGCGGTCTCTTTCTCTTTTCTTCTTCTTTTCTTCAGGCCTGAAGGAACAGGCGGTAGGCCGGGTTGGCCGTTTCCTCGACGCAGGGGTAGCCCAGCGTTTCGAGGAAGCTGTCGAAGGCCGCCGACTCTTCCGCCGGCACCTGCAGGCCCACGAGGATGCGCCCGTAGTCGGCGCCCTGGTTGCGGTAGTGGAACAGGCTGATGTTCCAGTTCGGCCGCATCAGGCTCAGGAACTTGAGCAGCGCACCGGGACGCTCGGGGAACACGAAACGCAGCAGGCGCTCGTCGTGCGCCAGCCCCGTGCGGCCACCCACCAGGTGGCGCAGGTGCTCCTTGGCGAGCTCGTCGTGCGTGAGGTCGAGTGCGTCGAAGCCGTGTTCGATGAAGACCTTCGCGATGGTGGCCGACTCGCCACGCGCCGAGGTCGTGAGGCCGACGAACACGTGGGCCTTGGCGGCATCGCTGATGCGGTAGTTGAACTCGGTCACGTTGCGCGGCGCGCCGCCGGCCGGCAGCTGGCTGATGAGTTCGCAAAAGCGACGGAAGCTGCCGCGCTCTTCAGGGATGGTCACGGCGAACAGCGCCTCGCGTTCCTCGCCGACCTCGGCCCGCTCGGCCACGAAGCGCAGCCGGTCGAAATTCATGTTGGCACCGCACAGGATCGCTGCGTAGGTCTCGCCTTGGCGGCCATGCTCGGCCGCGTACTGCTTGATCGCCGCCACGGCCAGCGCGCCAGCCGGTTCGACGATGCTGCGCGTGTCGACGAACACGTCCTTGATGGCGGCGCACACGGCGTCGGTGTCGACCGAGATGTAGCCGTCGACCAGGTTCTGCGCGATGCGGAAGGTTTCCTCGCCGACCAGCTTGACGGCCGTGCCATCGGAGAACAGGCCGACGTCGGGCAGGTTCACGCGCTGGTGCGCGGCGACCGATTGCATCATCGCGTCGGAGTCGTTCATCTGGACGCCGATCACCTTGATCTCGGGCCGCACGGCCTTGATGTAGTTGGCCACGCCGGAGATGAGGCCGCCGCCACCGATCGCCACGAACACCGCGTCGAGCGGACCTTGGTGCTGGCGCAGGATTTCCATCGCGATGGTGCCCTGGCCCGCGATGACGTCGGGATCGTCGAAGGGATGGACGAAGGTCAGGTTCTGCTGCGTCTGCAATTCGAGCGCATGCAGGTAGGCGTCGGAATAGCTGTCGCCATGCAGCACGATCTCGCCGCCGAAACCACGCACTGCATCGATCTTCAATTGCGGCGTGGTCACGGGCATCACGATCACTGCGCGCGTGCCGAGCTTGCGCGCGCCGAGCGCAACGCCTTGCGCGTGATTGCCGGCCGATGCGCAAATCACACCGCTCGCCAATTGCGCTTTGCTCAGGTGCGCCATCTTGTTATAGGCACCGCGCAGTTTGAAACTGAATACGGGTTGCTGGTCCTCGCGCTTGAGCAACACGGTATTGCCGAGCCGCTCGCTGAGCGCGCGCGCCTTCTCCAACGCAGACTCGACGGCCACGTCGTAGACCCGCGCATTGAGGATTTTTCTGAGATAGTCGGCGGGCGTTAACGCCGCAGTAACGGGTGCATTGCGCAAGATCTTTTCCAGGGAGTTTTCATTTGCTAACCATCAATCATAAGAGGCATCGGTATTGCATGCGGGGAATGGCATGGACACAAATGTCATAAACCTATTCCGCAAGGCTCCTGCTGCAAATGATTCCGGTTTTTTTGCGCGCACCTATCCCGCGATTCATACGCCCGCTAATTCACTAACAGTTGGGCAGAATTTGTTATCAGTTTCTGTCAGTGACCTTTCGAAGGGACTGATGCAGGCCGAGGCCGCGCGCGTGCAACGCGGCGAAATCGGACGGCCCACATGGCAGGTCATGGGCAACAGATTGCGTGCGCACATCGTTCCGTTGCTGGGCGATGTGCCGGTGGCTGTGTTCGCGACCGCAGACGTGCAGCGCCTGATCGATCACCTCGGCGAACAAGGCTTCACCAGCACGACGATCGCGCAATACCTCGTGTTGCTGCGCAAGGTGGTCATGCATGGCGTGCACGTCGGTGCGTTGCGCGAGGCCCCCGTGTTCCCGAAGGTCAAGGTGCGCAGCCAGCCGCGCGGCAGCTTCAGCGTGGCGGAGTACCGTGCGCTGATTGCGGCGGCGCGCAGCTTGCGCGGCCATTCGCACCCGGTGCTGGATCGGCTGACGGCCGGCGAACGTTTCTGGATCGCTCGCGAATTGCTCGTCATGCCCGACGAGCTGCCGTGGCTGATCCGCTGGATGGTCAACACCTTCGTGCGCCCCAGCGACATCAAGCTCATGAAGCACAAGCACATCGAAGTGGTGCGAGGCAAGCATGTCTACCTGCGGATGAACCTGCCGGAGACCAAGCGGCACAGCCAGCCCATCGTGAGCCTGCGACCTGCCGTTCGTGTCTATGAATGTCTGCTCGCGTACCGCGAGACGCATGGCTTCGGCGGGGCGGAAGACTACATCTTCATGCCGCACCTGAAGAACCGCGAGCACGCGCTGGCGGTTCTCAATTTCTTCTTTCACTGGGTGCTCGAAAAGACTGGTCTCGAGAAAGGACCGCTGGGTCAGTCGAGGACGCTGTACTGCTTGCGCCATACGGCCATCACGTTGCGGCTCTTGTATGGACAGGGGATCGACATGCTGACGCTGGCGCGCAATGCACGAACGAGTGTCAACATGGTCGAGCGTTTCTACGCATCGGTGCTGAGCGGAGAAATGAATGTGGGGCTGCTGCAGAGCAGACGTGGCCGGATGAATTGAGGAAGGACAAAAAGCCGCCCGGCTTGAACCGGGCGGCTTGTGCGTTTGCAGATTCAAACTGGCATGGGCCAGCATGTGAATCGACAGTGAACGATCAGAAGGCGTGACGGATGCCGAAGTCGTAGCCCGTCGAGGTCTTCGGCGTGAAACCGTTGCCGGTGCCTTGGAAGCTCGGGCCACCGACGGTCAGCGATGCGCCGTTCTTGTTGCTCACGCGAGCAACGGTGGCGTACAGGGCCGTGCGCTTCGACAGGTTGTGCACGTAGCCGATCGCCAGCTTGTTGGCCTTCTTGTCGGCGGGCAGCACTTCCCACGGGTTGCGGGCAACCAGGTTCTCGTCGTACTTGACGCTCGAGTACGAAGCTCGGATCAGGCCAGCACCGACCGGCACGGTCACACCCAGCAGGTAGCCGGTCAGGTCGATGTCGGGACGGCCGCCGAGGTACGGTTCGACTTCGTAGTCAACCTTGTTCTTGGCGCGCGACAGTTCACCGAACAGCTTCACGGGACCGAAGTCGTACGAAGCGCCCAGGTTCAGTGTGTTGACCTTGGTGGTCGTGCCGACGTAGAACTGATCGCCCACGGTGCTGCTGCCATAAGCCAGCGCCACGTCCAGGGGGCCGTTGGCGTAGCCGAAGCGACCGCCGACATAACGACCGGTGCGCGAGGCGTTTTCCGCGAGGGGCGTTGCGGTGCCGGGGCTGTACTTGGTCTTCTCGTGGAAGCCGTACATCACCTGGCCGTAGAAGCCGCCCAGGTTCGGCGGCAGGAAGTAGCCGATGCTGTTGCCGGCGCGAACGTAGTTGCTGCCACCGGCATCGGGGAGCTGTGGAACGTTCTTGAGGGCATCGGGAAGCTTCTTGCCGTCGGCATAGCCGGTGAAACCGCCGAACGAGCCGTTGGCCGTCGAGACCAGGTTGGTGCCCACGCCGTTGGTGCCGAACGGGTCGAACACGGTGTCGTTCCAGAACGTCGGGGTGTAGTCGCGGCCGAGGCGGACTTCACCGAACCCGCCCGACAGGCTCACGGTCGAGCGGCGCGTGAATGTCGAGACGCCCGTCTGGCCGTCGTCGTTGCTGATCGGGGCCTCGAGCCAGAAGCTGGCGGCCAGGCCACCACCGAGGTCTTCCGTGCCACGGAAGCCCAGGCGGCTGGAGTTGTAGCCCGAGTGGGCCAGTTCACGGCGGCTCGCCTTGATGCTGCCGCGGTTCAGGTAGAACGGGTTGTAGATGGGGAAGCCCAGCCTGTCGTACGTGACGCCGTTGCCCAGGTCACGCGAGGTGGACGAGTAGCCGCTGATCGACGCGTCGACCACACCAAACAGCGTGACGGACGACTGAGCCGAGGCAACACCGGCAACAGCCAGGGCAGCCAGAGCAGCTGCCCTTTCGCAGTGGACGGCTAGAGTGGCGCGGCCATCGGGGCGCACAAAGAAAAAAGCCCCGAGTCTTGCGACTCGGGGCTAAATCCACCAATTGGAAGGGTGGAGGAGACAACTGGGTGCGCACCATGAAGTGCGCAGCAATGAAATAGAGTATACCCACCCTTTGTTGCGATGCAACAAGCAGGCGATGCTTTTCCCACACACAAGTTGATGTTTGGTGCGCATTTTTCCGCACGAATTCATCCCAATTGGAGCTGAACACCATGGAATGCACAGTAAGTTGGACCGGTGACGCAGGCACCCGATCGGCCATGGGCTTCGTGGCCGAGACCGGCAGCGGCCATGTCCTGATGATGGACGGTGCCCCGGATGCGGCCAAGCCCGAGAACGGCGGCCAGAACCTGGCGGCGCGGCCGATGGAAACCGTGCTCGCGGGCACGGGCGGTTGCACCGCCTACGACGTGGTGCTCATATTGAAGAGGGGGCGCCATCGCATCGAGCGCTGCAGCGTCAAGCTGACCAGCGAGCGCGCCGAGAAGGATCCCAAGGTCTTCACGAAGATCCACATGCACTTCACCGTGGCGGGCAAGGGCATTCCGGCCACCGCCGTGGAGCGGGCGATCGCGCTCAGCCACGAAACCTACTGCTCCGCCAGCATCATGTTGGCGAAGACGGCGGAAATCACGACCAGCTTCGATCTGATCGAGACCTGAAACGCCGGGTGGCGGTGCGCCGGAGCCTCAGATCCGGTGCGCGACGGTCGTCATGACCCGCGATGCCAGGCGCATCAGGGCCTTGGCCGGGGCCGGCAGTTCCGCGGCGCCCGCGTCGACGGCCTGCGTGGCATGGCGGGCTTCGTCGATCTTCATCTGCTCGACCACGGCGCGGGACGTGTGATCGGTCGGCGGTAGCCGGTCCAGGTGGCTTTCGAGGTGTGCCTCCACCTGCCGTTCGGTTTCGGCAACAAAGCCGAGGCTCAGGGGGTCACCCAGGCGTCCGGCAATCAGGCCAAGACCGAAGGCGCCTGCATACCAGAGTGGATTCAGGAGGGACGGGCGGGCGCCCAGGTCATCCAGCCGCTGCCGGGTCCAGGCCAGGTGATCGGTTTCTTCATGCGCGGCCTCCAGGAAGTGCGCGCGCAACGCCGGGTCCCGTGCCACGGCGGCCTGGGCGGTGTACAGCGCCTGGGCACAGACTTCGCCGACATGGTTCACGCGCATCAGCGCACCGGCCTCGCGGCGCTCCGATTCGCTCAATTCACCTTGCGGCTGGATCGCGGGCGGAAGCGCCCGGGTGGCGTGAGATCGGGCAAAAAGCGTGCGCAAAGCCGCATCGGCGGCAGTCAGGGCGGGGTCGAGCAGGGCAGTCATGGGCCTATTTGAACGCACCTGTCCGGCGATGCAAGGACAGCACATTTCGTTTCATATCGTGGCAAAACCACCCGTCTAAGTCCTTTGTTGCACGACTGCAACGAAACACGCGGGGCTTCCAAGATTTAGGGCGATTTGTTTTGCCCTGCCGCAGCGGCTCTGGTGCAATAGCATCAACTTCCCAAAAGGAGGTTGGCCCGGGGTCCGGTGGGAGCACAAAAGTGCCAGTCACGGTGAGCCCTTCGCACCGGAGCCCTATGTTTAACCTTGGAGAAACTTGCAATGAAAAAATCTCTAGTTGCTCTGGCTGCCCTGGCTGTTGCCGGTGTTGCCTCGGCTCAGTCGTCCGTCACGCTGTTTGGTGTGGTCGACGCGTCGATCAGCGGCTACTCGTCCACCTCGCGTGACCTGAACGGTGCCACCTTCCTGAACCCGTTCTACCTGAACAAGGGCAGCGTCAAGGCAAGCCGTCGCGAACTGGCTAACTCGGGCTACAACTCCAGCCGTCTGGGCTTCCGTGGTACGGAAGACCTGGGTGGTGGCCTGGCAGCCAGCTTCTGGCTCGAAGCCCCGATCAAGAACGACGACGGTTCGGAAGGTGTTGCCACCTTCGCCCGCCGCTCGACCGTGAGCCTGTCTGGCGGTTTCGGTGAAATCCGTCTGGGCCGTGACTACACCCCGACGTTCTGGAACGACACCGTGTTCGATCCGTTCGGCACCAACGGCGTTGGCACGAACCTGATCTCGACGGCCAATGGCAGCTTCGGCACCTTCGGTTCGCCCGCAGCTTCGGTCGGTTCGTTCACCAACGTTGGTACGAACAACTACGTTCGCGCTAGCAACACCATCGGCTACTTCCTGCCGCCGAACCTGGGTGGTTTCTACGGTCAAGTGATGTACGGCTTCGCTGAGAAGACCAAGTACAGCCCTGGCCTGGCAACGCCTGATGTGGCTAACAGCCAGCGTCAAGGTCGTTACGTCGGCGGCCGCTTCGGCTACGCCAACGGCCCCCTGGACGTTGCTCTGGCTTACGGCAGCAGCACCGTTGGTGACCAGTTCTACGTCGGCACGACCAGCAAGGTCAACACGCTGAACCTGGGCGCTTCGTACGACTTCGGTCCTGTGAAGCTGTTCGGTGAAGTGTCGCGCGCCAAGAAGAAGGTTGACTACGAAGTCACCCCCTTCACCGGCGCCATTGCTGACACCGACCTGACCGGCTACCTGCTCGGCGTGACCGTGCCGGTTGGTGCTGGCCTGATCCGCGCTTCGTACTCGAGCGTCAAGTACGACCTGAACCAGCCCGCAGTGCTGTTCCAGCCCGCAGTTGCTGACCCGAAGGCCAACAAGCTGGCTATCGGCTACGTGCACAACCTGTCGAAGCGCACGGCTCTGTACGCTACCGTTGCTCGCGTGAGCAACAAGAACGGTGCAGCTCTGACCGTCGGCGGCCCGGCTTTCGTGACCACGGGTGGCTTCACCCCGAAGACCTCGACCGGCTACGACTTCGGTATCCGTCACGCTTTCTAATTTGATGCTGGCGCAAGCCAGCTTCGAATCGAAAGACTGAAAGCCACCCGGCGCAAGCCGGGTGGCTTTTTCTTTTGGCGCGCGCCTGTTCTCACTCGTAAAAATTGCGCCTCCACCCCCGGGGAACCCCCGTGCGGGCACGCTGCTTGCACTGCTAGCATGCCGCGATCACTCTTGTTGCTGAATGACTGCCTTTGTACTGCGCCGCCTGATCCAGGCCGTGATCGTGATGATCGCGGTTGCGTTCATTGCCTTCCTCCTCTTTCAATATGTCGGCGACCCGGTCGTGTTCCTGCTGGGGCAGGATGCCAAGCCCGATCAGATCCGTGAAATGCGCGCCGCATTGGGGCTCGACCGACCTTTCTTCGTGCAGTTCTGGCATTTCCTCGTCAACGCCGCACAAGGTGAGTTCGGCCTGAGCCTGCGCCAGGGCGCCAAGGTGTCGCGCCTGATCGGCGAGCGCTTCCCGGCCACGCTCGAACTCGCACTCGTGGCCGCGGCCCTGGCGCTGTTCGTCGGCATCCCGATGGGCGTGTACACCGCCCTGCGCCGTGGCACCTTCATGAGCCAGGTGTTCATGACCGTCTCGCTGCTCGGCGTGTCGCTGCCCACCTTCCTGATCGGCATCCTGCTGATCCTGGTCTTCGCCGTGACGCTGGGCTGGTTCCCGAGCTTCGGGCGCGGCGACACGGTGCAGTTCGGCTGGTGGACCAGCGGCCTGTTCAAGGCCGACGGCTGGCACCACATCATCCTGCCGGCGGTGACGCTGGCGATCTTCCAGCTCACGCTGATCATGCGGCTGGTGCGCGCCGAGATGCTCGAGGTGCTGCGCACCGACTACATCAAGTTCGCCCGCGCACGGGGCCTGTCGAACCGCGCGATCCACTTCGGCCACGCGCTCAAGAACACGCTGGTCCCGGTCATGACCATCACGGGCCTGCAGCTCGGTGGCCTGATCGCCTTCGCGATCATCACGGAGTCGGTGTTCCAGTGGCCCGGCATGGGGCTGCTCTTCATCCAGGCCGTGACCTTCGCGGACATCCCGGTGATGGCCGCCTACCTGTGCCTGATCGCGCTGATCTTCGTGGTGATCAACCTCGTGGTCGACCTGTTGTACTTCGTGGTCGATCCCCGGCTGCGCGTGGGCAAGGCGGGAGGTCATTGAGGTGAGTGTCGCAACCGCCGCCGCAGCGCCGCGCCTGCAGGCCTCCGGCCGGGCCTTCGCGCACATCGCCAGCTTCTACCCCGAGATCACGGCCTTTCGCCGCGACCTGCACGCCCATCCCGAGCTCGGCTTCGAAGAGGTCTACACGGCGGGCCGCGTGCGCGAAGCGCTGCGTGCCTGCGGCGTGGACGAGATCCACGACGGCATTGGCAAGACCGGTGTCGTCGGCGTCATCCGCGGCAAGTCGACGGCCAGCGGCCGCATGATCGGCCTGCGCGCCGACATGGACGCGCTGCCCATGCGCGAGGACAACGACTTCGGCTGGCGCTCCGCCAACGACGGCCTGATGCACGGCTGCGGCCACGACGGCCACACCGCCATGCTCGTCGGCGCCGCGCGCTACCTGGCCGAGACGCGCGACTTCGACGGCACCGCCGTGCTGATCTTCCAGCCGGGCGAAGAAGGCTTGGCCGGCGCGCGCGTGATGATCGAGGACGGCCTGTTCGATCGCTTCCCGGTGAACGCCGTCTACGCCATGCACAACTGGCCCGCGATGCCGGCCGGCACCGTCGGCATCAACCGCGGCGCGATGATGGCCGCGGCCGATCGCGTGACGATCGAGATCAAGGGCAAGGGCGGCCATGGCGCGCATGCCTACCAGACCATCGACCCCGTCGTGGTGGCCGCACACATCATCACTGCCGCGCAGACCATCGTGTCACGCAGCGTGCGCCCCATCGATGCGGCCGTCGTCAGCATCTGCGCCGTGCAGGCCGGCGACCTCGGCGCCATGAGCGTGATCCCGGGCGAGGCCACGCTGGTCGGCACCGTGCGCACCTTCAGCGCGCGCGTGCAGGCGCAGGTCGAGCAGCGACTGAGCGAGCTGTGCACGGCCATTGCCACCGGTTTTGGCGCGACCGCGACGATCAAGTACGAACGCATCTACCCGGCCACGATCAACACCGCGCCCGAAGCGATGTTCGCGGCCGACGTGGCGCAGGCGCTGGTCGGCGCGAAGAACGTCGATCGCAACCTGGAGCCCAGCATGGGCGCCGAAGATTTTTCCTTCATGCTGCAGAAGAAGGCCGGTGCCTATCTGCGCATCGGCCAGGACGCCCGCAGCGGCGCCTTCCTGCACAACAGCCGCTACGACTTCAATGACGAGATCCTGCCGTTGGGCGCCGCACTGCATGCGGGCCTGATCGAGCAGGGCATGCCGCTGGCTGCTACCCGCAGCCAGCAGCCAGGGAAAGCCGCCGCCACCGCGGCGCCGTGATGTGTTCGATTTCAACCCGAGGAGTGTTCCCATGAGTTTCAAGAAGCAAGCGGCTGCGGTCGCTGTCCTGTGCGCCCTGGGCGCCGTCAGCATGGTCGCCAGCGCGCAGACCATCCGCATCGCGAACCAGGGCGACGCCCTGTCGCTCGACCCGCACTCGCTCAACGAGTCGCTGCAACTGAGCGTCACCGCCAACGTCTATGAAACTCTCGTGGGCCGCAACAAGGACCTGAGCCTGGCACCGCTGCTCGCCACCAGCTGGAAGCAGACCTCGCCGAACGTGTGGCGCTTCGAACTGCGCAAGGGCGTGGTGTTCCATGACGGCACGCCGTTCAGCGCCGACGACGTGGTGTTCAGCTTCGCGCGTGCGCAGGGCGACGGCTCCGACATGAAGGCCACGCTCAGCGAGATCAAGGCCGTGCGCAAGGTCGGCGACCTCGCCGTCGAAATCGAAACCAACGGCCCCTTCCCGATCCTGCCCGACGTGATCTCGCTCACCATGATCATGAGCAAGAAGTGGTGCGAGGAAAACCAGGCCACCAAGCCCGTCGACCGCCGCAAGGGCATCGAGAACACCGCTTCGTTCAAGGCCAACGGCACCGGCCCGTTCCGCGTGCGCGAGCGCCAGCCCAACGTGCGCACCGTGTTCACGCGCAACGGCACCTACTGGGGCAAGATCGACGGCAACGCGCAGGAGATCGTGTTCACGCCCATCGCCAACCCCGCCACGCGCGTGGCCGCGCTGGTCTCCGGCGAAGTCGATGTGATGGAGCCCGTGCCCGTGCAGGACATCGCGCGCATCAACGCCGCACCCAACGCCCGCGTCATCACCGGCCCCGAGATGCGCACCATCTTCCTGGGCATGGACCAGAAGCGCGACGAGCTGCAGTACTCGAACGTGAAGGGCAAGAACCCGTTCAAGGACAAGCGCGTGCGCCAGGCCTTCTACCAGGCCATCGACATCGCCGGCATCCAGCGCACCGTGATGCGCGGCGCCTCCAAGCCCACCGCGCTGCTCGTCGGCCCGGGCATCAACGGCTGGACCGCCGACCAGGACAAGCGCTTGCCCTTCGACGTCGATGCCGCCAAGAAGCTGCTGACCGAAGCCGGCTACCCCAACGGCTTCGAAGTCTCGATGAACTGCCCGAACGACCGCTACGTGAACGACGGCCAGATCTGCCAGAGCGTGGCCGCCAACCTGGCCAAGATCGGCGTGAAGATCAACCTCGTGGCTGAGACCAAGGGCACCTATTTCCCGAAGATCCTGCGTCGCGACACCAGCTTCTACATGCTGGGCTGGACCCCGACCACCTACGACTCGCACAACGCGCTGAGCTCGCTCACCTCGTGTCCCGACGACAAGGGCACGGGCCAGTTCAACCTGGGCGCCTACTGCAATCCGAAGCTGGATGAGCTGACCAAGAAGATCCAGTCCGAGTCGGACAAGGCCAAGCGCAACGAGATGATCAAGGAAGCCTTCAAGGTCCACACCGACGACATCGGCCACCTGCCGCTGCATCAGCAGTCGCTGGCCTGGGGCGTGAGCAAGAAGGTCGAGCTGGTGCAACTGGCCGACAACTTCATGTACTTCAAGTGGATGAGCATCAAGTAAGTCGACCGTGGGCCGCTGCCTGAGCGGCCCGACCATGGGCCCGCTTCTTGCGGGCCCATTCTTTTTTGCCTCACGATGAAAAATAACCCCCACGCGGCCCGGCGATGAAAAAAACCCTTGCTCGCTGGCTCGACAGCGATGTCGGCTACAGCTTCCGCACCTCGCCGGTGGCGATTGCCGCCGCCGTCATTGCGCTGGTGTGCGTCTTCTGTTCGGTGTTCGCCGGATGGGTGTCGCCGCACAACCCCTTCGACCTCGCCACGCTTGAACTCGGCGACGCCCGCCTGCCGCCGGCGTGGAGCGCCGAAGGCTCCACCAAATACATCCTCGGCACCGACGACCAGGGCCGCGACATTCTGTCGGCCGTGATCTACGGCGCCCGCATCTCGCTGATCGTCGGCGTGGTGTCGGTGGTGCTGTCGGTGGCCGTCGGCGTGGTGCTCGGCCTGCTGGCCGGCTTCTTCGGCGGCTGGCTCGACTCCTTCCTCATGCGCGTGTGCGACGTGATGCTGTCGTTCCCGCCCATCCTGGTTGCGCTGCTCATCGCCGGCGTCGGCCGCGCGCTCTTTCCGGGCGCGCACGAGTCGCTGGCCTTCGGCGTGCTGATCATCTCGATCTCGCTCACGGGCTGGGTGCAGTACGCGCGCACCGTGCGTGGCTCCACGCTGGTGGAGCGCAACAAGGAGTACGTGCAGGCCGCGCGCGTCACCGGCGTGGCGCCGCTGCGCATCATGCTGCGCCACGTGCTGCCCAACGTGATGGGGCCGGTGATGGTGCTGGCCACCATCCAGGTCGCGACCGCGATCATCACCGAGGCCACGCTCTCGTTCCTGGGCGTCGGCGTGCCGCCGACCTCGCCCTCGCTGGGCACGCTCATCAGCATCGGCAACCAGTACCTGTTCTCGGGTGAATGGTGGATCACGGTGTTCCCGGGCCTGATGCTGGTGCTGATTGCACTCAGCGTGAACCTGCTCGGCGACTGGCTGCGCGACGCGCTCAATCCGCGCTTGCGCTGAACAGAAAAGGAGAACGCCTCATGACGCTGCTCCAGGTCAAAGACCTCGTCGTCGAATTTCCGAACCGCCGTGGCACGCTGCGCGCGCTCGACCGCATTTCCTTCGACATCGCGCCCGGGGAAATCCTCGGCGTGGTGGGCGAATCGGGCGCGGGCAAGTCGCTCACCGGCGCGGCCATCATCGGCCTGCTCGAACCGCCGGGCCGCGTGGCCGGCGGGGAGATCCTGCTCGAGGGCCAACGCATCGACAACCTCGGTTTCGATGCGATGCGCCCCATCCGCGGCCGCAAGATCGGCGCGATCTTCCAGGACCCGCTGACCTCGCTGAACCCGCTGTACACCGTGGGCCGCCAGCTCATCGAGACCATCCGCACCCACCTGCCCGTGACCGAGTCGGAAGCGCGCAAGCGCGCCATCGGCCTGCTGCAGGACACCGGCATTCCCGCCGCCGAACAGCGCATCGACCACTTTCCGCACCAGTTCTCGGGCGGCATGCGCCAGCGCGTGGTGATTGCCCTGGCGCTCGCGGCCGAGCCCAAGCTCATCGTGGCCGACGAGCCGACCACCGCGCTCGACGTGTCGATCCAGGCGCAGATCATCCAGCTGCTCAAGCAGGTCTGCAAGGAACGTGGTGCGGCAGTGATGCTCATCACGCACGACATGGGCGTGATCGCCGAAACCTGCGACCGCGTGGCCGTGATGTATGCCGGCCGCATCGCCGAGATCGGCCCGGTGCACGAGGTGATCCACCAGCCCGCGCATCCCTACACCTCGGGCCTGATGGCGTCGATCCCCGACATGACGAGCGACCGCGAACGGCTCAACCAGATCGACGGCGCCATGCCGCGGCTCAATGCCATCCCGACCGGTTGCGCCTACAACCCGCGCTGCCCGCGCACCTTCGCACGCTGCCTGACTGAACGGCCCGAGCTGATGCACGCGGGCGCCACGCGCGCCTCCTGCTGGCTGCACGACGCCGCCGACCCGCATGCGGGGCAGGCCGAGATCGCCGCGCAGCACCACGACGCCCTGGCGGCCGGCGAGCGCGCCACGCCCGAGGCGGCCGAGCCCCTGGCAGAGGTGACCCGATGAGCGCCGTGATCGAACCCCGCAAGGACGCCGCAGCGGCAAAGACCGGCGAGCCGCTCGTGGTCGCGCACGACCTCGCGCGCACCTTCGACGTCTCGCCGCCCTGGCTCAACCGCGTGCTCGAACGCAAGCCGCGCGTGCTGCTGCATGCGGTCGACGGCGTGAGCTTTTCCATCGAGCGCGGCAAGACGCTCGCGCTGGTCGGCGAATCGGGCTGCGGCAAGAGCACGGTCGCGCGACTGCTGGTCGGCCTGTATGCGCCCACGCGCGGCGGCCTGCAGTTCGACGGGCAGGACGCGCACGCCGCGTTCAAGACGCCCGAAGGCCGTCAGCTGCGCCGCCGCATCCAGATGATCTTCCAGGACCCCTACGCGAGCCTCAACCCGCGCTGGATCGTCGAGGACATCATCGGCGAGCCGCTGCGCGAGCACGGCATCCTGAGCGACAAGGACGCGCTGCGCCAGCGTGTGGGCGAGCTGCTGCAGTCGGTCGGCCTCTCGCCGCTGGACATGAGCAAGTACCCGCACCAGTTCTCGGGCGGCCAGCGCCAGCGCATCTCCATCGCGCGCGCGCTCGCCACGCAGCCCGAGTTCCTCGTGTGCGACGAGCCCACTTCGGCGCTCGACGTGAGCGTGCAGGCGCAGGTGCTCAACATCATGAAGGACCTGCAGCGCGAGCAGGGCCTGACGTACCTGTTCATCTCGCACAACCTCGCCGTGGTGCGCCACGTGGCCGACCAGGTCGGCGTGATGTACCTGGGCCGGCTGGTCGAGGTGGCGGACAAGCAGAAGCTCTTCGCCGAGCCGCAGCATCCGTACACCCGCATGCTGCTCGACGCGATCCCGCAGATGAAGCACACCGGCCGTGCGCGCACGCCGGTGCAAGGCGAAGTGCCGAACCCGCTGAACCCGCCGACCGGTTGCGCCTTTCATCCGCGCTGCCCGCATGCGAATGCGCGCTGCTCGACCGAGCGGCCGCAGTTGCTGAGCCTGAAGGGCGTGCAGGTGGCCTGCCATGCGGTGGAGGAAGGCCGTTTGTGAGTGAAGGCGGCAGCCCGCAGGGCTGGCCGGCGGACTTTCCGTACCGGCCGCACCTGCGCTTCTGCTCGCTGGGCAACGAGAACGTGCGGGAGGTGATGGAGGGCTTTCGCCTCGCCTGCGAACGCCTCGGCTACACCACGCGCATCGCGCCGGGCCCGGGTGTCGACAACGACGACATCAACCTCTTCTTTTTCGCGATGGGCCTGAGCCTGCCCTCGGACGACGAGCTGCCGCCGAACGCGATCGTCGCCAACTTCGAGCCGGCCCTGCCCGCGTTGCTCGCGGAGATGCCCGGCTACCAACGGCTGCTGCAGCGTGTCCATGTGTGGGAGTACAGCCTCGAGAACATGGTGCACCACCCGGCGCTGGGCATCCATCGGTCGGATTACGTGGGGCCGGGCTTCGAGCCGCTGGCCACGCCGATGCTGCCGGAGTCCGAAGTGCTGGACGACGCACAGCAGGACATCGACGTCATCTTCTTCGGCGAGACGACGCCCCGGCGGCTGCAGGTGCTGGAGGCGCTGACGGCCGCCGGACTGCGGGTGGCCTACCCCTTCGGCACCGCCTGGACGCCGGCGCAGCGCGACGCCTTGCTGCCGCGCGCCAAGGTCGGGCTGAACATGCGCAAGGCCGACCACTCCAGCACCGTGGAGCTGCCGCGCCTGTCGATCCTGTTGCGGCACCGCAAGGCCGTGGTGTCGGAGCTGTATCCGCATTCCGAGATTCCGAAGGTGCTGCGCGACGCGGTCGAAGGGTGCGCGAAGGACGAACTGTTCGATCGCGTGCGCGCGCTGGTGGCCGATGCGCCGCGGCGGCGCGCACTGGAAGTCGCGGGGCCGCGGGCGCTGCAATCCTTGCCGCCGCAGCATGAGGTGCTGGCGGGGGCGATGCAGCGTTATCTCGCGGCGGCCCGGCAGCGATGGGTGGCCCAACAAGCACTGAGCACGGCTGAGCCCGCCTCGCAGGTGGCCGTCCTGATGGTGACGCGAGACGGCGAAGCCGATGTCGCGGAGGCCCTCGCATCGATCGCCGAGCAAAGCCTCGCACCGCACCAGATCATCGTGGTGGACGACGGCTCCACCGACGCCACCGTCGACGTGATTCGCGCGCGCATGGCCGCCGACCCTCGGCTGGCCGGGCTGCTGCTGTTGCAGGCACCCGTCCCGATGGGCTGGGCAGCGGCTGCGCAGTGGGGGTTGATGCAGGCGCGCGGCGACACGCTGGCGCTGTGGGCACCGACCGTGCGCTGTGCGCCCGAGCGCCTGCAGGTGCAGTCCGCGTTCCTGCGGGCGTCGCCGGAGATCGGCGCGGTCGGTGCCTGGTACACCCGCGATGGCGAAGCGGAGCCGCCGCCGACGCAGCGCCTGCCGGAGATGCACGACCAGATCCTGGCCGCGTTGCTGGCCCACTTGCCGCACGAACAGCCGCTGCTGATGGGCGTCCTGATGCTGTCGCTGCCGCGCATCCAGCAACGCGGGCTCGGCTTCGACGCCACGCTCGACCGGTTCGCATGGCTGGGCCTGTTGCTGGAACTGGTGCGCGGCGGTGCGCGGCTGGCCAACCTCGGCATGAGCCTGAGCCATCTGATGACCGGCCACGCCAAGGGACTCGTGGAAACCGATGTGACGGCGCTGACCCGTGTGCGAGAGCGTCTGCTGCCCCTGGTCTTCCCCGAAGTGCCGTCCGCCGAGGCGCAGCGGCTGGCCCGGCTCTACGGCCAGCAATGGGCGCCCGATGCCGACGATGCCACGGCGCTGCTGCGCGACATGGCGAGCGCCTGCGCGCGGCAGGGCGACGTCCACGCGACCACCGTGCTGCGCGGTGAGAGCCTGCGCGTGCTGGCGGTGTATGTGGAGAACGGGCGACTGGCGCCGGGCTACCTCGACACGCTGATGCGCGAGCCCTTGCTGCGCGATTTCCTGGCGCCGCTGGGCGAGCGCCTGCGTGCATTCGTGCCGTGAACCATGGTGCTTGCGACGGGCGGTGTGCGTAAACGCACTTTCCAAGCCCTCACTCTGTTGCACAGTCTTGGGTTGGCCCCGAATCCACACCCCCCGACACGATGACCTCCACCCCGATGACCCGCCTGCTCGGCCGCCGCGGCTTTCTCATGGGCTCGGCGCTGGGCGCGACCGCCGCGCTCGCGTCGATGACCGAGATCGCACACGCGGCCGGCGCTCAACCCGCGCGCCGCATGCCCGTCATCTTCATTGGCCACGGCTCGCCGATGAATGCGCTGGCGGACAACGCCTTCACGCGCCGCCTCGCCGCCTGGGGCCGCGAGCTGCCGCGCCCCACGGCGATCCTCAGCGTGTCGGCGCACTGGCTCAGCCAGGGCGCGACCGGGGTCACAGTGCAGACGCGGCCCAAGACGATCCACGACTTCGGCGGCTTTCCGCAGGCGCTGTTCGACATCGAGTACCCAGCGGCCGGTCATCCCGCACTGGCGCGCGCAACGATCGGCGCCGTCAAGCAAACGCCGGTGATCGCCACCGAGCAGTGGGGGCTGGACCACGGCACCTGGACCGTGCTGAAGCACCTGTACCCGAAGGCCGACGTGCCGGTCTTCCAGCTCAGCATCGACTACGACAAGCCGGCGGCGTTCCACCATGCGGTGGGGCGCGACCTGGCGGCCTTGCGCGACCAAGGCGTGCTCGTGATGGGCAGCGGCAACGTGGTGCACAACCTGCGCGCCACCGACCGCGGCACGCCCGATGGGCTCAAGGCCAGCCGCCCGTGGGCGCAGTCCTTCGACGAGGCGGTGAAGGCCGCGCTGGCCGGTCGGGACGACCGCGCGCTGATCGGCTACGAAAAGCTCGAAGGGGCGTCGACTGCCGTGGCCACGCCGGACCATTACTTCCCCTTCCTGTATGCCCTGGGCGCTGCGGCGCCGGGCGAGCGTGCGAAGACGGTCTACGAAGGCTTCCAGTCGGGCACGCTCAGCATGCGCTGCCTTCAGTTCGGCTGAACGAAGGCCGCGCAGCCTTGCTGCGTTACTGCTCCTCGCCCCAGGCGAAGCCGTCGCGCGCGATCATGGCGCTCGAGGCGCTGGGGCCCCAGGTGCCGGCCGCATAGGGGCGCGGGCCGCCATCGGACTCCCACGAATCGATGAGTGGCTCGACCCAGCGCCAGGCTTCTTCCTGCTCGTCGCTGCGCACGAACAGGTTGAGGCGCCCGTCGATCACGTCGAGCAGCAGGCGTTCGTAGGCGCCCACGCGCTCGGCGCCGAAGCGCTTGTCGAAGTCCAGGTCGAGCTGCACCGGCGCCAGTTGGGCGGCGCTGGCGTGGCCGTTGCCGCCGCGCTGGCGGTTGTCCTGCGCCTGCGCGAGCATGTGCAGTTCCAGGCCGTCCTTCGGCTGCAGGTTGATCACCAGCTTGTTCACGTTGCCCGCCGGTGCGCGGTAGATGGCGTGCGGCGTGGGGCGGAAGTTGACCTCGATGCGCGCGTCGCGCGAGGCCAGCCGCTTGCCGGTGCGGATGTAGAAGGGCACGCCGGCCCAGCGCCAGTTGGCGATCTCGGTGCGCAGCGCCACGAAGGTCTCGGTGCGGCTGTCGGGGTTCACGCCCGGCTCGTCGCGGTAGCCCTGCACCCGCTCGCCGTAGGCCGTGCCGGCCGTGTACTGGCCGCGCACCGCGTGCAGGCCCAGGCTCTCGGGCGTCCAGGGCTTGAGGGCGCGCAGCACCTTGAGCTTTTCGTCGCGGATGGCGTCGGCGTGCGCGTTGATGGGCGGCTCCATGGCCACGGCGCACAGCAGCTGCAGCGCGTGGTTCTGCACCATGTCGCGCAGCGCGCCGGTCTGGTCGTAGAAGGCGCCGCGCTTTTCCACGCCCAGGTCCTCGGCCATGGTGATCTGGATGTTGGCGATGTGCTCGCGGCGCCAGATGGGTTCGAAGAGGGCATTGCCAAAGCGCATCGCGAACAGGTTCTGCACCGAGGGCTTGCCCAGGTAGTGGTCGATGCGAAAGACCTGCTTTTCCTCGAGCACCTTGCCCACCGCGGCGTTGATGGCGCGGTTGGAGGCCAGGTCGTGGCCCAGCGGCTTTTCGAGCACGACGCGGGTGCGCGGGCCGTTGAGCCCGGCGGCGGCGATCTGCTCGACCACCTGCGTGAAGAGCGCGGGTGCCGTGGCCACGTACATCACGACCGTCTTGGCGTCGCGCTGCTTGAGCAGGTCGGCCAGGCTGGCGTAGTCGGCGGGCTTGGACAGGTCCATGCGCAGGTAGTGCAGCATGGACGCGAACTTCTTGAACTCCTCGGGGGAGGGGCGCTTGGCGCCTTCGACGGCGCTGAAGCGCGACTGGATCAGCTCGCGGTACTGGTCGTCCGACAGGTCGTCGCGCGCCACCCCGACGATGCGCCCGTCCTGCGGCAGGCTGCCGTGCCTGAAGGCCTGGAACAGCGCGGGCATCAGCTTGCGCCACGCAAGGTCGCCAGTACCGCCGAACAGAACGAGATCGAAGCTCATGAGAAAACTTTCCTTTGTCTGAATGCCGAGCAGGCAACGTGCCAGTCGCGATGGTACTTGTACCGATTCGGCACACCTGTACTAAAGCTACGCTGTCCCATGGCCGCGAGGCCTTTTTTTATTGCCGAGGCAGGGGAATACCAATGAAGAAGCTTTTCACGGCAGCCGCGCTGCTGGGTCTGTCGGCCGCCGCGTCGGCGCAGACCGTCAACGTCATCTGCTCGGTGCAGGCCGAGTGGTGCAACGTGATCTCCACCGTCTACGCCCGCACCACGGGCGTGCGCATCAACATGGCGCTCAAGGGCTCGGGCGAGGCGCTGGCCCAGCTCATCGCCGAGAAGGACAACCCCAAGACCGACGTCTGGTTCGGCGGCACGGGCGACCCGCACCTGCAGGCGGCCGAGCAGGGGCTCACGCTCGAATACAAGTCGCCCACGCTCACGCAGCTGCATCCCTGGGCGCAGCAGCAGGCCAAGCAGTCGGGCTACAAGACCGTGGGCATCTACTCGGGCCCGCTGGGCTTCGGCTACAACCCCGAGCTGCTGGCCAAGAAAAAGCTGCCCGTGCCCAAGACCTGGGCCGACCTGCTCAAGCCCGAGTACAAGGGCGACATCCAGGTGGCCAACCCCGCATCGAGCGGCACGGCCTACACCATGATCGCCACGCTGGTGCAGCTCATGGGCGAGGACAAGGCCTTCGACTACCTCAAGGCGCTGCACAAGAACGTGGGCCAGTACACCCGCTCGGGCACCGGCCCGATCAAGGCGGTGGCGCGCGGCGAAACCGCGATCTCCATCAGCTTTGTGCACGACGGCCCGGGCGAGAAGATGCAGGGCTTCCCGGTCGAAACCATCACGCCCAGCGACGGCACCGGCGCCGAGATCGGCTCCATGAGCGTCATCAAGGGCGCGCGCAACCTCGATGCGGCCAAGAAGTTCTACGAATGGGCGCTCACGCCCGCCGCGCAGGAGCTGGGCGCCGCCAACAAGCAGTTCCAGCTGCCCAGCAATGCGAGCGCCAAGCTCGACCCGCGCATTCCTGACTTCAAGAAGATCAAGTTCATCAACTACGACTACGCCAAGTACGGCGCCAGCGCCGAGCGCCGCCGCCTGATCGCGCGCTGGGAAAAAGACGTCAACTCGCTGCCGCGCTAAGTGCAGGCGCGTTCCAACGAAGGCGCGCCGGCCAACCCGGCGTCCCTGGCCGCCGCCCGGCGCGCGCGGCGATGGATCTGGGCCTGGGTCGCGCTGGGCCTGGCGGCCTACCTCGTGCTGCCCTGGTATGCGATCCAGGATGCGACCTGGTACGAAGCCGTTCCGCAGGTCTTCGGGCAGGCGGAAGGCGCCAACGGCCTGATGCAGGCGGCCACGCAGGGCCGCAGCTGGCTCTTCATCGGGCTGGCCGGGCTGCTGCTGTGCGCCGTCGGCGCGGCCTTGCCGGCCGGCAAGGCGCAGGGGCGCTGGCTGCTGGCGGGCGGCGCGATCGGCGCCATCGGCTTGGCCGTGGCGGGCTTCACCATCGGCGCGCGCGGCTGGAGCGTCGCGGCGTTCAACACCCAGTTCGGCGAGCTGGCCGTCAACCAGTTCGGCATCGGCGCGGGCGGCTTCGTGGCGCTCACGGCGCTGGTGCTGCTGGCGGCCTTCGGCATGGCGCGGCTCGGCCTGTTCAAGGGCGACCTGTTCGTGTCTGCCTCGGTGGTCGGCTGCGGCGTGCTGATGGCGCTGTTCATCGCCTACCCGGTGAGCCGGGCGCTGTCGGGCGCCTTCTTCAACGAAGACGGGCAGTGGTCGATCACGGCCTTCGCGGCGCGCGTGTTCACCGAGCGCATCTGGGGCCTGGGTTGCCTGGCGGGCGGCGTGCGCTGCGGCGTGGCGTGGAACACGCTGGTGCTGGCGCTGCTCACCGCGGGCGGCACCACCTTCCTGGGCACGCTGATGGCGCTGATGGCCGAGCGCGGCAGCCGGCGCGGGCAGGGCGCGTTGCGCGTGCTGGCGCTGCTGCCGATCATCACGCCGCCGTTCGTGGTCGGCCTGGGCCTCATCTTGCTGTTCGGCCGTGCGGGCATCGTCAACCAGGTGCTCGAAAACGTGTTCGGCATCGAGCCCACGCGCTGGTTCTACGGCATGCCGGGTGTGCTGGTGGCGCAGCTCTTTGCCTTCACGCCCATCGCCTTCATGATCATGCGCGGCGTGGTGCAGGGCATCGCGCCCAGCCTGGAAGAGGCCGCGCAGATGCTGCGCGCCGACCGGCGCCGCGCGTTTTTCACCGTGACGCTGCCGCTGCTCAAGCCCGGGCTGGCCAACGCCTTCCTGGTCGGCTTCATCGAGAGCATTGCCGACTTCGGCAACCCGGTGGTGGTGGGCGGCCAGTTCTCGGTGCTGTCGACCGACATCTTCTTTGCCATCGTCGGCGCGCAGTACGACCAGGGCCGCGCCGCGTCGCTGGCCTGGGTGCTCACGCTGTTCGCGCTCGGCGTGTTCGCGCTGCAGCGCGGCCTCTTGGGCAAGCAGAACTACACGACCGTGAGCGGCAAGGGCGACGCCGGCATCGCGATGGCGCTGCCCGACGGCGTGCGCCGCACCATCCAGTGCATCGCGCTGCCGTGGATCGCCTTCACCGCCGTGGTCTACCTGTTCGCCTTCGCGGGCGGCTTCGTGCAGACCTGGGGCCGCGACTACAGCTTCACGCTCAACCACTTCAAGAGCGCCTTCGCGCTGGAGTGGGGCCAGTTCGGGCTGGTGTGGGCCGGCACGGCGTGGAACTCGCTGATCACCACGCTCAAGCTGGCCGGCATCTCGGCGCCGATCACCGCAGCGCTGGGCCTGCTCATTGCCTGGCTGCTGGCGCGCAACGAGTTCAAGGGGCAGGGCGCCTTCGAGTTCGGCGCGCTGCTGGCCTTTGCGATCCCGGGCACGGTGCTCGGCGTGAGCTACATCCTGGCCTTCAACGTGCCGCCGTTCGAGCTCACGGGCACGGGGCTCATCATCGTGCTGTGCTTCATGTTCCGCAATTTGCCGGTGGGCGTGCGGGCCGGCACGGCGGCCTTCAAGCAACTCGACCGCTCGCTCGACGAGGCCTCGCTGATGCTGCGCGCATCCACGTCGCAGACGCTGTTCAAGGTGGTGCTGCCGCTGCTCAAGCCGGCGCTGGTGGCCGCGCTGGTCTACAGCTTCGTGCGCGCCATGACGACGGTGAGCGCCGTGATCTTCCTGGTCACGGCGGAGAACGAACTGGCCACCACCTACATCATCGGCCGCGTCGGCAATGGCGACTACGGCATCGCGCTCGCCTACTGCACGGTGCTCATGGTGCTGATGTCGCTGGCCATTGCGCTGGTGCAGTTCGTGGTCGGAGAGCGCAAGTTGGGAAGACGCGGGGCCACGCCCAATCACCAAGGGCATCACAAAATGGAAAGCCTCTCCGTATGAACGGTATCGAATTCCGCAACGTCACCAAGCGCTACGGCACGGACAAGAACGGCCCGATGGCCGTCAAGGGCATCAGCTTCGAGGTGCCCGTGGGCACGCTCACCACCATCCTCGGCCCCTCGGGCTGCGGCAAGACGACCACGCTGCGCATGATCGCGGGGCTCGAATCGTCGACCTCGGGCTCGATCTTCATGGGCGGGCGCGACGTCACCACGCTCGGGCCGGGCGAGCGCAACGTGAGCATGATGTTCCAGAGCTACGCGCTGTTCCCGCACATGAACGTGATCGAGAACGTGGGCTACGGCCTGCGCATGAGCGGCGTGAAGAAGGACGAAGCCACGGTACGGGCGCGCGAGGCGCTCCGGGGCGTGGGTCTGGTCGGCTTCGACGAGCGCCTGCCCAGCGAGCTGTCGGGCGGCCAGCAGCAGCGCGTGGCCCTGGCGCGCGCGCTGGTGCTCGAACCGGCGGTGCTGCTGTTCGACGAGCCGCTGTCCAACCTCGACGCCCGCCTGCGGCGCGAGATGCGCGAGGAAATCCGCTCGCTGCAGCAGCGCCTGAAGCTCACCGTGGCCTACGTGACGCACGACCAGAGCGAAGCGCTGGCCGTGAGCGACCAGATCATCGTCATGGACCACGGCGTGATCGCCCAGCGCGGCACGCCCGAGCAGCTTTATGGCCGCCCCGAGAGCGAGTTCGTCGCCGGCTTCATGGGCGAGGCGATGGTGTTCCCGGCCGTGGCGCAGGCCGACGGCAGCGTCACGCTCGGCCCGCTGCGGCTGCAGCCGCGCTACGCGGTGGCGCCCGGCACGGTGAAGGTGGCGGTGCGGCCCGAGGCCTGGGACATCGGCGCGCTCGACGGCCTGCCGGCCACGCTGCGCAAGTCGGCGTACCTGGGCAGCTTCTATGAATACGGCTTCGACACCCCGCTGGGGCCGGTCTTCGTGGTCTCGACCGACCTGTCGCGCCCGCTGGCGGCCGGCACGCAGACCACCCTGTCGCTCGGAACCCATGGCGTGAGCGTGGTGCCCGGCGCATGAAACAATGGCGCCATGAACGTGGTTTTCGATCTTGGCGCCGTGCTGTTCGCCTGGGAGCCGGCACGGCTGGTCCAGGCCCATCTCCCCTCTCACGCCCCCACTGACGCCGCCGCCGCGGCCCTGGGCCGGGCCCTTTTCCATCACGACGACTGGACCGGCTTCGACTGCGGCACCCGCACGCTGGACGATGCCATCGCCCGCATGTCGGCGCGGCTGGCGCTGCCGGCCGAGTCGCTGCACGCCATGCTCGACGGCCTGGGGGAGCGGCTTGCGCCGATCGACGTCACGGTCGCGATGCTCGAAGAGCTGCTCGTGCAGCGCGACGCCGGCGAGCCGCTGCGCCTGTACTACCTGTCGAACATGCCCGTGCCGTTCGCCCGCGCCCTCGAGCGCCGGCACGCCTTCATGCGGCGCTTCGACGGCGGCGTGTTCTCGGGCGACGTGAAGTTTCTCAAGCCCGAGCGCGAGATCTACGAGCTGCTGGCCATGCGCCACGGCCTCGACCCCGAGCAGACGGTGTTCATCGACGACTCGGCCGCCAACGTCGAGATGGCCCGCGCCTTCGGCTGGCACGCCATCCATTGCACCGCGCCCGACAAGCTGCCGGCGCAGCTGCAGCGCTACCTGCCGGTGAGCACCACCTTGTCGGTGTCGAACCCCAGGCTGCGGGCGTAGTCCAGCTCGGCCTGCAGCGCGTCGTCCTCCAGGCGAGGCGCGCGCGACAGCACCCAAAGGTACTCACGGTCGGGCGTGCCGACCAGCGCCACCTGGTAGTCGCGGTCGAGTTTCAAAATCCAGTAGTCGCCCCACACCAGCGGCAGCCAGCCCATCCAGGCGGGGGCGAAGCGCACCTGCAGCCGTCCCGCGCCGGGCTGGCCGGCCACGGGCACCACGCGCGCGCTGCCGATGGCCTCGTCGAAGTTGCCGTCGTCGCGCACGCAGCGGTTGCGCACCTGCACGGTGCCGTCGGGCTGCGGCGTGTACTCGGCGCTCACCGGGCCCGCGCACTGTTTCTGGAAGCGGTTGGGCAGCCGCGCCTGTTCGTGCCAGACGCCGGCGTAGCGGTGCAGGTCGACCGGCGCCACCACCTGCAGCGGCGCGCGCATCAGCGGGGCGCCGTCGGCCGGGCCGGCGGGCCGGGCACGGGCCGTGCGTGCGGCGCCCAGCGCGTACCAGGTGGCCACGCCGCCCACGACGAAGGCGGTGGCCATGGTGCCGATCGCGTGGCTGGTGCGGCGGTCGTCGAAGGCGCGACCGGCGGCGGTCGCGGGGCGTGGGGGGCGAGGGGTCATGAGGGCTCCTGGGGAAAGTCGTTCTCGGCGTGGATGCCGCATCCCGTTCAGGGTGCCCCCGGCTGCGGCCGGCTGCCGTCAGCCGGGGACCACAGCCCCTGTAGGGCAGGGCGGCCGACAACCCTTCGCGCTGCAGGCCGATGGAGCTTCGCGAAAATCCGTGCTACGGTTCGCATGAAAACATCGACCGCCGCGCAACTGCGTGCAGGACTTGTCACACCCCTCCCCGGATAATTGATTTCATGAACCAACTCGATGCACTCCGCCAGTGGACCACCGTGGTTGCCGACACCGGCGACTTCAAGCAGCTCAGCATTTCCAAGCCGCAGGACGCGACCACCAACCCGTCGCTGATCCTCAAGGCCGTGCAGAAGGCCGAGTACCGGCCGCTGCTCGATGAAACCGTGAAGGCCCACGCCGGCAAGCCGCTCGACGAGGTCATCGACCGCCTGCTGGTGCGCTTCGGCACCGAAATCCTCTCCATCATCCCGGGCCGCGTGTCCACCGAAGTCGACGCCCGCCTGTCGTTCGACACCGCCGCCACCGTGGCCCGCGGCGAGCGCATCGTGGCGCTGTACAAGGCCGAAGGCATCGACACCGAGAAGCGCCTGCTGATCAAGGTCGCCTCCACCTGGGAAGGCATCGAGGCCGCGCGCCTGCTCGAGCAGAAGGGCATCCGCACCAACCTCACGCTGCTGTTCTCGTTCGCGCAGGCCGTGGCCTGCGGCGCGGCCGGCGTGCAGCTCATCTCGCCCTTCGTGGGCCGCATCTACGACTGGTACAAGAAGTCGGCCGGTGCGAAGTGGGACGAAGCCGCCAGCGCGGGCGCCAACGACCCGGGCGTGAAGTCGGTGCGCGAAATCTTCAACTACTACAAGCAGCAGGGCATCAAGACCGAGGTCATGGGCGCGAGCTTCCGCAACGTGGGGCAGATCCAGGCGCTCGCTGGCTGCGACCTGCTGACCATCAGCCCCGAGCTGCTGGCCGAACTGGCCGCGAGCAACGAGCCGCTCACGCACGCGCTCGACGCCAAGGCTGCCGCGAGCGGCACGGCCGAGAAGGTGAGCTACGACGAAGCCGGCTTCCGCTTCGCGCTCAACGAAGACGCCATGGCCACCGAGAAGCTCTCCGAGGGCATCCGCGCCTTCGCGGCCGACGCCGTGAAGCTCGAAAAGCTCATGCAGGAAAGCGGCAAGTAAACATGACCATGACCCTGCGCTGTGACCGCGCGCCGGCCTGGGCGCAACTGCAGTCCAGCTTCGACACGGCCGGTCGCCAGTTCGACCTTCGCCATGCCTTCGTGGAGGACGCCGGGCGCTTCGCGCGCTTCAGCCAGGAGGCGCCGCACGTTTTCGCCGACCTGTCGAAGAACCTGATCGACGCGCGCACCGAGGCGCTGCTGTTCACGCTGGCGCGCGAATGCGGCCTCGAAGCCCACCGCGACGCCATGTTCGCGGGCGCGCACATCAACAACACCGAAGACCGCGCCGTGCTGCACACGCTGCTGCGCGCGCCGGCCGACGCGGCCACCGGCCGCCAGACGGCCCACGAGCTGCGCGAAGTGCACGCCACGCTCGACGCCATGCTGGCCTACGCCGAGAAGGTGCGCAGCGACCACACGATCACCGACGTGGTCAACATCGGCATCGGCGGCTCCGACCTCGGCCCGCAAATGGCGGTGCTGGCGCTCGCGGAGTTCGTGGCGCCGGGCAAGCGCTTTCACTTCGTCTCGAACGTCGACGGCCACGAACTGGCGGGCGTGCTCAAGGGCCTGGCGCCCGAGCACACGCTGTTCCTGGTCGCCTCCAAGACCTTCACCACGGCCGAGACGATGACCAACGCGCTCTCGGCCAAGCGCTGGTACGAACAGTCGGGTGGCACCGACATCGCCGGCCACTTCGCCGCGCTCACCACCAACGTCGAGGCCGCGAAGCAGTTCGGCATCGACACCACCTTCGGCTTCTGGGACTGGGTGGGCGGGCGTTACTCGCTGTGGTCGGCCATCGGCCTGCCGATCGCGCTGGCCATCGGCGCCGACGGCTTTCGCCGGCTGCTGGCGGGTGCGCATGCGATGGACGAGCACTTCCGCACCGCGCCGCTCGAGCAGAACCTGCCTGTGCGGCTGGGCCTGCTCGATGTCTGGTACCGCAACTTCCACCGCTTCACGAGCCGCAGCATCGCGCCGTACCACAGCGCCCTGAAGCGCGTGCCGGCCTACCTGCAGCAGCTCGAGATGGAGAGCAACGGCAAGCAGGTCGATGCGAGCGGCGCGCCGCTGGCCTTCGGCACCTCGCCCGTGCTCTGGGGCGAACCCGGCACCAACGGCCAGCACGCCTACTTCCAGATGCTGCACCAGGGCACCGACGTGATCCCGCTCGAGTTCATGGCGGTGCGCGACGCCTCGCACGACCTCGACGGCCACCACCCCAAGCTGCTGGCCAACGCGCTTGCACAGGCGCAGGCGCTGATGGTCGGCAAGCTCGACGAGGGCGGCCACAAGAACTTCCCGGGCAACCGGCCGAGCACCTTCTTCGTGTTCGAGAAGCTCACGCCCGAAGCGCTGGGTGCCTTCCTCGCGATGTACGAGCACCGCGTGTTCACCAGCGGCGCGCTGTGGGGCATCAACAGCTTCGACCAGTGGGGCGTGGAACTCGGCAAGGTGCTGGCGCGCGACATCGAACCGCGCCTGGCCTCGGGCGATGTCTCGGGGCTCGATGCCTCCACGGCCGGCCTGCTGCAGCGGCTGAGCACCTGACGGCGCACGTCACTGTAAGCCTCGCAAGCCTTGGCCAAAGGCTCTATCCACTAGGCCTTTAGGCCATTGGTTTGCAGCGCGCTGGCCGGTTTGGCCGAGTTTGTCGTTGCACAGTGCGCCGATATGATGGCCCCGGGGAAATTTCCCTGGGATTCATCAAGAGGAGCGAGTCAATGGACTTTCAAACAGCGGTCAAGACGTGCATCGCCAAATACACCGATTTCACGGGTCGTGCGTCGCGTTCCGAGTTCTGGTGGTTTTTTCTGGCCCAGTTCGGCGTGCTCGTCGTGACGGGCCTGATCCATGAGTACGTGTACTTCATTGCAGCGCTGGCCCTGCTTCTGCCCGCCCTCGCGGTGGGCGTGCGCCGCCTGCACGACATCGGCAAGAGCGGCTGGTTCTTGCTGCTGTCGATCATCCCGCTGATCAATCTCGTGCTGATCTATTTCTTCGTTCAGCCGACGCAGCCGGAGAGCAACGCCTACGGCGAACCGCCGAGCGCCTGAGCTTTTTTCCTTCGAAGGGCCGCACACGCGGCCCTTTTTCTTTGGGGCGCCAGGCGGCTCAGGCCACTGCCGCCTCGACGGATGCAGGTGCAGCCGGCGCGCCGCTTGCCATCCGCACGCACAGGTCGAAGGCCTGCTGCAGCCCTTCGATCTGCGCCACGCCCTGGCCGGCGATGTCGAAGGCGCTGCCGCTGGCCGATGTGGCCACGGGCACGGGCAGGCCGCCGTGCAAGGTCACGCCCTGTTCGAAGCCCATGAGCTTCATCGCGATCTGGCCCTGGTCGTGGTACATCGACACCACCGCGTCCACGTCGCCGCGCCGTGCGCCGATGAACACGGTGTCGGGCGAGAACGGGCCGCGCGCGTCGTGGCCTTCGGCGCGCAGCTGTTCGATGGCGGGCGCGATGATCTCGATCTCTTCCATGCCGATCGAGCCGCCGTCGCCCGCGTGCGGGTTGAGCCCGGTCACGGCGATGCGCGGCTGGGCCACGCCGGCGCGGCCCAGCGCCGACGCGATGATCTTCACGGCGTCGCGCACGCCTTCCACCGTGATGTGCCGCGCCACGTCCTTCAACGGAATGTGCGAGGTCACGCGCGAGGTCCACAGCGAGCCGGTGAGGTTGAACTCGCAGACGAAGCCCGTGACCGCGAAGCGCTCCTGCATGTAGCGCAGTTCGTCCTCGTGCACGAGGCCGCCCAGGCGCAGCGAATGCTTGTTGAGCGGCGCGAAGAGGATCGCGTCGGCCTGGCCGTTTCGCACGGCCTGCGTGGCCAGCTCCAGCGCTTCGAACGAGGCCCGGCCCGAGCGCTCGTTCGACTCGCCGAGCACCGGTTCCTCGCCCGCCATCCAGTCGCGCACGAGGAGGCTCGGGCGGCCGTCCTCGAAGCGCAGGCTGTCGAGGGTGTTCACCTGCAGCGGGGCCAGCTTCGCGCCCGCCACGCGCTCGCCCGAGGCCAGCACGACGGGGTCGGCGATCAGCAGCACGCGCGCGGCGTCGAGGTTGCGCTGGCGCGCGAGCAGCTTCACGGCCATCTCGGGGCCGACGCCGCTGGGGTCGCCCAGCAGCACGGCGATGCGGGGTTTGGCGGAGGTCACGCGCGGGGTTGTCGAGGGGGTAGACATGGTCGGCAATGGAGGTGGGGAAAAAGAGAAAGAAGGGACGGCTTCACTCGGCCTTGATGCGCGCATCGCGCACGAGCCGGCCGTAGTGGTCGAACTCCTGCCGGTTCATCGCCGCGAAGGGTTCGCCGGTCAGCGTGCCGGGCTCGCCGCCCAGGGCCTTGATGCGCGACTGCACGTCCGCCAGGCCCATCGTGCGCGTGAGTTCGGCGCTCAGCCGTTCGACCGCCGGGCGCGGCGTGCCGGCCGTCACGTACAGGCCGTACCAGGTCGACACATCGGCGCCCTTGACGCCTTGCTCGGCCAGCGTGGGCACGTCGGGCAGCTCGGGCGAGCGCTGCGGCGCGCTCACGGCCAGCGCGCGGAACTTGCCGGCGCGGATCTGGCCCATGGCCGAGGAGGTGCTGTCGAACATCATCTCGACCTCGCCCGAGATGATGTCGATGTGCGCCTGCGAGCTGCCCTTGTAGGGCACGTGGATCGAGGTCATGCCCGTGGCCAGGTTGAAGGCTTCGCCGCCCACGTGCTGCGTGCTGCCGATGCCCGACGATGCGTACTTGAAGCCGCCGGGCTTCGCGGCCATCGCGGCCAGCAGGTCCTTCACCGACTTGTAGGGCGAGCTGGCCGACACCACCAGCACGTTGGGCATCACGGCCACGAGGCCGATGGGTTGCAGGTCTTTCAGCGGGTCGTACTTGAGCTTGAGGATGTGCGGCGCCACGGCCTGCGCCGTGTTGGTGGCCAGCAGCAGCGTGGCACCGTCGGCCGGCGCGCGGGCCGTGAGTTCGCCGGCGATGGTGTTCGATGCGCCGGGGCGGTTTTCCACCGTGACGGGCTGCTTGAGCACGGGCGCGAACTTGTCGGCCAGCACGCGCGCGAGGATGTCGGTGCCGCCGCCGGGCGAGGCGCCGACCAGGATGCGCAGCGGCTTGTCGGGGTAGGCCGGCTGCGCACCCGCGTTCAGGCAGGCGGCCAGCGCCAGCAGCGCCACCAGGCCGGCACCGCGGGCCAGGGGAAAGAGGGTCATCGCGTCGTCTCCTGCTTGTTGTGGGCCCGAGCCTACGGAGCTTCTGGCGCGCGATCCAATCGAAAAAGGCCGAAGCTCCATATACTTTTGTGCATGAAACCCGGCCTCACCGACGCTTCGCTGATGCTGCATGTGAGGCCGCGCCAGCTGCTCCTGCTGGCCCGGCTCGATGCGCACCGCCACCTCGGCCGCGCGGCCGAGGCCATGAACATCAGCCAGCCCGCGGCCACCAAGCTGCTGCAGCAGCTGGAGGAGTCGCTGGGCGAACAGCTCTTCGAGCGCCTGGCGCGCGGCATGGCGCCCACGCCCTACGGCGAGATCCTGATCCGCTACGCCCACCGCGTGCTCAGCGACTTCGGCACCGCGCGCGAGGAAATGCTCGCGCTGCGCTCCGGCCTGAGCGGTGCGCTGCGCGTGGGCAGCGTGCCGGGCGCGGTGCCCGAGCTGCTGGCGCCGGCGCTGGTGGCGTACCACCTGCGCCATCCGCAGGTGGCCGTGTCGGTGGTGGTGGAGACCAGCGACCTGATGCAGGCGCAGCTGGAGCAGGGCGACGTCGACCTCGTGCTGGGCCGCCTCACCGACGGCCACGACGAGGCCAAGTACGCGAGCGTGCCGCTCCTGGGCGAGTCGCAGGTGGTCGTGGTGCGCGCGGCGCACCCGGTGTTCGAGCGCACGGCCACGGTCACGCTCGCCGAGATGGCGAGCTGGTCGTGGGTGCTGCAGCCGCCGGGCTCGCCGCAGCGCGGGCGCTTCGAGGCGGCGATGCGCGAGGCGGGCATCCAGGCGCGGCTGGACATCATCGAAACGGCATCGCCCATCGCGATCACGGCGCTGCTGGAGAACTCCGACATGGCCGCCGTCATGCCGGCCTCGCAGGCCAACCATTACGGCCGGCTGGGCGTGCTGCGCACGGTGCCGGTCGAGCTGCCCGTGCGCGTGCCACCGATCTGCCTCATCACCCGCGAGGACCGCCCGCTGTCGCCGGCGGCGGCGCAGTTCCGGCGCCAGCTGCTGGGCGGACACGCGTGACGGGCGAGAACTTCAGTCGGGCAGTTTTCCATCCTGAATTGCGTTAACTAGGGATTTCACTAGCCAACTGGTGCATGAGAGTACTGGTGGTGACCTTCGAAATACCAAAACTGCAAGCGCGTTTCTCCAGAATCCGGGCACGGCGACCACGTATCAGGGCGTCGCTCACCCAAGGAGACAACATGAAGCGCTTTCTGAAAGCGGGCCTCGCCCTCGCACTCATCGGCACGGGCCTTGTGTCCCACGCCGCCACCGAACTCGTGATCGCGACCGTCAACAACGGCCACATGATCGAGATGCAGAAGCTCACGCCCTTCTTCGAAAAGGCGAACCCCGACATCAAGCTCAAGTGGGTCACGCTCGAAGAAGGCACGCTGCGCCAGCGCGTGACCACCGACATCGCCACCAAGGGCGGCCAGTTCGACGTGATGACCATCGGCCTGTACGAAGCGCCGATCTGGTCGAAGAAGGGCTGGCTGCAGCCCATCGCCACCGATGCCGCCTACGACGCCGACGACCTGCTGCCCGCCATCCGCGCCGGCCTGTCGCACGAAGGCAAGCTGTACGCCGCGCCCTTCTACGGCGAGAGCTCGATGCTCATGTACCGCAAGGACCTGGCCGACAAGGTCGGCTTCAAGATGCCCGAGCAGCCCACCTGGGCGCAGGTGAAGGAGCTGGCCGGCAAGATCCATGACCCCAAGGGCGGCCTGTACGGCATGTGCCTGCGCGGCAAGCCGGGCTGGGGAGACAACATGGCCTTCCTGACCACGCTGGTCAACACCAACGGCGGCCAGTGGTTCGACATGCAGTGGAAGCCGCAGATCGACACCAAGCCCTGGAAGGACGCGATCGGCTTCTACGTCGACCTGATGAAGGCCTACGGCCCGCCGGGCGCCTCGGCCAACAGCTTCAACGAGAACCTGGCGCTGTTCAACGAAGGCAAGTGCGGCATGTGGGTGGACGCGACCATCGCGGCCTCGTTCATCAGCGACCCCAAGCAGTCGAAGGTGGCCGACAAGGTGGCCTTCGCGCAGGCACCCGTCGCCGTGACACCCAAGGGCGCCAACTGGCTGTGGACCTGGAACCTGGCCATTCCCGCCAGCTCGACCAAGGGCGCCGCGGCGCAGACCTTCGTGAAGTGGGCGACCTCCAAGGAGTACGTCAACCTCGTCGCCAAGGAACACGGCTGGGGCACGGTGCCCACCGGCACGCGCAAGTCGACCTACGCGAACCCCGAGTTCCAGAAGGTCGCCAAGTTCGCCGCCGCCGAGAAGAAGGCCATCGACAGCGCCAACCTCAGCGACAGCACCTTGCCCAAGTCGCCGTACGTCGGCGTGCAGTACGCGGCCATTCCCGAGTTCCAGGCCATCGGCGTGGCGGTGGGCCAGCAGATGAGCGCGGCGCTGTCGGGCAAGGTCACGGTCGACCAGGCGCTGAAGACCTCGCAGCTCGCAGCCGAGCGCGAGATGAAGAAAGCGGGCTACTACAAGTAAGCCGCGCTTCTTCCCCTCTCCCCGCGGGGAGAGGGCCGCAGCCTGAGAGGAACAGACCATGAAAAGACTCCTGCCCCGCGCCCTCATGGCGCCCGCCGTGCTCACGCTCTTCCTGTGGATGATCGTGCCGCTGCTGATGACGTTGTACTTCTCGTTCGTGAACTACAACCTCATGCAGCCCGGCGAACGCACGTTCGCGGGCATCGAGAACTTTCACTACTTCGTCACCGACCCCGACTTCTGGCCGGCCACGTGGAACACGCTGCTGCTCATCGGCAGCGTGATCGTCATCACGGTGGTGTTCGGCGTGCTGCTCGCGCTCCTGGTGAACGAACCCTTCCCGGGCCGCGGCATCGTGCGCGTGCTGCTGATCTCGCCGTTCTTCGTCATGCCCGCAGTCAACGCGCTGCTGTGGAAGCACATGATGATGAACCCCATCTACGGCATCCTGGCCGACGTGTGGCGCTTCTTCGGCGCGCAGCCGGTCGACTGGCTCACCGACGTGCCGCTGTTCTCCGTGATCATCATGGTGGCGTGGCAGTGGCTGCCTTTCGCCTGCCTGATCTTCATCACCTCGCTGCAGTCGCTCGACCGCGAACAGATGGAAGCGGCGCGCATGGACGGCGCCAGTTCATTTCAGCGCTTCTTCTATCTCACCATTCCGCACCTGGGCCGCCCGATGGCCGTGGTGATCATGATCGAGATGATCTTCCTGCTCAGCGTGTTCGCCGAGATCGCCATCACCACCAATGGCGGCCCGGGCAACGAGAGCACGAACATGACCTACATGATCTTCAAGCAGTCGCTCATGAACTTCGACGTGGGCGTGGCCTCCGCGGGTGCGCTGTTCGCGGTGGTGCTGGCCAACATCGTGGCCGTGTTCCTCATCCGCATCATCGGCAAGAACCTGGACTGAAGAAGGAACGACCATGCAACCCAGCAACTTCCTTCCCCAGCTGCTGCGCACCGTCGGTGCGTGGGCCGTGGCACTGCTTCTGTTCTTCCCGCTCGGCTGGCTGTTCCTCACGGCCTTCAAGACGGAGCTGCAGGCGATCCACGTGCCGCCGCTGTTCATCTTCGAACCCACGCTCGACAACTTCGGCGAAGTGCAGCGCCGCAGCGACTACCTGCTGTACGCGCGCAACTCGCTCATCACCAGCCTGGGATCGACCATCCTGGGCCTGCTGATCGCCGCGCCCGCCGCGTACTCGATGGCGTTCTTTCGCACGAAGAAGACGCGCGACATCCTCATGTGGATGCTCTCCACCAAGATGATGCCGGCCGTCGGTGCGCTGGTGCCGATCTACGTGCTCGCGCAGACCGCGGGCATGCTGGACTCGCTCACCGCGCTCACCATCGTGTTCACGCTGTCGAACCTGCCGATCATGGTGTGGATGCTCTACAGCGCCTACAAGGACATTCCGAACGAGATCCTCGAAGCCGCGCGCATGGACGGCGCGAGCCTGTGGACCGAGTTCCGCCATGTCGTGATGCCGCTGTCGGTCGGTGGGCTCGCATCGACCGGCCTGCTGTGCCTGGTGCTGAGCTGGAACGAGGCCTTCTGGGCGCTCAACCTCACCTCCGCCAAGGCCGGCACGTTGGCCACGCTCATCGCCTCGTACTCCAGCCCCGAGGGCCTGTTCTGGGCCAAGTTGTCGGCCGCGTCGCTGATGGCCATCGCGCCCATCGTCGTGTTCGGCTGGTTCAGCCAGAAGCAACTGGTGCAAGGCCTGACCTTCGGCGCCGTCAAGTAAAGAAAGGGAGACATCTCATGGCCTACCTCGAACTCAAGAACATCAAGAAGAGCTTTGGCGACGTCCACATCATCAAGGGCGTCGACCTGCAGATCCAGAAGGGCGAGTTCATCGTCTTCGTCGGGCCCTCGGGCTGCGGCAAGTCGACGCTGCTGCGGCTGATCGCGGGGCTCGAACCCATCACCAGCGGCAACCTGCTGCTCGACAGCAAGGACATCACCTGGACGCCTTCGGGCAAGCGCGACCTGGCGATGGTGTTCCAGAGCTACGCGCTGTACCCGCACATGAGCGTGTACGACAACATGTCCTTCGCGCTGAAGCTCGCGGGCGTGGCCAAGGACGAGATCAAGACCAAGGTCGAGTACGCGGCCAAGACGCTGAACCTCACGCAGTACCTGGACCGCACGCCGAAAGATTTGTCGGGCGGCCAGCGCCAGCGCGTGGCCATCGGGCGCGCGATCGTGCGTGCGCCCAAGGTGTTCCTCTTCGACGAGCCGCTGTCGAACCTCGATGCGGCGCTGCGCGGCAACACCCGCGTCGAGATCCACAAGCTGCACCGCGCGCTCGGCGCCACCACCATCTACGTCACGCACGACCAGGTCGAGGCCATGACGCTGGCCGACCGCGTGGTGGTGCTGAAGGACGGGCTCATCGAGCAGGTCGGCACGCCGCTGGAGCTGTACGACCGCCCCGCCAACCAGTTCGTCGCACAGTTCATCGGCATGCCGTCGATGAACATGGTGGCGGCGAGCGCCATCCCGAGTTTTTCCGCCGCCACCGGCGGGCGCCTGCCGAGCGACGGCTTCCTGGGCGTGCGCCCCGAAGGCCTGCGCGTGCATCCGAAGCAGGGCGCGGCCGCCGGCGTGCCGGGCCGCGTCGAGCTCATCGAGGCGCTGGGCGCCGACACGCTGATCCACGTGGACGTGGGCGGCGTGCCGCTCATCGCGCGCCAGAACGAACGCACGCCGCTGCAGGCCGGCGACGACGTGGCGGTCGAACTCGACCCGTCCGTGCTGCACCTGTTCAGCCGCGAAGGCCGCGCCGTCGCCGCCTGATCCGACGCCCCTCACTTTCAACGGACCTTCCCCGTGACCCTCGCAGCAGCGGGCCTCGTGCCCACCCCACCGGCGCCTTCGGAATTCACGGTGCTTCACCTCGGCCTCGGCTCGTTCCATCGCGCCCACCAGGCCGTCTACCTGCAGCGGCTGATCGATGCGGGCGACACCCGCTGGTCGCTGTCGGGCGCCAACATCCGGCCCGACATGGCCGAGGTCGTCGCGGCGTTGCAGGCCCAGGGCGGGCGCTACACGCTCGAGACGGTGTCGCCGGCCGGTGAGTACCGCTACGAGCAGATCGAGGCGATCCGCGAGGTGCTGCCGTACGAGCCCTCGCTGGCCCCGGTGATCGCACGCGGCGCCGCGCCGTCCACGCGCATCGTCTCCTTCACCGTGACCGAGGCGGGCTACTACCTCGACACCAAGGGCAAGCTCGACCTGTCGTTCACCGACCTCGCGGCCGACATCGAACGCGCGCGGCGCGGCGAGGCCGGCGAGACGATCTACGGCGCGGTCTGCGCGATCCTGCGGGCACGGCGCGCCGCGCAGGCGGGCCCCGTGACGCTGCTGAACTGCGACAACCTGCGCCACAACGGCGACCGCTTTCGCGCGGGCCTGCTCGAGTTCATCGCGCGCGTCGGCGACGCGCCGCTGCAGGCCTGGGTCGATGCCAACACCCGCTGCCCGAACGCGATGGTCGACCGCATCACGCCGCGCCCGCCGCCCGAGCTGCGCGCGCGCGTGCGCGCCGCCACGGGCCGCGACGATGGCGCGGCGGTCACGGGCGAGAGCTTCATCCAGTGGGTGATCGAAGACGACTTCATCGCCGGCCGGCCCGACTGGGGGCGCGTCGGCGTCGAGCTGGTCGACTCGGTGCAGCCGTATGAGGAAGCCAAGATCCGCATCCTCAACGCCACGCACAGCTGCATCGCCTGGGCCGGCACGCTGGCGGGGCTGGGCTTCATCCACGAAGGCACGCACGACGCGGCCATTCGCCGCATGGCCTTCGACTACGTGACCGACGACGTCATCCCGTGCCTGAGCCCCAGCCCGATCGACCTGGCGGCCTACCGCGACGTGGTGCTCGACCGCTTCGGCAACCCCGCGATCCGCGACACCAACCAGCGCGTGGCGGCCGACGGCTTCTCGAAGATCCCGGGCTTCATCGCGCCGACCGTGCGCGAGCGCCTGGCAGCCGGGCAGGGCATCGACAGCGTGGCGATGCTGCCCGCGCTGTTCCTCGCGTTCCTGCAGCGCTGGCACCGGGGCACGCTGCCCTATGCCTACCAGGACCAGAGCATGGACGACGCCGCCGCGCACGCCATCTGCGACGCAGCCGACCCCGTGGCGGCGCTGTGCGCCGATGCCGGGCTGTGGGGCAGCCTCGCGGGCGATGCGCGGCTGGTCGATGCGGTGCGCCGTGCCGGCGAGCGCGTGGCGCGCTTCATCGAAGAGAAGGCCGCGCCATGAGTGGCCGGCTGCAGGACCGCCATGTGCTGCTGACCGGTGCCGGCGGCGGCATCGGCCTGGCGGTCGCCGAGGCCTGCATCGCCGAGGGCGCGCGCTGCAGCGTGATCGACCGCGCGACCGCCGCGCCCGAGGCCGTGCGCGCGCTGCAGCAAGCCCATCCCGACGCGCTCGCCTACATCGCGGCCGACGTGACCGACACGCAGGCCATCGCGCACATGCTGGCCGAGGCGCAGGTCGCCTTCGGCCCCGTCCACACGCTGTTCAACAACGCCGCCGTGTTCGACCTCGCGCCGCTGCTCGACAGCGACGAGGCCTCGTTCGACAAGCTCTTTGCCGTCAACGTGAAGGGCATGTTCTTCGTGATGCAGGCCGTGCTGCGCCACATGGTCGAGGCCGGCACGCCGGGCGCGTCGGTCATCAACATGGCCTCGCAGGCCGGGCGCCGCGGCGAGGCGCTGGTGTCGCACTACTGCGCGACCAAGGCGGCCGTCATCAGCTACACGCAGAGCGCCGCACTGGCCATGGCGCCGCACGGCATCCGCGTCAACGGCATCGCCCCCGGTGTGGTCGACACGCCGATGTGGGACCATGTCGACAGCCTGTTCGCCAAGGCCGAGGGGCTGGCGCCGGGCGAGAAGAAGCGGCGTGTCGGCCTCGCCGTGCCGCTCGGGCGCATGGGCGTGCCGGGCGACATTGCCGGGGCGGCGGTGTTTCTCGCCAGCGACGAGGCGCGCTACATCACGGCGCAGACCCTCAATGTCGACGGCGGCAATGTCATGAGTTGAACCCCACCTTCCTTCCGCATTTCCGCATGAACGACGACTTCCACCTGTACCTCGACAGCGCCGACCTGGCCGAGCTGCAGGCCTGCCTGCCGCACCCGGTGGTGCACGGCGTGACGACCAACCCGACGCTGCTGCAACGCGCCGGCGTCGGGCGCGCTTACGTCCCGGATCTGCTGAAACGTTGCATCGATCTGGGCGCGCGCCAGGTGCAGGCCCAGGTGTATTCGAGCGAGGTCGACGGCATGCTGGAAGACGCCGCGTTCCTGCTGCCGCAGTTCGACCCCGGCCAGCTCGTCATCAAGATTCCCGCCACGCGCCAGGGCCTGGACGCCGGCGCGCGGCTCATCGCCCAGGGCGTGCCCGTCACCTGGACCGCCGTGTACGCGCCCGAGCAGGCGCACTTCGCCGCGCAGCTGGGCGCGGCCTATGCAGCGCCCTACCTGGGCCGGCTCGAAGACGCCGGCATCGACGGGCTGGCGCTCATCGCGCAGATGCAGTCGCTGGTCGCGCAACGGCCTTCTTCGGGCACGCGGCTGCTGGTGGCGAGCATTCGTTCGCGCGCGGCGTACCTGTCGCTGCTGGGGCTGGGCGTGGGCGCCATCACCATTCCGCCGCGCCTCTTTGCCGAGCTGCTCGACCATCCCGCCACCCTGGCTGCCGAAGCGGGTTTCCTCGCCGACGCCCGCGCCTTGCCCTGACAGAAGAAGAAAATCCAAGCACCATGCGCATTGCACTCACGGGCGAGGCCCTGATCGATTTCACCGCCGGCGAAGGCGGCACTCTGGAGTTCCTCGGCCATGAAGGCGGCTCGCCGCTGAACACGGCCGTGGCCTGTGCACGGCTCGGGCAGCCGACCGGCTTTCTCACGCAGCTGTCCACCGACCTGTTCGGCGAGCGGCTGATGGCTTTTCTCGAACGCAACGGCGTCGACACCCGGCTCATCCTGCGCAGCGACGCGCCGTCGACGCTGGCGTTCGTGGAGCGCACGCCGCAGACCAATCGCTACGCCTTCTACACAAGCGGCAGCGCCGACGCCACCTGGGCGCCCGAGCCGCTGCCGCAGCTGCCTGCGGAATGCCGCTTCCTGCACTTCGGCTCGATCTCGCTGCTGCAGGAGCCGGCGTCGTCGCGCATCGCCGACCTCGTGGCCGCCCACACGGGGCGCTGCGTGATCGTGTTCGATCCCAACGTGCGGCCCAGCCTGATCCCGGACATGGCCGCCTACCGCGCCCGCGTCAGCGAGTGGTTCGCCATGGCCGACCTGGTCAAGCTCAGCGACGAAGACGCTGCGCTGCTCGCCCCCGGACGGCCGGTCGATGCGCTCGCGGCCGAATGCCTCACGGCCGGCGCGCGCGCCGTGGTCGTCACGCGCGGCGGTGCCGGTGCCACGCTGTGGCGCACCGGCAGCGCGCCGCTCACCGTGGCCGCGCCGCGCGTCGAGGTGGTCGACACCATCGGCGCGGGCGACACCTTCACCGCCGGGCTGTCCGTGGCGCTGCTGGCGCATGGCGTCGAGCATCCGGCGCAACTGGCCGAGCTCGGCGACGACGCCTGGCGCGCCGTGATGCGCTTCGCCGCCACCGCCGCGGCCCTGAACTGCACCCGCGAGGGCGCCGATCCACCGACGCTGGAAGCCGTTCGCACGGCGCTTTCGCAGGAAGACAACGAGGCCGTCGCTTCCCGGCCCTGATCGATCCGTGCCGCCATGACCACGACCACCCGCAAACGCGCGATCCCTCGTCAACGCCAACCCGAACTGGAGCGCGACTTCGCGCGCTCCCCGTCGCTGGGCTACGAAGCCCCGGAAGAAACCGGCTTGGTGCGCTGCCTCGCGCACGGCTTTCCGAGCCCGCTGGTGCGATGGCACTTCCATGAAGACTACGAGCTGCACCTGATCACCGAGACCTCGGGCAAGGCCTTCATCGGCGACTGGATCGGACCGTTCCAGCCCGGGCATCTCGTGCTGTGCGGGCCGCGCCTGCCGCACAACTGGATCTCGCTCGATGTGCCCGAAGAAGGCGCCGCCGGGCGCGACCGTGTGATCCAGTTCCGCCACGAGCCCATCGAGCGCGCGGCCGCCGAGATTCCCGAGCTGCGCGACGTGATGCCGCTGCTCGATCGCGCGCGCCACGGCATCGAGTTCTTCGGCATGTCGGAACAGGCGCTGGCGCACTGGGACGCCATCAAGGCCGCGCGTGGCGTGCGCCGCCTGGGCCTGTTCTGCGAGTTCATGGCCGACCTGGCCCAGTGCACCGACTACCGGCTGCTGTCGAGCGTGCAGATGCAGGGCGTTCAGGGCAGCGACGGCGATGCGCAGGTCGACCAGATCAACGACATCGTGAACCGCATCACCAACAACATGACCGACTCGATCTCGATGTCGGACGTGGCCGCCGAGCTGGGCATGAGCGAGAGCCGCTTCAGCCGCTTCTTCCGCCGCTCGACGGGCAACAGCTTCACCGACTTCGTGAACCGCGTGCGCATCAACAGCGCCTGCCACCTGCTGATGCAGACCGACCACTACGTGACCGACATCTGCTACCAGGTGGGCTTCAACAACGTGGCGAACTTCAACCGGCGCTTTCTCGAAATCAAGGGCATGACGCCGAGCGAGTTCAGGCGCCAGGCCGACACGCGCTTCGGCTGACTTCTTTCAAGGCGAACGCGCCCGCTCCGAAGGCGCCATCAGGGAGACCATCTTGTATCTGGGACTCGACCTCGGCACGTCCGAGCTCAAGGCATTGCTGCTCGCGGACGATCACCGCATCGTTGGCGTGGCACGCGCGCCGCTCACGGTCGACCGGCCGCAGCCGCTGTGGTCCGAGCAGGCGCCCGCCCAATGGTGGCAGGCGCTCGAGGCCGTCATGGCCGAGCTGCGCACCACGCATGCGAAGGCGCTGGCGCAGGTGCGCGCCATCGGCCTGTCGGGCCAGATGCACGGCGCCACGCTGCTCGATGCGGCGGGCGACGTGCTGCGCCCGGCCATCCTCTGGAACGACGGCCGCAGCGGTGCGCAGTGTGAGGCGCTCACGCGCGCCGTGCCGCGCCTGGGCGAGATCGCCGGCAACCTCGCGATGCCTGGCTTCACCGCGCCCAAGCTGCTGTGGGTGCGCGAGCACGAGCCCGAGGTCTTCGCCCGCGTGGCGCGCGTGCTGCTGCCCAAGGACTGGCTGCGCTTCATGCTCAGCGGCGAAGCGGTCAGCGAGATGTCCGACGCGGCCGGCACGCTGTGGCTCGACGTGGGCGCGCGTGACTGGTCCGACGAACTGCTCGCCGCCACGGGGCTCACGCGCGCTCACATGCCGCGGCTGGTGGAGGGCAGTGAAGTCTCCGCGCTGCTCAAGCCGGAACTGGCGGCGCGCTGGGGGCTGCGCGAGGGCGTGAAGATCGCCGGCGGCGCGGGCGACAACGCCGCCAGCGCGGTCGGCATGGGGCTCGTCGAGCCGGGGCAGGGCTTCGTCTCGCTCGGCACCTCGGGCGTGGTGTTCGTCTCGACCGACCGCTTCCTGCCGAACCCCGCGCAGGCGATGCACGCCTTCTGCCATGCGCTGCCCAGGCGCTGGCACCAGATGTCGGTGATGCTCTCGGCCGCCAGCGCGGTGAGCTGGGCGGCGAAGACCTTCAAGTTCGCGGACGAGGCGGCGCTGCTCGAAGCCGCGGCCTCGGTTGCGCTGGCGGACCGGGCGCGATGCCCGCTGTTCCTGCCGTACCTGTCGGGCGAGCGCTCGCCGCACAACAACCCGAATGCGCAAGGGGTGCTGTTCGGACTGACGCATGCGCACGGCCCCGCGGAGATCGCCTATGCCGTGGTCGAGGGCGTGAGCTTCGGCTTGCGCGATGGCTTCGACACGCTGCGCCTGCCGGCCGACATGCCGCTGCGTGAAGTCGCGCTGGTGGGGGGCGGTGCGCGCAGTGTGTGGTGGGGGCAGTTGCTGGCCGACATCTTCCAGGTGCCGCTCACGCTGTACGCGGGCAGCGAAACGGGCGGGGCGCTCGGCGCGGCGCGCCTGGCGTGGCTGGCCGATGGGGGCGCGGTGGCCGAGGTGTGCACGCTGCCGCCGGTCAAGCAGCAACTGGTGCCTTCGTCCGAAGGGGCCGATGGGCACAGGACGCGGCATGCGCGATTCCAGGTGCTGTACATGGCGCTGCGCGACCAGTTTCGATAAGCGAGCGCATCTGATTGCCCCATGAAAAAAGCCCCGCCGAAGCGGGGCTTTTTTCTATTTCGCGAAACACCACGGAACCGGCTTTGCCGGGCCGCAGGTGTTGCCCCCGGTAGGGGGTTGGCGTAGCGGACACGAAGTGCCGCGCAGCCTGGGGGCGAGCGAAATTACATGCCCATGCCGCCCATGCCGCCCATGCCACCCATGTCGGGCATGCCACCGCCGCCGGCGCCGGACTCGTCCTTGGGTGCGTCAGCAACCATGGCTTCGGTCGTCAGCAGCAGCGAGGACACCGAAGCGGCGTTCTGCAGTGCGGTGCGGGTGACCTTCGTCGGGTCCAGGATGCCCAGCTCGAGCATGTCGCCGTACGTGTCGTTCGCAGCGTTGAAGCCGTAGTTGCCCTTGCCGGCCAGCACAGCGTTCACCACCACCGAGGCTTCGCCGCCGGCGTTGTTCACGATTTCGCGCAGGGGCGCTTCGATGGCCTTCAGCACCAGCTTGATGCCGGCTTCCTGGTCAGCGTTGTCGCCCTTGACCGACTCGCCCACGGCTTGCTTGGCACGCAGCAGTGCCACGCCGCCGCCAGCCACAACGCCTTCTTCCACTGCAGCGCGGGTGGCGTGCAGGGCGTCTTCGACGCGAGCCTTCTTTTCCTTCATTTCGACTTCGGTGGCCGCGCCAACCTTGATCACTGCCACGCCGCCGGCCAGCTTGGCCACGCGCTCTTGCAGCTTTTCACGGTCGTAGTCGCTGGTCGCTTCTTCGATCTGAACGCGAACTTGCTTCACGCGGGCTTCGATGTCACCAGCAGCGCCAGCGCCGTCGATGATGATCGTGTTTTCCTTGCCCACTTCGATGCGCTTGGCTTGACCCAGGTCGGCCAGCGTCACCTTTTCGAGCGTCAGGCCCACTTCTTCAGCGATGACCTTGCCGCCCGTCAGGATGGCGATGTCTTCCAGCATGGCCTTGCGGCGGTCGCCGAAGCCAGGAGCCTTCACAGCCACGACCTTCAGGATGCCGCGGATCGTGTTCACGACCAGCGTCGCCAGGGCTTCGCCCTCGACTTCTTCGGCAATGATCAGCAGCGGACGGCCCGCCTTGGCGACTTGCTCCAGCACCGGCAGCAGGTCACGGATGTTGCTGATCTTCTTGTCGAACAGCAGCACGAAGGGGTTGTCCAACAGCGCCGATTGCTTCTCGGGGTTGTTGATGAAGTAGGGCGACAGGTAGCCGCGGTCGAACTGCATGCCTTCGACGACGTCGAGTTCGCTGTCCAGCGACTTGCCGTCTTCCACGGTGATCACGCCTTCCTTGCCGACCTTGTCCATCGCGTCAGCGATGAGCTTGCCGATGGTTTCGTCGCTGTTGGCCGAGATGGAGCCGACTTGCGCGATTTCCTTCGAGGTGGTGGTGGGCTTGGAAGCCTTCTTCAGCTCGGCGACCAGGGCCGTGACAGCCTTGTCGATGCCGCGCTTCAGGTCCATCGGGTTCATGCCGGCAGCCACCAGCTTGAAACCTTCGCGAACGATGGCTTGTGCCAGGACCGTGGCGGTCGTGGTGCCGTCGCCAGCGTTGTCGCTGGTCTTGGAGGCCACTTCCTTCACGAGCTGGGCGCCCATGTTCTGCAGCTTGTCCTTGAGTTCGATTTCCTTGGCCACGGACACACCGTCCTTGGTCACGGTGGGGGCGCCGAACGAACGCTCGAGCACCACGTTGCGGCCCTTGGGGCCCAGGGTCACTTTGACTGCGTTGGCCAGGATGTTGACACCCTCGACCATGCGTGCGCGGGCTTCGCCGCCGAAGACTACGTCTTTTGCTGCCATGATGAATTAACTCCGAATGGATTGAATTTGGATGGGATCGAAAGGAGGAGAAGAATTACTTCTCGACGACTGCGAACAGGTCGTCTTCCTTCATCACGAGCAGTTCGTCGCCATCGACCTTGACGGTCTGGCCGCTGTACTTGCCGAACAGGACGCGGTCGCCAACCTTGACGGTCAGTGCGGCCAGTTCGCCCTTGTCGTTGCGCTTGCCCGGGCCCACGGCCAGGACTTCACCCTGATCGGGCTTTTCGGCGGCTGCGTCGGGGATGACGATGCCGGAGGCGGTCTTGGTTTCGCTGTCAACACGCTTGACGATCACGCGATCGGCCAAAGGACGAAGTTTCATTGCATCTCCTGGAAGGGTAAGAAACGGGTTTGTTTGTGGTCGGGCGCCGGAGAAACCGGCGACCTGTCGACTGGATGGGAGGGCTGTTAGCACTCGTCAGCAGCGAGTGCTAATCATAAGGGCATTCGATGACCTTTCAAGGGCGGCGCCCTTGCCGCCGTTTGGCACCGCCGTGCTTTTCCGGGGAAACACCGGGTGGCCGGGTGCCTTCCGCCGGGAAGCTTTGAGATATTTTGCCCGGGCAAAATAAGGCCGTGCCCATGTCGCCGATGCACGGAGGTCGCGCGCGCAGATTGCTTTTTTGTAATCCGGGTGATCGGTGGTGGACGGGCTTGGCTTCCTAGAGTCGCGGCATCCCGGCAATCTCCAAGGACACCATGACACACACCTTCCGCAACACCGTTTTCGCCGCAGGAGCCGCACTGGCCGCTGCCGGCGCCTTTGCCTCGGGCACCCATGCCGGTGGCCACGGCCACGATGCCGAGGCCGCCGTCGGCAAGCCTGGCGTGGCCGCCAAGGTGACGCGCACGGTCCAGGTCGACATGACGGACTCGATGCGCTTCACGCCGGCGGACATCAAGGTCAAGCAGGGGGAGACGGTGCGCTTCGTCGTCAAGAACTCCGGCGTCCTGAAGCACGAGCTCGTGCTCGGGACCGAGAAGGCGCTGCTGGCGCACTACGAGGCCATGAAGAAGAATCCCGAGATGGAGCACGCCGATCCGAACATGGTCACGCTGGCCGCGGGCAAGACCGGCGAGATCGTCTGGCAGTTCACCCAGGCCGGCAAGGTCGACTTCGGCTGCCTGCAGCCGGGCCACTACGACGCCGGCATGAAGGGCGCGGTGCTGGTGGGCAAGGCCGGCAAGTGAGCGTCCTGCGCACGCGTCTTTCATGCGCCGGTTGCCATGCAGGCGCTTTTTCTTCCAGGGTATCGCGCGACAGGGCTTGACCTTCACATCGTGTCAACCTGGACACTGATCGCTTCCCCCTCAAGGGCTTCCCCCTTTCCTGTCGGAGAACGCGAATGAACGACACGTCCACCAGGCACGCAGGACACCCCCACGGTCATCACGACCACCACGATCACCACGCATCGCACGGGCATGCGCCCGCGGACCCTGCGCAGCCCGCTGCGCAAGGCACGGTCTACACCTGCCCCATGCATCCGGAGATCCGGCAGGACCACCCGGGCAACTGCCCCAAGTGCGGCATGACGCTGGAGCCCGAGATGCCGACCCTCGACGAGGGCGAAGACCCCGAGCTGAAAGACTTCAAGCGGCGCTTCTTCTGGACGCTGCCGCTCAGCGTTGTCGTCACCGTGCTCGCCATGGCCGGCCACCGCCTGCAGTGGTTCGAGATGGGCACGCAAAGCTGGATCGAGCTCGTGCTCACTGTTCCCATCGTGCTGTGGGCCGGCTGGCCATTCTTTGTGCGCGCGGTGCAGTCGGTGGCGAACCGCAGCCCGAACATGTGGACCCTGATCGGCCTGGGCACGGCCGCCGCCTTTGTCTACAGCGTCGTGGCCACGGTGGCGCCCGGCGTGTTTCCCGCGTCGTTCGTGTCGATGGGGCGCGTGTCGGTGTACTTCGAAGCGGCCGCGGTGATCATTTCGCTCACCTTGCTGGGCCAGATCCTCGAACTCAAGGCGCGCTCGCAAACCTCCGCGGCGATCAAGTCGCTGCTGGGGCTCGCGCCCAAGACGGCACGCCGGATCGGCGCCGACGGCACCGAGGAAGACGTGCCCATCGGCCACGTGCATGTGGGCGACAGGCTGCGCGTGCGCCCCGGAGAGAAGGTGCCGGTGGACGGCGTGGTGATCGAAGGCGGCAGCGCGGTCGACGAGTCGATGCTCACCGGCGAGCCGCTGCCCGTGACCAAGCGCGTGGGCGACAAGCTCATCGGCGCGACGCTGAACACCAACGGCGCCCTCGTCATGCAGTCGGAAAAGGTCGGCTCGCAGACCGTGCTCGCGAGCATCGTGCAGATGGTGGCGCAGGCCCAGCGCTCGCGCGCGCCGATGCAGCGGATGGCCGACCAGGTCGCCGGCTACTTCGTGATGACGGTGATCGCCATCGCGGTGCTGACCTTCTTCGCCTGGGGATTCTTCGGGCCGCAGCCCAGCTGGGTCTACGGCCTCATCAATGCCGTGGCGGTGCTCATCATTGCCTGCCCCTGTGCGCTCGGCCTCGCGACGCCGATGTCGATCATGGTGGCCACCGGCAAGGCGGCCACGCAGGGCGTGCTGTTCCGCGATGCCGCGGCGATCGAGAACTTCCGCAAGGTCGATGCGCTCATCGTCGACAAGACCGGCACCCTGACGGAAGGCCGGCCACAGTTCGAGCGCGCGGTGCCTGCGCCGGGCTTCACCGCCGACGAGGTGCTGCGGCTCGCAGCCAGCCTGGACCAGGGCAGCGAACACCCGCTGGCCGACGCCATCGTGCGGGCGGCGCGCGAGCGCCAGCTGGCACTGGACACGCCCGAGGGTTTCGAATCCAGCAGCGGCATCGGCGTGAGCGGCGGCGTGGCCGGCAGGAAGCTGGCGCTGGGCAACACGGCGCTCATGGAACAGCTGCGCGTGCGGGTCGACGACCTCAAGCCGCAGGCCGAGGCCTTGCGGGCCGAGGGCGCGAGTGTCATGTTCCTGGCGGTGGATGGCCAGGCGGCCGGCCTGCTCGCGGTGTCGGACCCGATCAAGCCCACCACGCTGGAGGCGCTGGCCGCGCTCAAGGCTTCGGGCCTGCGCGTCATCATGGCCACGGGCGACGGGCTGACCACGGCCCGGGCCGTCGCCGCGAAGCTGGGCATCGACGAGGTGCACGGCGAAGTGAAGCCCGCCGACAAGCTCGCGCTGGTCGACAGGCTGCAGCGCGAGGGCCGCATCGTCGCGATGGCCGGCGACGGCATCAACGACGCGCCTGCGCTCGCCAAGGCCGACGTCGGCGTGGCGATGGGCACCGGCACCGATGTCGCGATGAACAGCGCCCAGGTGACGCTGGTCAAGGGCGACCTGCGCGGCATTGCGCAGGCGCGCGTCATCTCCGAGCAGACCATCGCCAACATGAAGCAGAACCTGGGCTTCGCCTTCCTCTACAACGCCCTGGGCGTGCCGCTGGCCGCGGGCGTGCTGTTCCCGTTCACGGGCTGGCTGCTGTCGCCGATGATCGCGGCGCTGGCCATGAGCCTGAGCTCGGCGTCGGTGATCACCAATGCCTTGCGCCTGCGCGGCGCTACCTGGCGCGAGGCTTGAGAAGGCCCGCCAGGGCCTTCTGGTCTTCGGCCAGCTGGATGCGCATGAGCTGGAGCACGCGCACCGCCAGGCCGGACAGCGGCTGCCCTGGTGGCAGCACCAGCATGCCAGCGAAGGACACCTCCAGCGACAGCGGGCGCACGGCCAGGCCGCGCTGCGCGTACTCCAGCGCGGTGACCGGGTTGACGACGCCGATGCCCATGCCGCTCAGGGCCATCTCGCACACGCTGGCCGCGTAAGGGGTTTCGACCAGCACGCTCAATGCGACGTTGCGGTCCGCCAGCGCCCGCTCCAGGCGGCGCCGGGACGCATCTTCCGGATTGAGCGCGAGGAAGGGCTCTTCGGCGAGTTGATGCGGCTGGATGGTCCTGGCGCGGGCCAGCCGGTGCTTGGCATGCATCACCACCACGCCCGGAAAGCGCGCGAATTCGGAGTGCTCCAGGCCGGTCGTCGGCATCTCGTCGGCCATCAGCCCGAAGTCGACCTGGCGCCCCAGCACGGCCTCGTGCACCTCTCGCGAACTGAGCACCTGCAGCGAAATCTGCGGACGGGCGTCGGCGTCGCCGCGCTCGGCCACCAGCCGCGACAGCACCCGCGGCACGAAGCTCAGGCCGAAGGCCGGGTACACCGCCATGCGCAGCGTGTTGACGCCGAAGCGCTTGAGACTGCGCATGCGGTGCTCGATGCTGCTCAGGCCCACGAAGACGCGCTCGACCTCGGTCAGCAGCGCCTGCGCTTCGGGCGTGGGGTGCAGGCGGCCGCGCAGCCGGCGGAACAGGGGAAAGCCCGCGGCTTCCTCCAGCCTGCGCAGCGACTGGCTGATGGCCGGCTGCGTCACGCCCAGGAGTGCGGCCGCCTTGCTCGCGGAGCCCACGGACATCACGGAACGGAACACCTCGATCTCTCGGAGCAACATATAACAACCGCTTATGGAGAAAGAATTTCGGGCGCGATCCGGATTATCTCCAGCGTCCTAGAGTTGGTGTCTTCAGCCACTTCCCGAAAGACGCGAGATGAACCTTCGAACAGCGCTTGCAGTGACGGTCCTGGCGTGTGCGACGCCCGCATGGGCGCACGACTTTTCCAGCGACGTCGCCAGGTTCCAGACCCTTGCGGCCACCCGCAAGCCCGACAGCCCGCAGGCGGTGGCCGCCAAGCTGGCGCTGGAGCGGGCGCAGGGCGAGATGGAGCAGTCGGACGTGAAGATGCTGCTGCGCATCCGTTCGATGACCAACGCCGGCCTGCGTGCCCTCGGCGAGCAGCCGGCCTTGCTCACCAGCGAGTACAAGCGCCTGGAGGCGGCACTGGCCAACCCCAAGACCCAGGACCCGGCCCGGATCGCCACCGCCCGCGAAACCTTCACCCGCCTGGGCGTGGAGATGAAGGTCTACACCGATCTCGAAACCATGGCCGTCGAGCAGATGAAGCATGCGCTGCAGCTCATCGAATCGGCCCCCGCGAACTGACTTCCATCGTGAACCCATCCATTTCCCATCCCGGCACGTCCCCTGCGGACGCCGCCTTCGCCAGCCTGGTGCCGCCGGTGTGGCGCGCCTCCACGGTCGTGTTCGACTCGCTCGACGATTTCGTGCATCGCCGCACCCGCCTGCCGGACGGCTTCAGCTACGGCACGACGGGCACGCCGACGCAGCGCGCCCTCGAGGCGCGCATCGCCGAGCTGGACGGCGCCGCGCACGGCATCGTCTTTCCTTCCGGACAGGCGGCCATCTGCGGCGTGCTGCTCGCGCTGCTCCAGAAGGGCGACCACCTCCTGATGACCGATGCCGCCTACGGCCTGGCCAAGTCCTTCGCCGTCGAACGGCTGCAGGCGCTGGGCATCGAGGTCGAGTTCTATGCGCCGCGCATCGGCGCGGGCATCGAGCGCCTCGTGCGCCCGAACACGCGGCTCATCTGGCTGGAGTCGCCCGGCACGGTGACGATGGAAGTCGAGGACGTGCCGGCGATCACCGCCGTGGCGCGCGCCCGTGGCGTGCTGACCGCCATCGACAACACCTGGGCCAGCCCGCTGGGCTTTGCCGCGCTGGCGCACGGCGTCGACCTGTGCATTCACGCATGCACCAAGTACATGGGCGGCCATTCGGACGTGCTGATGGGCAGCGTCACCACCCAGGACGAAGGCCTGTACCGCTCCTTGCGCGGCCTGCAGTCGCTGATGGGGCTGGCCGTGAGCCCGGAGGACTGCTTCCTGGTGGCCCGGGGCCTGGACACGATGCAGGTGCGCATGGAGCGCCAGGCCGCCAGCGCGCGCCTGATCGCCGGGCAACTCGCCGCGCACCGCCTCGTGCGCCGCATGCTCTTTCCGGCGCTGCCCGGCGCGCCGGACCATGCGCTGTGGGCGCGCGATTTCGCGCAGCCCGGCTGCGTGATGTCGCTGCAGCTCGTGGACTGCCCTTACGACGCCTACCGGGCGCTGTTCGCAGGCCTGAAGCGCTTTGCCATCGGCGCCAGCTGGGGCGGCGTGCGCAGCATCGCGGCCTTCTACCCGGCGGAAGAACTCGCCAGGCGCAATTTCTGCGACGTCGAAGGGCCGGTCATCCGCCTGTCGATCGGCCTGGACGACCCCCAGGCCCTGCGCGACGAGCTGCAGGGCGCGCTGGACGCCTGCGCCACGCGTTTCGATCTCTGACCCCCGACACCTGGAGCCTGCGATGACTTTCAAGCCGACCCTTCACGCCGCGTTGATCCGTTCCTTCCTCGCCATGGCCGGCCTCGCGCTGTGCGCAAGCGTTGCCGCGCAGACCGCGCCGCCGCTGGACGGCACGCTCAAGAAGATCAAGGACACCGGGGCGATCACCGTGGCCACGCGCGGCGCCTCGATCCCGTTCAACTACCTGGACGACCACAACAAGCAGGCCGGTTTCGCCTGGGAAATTTCGCAGCGCGTGGTCGCCCAGGTGAAGAAGGACCTGCAGCTCGCCCGGCTGGAGGTCAAGACCCTGGAAGTCACGCCGCAGACGCGCATTCCGCTGGTGGCCAACCAGACGGTCGACCTGGAGTGCAGCTCGACCACCAACAACGCCGAGCGGCAGAACCAGGTGTCGTTCTCGACGACCTTCTTCGTCGTGGGCGCGCGGCTGCTGGTGCGCAAGAACTCCGGCATCAAGCACTGGGCCGACCTCGTGGGCAAGAACGTCGTGGTCAGCGCGGGCACCACGGCGGAGCGCATGCTGCGGCAGCTCAACGAGAAGAACAAGTGGGGCATCCAGATCATCCTGGCCAAGGACATCAACGAGAACTTCCTGACCGTGGAGACGGGGCGCGCAGTGGCGGCGACGCAGGATGACATCATTCTCTTCAGCAACATCGCCCGCGCCAGGAACCCGGCGGACTGGGAGGTGGTCGGCGTGCCGCAGCAGAAGGAAGCCTATGGCTGCATGCTGCGCAAGGGCGACGCGGCGTTCAAGAAGCTTGTCGACGGCGTGATCACCGGGATGATGCGATCGGGCGAGTTCACCGCGTTGTACGAGAAGTACTTCCTCAAGCCCATCGCGGTGAAGGGCAGCGTGACGGTCAACTTCCCGATGTCGCCCGACATGCAGGAACTCGTGCGCCATCCGAGCGACCAGCCGCTGTAAGGCACGGGCGCGGCCACCCCTTCACGAACCGAACCGTCTGCCGGCACCTTTCGCGATGCACTACACCTGGGATTGGTTGATCTTCTTCAAACCCTCGGTCACGGGGGAGGGCCTGTACGGCCTGATGCTGGTGCGCGGGTTGCTGTGGACGGTCGCGCTGTCGCTGCTGGCCTGGACGCTGGCATTGGGCCTGGGCCTGATCGCTGGCGTGGCACGGACGCTGCCCCACCGGGCCGCGCGCGTGCTGTCGGCGGTGTACATCCACTGCTTTCGCAACACGCCGCTGCTGGTGCAGCTGTTTCTCTGGTACTTCGTGGTGCCCGAGCTGTTGCCGACCGCCTGGGGCCATGCGATCAAGCAGATGAACCCGACCGCGAACCAGTTCCTCACCGTGCTGGTGGGCCTCACGCTCTACACGGCGGCGAAGGCGGCCGAGCAGGTGCGTGCAGGCATCGAGTCGGTGCCGCGCAGCCAGAAGCAGGCGGCCATGGCGATGGGCCTGGGAACCGTGGCGGCCTACCGCTACGTGATCCTGCCGCAGGCCCTGCGCATCGTCATCCCGCCGCTGACGTCCGACTTCCTGAACGTGTTCAAGAACTCGGCCGTCGCGCTGACGATCGGGCTCATGGAGCTCACCGGGCAGACGCGCCAGCTCAGCGAGTTCAGCGCCCATCCCTTCGAGGCCTTCATCGTGGCGACGCTCATCTACATGGCGATCACCTACGGCGTGATCGTGCTGATGCGCCGCATCGAACACCGGGTGCGGGTGCCCGGGCTGCTGGGCGCCGCGTGATGGGCTACGACTTCGATTGGGTCGCCCTGCAGCGCGCCTGGCCCTACCTGCTGCAGGGCCTGCAGATGACCGCCCTGCTGGTGGCGGCCTCCATGGCCGCCGGCATCGGCCTGGGGACCCTGCTGGCGATCACGCGGATCTTCGCGCCGCGGCCGGTGGCGGCGCTCGTGGCGGGGTACGTGAACCTGTTCCGCTCGATCCCGCTGATCCTCACGATCCTGTGGATCTACTTCCTGATGCCGGTGGTGCTGCGCGCCGTGACCGGCGACCCGAACCTCGGCGTCGGGCCGATCTACGCCGCGCTCGTGGCCTTCGTGCTCGCGGAGTCCGCGTACTACTGCGAGATCATCCGCGCCGGCATCGGCAGCGTGCGCGCCGGCCAGATGCAGGCGGCGCAGTCGCTGGGGATGTCTCCGGGGCAGGCGATGCGGCACGTGATCCTGCCGCAGGCCTTTCGCAACATGACGCCCTCGCTCATCAACCAGACCATCGCGCTGCTCAAGGACACCTCGCTGGTCTACGTGATCAGCCTGAACGACTTTCTCGGCGCCGCCAGCAAGGTGGGACAACGCGACGGGCGCGTGGTCGAGGTTTACATCCTGGTCGCTGTCGTCTACCTGGTGCTGTGCACGGCGGGCGCGTGGTGGGTCACCTGGCTGCAACGGCGCAAGGTGGCGGCGGCGACCTGAGGCCTTCTCAGAACTTGGCGCGCAGCGTCAGCTGCACCTCGCGCCCCGGTCCCGGCAGGATCAGGTTGTCCACGCTGCCGTGGGCCGACACGTAGTACTTGCGGTTCGCGATGTTCTTCAGGTTCAGCGCGATCTCGTAGCGCTCGGTCTTGTAGTTGGCCGCGAGGTCGGCGGTCAGGTACGAGGGCAGCGTGACGAGGTTGCTCAGCGAGGCGTAGCGCGCGCTGACGTAGTTCAGGCCGCCGCCGGCGCTGAAGCCGTGGCCCAGGTCCTTCATGGCCCACACGAAGGCCGAGTGGCGCGGCGTGAGCGCGGCGGTCTTGCCCTGCACCGGGATCGCGGCGCCCACGGGCAGCTGCAGCGAGCTCACGGTGGCGAGCGACTTGGTCATCTTCGCGTCGAGGTAGGCATAGCCCGCGCTCACGTCCCAGCGGCCCGGCAGGCGGCCGTTGAGCGCAAGCTCCAGGCCGTTGGTGCGCTGCGTGCCGACGTTGATCTGGCGGCGCGGGTTGTTCGGGTCGGTGTTCTTGATGCCCGAGCGCTCCAGGTTGAACAGCGCGGTCGTGAGGTTCAGGCCGCCGTCGAGCAGGTCGAACTTGGCGCCGATTTCCTTGTTGACGGTGATCTCGGGCGCGTTGTCGATGTTGCCGGTGGACAGCGCGAAGTTCTCGCCCGAGGGCTGGAACGAGCGGCTGTACGACACGTAGTACGACTGCACCGTGTCGGGCTGCCACACCACGCCGGCGCGCGGGCTGAACTTGCGGTCGGTGCGTTCCAGCGGCGCGAGCTTGCGCTCGAAACTGGTGTCCTGCTTGAACACGTCGTAGCGTCCGCCGATCAGCGCCTTCCAGTGCGGCGCCAGCGTGATTTGGTCCTGGACGTAGACGGCCGCGGTCTTGAACTCGCTGTTGCTCGGGATCGCGCCGTCGGCGAGGTAGGTGGCCAGCGGGATCGGCAGCGGGTCCGCCACCGGGCTGAACAGGTTCACGCGCTGCGCTCCTGTGGCGGAAGACACGCTGAAAAGGCGCTTGCGCTGCACGCCGAACTCGGCACCGACCAGCCACTCCTGCTTGAAGCCGCCCAGGTCGTTGCGCCAGGTCAGGTCGGTCTGGTTGAACCAGCCGCTCTCGTCGCGGTCGACGATGCCGCGCGTGCGGCCCACCGTCAGGCGCACCGGGTCGGTGGTGCCGCTGGGCAGCGTGTTGTTGCGGTCCAGGTGGTAGCTCGAATAGCGCGTGGTGTTGCGCAGGCTCAGCGCGTCGCTGAAGCGGTGGTTCAGCGTGGCGGTGAAGGTCTGCACCTTGCTGGTCACGGTGTCGTCGCGCTTGCCGTGCGCCGAGCCGTAGTAGGCGCCGATGGGCACGTCGACCGGGCGGCCGTTGAGCGCCGGAATGCCGAAGTCGGTGAGGCGCTGGTCGCGCAGGTTGGTGTACTGCAGCAGCAGGTCGGTCTGCGGGCTGAACTTGATCGCCAGCGAGGGCGCGATGTTGTGGCGGTCGGTGAACTGCTGGTCGCGGTAGCTGTCCGACTGCTCGCCCGCCACGTTCAGGCGAAAAGCCATGTTCTCGCCGATGGGCGTGTTCAGGTCGATCGTGCTGCGCGTGTAGTGGTGGCTGCCCAGGCCCAGCGAGACCTCGCCGAAGCGGCGCTCGAACACGGGCTTCTTGGTCACGCGGTTGATCAGGCCGCCCGAGGAGCCGCGCCCGTAGAGCACGGCGGCCGGGCCCTTGAGCACTTCGATGCGCTCGGTGTCCGAGAGGTCGCGGAAGTACAGCGCGTCGTCGCGCACGCCATCGACGAACCAGTCGGAGATGCCGCTGAAGCCACGGATCACGACCTGGTCGCGCTGGCCGTCGCCGTGGTTGAAGCTCACGCCCGGCACGTTGCGCAGGGCGTCCTGCATCGACACGGCGCCCTGGTCGCGCAGCAGCTGTTCGGGCAGCACATTGACGGCCTGCGGCACGTCGCGCAGCGGCGCGCTGCCCTTGGTGGCGGTGCTGGTGGCGGCCGGGGCGTAGCCCTTGTCGTCCTCGGCGCTGACGGTGACTTCCTTCAGCGTCGTGGCGGCGGCCTGTGCCAGCGCGACGCCCGACAGCGACGCGAGGGCGGCGCCGGCCAGCAGCGAAAGGGGCCACAGCGGGCGCGAGGGGGTGGCGGTGCGGGTGGCTGTGCGGGAAGAGGGCTTCATGTTGTCCGGTTGTGCTTGTTCTTGGAGGGCGGCGCCGCGCAGGGGCAGCCGTACGCGACAACGCCCTTCGTCGCGAGAGACGAAGGGCGTTGTCGTGCCCTGCCTTGAACTGGAAATGTCTGGGTGAGGCAATGGCGCAGCGCGGACGGAAGAAGCTCCGTGGCGGGACGCCATGACGGCCGCTGGACGCGGCGGGCTGAATTCTAAAGAGCTAAATGCGAGGCGTTTGCATTTGTGGCAAGGATGCGACGCGGGGCCGCCCGCTCGCGGCTCACAACTGGTCGGTCGGCACGAACCACGAGAACAGCAGCAGCTGCAGGCGCGTGAGCATGCTGGAGTCGGGCTCGCTGTCGAGCACTTCGTTGTGCACGTCGCCGGTGCCGATCCACTGCACGTTCTGGCCGTCGGGCTTGAGCACGACGCGGTACACGCCTTCCATGTCGTCCAGCTGGTAGGCGAAGAGCAGCGCCTGCGTGAGCTCGAAGCTGCGCACGCGCACGCCGAACTCGGTGTTCAGCAGGGCCGAGCGCGGGTCGAGGTTCATCGAGCCCAGCAGCACCCACTGGCGGTCGACCAGCGCCAGCTTGGCGTGCAGGCGCCCGCGCGCCTTCTTGAGCAGGCTGCGGAACTGGCCGCTGCGCTTGAGCTGCTGCGTGCTGACCTCGTACAGGTTCACGCCCAGCTTGAGCATGTCGACGCGGTAGCGGTTGTAGTTGATGTTCACCAGCGGCTCGTCGCTGTCGGCCAGCGAGTTGGTGACCACGGTGATGCTCAGGCCGTGGTCGCGGCCCATGCGGATGCGCTCCATGCCCTCGTCGCCCGGAATGAAGTAGGGCGAGATCACCACCACGTTCGACTTCGCGGCGCCCAGCATCTCGTGGAAGCGCTGGGCCAGCGACTCCTGCGGGCGCGCCATCGTGCCCAGGGCCTTGTTCGGACTGTCGGCGGTGGCGGCGGCCTCGGCGCGGATCCAGCGCGTCTCGCCGATGTTGTCCAGCTGCGCGCCCAGCGGCAGGTCGCCCAGCAGGTCGGTGGCGGCCAGCGGATCGGGCAGCGGCGCGAAGGCGGGCGAGGTCGCGGCGTCGAAGGCGGCTTTCAGCTCATCGGGCGTGAGCGTCGTGCCGGCCATGCGCTGCAGCGGGTAGACCACGTCGCTGTTCCAGTAGGTGTCGAAGATCCCGGCCGACTGCGGCACCACCGGGCCGGCCAGCAGCAGCTCGAAGTCGATGAAGTTGGCGCTCTCGCTGCGCAGGAAGTACTCGTCCGCGAGGTTGCGTCCGCCGGCGATGGCCATGGCGCCATCGGCGATGAACAGCTTGTTGTGCATGCGGTGGTTGAGCCGCCGGAAATCGCCGAAGAACTCCAGCCAGCGCAGCGATGAGTGATCGCGCGCGTTCACGAAAGGGTTGAACAGCCGCACCTGCGCGTTGGGCTCGGCGGCCAGCCCGAGCAGCAGGCGGTCCATGCCGGCGGTGTAGAAGTCGTCGAGCAGCAGGCGCACGCGCACCCCGCGCCGGGCGGCGTCGCGCAGTTCGCGCAGCAGCAGGCGGCCGGTCTTGTCGTTGCCGAGCTGGTAGGTCTGCACGTCGAGCGAGGCCCGGGCGCGGCGGATGAGTTCCAGCCGCGCATCGAGTGCGAACGAGGCCTCGATCAGCGGCCGCATGCTCGACAGGCCGTCGGGCGGCGAATCGAGGCTGGCGGCGGCGTGGCCGAGCGGGGTGGCGGCCGAAGCGGGAATGGCGATCGAGGGCGGCCCATCGGGCAGGCGCGGCGGCAGGCCGGCGCAGCCGGTGAGCACCAGCACGACCAGCACCAGCGCCGGGCCGCGCAGCGCAGGAAACAACGAGGCGAGGAGCTTGAGCATGGGGCCTGTCAGCGCACGCAAGGGCGTGCGGGCGGCATCGTAGCCCGGCGCGCGGCGGCGACCGCGGCGGTTTTGCAACGCTTCGCCCCCGTGTGCTGGAAAACCCGTGGACCGCGACTTTCTTGACAATAGAATGCGAATTGTTATCAATAGTGTTCAATGAGCAATAAAAACATGGCAAGAATGAGGGCGCGGCGCAGGGCCGCTTCGGTGCTGGTGGGCTGTCTGGCGATCTACGCGCAGCAGCACGTTCTGGCGCAAACGGGCGGTACGGGCTCGCTGCCCGAAGTGCGTGTCGATGCGAACGCCGAAGCCGAAACCGCCACCTCGCCCGTGATCGGCTACCGCGCGAAGAACGCCGTCACCGCCACCAAGACCGACACGCCGCTGTCGGAAACGCCGCAGTCCGTCACCGTGATCACGCGCGACCAGATGGTCGACCAGGGCGCCAACAACCTGCAGGACGCCCTCAACTACGCGGCGGGCGTGCGCTCCGACGCCTACGGTGTCGATTCGCGCACCGACTCGATCCGCGTGCGCGGCGCCTACCCCGACATCTACCTCGATGGCCTGCGCCAGGCCTACGGCTACTACACCAGCACCACGCGCACCGAGCCCTACACGCTGGAGCGCCTCGAAGTGCTGCGCGGCCCCTCGGGCATGCTGTTCGGCGCGGGCACCGCGGCGGGCGTGGTCAACATGGTCAGCAAGCGGCCGCTGCAGGAGGCCCAGCGCGAGGTGGGCGTGCAGTTCGGCAGCTTCGGCCGCAAGCAGGTGCAGGCCGACCTGACCGGTCCGCTGAATGCCGACGGCTCGCTGTCGTACCGGTTGATCGCGTTGCAGCGCAAGTCCGATTCGCAGGTGGACAACGTGCCAGACGACCGCAGCGTGATCGCGCCGTCGCTCACCTGGCGGCCCAACGCGGCGACCTCGCTGACGCTGCAGGGGCTGTGGCAAAAAGACAAGAGCGGCAGCAGCTCACAATTCCTGCCGTGGGAAGGCACCTTGCTGCCGAACCCGAACGGCCGCGTGCCGGCCAGCCGCTTCATCGGCGAGGCCGGCGACTACTACAACAGCGAGCGCCAGACCTTCGGCTGGCAGTTCGAGCACAAGTTCAACGACAGCTGGACCGTGCGCCAGAACTTCCGCTACGCGAAGAACGAAAACGACAACCGCTACCACTACGGTGGCGCGTTCAGCGGCTTCGACAGCTGGTCGACCGACCCGATCTTCAAGCGCGTGTTCCCCCGCTACTTCGACAGCCAGCTGACCCGCAACCGCACGCAGACCCTGGACAACCACGTCGAGGGCCACTTCCAGACCGGCGCGCTCAAGCACACGCTGCTCGTGGGCGCGGACTTCGCGCGCCAGCGCGAGAACGTCTGGGGCGGCACCACGGTCGACACCATCGACCTCTATGCGCCGGTGTACGGCCACGTGGACGAACCCGAGCGCGTGGCGCGTCCGCGCACTCGCCAGCGCCAGACCGGCCTGTACCTGCAGGACCAGATCAAGCTCGACAACTGGATCTTCGTGGCCGGCCTGCGCCATGACCGGGCCGTGTCCAGCGCCGCCGGCAGCGACGAGCAAAAGAGCAGCGCCACCACCAAGCGACTGGGCGTGATGTACGCCCATCCTTCGGGCTGGTCGCCGTACCTGAGCTACAGCGAGTCGTTCACGCCGCAGTCGCCGCGCGAAGGCCGCATCTTCTCGCCGCTGCGCGGCGAGCAGTGGGAAGCGGGCGTCAAGTACGAGCCGAAGAACCGCGCCATGGCCTTCAGCGCCGCGGTGTACGACCTGCGCGAGAAGAACCAGATCGTCGAAGAGCAGCCGAAGGTGTTCTCGCAGCGCGGCCTGACCAAGACCCGGGGCGTGGAACTGGAAGCGAAGGGCTCTGTGGGCACCAACCTCGACCTGATCGCCCACTACAACTACACCGACGCCGACGCGCAGATCGAAGGCCTGCCCAAGCACCAGGCCAGCTTCTGGGCCAAGTACAGGTTCTCGGTGGCCGGCATGAGCGGCTTCTCGGCCGGCGCCGGCGTGCGCGTGATGAGTTCGTTCCGCGACACCCAGTTCGGCACCGGCCCGCGCATCCCCGGTGTGGCGCTGGCCGACCTGGTGTTTGCTTACGATACGGCCCAGTGGCGCTATGCGCTCAACATCAACAACGTGACGGACAAGGTGTACTTCAGCACCTGCCTGTCGCGCGGCGACTGCTGGTACGGTGCGCGACGCAACATCGTGGCGAGCGCCACCTACCGCTTCTAGCCTTTTCTCCACCCAACGACGCACGACGACATGGACAGCCGAAAGATCAAGACCTGGGCCTGGGTGCACAAGTGGAGCAGCCTTGTGTGTACGGTGTTCATGCTGCTGCTGTGCATCACCGGCCTGCCGCTGATCTTCCACCACGAGATCGGCCACCTGCTGGGCACCGAGGTCGAGGCACCGAAGATGCCGGCGAACACGCCGCGCATCAGCCTGGACAAGGTGGTCGAGATCGGCCGCGCCAAGCACCCCGACCGCGTGGTGCAGTTCGTCTCGCAGCCCGAGGACGACGACGGCCTGTGGTTCGTCACGCTCACGCCCACGCCCGAACCCACCGAAGACTTCAAGTCGGTGGCGGTCGATGCGCGCACCGGCGTCGTGCTGGCGCAGCCGGAGTTCAGCCAGGGCTTCATGTACATCATGTTCAAGCTGCACGTCGACCTGTTCGCCGGGCTGCCGGGCAAGCTGTTCCTGGGCTTCATGGGGCTGCTGCTGCTGGTGGCCATCGTCTCGGGCGTGGTGCTGTATTCGCCGTTCATGCGCAAGCTCGACTTCGGCACCGTGCGGCGCGAGAAGCGCCCGCGCCTGAAGTGGCTCGACCTGCACAACCTGCTGGGCATCGTCACGCTGGTGTGGCTGTTCGTGGTGGGCTCCACCGGCATGATCAACACCTGGGCCGACCTGATCATCAAGTACTGGCAGTACGACCAGCTCAGCACGCTGCTCGCGCCCTACAAGAACGAGCCGGTGGTGCCGGTGGCCGAGCGCGGCTCGCTGCAGCGCTCGATGGAAGGGGCGATGCAGAAGGCGCCGGGCATGAAGCTGTCGTTCATCGCCTTCCCGGGCACCTCGTTCTCGAGCCCGCACCACACGACCTTCTTCCTGCGCGGCAACGAGCCCTTCACCTCGAAGCTGCTGCAGCCGGTGCTGGTCGATGCCAAGACGGCGGAGGTCACGGCGGCGCCGAAGATGCCGTGGTACCTCACGGGCCTGCTGGTGTCGCAGCCGCTGCACTTCGGCGACTACGGCGGCATGCCGATGCAGATCCTGTGGGCGCTGCTCGACATCGCGACCATCATCGTGCTGGGCAGCGGGCTGTACCTGTGGCTCAAGCGCGGCAACACCGTGCCGGCACGGACGACCACGACGACTGCGGCGCCCGCCACGGTATCGGGCCCGCAGCCCGACCCGGCACCGGCCATGAAGGTGCAGGCATGACGACGCACCACAAGGCACCGCACCAGTCCTTCTGGCGCATGTGGGGCTGGCCGATCGCGCTGGGCGTGATGACCACGGTCGGCCTCATCACCGCGCTGTTCAGCGACGGCGGCCTCGGCGACATGGTGGCCTGGGTGGGCCTGGGCATTCCGGTGCTCGTGTGCGCCTGGTACGGCTGGCGCCGGTCGCCGCGCACGGGTTCGCGCTAGGCGAAAGGGGCAGGGCACCGACGCAGAATCGGTGCCGATGAATGCCGCACTCTCCTACCCGCTTCGCCTTCTGATCCTGGGCGTTCCGCTGGCCGTGCACGGCCAGCAACCCGCCACGTCGCCGGCTGGCACGCTGCGCGATGTCACCGTTTCGACGCCGCGCGGCACGCTGTCTCCGTTTCTCGTGCCCGGCTCGGTCGACCGCGTCGATGGCGACGAGATGCGCGACAGCCGGATGCAGGTCAACCTGTCCGAGAGCCTGGGCGCCGTGCCCGGCCTGCAGGTGCAGAACCGCATGAACTACGCGCAGGACCTGCAGCTGTCGGTGCGCGGCTTCGGCGCGCGCTCGACCTTCGGCGTGCGCGGCGTGCGCCTGTACGTCGACGGCATTCCGGCCACCTTGCCCGACGGCCAGGGGCAGACCTCGAACATCGACATCGGCTCGGTCGACCGCGTCGAAGTGCTGCGCGGGCCGTTCTCGGCGCTGTACGGCAATTCGTCGGGCGGCGTGGTGCAGGCGTTCACGGCCTCGGGGGAGGGCGCGCCGCGCCTGTCGTACTCGCTGGCGGGCGGCAGCTTCGGCAGCTGGCGCCAGTCGCTGCAGCTGAGCGGTTCGCAGGGCGCGGTCGACTACCTGCTCGGCGCGAGCCACTTTCGCACCGACGGCTGGCGTGAGCAGAGTGCCGCGCGGCGCAACATCGCGAACGGCAAGCTGGGCGTCGCGCTCGACAACGGCGACAAGCTGACGCTGGTGTTCAACAGCGTGCGCATCGAGGCGCAGGACCCACTGGGCCTGACGGCCGAGCAGGTCGCGCAGGCACCGCGCAAGGCGCCGCTCGCGCTGCAGTACGACACGCGCAAGACGGTCGAGCAGACGCAGGTCGGCCTGCGCTACGAGCGGCGCCTGAATGCTGAACAAGCGCTGCAGTTCATGGTCTACGGCGGCGAACGCAAGACCGTGCAGTTCCAGTCGATCCCGCCGTCGGCGCAGCAGAGCCCGCTGCATGCGGGCGGCGTGATCGACCTCACGCGCCAGTACGGCGGCGTCGACCTGCGCTGGACCGCCGCGCTGCAGCTGGCCGACCGGCCCTTCGACCTCGTGGCGGGCCTGGGCTACGACAGCCTGCGCGAGCGCCGCCGCGGCTACGAGAACTACCTGGGCCCGGTGGCCGCGCCCCTGCTGGGCGTGCAGGGGCGGCTGCGCCGCAACGAGCGCAACGAGGTCTGGAACCTCGATCCCTATGCGCAGGCGGCCTGGCGCTTCGCGGAGCGCTGGACGCTCGAGGCCGGCGTGCGTCGCAGCCGTGTGCACTTCGATTCGCACGACCTCTACATCGGTGGTGCCAACCGCGACGACAGCGGCAGCGCGAGCTACAGCAAGACCCTGCCCGTGGCCTCGCTGCGCTACCAGGCCACGCCCGATCTCGCGGTGTACGGCTCGGTCGGCCGGGGCTTCGAGACGCCGACGCTCAACGAGCTGTCGTACCGCCCGGGCGGCGCGAGCGGGCTCAACTTCGGGCTGCGGCCTTCGGTGAACGACAGCCTCGAGGTGGGCGCGAAGGCGCGGCTGGCCGGCGGCCTGCTGACGGCGGCGCTGTTCCACACGCGCACGCGCGACGAGATCGTCACCGCCACCAACAGCGGCGGCCGCGCCACCTTCCAGAACGCGGGGCGCACGCGGCGCAACGGCTTCGAACTGGGCTGGCAGCACGAAACGACCGACCACTGGCGCACGCAGGTCGCCTACACGTGGCTGGACGCGACCTACCGCGATGCGTTCTGCTCGCCGTCGCCTTGCGCGGGCAGCAATGCGGTGAACGCGGGCAACCGCATCCCGGGCATCGCGCGCCAGTCGCTGTTCGCTTCGCTCGGCTGGGTGCCGCCCGAGGGCTGGCGCGCGGGTGTCGAGATGCGCGCGCTGAGCCGCATCCAGGCCAACGACCTGAACACCGCGAGCGCGCACGGCTACGCCGTGGCGGCGCTGTACGCCGGCTACCTGAAGAAGTGGGAGCGCTGGGACTTCAACGCCTTCGCGCGCGTCGACAACCTGTTCGACCGGCGCTACATGGGCTCGGTCATCGTCAACGAAGGCAATGCGCGCTTCTACGAGCCCGCGCCGGGGCGCAACTGGACGGTGGGCCTGAGCGGCGCGTACCGCTTCTGAGCGAACGCGCCATGAAAGGAAAAGGCCCGCCGCCCCGAGGGGACGGCGGGCCTTGAGGCCCGGTAGTCGCAGTGCTTACTTGAGGCCGGCTGCGGCGCGCAGTGCGGCCGCTTGCGTCGTGGCTTCCCAGGTGAACTCGGGCTCTTCGCGGCCGAAGTGGCCGTAGGCGGCGGTCTTCTGGTAGATCGGGCGCAGCAGGTCGAGCATCTGGATGATGCCCTTCGGGCGCAGGTCGAAGTGCTCGCGCACGAGCTCGGCGATCTTCTCGTCGGGGATCACGCCGGTGCCTTCGGTGTAGACCGTGATGTTCATCGGCTGGGCCACGCCGATGGCGTACGCCACCTGGATCTGGCACTGGCGCGCCAGGCCGGCGGCCACGATGTTCTTGGCCACGTAGCGCGCGGCGTAGGCGGCCGAGCGGTCGACCTTCGACGGGTCCTTGCCGGAGAACGCACCGCCGCCGTGCGGGCAGGCGCCGCCGTAGGTGTCGACGATGATCTTGCGGCCGGTGAGGCCGCAATCGCCCTGCGGGCCACCGATGACGAAGCGGCCGGTCGGGTTGATCAGGTAGCGCGTGTTCTGCAGCCATTCCTTGGGCAGCACGGGCTTGATGATCTCTTCGATGATGGCTTCGTTGAACGAGGCCTTCATCTTGGTCGGCGTCTCGCTCTGGTCGGGGCTGTGCTGGGTCGAGAGCACCACGGTGTCGATGCTGTGGGGCTTGCCGTCCACGTAGCGCATCGTGACCTGGCTCTTGGCGTCGGGGCGCAGGAAGGGCAGGCGGCCGTCCTTGCGCAGTTGGGCCTGGCGCTCCACGAGGCGGTGGGCGTAGTAGATCGGCGCGGGCATCAGCTCGGGTGTCTCGTCGCAGGCGTAGCCGAACATCAGGCCCTGGTCGCCGGCGCCGGTGTTCAGGTGGTCGTCCGAGGCGTGGTCCACGCCCTGGGCGATGTCGTTGGACTGCTTGTCGTAGCAGACCATCACGGCGCAACCCTTGTAGTCGATGCCGTACTCGGTGTTGTCGTAGCCGATGCGCTTGATGGTGTCGCGCGCGACCTGGATGTAGTCGACGTGCGCGTTGGTCGTGATCTCGCCGGCAAGCACCACGAGGCCGGTGTTGGTCAGCGTTTCGGCGGCGACGCGGCTGCGGGGGTCTTGTTCGAAGATCGCGTCGAGGATCGCGTCCGAGATCTGGTCCGCGACCTTGTCGGGATGGCCTTCGGAGACCGATTCGGAAGTAAAGAGAAAGTCGTTCGCCACTGTGGTCACTCCTTGAAGTTCAATTGGCGCGTTGCCAACTCTGCGGAGCCCTGGCGAACGCTTTAGCAGATGTCGACGTATCGACGGGACACAATCGCATTCGCGCTTGTGGGTGTCGCCCTGCAAGTTGTTCCGTAACTCGGCGACAATTTGCATTCTATTCGAGCCGCGCAATACCATGCGCGCGCGTCCGCCTTTTGACCCTCCCTGACTCTCTCCCCCTCCCCGTTCAATGATCACCCTGTTCCGCCTGCTTGCCCGCGTGCCGATGCCGTTGATGCATCGGCTCGGCGCCTTGCTGGGATGGCTGGTCTGGTGGTGCGCGCCGGACTACCGCCGCCGCTTCAAGGCCAACGCCGAGAGCGCCGGCTTCTCGCCCGCGCAGTACCGTCCCGCCATCGCCGCCGCCGGCCACATGGCGTCCGAGCTGCCCTGGCTGTGGCTGCGCCCGCAGGGCGAGAGCGTGCTGACGCGCGTGGTACGCTGGGAAGGCGTCGAGGCCTTCGAGGCCGCGATGCGCGCGAAAAAGGGCGTGATCCTCGTGGCGCCGCACCTGGGCAGCTGGGAGATGTGCGGCCAGGCCATCGGCGAGCGCTTTCTCGCGGACTTCGGGCCGATCACCGCGCTGTTCCGTCCGGCGCGCAAGAAATGGATGGCCGACCTGATCGCCGCGGGTTCGCGCGACCGGCCCGGCCTGCAGACCCTGCCGACCAACAACACCGGCGTGCGCGGCCTGATCCGCACGCTGCGCAGCGGCGGCTACACCGGCATCCTGCCCGACCAGGTGCCGCCGCTGGGGCAGGGCGTGTGGGCGCCTTTCCTCGGCCGCCCCGCCTACACCATGACCCTGCTTCCCCGTTTGGCCCAACAGACCGGTGCCGCCTGCTTTCTCAGCGTGTGCGAGCGCCTGCCGCGCGGCGCGGGCTACGTGATCCGCTTCGAGCCGATCGTCGGCACCGCGCTCACCGACCCCAATGCCTCCATCGAGGACGCCGCCGCCGCCATGAACGACGGCATCGGCCGCCTGATCCACAGCCTGCCCGGGCAGTACGTCTGGGACTACGCGCGCTACAAGGAGCCGCGCGGCGAACCCGCCGTGGTGGCCAACGCCGCCGGAGGGGCCGCGCCATGAGCCTCAGTTCCCGACTTGGTATCGGCTTCATGCGGGTGCTGGCCCCGCTGCCCCTGCCGCTCGTGCGCGGCTTCAGCAGGGTCCTCGGCCGCCTGCTGCACACCATCGCCGTGCCGCGGCGGCGCGTGGTCGACCGGAACCTGGCCCTGTGCTTCCCCGGAAAGTCGGAGGCCGAGCGCCGCGCTATCGCGCGCGAGACCTTCGTCTTCGTCGCGCAGTCCTGGCTGGACCGCAGCTGGCTCTGGCATGCGCCCGAACAGGTGGTGAAGAGCCGGCTGAAGATCATCGGTTCTGCCTCGGAAATCCGCGAGATCGCCGAGGGCGACGCGCCGATGATCCTGTTCGCGCCGCACTTCTACGGGCTCGATGCCGCGGCCACCGCGCTCACCATGCACACGGCGCGCCCGTCGGCCACGATCTACACGACCCAGCGCGACCCGATGGTCGACGCCTGGATCCGCGAAGGCCGCACGCGCTTCGGCGACGTGGCGGCGCTCAACCGGGTGGACGGCATCAAGCCCATCCTCGCGGGGCTGCGCAAGGGCGGCCTGCTGTACCTGCTGCCCGACATGGACTTCGGGCGCGACCAGACGATCTTCGTGCCCTTCTACGGCGTGCAGGCGGCCACCGTGCCGTCGCTGTCGCGCTTCGCGCGGCTGGGCAAGGCCAAGGTGGTGCCGGTGGTGGCGAAGCTCACGCCGGGCGGCTACGAGATTCAGGTCCTGCCGGCGTGGCAGAACTTCCCGACCGACGACGTCGAGGCCGACACGGCGCTCATGAACGAGCGCCTGCAGGGCTACATCGACACGATGCCGTCCCAGTACTACTGGGTGCACCGCCGGTTCAAGACCCGCCCGGAAGGCGAGCCGCCCATCTACTGATTGCGGGCCAGGAAGCCCTCGATCTCGCGCGCGACCAGCTGCGGCTGCTCGTGCACGATCCAGTGGGTGGCGTTCGGCACCTTCTTGACTTCGAGCTGGGGCACGTACTCTTCCAGCCCTTCGAGCAGGCCCGGCAGCAGCGCGGCGTCGTCGAGTGCCCAGAACACGAAGGTCGGCATGGTCACCGTGAGGCGTTCGCGCGGCAGCACCGGGATGCTGTCGATGGTCTGGCCCGGCAGCGGTGGCTTCATCGGCGTCACGCGGTACAGGTTGCAGGCGCCCGTGAGGCCCGCGCTCCAGACTTCGCGGTACTGCTGCTTCACTTCCTCGGTGAGCCAGCCGAAACCGTCCGGGCCGGCCTTCATCAGCAGGAAGAAGGGCCACATGCGCTTGAAGTCGTCGGCCGCGAGCAGGGCTTCGGCGTCGGGGCGCGCCAGGAAGTGCATGTAGGCACTGGCCTGCTGCTGCGCCGGGTTGTTGCGCAGCTCGCGCGTGAAGGTGCCCGGGTGCGGCGAATTGATGATGACCAGCTTGCCGACCTGCTGCGGGAAGGCGTTGGCGTAGCCCCAGGCGAAGGCGCCGCCCCAGTCGTGGGCCACCAGCGCGGCCATGGTGCCGTCGGCGCTCTCGGTGGCCACGAGCTGCTGGATGTCCTGGATCAGCAGGTGGGCCTTGTAGTCGGCCACTTCCGTGGGGGCGCTGGACTTCTCGAAGCCGCGCAGGTTGGGCGCCACGCAGCGGTAGCCGCCATGGGCCGGGTCCGAGAAGTAGGCGAGCAGTTCGTCCCAGATGAACGCGGCCTCGGGAAAGCCGTGCAGGAACACCATCAGCGGCTGGCCCGGCTTGCCGGCCGCGCGGCAGCTCAGGGTGGTGCCGTTGGGCAGGCTGCGTTGGAAGGTCTCGATCATGCTTCGTGTCTCCTTGGGTTGACTGTCGCTATTGTTTTGATAGTGAACTTCGCAGGCGAGGCGCTCGATGCAGCCGGTTCCTCTAGCGCATCAGGCGTCGTCGGCCGGTGGCGGCGCGGGCGCTGGCGCGGCGTCGTCGGGGTGCACCCAGCGCCACAGCAGCTCGGCCGCTTCGCCGACCCCTTGCTTCTTCAGGGCCGAGAACAGTTTGACCTCGCCGCCGCCGGCGTTCAGTCGCGTAATCGACAGCACCTTGGCGGCTTCGGTGCGCGTGAGCTTGTCGGACTTGGTCAGCAGCACCAGGAATTTGAGGCCTTGCTCGACGCGCGGACGGATCACGTCGAGCAGGATCTCGTCGAGCTCGGTCATGCCGTGGCGCGGATCGCACATCAGGACAACCCCGCGCAGACTTTCGCGCGTCATGAGGTAGTTGCCCATCACGCGCTGCCAGCGCAGCTTGGCTTCCTTCGGCACGGCGGCATAGCCGTAGCCGGGCAGGTCGGCCAGCACGGCGTCGTCGACCTTCTGCTTGCCGATGCCGAACAGGTTGATGTGCTGCGTGCGGCCGGGCGTCTTCGAGGCGAAGGCCAGGCGCGTCTGCTGCGTCAGGGTGTTGATGGCGGTCGATTTGCCGGCGTTGGATCGGCCGACAAAAGCGATCTCAGGCAGGTCGACTGGGGGCAGGTGCTCGAGTTGCGGAGCGCTGGTCAGGAAGTGGGCGGTGTGCAGCCAACCGAGGGCCACGCGCTCGCGTTCAGCGACCTGCGGGTCCACGGCAGGGGCCGCGCGGGGAGGATAAGCGGCGGACTTGGCGCGCGGGGAGGTCATCAATGGGCTTTCGGAACGGGGCGCCATTGTAGAATCGCGGGGTTTTGCGCCATAAATTCGAAGCCCCCGATATGAAGTTGTTTGCCAATATTCTGCTTGCAGCCCTCATGGGCGTCGCAGCCAGCGCGAGTTTTGCAGCCGATGAGCATGCAGCTGCCCCCGCAGCGGCAGCCGCCAAGCCGGCCAAGCCCGATCCCGCCAAGGGCGACACGCTGTTCAATGCGACGCCGGCCAACAGCCAAAGCTGCGCTTCGTGCCACAACGCGGACGGCAACTCGGCCATCGCAGCCAATCCCAAGCTGGCGCAACAACACCCCGAATACATCCTCAAGCAGCTGCAGGACTTCAAGTCCGGCAAGCGCAAGAGCGCCATCATGAAGCCGCTGGCCTCGGCGCTGTCCGAAGAAGACATGCGCAACATCGCCTGGTTCGTCGGCTCCAAGAAGATCAAGCCGGGCTTCTCGAAGGAGAAGGACACGGTCGCCCTCGGCGAGAAGATCTACCGCGGCGGCATCGGCGATCGCCAGATCCCGGCCTGCGCCGGCTGCCACAGCCCGAACGGTGCCGGCCTGCCGGCCCAGTACCCGCGTCTGGGCGGCCAGCATGCCGACTACACCGTGGCCCAGCTCGTGGCCTTCCGCGACAACGTCCGCCTGAACAGCTCGCCCATGAACGGCGTGGCCGCCAAGCTCAACGACCGCGAAATCAAGGCCGTGGCCGACTACATCGCCGGCCTGCGCTGATTTTTGCCGTCGCGCTGTCCAGCGTGAACTAACCGCCGATAAAAATCCCAAACAAAGGGCGGGCCGATCCAGGAGGATGGCCCGCCCTTTTGTTTTTTTCCTCTTTCCTGGTTCCCTCCCGATGACCGTCTCCACCCATGGCCTTCGCGTGCATCGCGGCCCGCAGCTGCTTCGCGCCGCGGTGGAACTGCTGTCGTCGATGCGCTTCGCGATCGCGCTGCTGACGGTCATCTGCATCGCCTCGATCATCGGCACCGTGCTCAAGCAGCATGAGCCGATCAACAACTACATCAACCAGTTCGGGCCTTTCTGGGCCGAGCTGTTCCGTACGGCGCGGCTCGACTCGGTCTACAGCGCCTGGTGGTTCCTGCTGATCCTGCTGTTCCTGGTGATCAGCACGTCGCTGTGCGTCGCGCGCAACACGCCGCGCATCCTGATCGACCTGCGCACCTTCAAGGAAGACATCCGCGCGCAGAGCCTCAAGGCCTTCGGCCAGCGCGCCGAGAACCGGCTGGCCGAGACGCCTGACATGGCGGCCAACCGCATCGGCCAGCTGCTCGTGAGCGGTGGCTGGAAGGTCAAGCTGCAGCAGCGCAACGCCAGCGCCGACGGCAAGGCCGCGGCGGGCTGGATGGTCGCGGCGCGCGCCGGCGGCGCGCACAAGCTGGGCTACATCGCCGCCCACAGCGCCATCGTGCTGGTGTGCATCGGCGGCCTGCTCGACGGCGACCTCGTCGTGCGCGCCCAGACCTGGTTCAACGGCAAGAGCGTGTTCACGGGCGGCGGCATGATCGCCGACGTGGCGCCCGAGCACCGCCTGTCGACCGCCAACCCGACCTTCCGCGGCAACATCCTCGTGCCCGAGGGTGGGCGGGGCAACGTGGCCATCCTGAACCAGGCCGACGGCGTGCTGCTGCAGGAGCTGCCGTTCACCATCGAGCTGAAGAAGTTCATCGTCGACTACTACTCGACCGGCATGCCCAAGCTGTTCGCCAGCGAGGTGGTGCTGCACGACCGCGAAAGCGGCGAGCAGGTGCCCGCCCGCATCGAGGTGAACCACCCGGCCAGCTACAAGGGCGTGGAGATCTACCAGTCGAGCTTCGACGACGGCGGCTCCACGGTGAAGCTCAAGGCGGTGCCGATGGCGGCCGCGGCCAAGCCCTTCGAGGTCGAGGGCATCATCGGCGGCCCGAGCACCGAGATCACCAACGGCAAGGACAAGCTCACGCTCGAGTACGCCGCGTTGCGCGTGATCAACGTGGAGAACTTCGCCGACGGCGGCGCGATGGGCAGCGGCGCCGACGTGCGCAAGGTCGACCTGCGCCACGGCATCGAGTCGCGCCTGGGCGCCGCCAACAAGACCAACAAGCCCAAGGTGCTGCGCAACATCGGCCCCAGCATCGGCTACAAGCTGCGCGACGCGGCTGGCCAGGCGCGCGAGTACCAGAACTACATGGTGCCGGTCGACGCCGGCGACGGCCAGCCGGTGTTCCTGCTGGGCATGCGAGAGAAGCCCGAGGAGCCGTTCCGCTACCTGCGCGTGCCGGCCGACGAGCAGGGCTCGATGGACGGCTTCGTGCGCATGCGCACCGCGCTGGGCGATCCCGCCACGCGCGAGCGCGCCATCCAGCGCTACATCGCCAAGGCGACCGACCCCAAGCGCCCCGAAATGGCCGAGCAGTTGCGCGTGTCGGCCGCCCGCGCGCTGGCGCTGTTCTCGGGCGCCGAGCGCGCCAAGGCCGACGCCGCGTCGCAGGGCGGCTGGCAGGCGATTGCCGAATTCATGGAAGCCAACGTGCCCGAGGCCGAGCGCGAGCGCGCCGGCACGGTGCTGGTGCGCATCCTCAACGACGTGCTGTTCGAAGTGCTCAACCTGAGCCGCGAAGGCGCCGGCCTGGCCGCGCTGCCGAACGACGAGAAATCGCAGGGCTACCTGACGCAGGCCGTGCTGGCGCTGAGCGACGCGCACTTCTACCCGGCGCCGGTCGCGATGATGATGACCGACTTCACCCAGGTGCAGGCCAGCGTGTTCCAGGTGGCGCGCGCCCCTGGCAAGAACATCGTCTATCTGGGGTGTCTGTTGCTGATCGTCGGTATTTTTGCCATGCTGTACGTGCGCGAGCGCCGCCTGTGGGTGTGGCTGACACCCGGCGGCGGCGCCTCTGGAGACAACGACGGCCGCGAAACGGTCGCCACGATGGCGTTCTCGGTCAACCGCAAGACCCTGGACAGCGATCGCGAATTCGAGCACCTGAAGCACAGGTTGCTCGCCCTGAAGAAAGAAGAACCGGCGTCACCATGAACACCACGACCCTCACGCTCCACGAAAGCTGGCTATCCCGCCGCAACCTGTTCGACTGGGTGTTCGCGGCGCTGGTGCTGGCCGGCGGCGCGTTCGCCTTCATGCGCCACGCCGGCTCGATGGACAGCTACGAAAAGCCGATCCTGGTGGCCGCGCTGATTTCGGTTATCGGCATCTGCTGGTTCTGGCGCCCGCTGCGGGTGCTGACGCTGGTGGTGGCCGCGGCCTCGCTGCTGGCCATCAGCTCTTACCAGGGCGACCTGGCGCGCGCCGACTCGGTGTTCTGGCTCAAGTACTTCCTGTCGAGCCAGTCGGCCATCCTCTGGATGAGCGTGCTGTTCTTCATGAGCACGCTGTTCTACTGGATCGGCTTCGCCGCCGGCAAGCAGCAGGCCGACACCTTCGACCTGATCGGCTCACGCCTGGCCTGGGCGGCCGTGACGATGGCGCTGATCGGCACCATGGTGCGCTGGTACGAAAGCCACCAGCTCGGCCCGGACATCGGCCACATCCCGGTGAGCAACCTGTACGAAGTGTTCGTGCTGTTCTGCTGGCTGACGGCGGCGTTCTACCTGTATTTCGAAGAGCGCTACAACACGCGTGCGCTGGGTGCCTTCGTGATGCTGGTGGTGAGCGCGGCGGTGGGCTTTTTGCTCTGGTACACGATCGTGCGCGAGGCGCACGAGATCCAGCCGCTGGTGCCTGCGCTGCAGAGCTGGTGGATGAAGCTGCACGTGCCCGCCAACTTCATCGGTTACGGCACCTTCGCGCTCGCGGCCATGGTGGCCTTTGCCTACCTCATCAAGGAGCAGGCGAGCGAGACCCGCTGGTACAAGCTCACGCCGATCTGGCTCCTGGGCGTGGCGCTGTGCTTCGTGCCGGTGGCCTTCCGCCAGCGCGTGCAGGAGGCTGGCGGCAGCTACTGGGTGATCTACGCGGGCATCTCGGCGCTGATCGCCGCGGGCATCCTGCTGGGACGCAAGCGCATCGCGGCGCGCCTGCCGGCCAACGAGGTGCTCGACGACGTCATGTACAAGTCGATCACCGTCGGCTTCGCCTTCTTCACCATCGCGACCGTGCTCGGCGCCCTGTGGGCGGCCGACGCCTGGGGCGGCTACTGGAGCTGGGACCCGAAGGAAACCTGGGCGCTGATCGTCTGGCTCAACTACGCGGCCTGGCTGCACATGCGCCTCGTGAAGGGTCTGCGCGGCACCGTGGCGGCCTGGTGGGCGCTGGCCGGCCTGGCCGTGACCACCTTCGCCTTCCTGGGCGTGAACATGTTCCTGAGCGGGCTGCACAGCTACGGCACGCTGTAAGCGCAGGCTTTGCGCCTTTTGCGAAGAATTGAAACCACGCGCCGCCATGGCGCGTAACCAAACCGGGGCATGTCACGAACTACCCTGAGCACAACGATTCACGCGAAAGGCCTGTCATGTCGTTCCCTTCCCGTTCGCACCGTCGCGACACCCGCGGTTTCACCCATCCGCTGTCGAGCGAGATCACGCCGCGCGCGGCCTACGAAGGCCGGCGCGACCTGCTCAAGCTGATGGCCGGGGGTGCCGCAGGCGCCGCTCTGGCGGGCTTTGCCGGGCGCGAGGCCTTCGCCCAGGCGACCGGCCCGCACAAGCTGGCCTTGCTGCCGGGCGCCAAGTCGGCCGTGCCGGGCGCGCAGACCATGGAAAAGCTCACCGACTACAAGGACGCGAGCAGCTACAACAACTACTACGAGTTCGGCGTCGACAAGGGCGATCCGGTGAAGAACGCCGGCACCCTCAAGACGAGGCCGTGGACCGTGGAGGTCGAGGGGCTGGTCAAGAAGCCGGGCAAGTACGGCATCGAAGACCTGCTCAAGCTCAGTGCACAGGAAGAACGCATCTACCGCCTGCGCTGCGTCGAGGGCTGGTCGATGGTGATCCCGTGGGTCGGCTACTCGCTGGCCGAGCTCATCAAGAAGGTCGAGCCGCAGGGCAACGCCAAGTTCGTCGAGTTCGTGACGCTGGCCGACCCGAAGACCATGCCCTTCGTCGGCTCGCGCGTGCTCGACTGGCCCTACACCGAAGGCCTGCGCATGGACGAGGCGATGCACCCGCTCACGCTGCTGGCTTTCGGCATGTACGGCGAGGTGCTGCCCAACCAGAACGGTGCGCCGGTGCGGCTCGTGGTGCCGTGGAAGTACGGCTTCAAGTCGGCCAAGTCGATCATCAAGATCCGCTTCGTCGAGAAGGAGCCGAGCACCGCCTGGAACAAGGCGGCGGCGCAGGAGTACGGCTTCTATTCGAACGTGAACCCGAACGTCGACCACCCGCGCTGGAGCCAGGCGACCGAGCGCCGCATCGGCGACGGCGGCGGCCTGTTCGCGAAGCGGCGCAAGACCGAGATGTTCAACGGCTACGAGGCGCAGGTCGGCCAGCTCTACGCCGGCATGGACCTGAAGAAGAACTACTGAGCGGGCGGGCCCGCCCGGTCGTTGCGCCATGCTGAACAAGCTGCTCATGCACCCGGCGACCAAGCCGGTCGTCTTCCTGCTGTGCCTGCTGCCGTTCGCGCGGCTGGCCTTCGGCGCCTTCACCGACGGGTTGGGCTCGAACCCCGCCGAGTTCCTGATCCGCGCGACGGGCGACTGGACCCTGCGCTTCATCTGCATCGTGCTGGCGGTGACGCCGCTGCGCGTGATCGCCAAGCTCAATGCGCTGGCGCGGCTGCGCCGCATGCTGGGCCTGTTCGCGTACTTCTACGTGGTGCTGCACCTGCTGTGCTACAGCTGGTTCGACATGGGCTTCGAGTGGGGCGAAATCGCCAAGGACATCGCCAAGCGGCCGTTCATCCTGGTGGGCTTCTCGGCCTTCGTGCTGCTGACGCCGCTGGCGGCCACGTCGTTCAACCGCGCGATCAAGGCGATGGGCGCCAAGCGCTGGCAGCTGCTGCACAAGCTGGTCTACGTGATCGCGGGGCTCGGGCTGCTGCACTTCTTCTGGATGCGCGCGGGCAAGAACAACTTCGCCGAGGTGTTCGTCTACGCCGCAATCATCGGGGTGCTGCTGGCGTGGCGCGTGTGGAACTTCGCGCGCAAGCGCCAGGCCAGACCGGCGGTGGCCGTGCGCGGCAGCGAGAAGCCGCTGCGCACCGGCTGAGACCGGATCAGCCGTCGATCTCGGCGCGCAGCTGGTCTTCCATCGTCTCGCGACGGCGGATCAGCTTGGCGCTGGCGCCGCTCACCAGCACCTCGGCGGCACGGCCGCGCGTGTTGTAGTTGCTGGCCATGCTCATGCAGTACGCACCGGCCGACAGCACGGCCAGCAGGTCGCCGGCCACCACGTTGAGTGCGCGGTCGCGGCCGATCCAGTCGCCGCTTTCGCAGACCGGGCCCACCACGTCGTAGGTCGGCGCGTCGCCGGCGCGCTCACGCAGCGGCACGATCTTCTGGAAGGCCTGGTACATCGCGGGGCGCGGCAGGTCGTTCATGGCCGCGTCGACGATGCAGAAATTCTTGTCCTCGCCGGGCTTGGTGTAGAGCACCTCGGTCACGCACACGCCGGCATTGCCGACCAGCGAGCGGCCGGGCTCGATCACCAGCTTGCGCTGGCCGAAGCCGCGCGCATCGAGCTTGGCGAGCAGCTGCTGCCACAGCGCATCGGCCTTGGGCGGCACTTCGCCGTTGTAGTCGATGCCCAGGCCGCCGCCGAAGTCCAGGTGATGGATCGGCACGCCGGCCGCCTCGATGGCCTCCACCAGGTCGAGCACGCGGTCGCAGGCGTCCAGGTAGGGCGAGGCTTCGGTGATCTGCGAGCCGATGTGGCAGTCGATGCCGACCATCTCGAGGCCCGGCAGCCGGGCGGCGTGCTGGTAGGCCTGCACCGCACGGTCGTGCGCGATGCCGAACTTGTTGCCCTTGAGGCCCGTGGAAATGTACGGGTGCGTCTTCGGGTCGACGTTCGGATTGATGCGGATGCTGATCGGTGCGCGCACCTTCTCGGCCAGTGCCACCTCGTTGAGCACGTCGAGCTCGGCTTCGCTCTCGACGTTGAAGCAGGCGATGCCGGCCGCCAGGGCTTGACGCATCTCGGCGCGCGTCTTGCCGACGCCCGAGAAGATGATCTTCTTCGGATCGGCGCCCACCGCCAGCACGCGCGACAGCTCGCCGCCCGAGACGATGTCGAAACCGCAGCCGGCCTCGGCGAACACGCGCAGCACGCCGAGCGACGAATTGGCCTTCATCGCGTAGCAGATCAGCGCGTCGCGGCCCTCGAAGCCGCGCTGGTAGGCGGCCAGGGCATCGAGCATCCACTGCTTCGAATAGACGAACAGCGGCGTGCCGTGCGTGCGCGCCAGCGCGTCGAGTGCGACGCCCTCGACGTGCAGCGCGCCGTCGCGGTGGGCGATGTGGGGGTGGCCGGGCAGGGGGGTGTTCGTCGTCATTTCTGGGGGGAGGCGGGGGCGCTGCTGGCTGCGGCGGGCTTGGGGGCCGCTTCGTTGTCGGAGGCTTTGGAGCCGCCGGGGGTGAGCAATTGGGGCAAGGTGGCGCGCTGGGCGGCCGCCGGATCGGTCGGCAGATAGAGCGCGCCGCGCTGTCCGCACGCCGCAAGGCCGGCCGCGCTGGCGGCAAGGCAGACCATGAGCGCGGTGCGGGCGCGAGCGCTCACTAGAATTTGGCGAACATTCAACATGCTGAAATTGTAATGACCGACACCGAGTACATGGACCGCGCCGAGGCGGCGCTTGCTGCCATCGAGCAGGGCTGCGACCGCATCAACGACGCGACCGACGCTGACATCGACAACCAGCGGGTCGGCGGGATGATCACGATGTCGTTTCGCAATGGCAGCCAGCTGATCGTGAACCTGCAGAAGCCGCTGCAGGAAATCTGGCTGGCGGCGCGCTCCGGCGGCTACCACTACCGGCACGACGGCCGGGTGTGGGTGGACACCAAGACCGGGGAAGAATTCTTCGGCAACCTGTCGCGCGAGGCGACCCTGCAGGCGGGGCAGCCGCTGGTGTTCGCGGCGGCCTGAGCCGCCGCTTTCCCGCTTTCTTGATCAGTTCCTGAACAGGTCGAGGATGCGGTTGCGCTCCTCGGGCGGCGCAGGCGCGCTGATCGCCGGGCCGCTCAGGGCTTCGGCCGGTGCTACCGGCGCGGAGGATTCCACGCCCAGGCTCGACACGCCGCGGCCCGGCGCGTAGTCGTCGTAGTACCACTCGCCGCCGACGCTCACGATGCCCGAAGGCGGCGTGGTCGACAGGTCGGTCACGGGCACGCCCTTGAGGGCGGTTTCCATGTAGTTGATCCAGATCGGCAGGCTCAGGCCACCGCCGGTTTCGCGGTCGCCCAGGTTGCGCGGCGTGTCGTAACCGATCCACGAGATCGCCGTCATGGTGGGCTGGAAGCCCGCGAACCAGGCGTCGAGCGAGTCGTTGGTGGTGCCGGTCTTGCCGTAGAGGTCGGGGCGCTTGAGCATCGCCTGCGCCTTTGCGGCCGTGCCGGCGCGCGTGATGGACTGCAGCAGCGTGTCCATGATGAAGGCGTTGCGCTGCGGAATGGCGCGCGAGGCTTCATTGAGCAGCGGCGGCTGGACGTCGACCAGCACGCGGTCCTTGTGGTCGGTGACGCGGGTCACGAGGTACGGATTCACGCGGTAGCCGCCGTTGGCGAACACCGAATAGCCCACCGCCATCTGCATCGGCGTGACGGCACCGGCACCGAGCGCCATCGGCAGGTAGGCGGGGTGCTTGTCCTTGTCGAAGCCGAAGTTGGTGATCCAGTCTTGCGCGTAGCGCGTGCCGATGGATTGCAGGATGCGGATCGACACGAGGTTGCGCGACTTCATCAGCGCCGTGCGCATCGACATCGGACCGTCGAAGCCGCCGCCGTAGTTCTTGGGCTCCCAGGGCTGGCCGCCGGTGGTGCCGGCGTCGAAGAACAGCGGGCCGTCGTTGATGACCGTGGCGGGGGTGAAGCCCTTTTCGAGCGCCGCCGAGTAGATGAAGGGCTTGAAGCTCGAACCCGGCTGGCGCCAGGCCTGCGTGACGTGGTTGAACTTGTTCTTGCCGAAGTCGAAACCGCCGACCAGCGCCTTGATGGCGCCGTCGCGCGGGTCCATGGCCACGAACGCGCCTTCCACCTCGGGCAGCTGGGTGATTTCCCAGGTGTTCTTGGGCGTCTTCGCGACGCGGATCACGGCGCCGCGGCGGATCTTGATGTTGGGTGGTGCCTTGTCCGACAGGCCGGACTGCGCGGGCTTGAGGCCGTCGCCCGTGATCTGCACGGCGTCGCCGTTGGCGCGGATGGCCTGGATTTCCTTGGGCGTGGCCTTGAGCACCACGGCCGCCATGACATCGCCGTTGTCGGGGTGGTCGTTCAGCACGTCGTCCACCGCCTCGTCGAGCTCCTTGGGGTCGTTCGGCAGGTCGATGAACTTCTCGGGGCCGCGGTACACCTGACGGCGCTCGTAATCCATGATGCCCTTGCGCAGGGCCTTGTAGGCCGCGGCCTGGTCGGCGGCGACCAGCGAGGTGTAGACCTTGAGGCCGCGCGTGTAGGTGCTGTCGCCGTACTGGGCGTACATCAGCTGGCGCACGGTTTCCGCCACGTACTCGGCGTGCAGGCGGTTCGGGTCGGCGGCGTCGCGCAGGTGCAGCTCTTCCTTCTTGGCCTCGGCCGCCTGCTCGGCGGTGATGAAGCCGGCCTCCTGCATGCGGTCGATCACGTAGAACTGGCGCCCGCGTGCGCGCTGCGGGTTGTTGACCGGGTTGTTGGCGCCGGGCGCCTTCGGCAGGCCGGCCAGCATGGCGGCCTGGGCAATCGTCATCTCGGACAGCGGCTTGCCGAAATAGGCTTCGGAAGCGGCCGCGAAACCGTAGGCGCGGTTGCCCAGGTAGATCTGGTTCAGGTAGATCTCGAAGATCTGGTCCTTCGTGAGCAGGTGCTCCAGCTTGAAGGTCAGCAGCACCTCGTAGATCTTGCGGGTCAGCGTCTTCTCGGAGCTCAGGTAGACGTTGCGGGCCACCTGCATCGTGATGGTGGAGGCGCCCTGGCTCTTCACGCGGTTCAGGTTGGCGAGGCCGGCGCGCACCAGCCCCTTGTAGTCGACGCCGCCGTGGTCATAGAAGCGGGCGTCTTCGGCGGCCAGGACGGCGTCCTTCACGACCTTGGGGATCGCGGCGATGGGGGTGAGGTTGCGTCGCTCTTCCCCGAACTCGCCGATCTGCGTGCCTTCGGCGGAGAACACGCGCAGCGGCAGCTTGGGGCGGTAGTCGGAGAGTTCCGAGATGTCCGGCAGGTTGGGATAGGCCACTGCCAGGGCCACGGCCACCACGCACAGGATGGAAAGCAGGCCCGCCGCAGCGATGCCCGCCCCCCAGAACACGAAACGCAACAGCCATTTCAGCCAGAAGGGGCGTTCGGGTGGAGGAGTCTTGGCGCGCCCTTTCGGGCTGGAAGTTTCTTGCATGGGGGCCCGGAGAGTCACCGGACATTATAAAAAGCCGCCCCCTCGGCGCCTCCGGATCTTTGTTACCTCGCGCATTCCCTCTCCAGGGGCTAAGCAGAAAGTTACAGAATGCGGCTTTGACGTCACGTTTTGACAACGGTTGTCGGTTTCGGGCTTTCTGCACGCTTGGTGGGCGCTGTGCCTGCTGCTAGCATGCAACCGAACGCATATTTTTCCATTGGTTACAAATAACAGGGGGAGAGGGACCTAACTTGGCTGCTCTTGGATCATTGTTTCGTCGTCAGAACGCCCCCCTGCTGGGACTGGACGTCAGTTCGTCCAGCGTGAAGCTGGTGGAGCTCGGCCGTGAGGCCAGCGGCAAGCTGGTTCTGGAGCGCTGCGCCATCGAACCGCTCGAACGCGGCTGGATCACCGACGGCAACGTCGAGAAATTCGACGAAGTCGCCGAAGCCGTCCGCCGTGTCGTGCGCAAGAGCGGCACCAAGACCCGCAACGTGGCGCTGGCGCTGCCGCCCTCGGCGGTCATCACCAAGAAGATCATTCTCCCGGGCGGGATGAGCGAGCAGGAGCTCGAGATCCAGGTCGAATCCGAAGCCAACCAGTACATCCCGTTCTCGCTCGATGAGGTGAGCCTCGACTTCTGCGTGACAGGACCGAGCACGACCTCCGTCGGCGACGTGGAAGTGCTGATCGCCGCCTCCCGCAAGGAGAAGGTGCAGGACCGCGAAGGCCTAGCGGAAGCCGCGGGCCTCAAGGCCATGATTCTCGACGTCGAGTCGTATGCCTCGCGCCTCGCAACCGCGCGCCTGATCGAGCAGCTCCCCGGCAAGGGCGTGGACGCCATCGTGGCGCTGTTCGAGGTGGGCGCCTTCACGACCAGCATGCAGGTGCTGCGCAACCAGGAAGTGCTGTACGACCGCGACCAGGCCTTCGGCGGCGCTCAATTGAGCCAGCTGATCGTGCGCCAGTACGGTTTTTCTGCCGAGGAAGCCGAAGCCAAGAAGCGCAGCGGTGACCTGCCCGACGACTACGGCTCGGGCGTGCTCAAGCCCTTCGTCGAAAGCATCGCGCAGGAAATCGCGCGCGCGTTGCAGTTCTTCTTCACCAGCACGCCGCACAACCGCGTCGACTACGTGCTGCTGGCGGGCGGCTCGTCGTCGCTGCCGGGGCTGACCAATGCCGTGACCCGCCAGACCTCTTTTGCCTGTTCGCTCGTGAATCCGTTCGACGGCATGGACTTCGGCCCCAGCATTCGCGAGAAGAAGGTCCGCCGCGAAGCGCCTTCCTATCTGACCTCCTGCGGCCTGGCCATGCGGAGGTTCCTGCAGTGATCCTGATCAATCTGCTTCCGCACCGCGAAGCCGCGCGCAAGCGCCGCCGCGAGGCTTTCTACGGCACCCTGGGTGGTGCCGCGCTGCTGGGCGCCCTGATCGCCGGCCTCGGTTACCTGTGGTTCGAGGCCCAGATTTCGGCTCAGCAATCGAAGAACGGTTTCCTTCAGGCCGAGATCAAGAAGCTCGAAGTCGAGATCAAGGAAATCTCGACACTGCAGGAGGAAATCGCAGCCTTGCGCGCGCGCCAGCTGGCCGTGGAAGACCTGCAAGGCGACCGCAATCTGCCCGTGCACCTGCTCAACGAACTCGTCCGGCAACTGCCCGACGGCGTCTACCTCACCAGCATGAAGCAGGAGAACCAGACCGTGACCCTGCAAGGCATGGCGCAGTCGAACGAGCGCGTGTCGGAACTGCTGCGCAACCTCGGCAACAACAGCCCCTGGCTGGTGAAGCCTGAGCTGGTCGAAATCACCTCGGCCAACGTGAACCTGAGCCAGCGCGACCAACGCCGCGTTGCGAACTTCACGATGCGCATCGGCCTCAAGCGGCCCACCGACGCCCAGAAGGCGGAGGCCGATAAGGCCCTGGCCGCCAAGGCGCAGGCGAAGGGGTAACCGATCATGGCCATCAGCAACCGATCCCTCCCCAAAGTCGACGTCGCCACCGCATTGCGCAACTTCGGCGACCAGTTCCGCGGACTGAATCCGAACGATCCTTCCATGTGGCCGGCGGTGCCGCGCTACGCCCTGTGCCTGGCCCTGGCTGCCCTGGTGCTGGTCGGCCTGTGGTTCGTCTGGCTGACCAATTCCAACGACGAACTCGAAGCCGAGCGCGCCAAGGAAGTCACGCTCCGGACCGACTACCAGAAGAAAGTGGCGCAAGCCGCCAACCTCGACCTGCTGAAGAAGCAGCGCGAGCAGGTGCAGCAGTACGTGATCCTTCTCGAAAAGCAACTGCCCAGCAAGGCGGAAATGGACGCGCTGCTCTCGGACATCAACCAGGCCGGCCTCGGCCGCAGCCTCCAGTTCGAGCTGTTCCGTCCGGGCCAGGTGTCGGTCAAGGACTACTACGCAGAGCTGCCGATCGCCGTGCGCGTCACGGGCCGCTACCACGACATGGGCGCCTTCGCGGCCGACGTGGCCAGCCTGTCGCGCATCGTGACGCTCAACAACGTGACCGTCACACCGCAGAAGGACAAGGACGTGCTGACGATGGACGCCACCGCGCGCACCTACCGCTACCTCGACGAAGACGAGCGGGCCGCACAGAAACGCGCCACGGCGCCGAAGGCGAAGAAATGAAGCCGGTCGCCAAAGTCCTGTGGCTGGCATTGGCCACGCTGGGCCTGAGCGCCTGCGGCGATTCCGACCAGGAAGACCTGCAGCGCTGGATGGTCGAGCAGCGCGCCCAGATCAAGCCCTCGGTGCCGCCGATCTCCGAACCCAAGAAGTTCACGCCGCAGGCCTACACCGAGGCGTCGTCGTTCGAGCCCTTCAACATGCTGAAGCTGACCCAGGCGCTGCGCCGGGAGTCGAACCAGCCGAGCACCTCCGAGCTGATCGCGCCGGAACTGGCGCGCCGCAAGGAAGCCCTCGAGGCGTTCCCGCTCGACACGATGGCGATGGTCGGCAGCATGAACCGCAACGGCCAGCCGGTGGCGCTCGTGCGTGTGGACAAGCTGCTCTACAAGGTGCGCGTCGGCGAATACCTGGGGCTCAACTACGGGCGCATCACCCGTATCAACGAAACCGAAGTCGCCCTGCGCGAGATCGTGCAGGACGCCGCGGGCGAATGGATCGAACGCGTAGCCACGCTGCAGTTGCAAGAGAGTGCGAAATGAACCATAAAAAATCAACGATGGCACAGTGGCTGCGCGCCGCCGGGCTGGGTCTGCTGGCTTTCGGTGCCCTGGCCGTCGCCCATGCGCAAAACGCGATCGAGTCGGTGACGAGCTCGACCCAGTCGGGCGCGGAAGTGATCCGCATCGACCTGGCGCAGCCGCTCACCGCCGTGCCTGCCGGGTTCTCCGTGCAGACGCCGGCGCGCATCGCACTGGACTTCCCGGGCGTGACGAACGCCATCGGGCGCTCGGCCATCGAGGTGAACCAAGGCAACCTGCGCTCGGTCAACGTGGTGCAGGCCGGTGACCGCAGCCGCGTGGTGCTGAACCTGAAGCAGGCCACGGCGTACAAGGCCGAGATCCAGGGCAAGTCGCTGCTGGTGGTGCTCGAGCCGGTGGCTGGCACCGCACTCGTCGCTTCCGCGGCGACCACTTTTGCCGAGAACCGCAACCGCGACACGCTGCCGCTGCGCGACGTCGATTTCCGCCTCGGCGCCGACAACACCGGCCGCGTGCTGGTCGACCTGCCGAACAACCAGGTCGGCGTCGATGTGAAGCAGCAGGGCAAGAGCCTGGTGGTGGAATTCACCAAGTCGACGTTGCCCGAAGGCCTGCGCCGCCGCCTCGACGTGGCCGATTTCGGCACGCCGGTGCAACTGATCACCTCGCAGCAATCGGGCGACCGCGTGCGCATGACGATCGATGCCAAGGGCGACTGGGAGCACAGCGCCTACCAGAGCGAAAACCAGTTCGTGGTGGAAGTCCGCGCGCGCAAGGTCGACCCGAGCAAGCTCACGCAAGGCGTCGGCTACAACGGCGAGAAGCTGTCGCTCAACTTCCAGAACATCGAGATCCGCTCGCTGCTGCAGGTGATCGCCGACTTCACGAACTTCAACATCGTGACCTCGGACTCGGTCAGCGGCGCACTGACGCTGCGGCTGAAGGACGTGCCCTGGGACCAGGCGCTCGACATCATCATGCAGGCGAAGAACCTGGGCATGCGCAAGAACGGCAGCGTGCTGTGGATCGCGCCCAAGGACGAGATCAACGCCAAGGAAAAGCTCGAATTCGAAGCCAAGGCGGCGATCGAGAACCTGGAGCCGCTGCGCACGCAGTCCTTCCAGCTGAACTACACGAAGGCCATTGCCATTGCGCAAGGGCTGACGGGGACTGGTGCATCGGCAGGTGGTGGCGGCAGCGGTGGTACGACCTCGCGCATCCTGAGCCCCCGCGGCAGCGTGATCGCCGAAGCGCGGACCAACCAGCTGTTCGTTTCCGACGTTCCCTCGCGCCTGGCCCAGGTCGCCGACCTGATCCAGAAGCTGGACATTCCAGTCCGCCAGGTGCTGATCGAGGCGCGCATCGTGGAAGCCTCGGACACCTTCGGCAAGTCGCTCGGGGTGCGGATGGGCGGCGGTATCTCCCGCGAACGCGTCGCGTCGGCCAACGGCAATCCGGCATACGGCACCTTCGGCGTCATGCCTGCCACCACCAACGCCGGCGGCGTCGGCGGCGCAGCAGCCACCTGGACCAACTCCAACTTCATCAACCTGCCCGCCGGCGACGCTGGCGGCACCGGCAACGCCGCAGGCACCTTCGCGATCTCGCTGTTCAACTCGAGCTTGTCGCGCATGCTGAACCTCGAGATCTCCGCCCTCGAAGCCGACGGCAAGGGCAAGCTGGTCTCCAGCCCCCGCGTCATCACGGCCGACCAGACCAAGGCGCTGATCGAGCAGGGCGAGGAAATCCCGTACCAGCAGGCCACCTCCAGCGGCGCGACCTCGATCTCGTTCCGCAAGGCGGTGCTGAAGCTTGAAGTCACGCCGCAGATCACGCCCGAAGGCAACATCATCCTCACGCTGGACGTGAGCAAGGACGCCCGCGGCGTCAACACCTCGGCGGGCCCGGCCATCAACACCAAGCACGTGCAGACCGAGGTGCTGGTCGAGAACGGCGGCACGGTCGTCATCGGTGGTATCTTCGAGCTCACCGAAACCAATGACGAATCGCGCGTGCCGGTGCTGGGTGAAATCCCCTACATGGGGGCATTGTTCCGCAAGCGCGAACGCGTTGCCAACAAGACCGAAATGCTCGTCTTTATCACCCCGAAGATGATTACCGACCGCAACGCCGCGCGCTGACGCGCGGGCGTAGCAGCCACCGCGTGGCGGTCGCACTTGTCGGGTTGCCCGGCGCCGGAAAGTCCGCAGTGGGCCGGCGTCTGGGTGCCCGGCTGAACACTCCCTTCATCGACACCGATCACGTGATCGAGCAGCGCATCGGCTGCACGATCCGTGATTTCTTCGATCGCGAGGGCGAAGCCGCCTTCCGCGACATCGAGCAGGCGGTCATCGCCGACCTGGCCGCCCACCCCCACGGCGTGCTGGCGACCGGCGGTGGCGCCGTGCTGCGCGAGGCCAACCGCCAGCAGTTGCGCGACCATTTCCACGTCATCTACCTGCGCTCCTCGCCCGAAGACCTGTTCCGGCGCCTGCGCCACGACGTCAAGCGCCCGCTGTTGCAGGTGGCCGACCCGCTGGGCCGGCTGCGCGAACTGCACGATGCGCGCGACCCGTTCTACCGGGAAACGGCCCATGACGTGGTCGACACCGGCCGGCCGTCGATCGCGGTGCTGGTCAACCTCATCGTGATGCAGCTCGAGCTGGCCGGGGTGGTCGAACCCGGCGCCCATCCGGAAGAGCCCTCGGACTGACCCTGGCAGGCCCGAGCGCCTAAACTCGTGGCCATGTCCTTGCCTGTTTCGCCCGCACTTTCCGCCCCGCCAAAGCCCGAACGCGTCGAGATCCAGCTCGGCGAGCGCAGCTACCCGATCCTGATCGGCGGCGGCCTGCTGGAAGACCCCGCCAGCTTCGGTGTCGTTCCCGCGGCCGCCAGCGCGCTGATCGTCAGCAACACCACCGTGGCGCCGCTCTACGCCCGGGCCCTGCAAACCGTGCTGGCCGGCCGCTTCCGCACGGTCCATCTGCTCGAACTGCCCGACGGCGAGGCATACAAGAACCTCGAGACCCTCAACCTGATCTTCGACGCCCTTCTGGGCCACGGCAGTGACCGCAAGACGGTGCTGTTCGCGCTCGGCGGCGGGGTGGTGGGCGACATGACCGGCTTCGCCGCCGCCAGCTACATGCGCGGCGTGCCCTTCGTGCAGGTGCCGACCACGCTGCTGGCGCAGGTCGATTCCTCGGTGGGCGGCAAGACGGCCATCAACCACCCGCTGGGCAAGAACATGATCGGCGCGTTCTACCAGCCGCAACTCGTGCTCTGCGACCTGGACACGCTGCAGACGCTGCCGCCGCGCGAACTGAGCGCCGGCCTGGCCGAAGTCATCAAGTACGGCCCGATCTACGACATGGCTTTCTTCGACTGGATCGAGTCGAACATCGAGGCGCTGGTGGCTCGCGACCCGGCCGCGCTGGCCCATGCTGTGAAGCGCAGCTGCGAGATCAAGGCGCTGGTGGTCGGTCAGGACGAGCGCGAGACCGGCCTGCGGGCCATCCTCAATTTCGGCCACACCTTCGGCCATGCCATCGAGTCGGGCCTGGGCTACGGCGAGTGGCTGCATGGCGAGGCTGTCGGCTGCGGCATGGTCATGGCGGCGCAGCTGTCGCAGCGGCTCGGCGGTGTCGACGCGGCTTTCGTTGCGCGGCTCACCCGCCTGATCGAGCGCGCTGGCCTGCCCACCGTGGGGCCGGCGCTGGGCGCCGAGCGCTACCTGGAGCTGATGCGCGTCGACAAGAAATCGGAAGCCGGTGAAATCCGCTTCGTGGTGATCGACCGGCCCGGCTCCGCCGTCGTGCGCAGCGCGCCCGACGCGATGGTGCGCGACGTGCTCGCGCAGTGCTGCGTGGCATGAGCGCGGCGCGACACGCGGAGATCCGGCCGTGAGCCTCGCGGCGTACGCCTGCCATCCGGCGCGCTCGCGCGGACGGCGCCACGCGGAGCCGCCCGCGCCCACGCGCGACGCCTTCCAGCGCGACCGCGACCGCATCGTCCATTCCACCGCCTTCCGCCGGCTGGTCTACAAGACCCAGGTGTTCCTGAATCACGAGGGCGACCTGTTCCGCACGCGGCTCACGCATTCGCTCGAAGTCGCGCAGCTGGGCCGCTCCATCGCGCGCGCGCTGCGGCTCAACGAAGACCTGGTCGAGGCGATCGCGCTGGCCCATGACCTGGGCCACACGCCCTTCGGCCACGCGGGCCAGGACGCGCTCAACGCCTGCATGGCCGAGCACGGCGGTTTCGAGCACAACCTGCAGAGCCTGCGCGTGGTCGATGCGCTGGAGCACCGTTACCCGCAGTACGACGGTCTGAACCTCAGCTTCGAGACCCGCGAAGGCATCCTCAAACATTGCTCGCGCGCCAACGCGGAGCGCCTCGAGGCCGCCGAGCCGCAGGGCGTGGCCCGTCGCTTTCTCGACCGCACGCAGCCGGGGCTGGAGGCGCAGCTGTGCAACCTGGCCGATGCCATCGCCTACAACGCGCACGACATCGACGACGGCGTGCGCTCGGGCCTGATCAGCGTCGAGCAGCTGGCCGATGTGGAACTGTTCGAACGCTACCGCCGCGAAGCGCTGGCCGAGCATCCGCACCTGCAGGGCCAGGGGCGGCGCGTGCTCTATGAAACCATCCGCCGCATGCTAAGCGCGCAGGTCTACGACGTGATCGACACGACGCGCGCGGCCATCGAGGCGCTGGCGCCCGCCGATGCCGACGCCGTGCGCCAGGCGCCACCGCTGGTGGCCTTCAGCGGCGTCATGCAGGCGCAGTCGGAGGCGCTCAAGCAGTTCCTGTTCCGCAACCTCTACCGCCATCCGCAGGTCACGCAGACCACCGACCAGGCGAGCGAGGTCGTGCGCGGGCTGTTCGACGCCTACCTGGCGCGCGGCACCGAGATGCCCGCGTCGTTCGCGGAACGCCGCGACCGCCATCGCGCCGTGGCCGACTACATCGCCGGCATGACCGACCGCTTTGCCATGCGCGAGCACGAGCGACTGACTGGCCGGCGGGGCATCGCATGACGGCGGCCGTGCGCTCGAACAGCGCGTCGGCCCGCGTGCCGGCCGCGGCCTTCGCCGTCGTGCTGGGCGGCGTCAGCGCCGCGCTGCACCTGGGCAAGCTGCCGCCCGCCGTGCCGGCGCTGCAGGCGTCGCTCGGCATCGACCTGGTCGAGGCCGGCTTCCTTCTTTCGCTGGTCCAGGTCGCGAGCATGACGCTCGGGCTGCTGGCCGGGCTCGCGGCCGATTCCATCGGCCTGCGGCGCAGCATGCTGATCGGGCTGGCGGTGCTGACGACGGCCAGCCTGCTCGGGGGCGCCGTCGGTGCCGGTCTGCTGGGCGGGTCTCACGCGGTGCTGTGGCTTTTCGTGCTGCGTGCGGCCGAAGGCATCGGCTTCCTGATGGCGGTGATGCCCGGCCCGGGGCTCATCCGCGCACTGACACCGGCAGGCGCCGACAAGGCTGCGCTGGGCCTGTGGGGTGCCTACATGCCGCTCGGCGTGGCACTGGCGCTGCTCATCGGTCCGGCCCTGATCGGCTGGGGCGGATGGGCCGACTGGTGGTGGACGCTGTCGCTGGTGTCGGCGGGTGCGGCACTCTGGGTGTGGCTGGCGGTGCCGCGCGACCGGCCCCGCGTGGTCGGCGCGAGCTTGCAGCCCGCATCCTCCGGATGGGCGTCGCGGCTGCGCGAGACGGTCGGCGCGCGCGCGCCGTGGCTGGTCGCGTTGACCTTCGCCGTGTACTCGTCGCAGTGGATGGCCGTGATCGGTTTTCTTCCCGCCATCTATGCCGACGCGAAGGTGCCCGCCGCCTGGAGCGCGGTGCTGACCGCGTTGGCCGCGGCGATGAACATCGTCGGCAACCTCATGGGCGGTCGTTGGCTGCAGCGCGGCGTGGCGCCAGAGCGCCTGCTGCAATGGGGTTTCCTGACCATGGCGCTGGGCGGTGTCGCCGCCTTCGCACAGGTAGGGCAGGGCGCCGGCGCCGAGGCGCTGGGCCTGCCGCCCGCGCTGCGCTATGCCGCGATCTGCGCCTTTTCGCTCGGCGGCGGCATGGTGCCGGCGACGCTGTTCCTGCTGGGCGTGCGGCTGGCGCCGGGGCCGAGCACCGTCTCGACCACCGTCGGCCTGATGCAGCAGGCGTCGTCGCTCGGCCAGTTCCTGGCGCCACCGGCGGTGGCCTGGCTGGCGCACCGCGTCGGTGGCTGGCATTGGACCTGGACCGCCACGCTGGCCTGCTCGCTTGCCGGCATGGCGGTCGCCGCGCGCCTCGGGCGCATCCGCCGACTGACGGAGGCCACGGTATGAGCGACCCGACGGTCATCGACGCCGCGCAAGCCGAAGCCGACACCCGGCGCTGGCTCGAGCGCGCCGTGATCGGCCTCAACCTGTGCCCCTTCGCCAAGGCGGTGCATGTGAAGGGCCAGATCCACTACCTCACCTACCTCGACACCCACGAAGGCCGCCTCATCGATGCGCTGCTGGCCGAGGCCCGCGCGCTCGTGGCGCTCGATGCCGAGGTGCGCGACACCACCTTGCTGATCGTCCCCCACGCGCTGGCGGACTTTCTCGACTTCAACGATTTCACCGAACGCGCCGAGCGCAAGCTCGCCCGCGCGGGCTTCGACGGCGTGCTGCAACTCGCCAGCTTCCATCCGCATTTCCAGTTCGCCGGCACCGAGGCCGACGACATCACCAACGCCACCAACCGCGCGCCGTACCCCACGCTGCACCTGCTGCGCGAAGACAGCGTGGACCGCGCGGTCGAGGCCTTTCCCGAGGCCGAGGCGATCTTCGAGCGCAACATCGAGACGCTTGAAGCCCTGGGCCCCGACGGCTGGACCGCGCTCGATGTCGGCCCGGGAAGCGCCACGCCATGAACAACAAGAACACCATGCCCCGTCCCGCGAAAGCCCACCCCACCAACAAGGCTGCGAAGGCCGAAGCCGAGCTGGCCGAAGTCCTGCGGCCGGGCCAGTCCGTCGAGCTCCTCAAGGAGCTGCACATCCTCACGCGCGAAGGCCGGCTCAACCAGGATTCGCGGCGCAAGCTCAAGCAGGTCTACCACCTGTTCCAGTTCATCGAGCAGCTGCTGCGCGAGCTGCCGGGCGAGGGCGCCGAGGCCACGCTGGCCGACCACGGGGCGGGCAAGTCGTACCTGGGCTTCATCATCTACGACCTGTTCTTCCGCGCGCGGCAGGGCGGCCATGTCTACGGCATCGAGACGCGCAGCGAGCTGGTCGAGCGCTCTCGTGCGCTGGCGCAGCAGCTGGGCTTCGGGCGCATGTCGTTCCTGAACCTCACCGTGGCCGAGTCGGCGCAGGCGAGCGAGCTGCCGGCGCAGATCGACGTGGTCACCGCGCTGCACGCCTGCGACACCGCCACCGACGACGCCATCGCCTTTGGCCTGGCCAAGAAGGCGCGCTGCATGGTGCTCGTGCCCTGCTGCCAGGCCGAAGTGGCGGCGTGCCTGCGCGAGACCAAGGCGCTGGCCCTGTCGCGCACGCCGCTGGCCGAGCTGTGGCGCCATCCGCTGCACACGCGCGAGATCGGCAGCCAGCTCACCAACGTGCTGCGCTGCCTGTACCTGGAAGCCAACGGCTACAGCGTGACGGTCACCGAGCTGGTCGGCTGGGAGCACAGCATGAAGAACGAGCTGATCCTGGCGCGCTACACCGGCCAGCGCAAGGCGAGTGCGGCGACGCGGCTGCGCGAGCTGCTGGCGCAGTTCGGACTCGACACGCTGGGCGACACGCGCTTTCGCCTCTCCGATTAAGTACCCGGACGGCGTCGTCCATCGTCCCCATGGCCCGTCTTCCCCGTCTCACGCTGGCCGGCATGCCGCACCACGTGATCCAGCGCGGCAACAACCGCCAGCCGATCTTCGTCGACCGCGCCGACCACGAGAAGCTGCTCGGCCTGCTGGCCGAGAACGCCGTGCGCTTCGGCATCGCGCTGCATGCCTACGTGCTGATGGACAACCATTTCCACCTGCTGGCCACGCCCGACAGCACCACGGGCCTGCCGCAGTTCATGCAGTCGGTCGGGCGCAGCTACGTGCGCTACTTCAACGACCGCCATGGCCGCAGCGGCACCTTGTGGGAAGGGCGCTACAGATCGACCCTGATCCAGACCGAGCGCTACCTGCTGACCTGCATGGCCTACATCGACCTGAATCCGGTGCGCGCCGGCATGGTCGCCGAAGCGCGCGACTTCCCGTGGTCCAGCCACGGCCACTACGCCGGCCTGCGGCAGGACCGGCTGCTGACGCCGCATCCGCTGTACTGGGAGCTCGGCAACACGCCCTTCGCGCGGGAGGCGGCGTATGCCGAACTGGTGCGTGGCGGGGTTCGCGCGGCCGATCAGCAGGCCCTGACCGAGGCCACCTTGCGCGGCTGGGCGGCCGGCGACGACGGTTTTCTGGACACGTTGCAGAAGTCCACCGAGCGCCGTGTGATCAAGGCCAAGGCCGGCCGGCCGCCTGCGCCCGCCAAAGATCCGGACTGAAAGCGGCTGAAAGCCGCACCCCTGTTGGAAATCATGCTGCTATTTTTGATATGTCCCCAATTTAATTCTGACAAGAAAACTCAAGATTTAATAGGAATCTGACCCCTATTAAAGTGTTTGGCATTCTTTGTGCATCGCAATATGCTCCCTTTCCCTGCGAAAACTGAAGGAGCGCGCCATGACGACGGCTGCCGAGATTCAACACCTCCAAGAACACGGTCTGTATTCCGGTGCCGATGAGCACGACGCCTGCGGCGTCGGCTTCGTCGCCCACATCAAGGGCGAGAAGAGCCACGCCATCGTGCTGCAGGGCCTGAAGATCCTCGAGAACCTCGACCACCGCGGCGCTGTCGGCGCCGACAAGCTGATGGGCGACGGCGCGGGCATCCTGATCCAGCTGCCCGACCTGCTGTACCGCGAAGAAATGGCCAAGCAGGGCGTCACGCTGCCCCCGCCCGGCGAATACGGCGTCGGCATGATCTTCCTGCCGAAGGAACACGCCTCGCGCGAAGCCTGCGAACAAGAGATGGAACGCGCCATCAAGGCCGAAGGCCAGGTGCTGTTGGGCTGGCGCGACGTGCCGGTCAACCGCGACATGCCCATGTCGCCCACCGTGCGCGAAAAGGAACCGCTGCTGCGCCAGATCTTCATCGGCCGCGGCAACGACGTGATCGTGCAGGACGCGCTGGAGCGCAAGCTGTACGTGATCCGCAAGACCGCCAGTGCCAACATCCAGCGCCTGAAGCTCAAGCACAGCAAGGAATACTACGTTCCGAGCATGTCCAGCCGCACCGTGGTCTACAAGGGCCTGCTGCTGGCTGACCAGGTGGGCACCTACTACCTCGACCTGCAGGACAAGCGTTGCGTCTCGGCCCTGGGCCTGGTGCACCAGCGCTTCTCGACCAACACCTTCCCCGAGTGGCCGCTGGCCCACCCGTACCGCTATGTCGCCCACAACGGCGAAATCAACACGGTCAAAGGCAACTACAACTGGATGAAGGCGCGCGAAGGCGTGATGTCGTCGCCCGTGCTCGGCGCCGACCTGCAGAAGCTCTACCCGATCAGCTTCGCCGGCCAGTCCGACACCGCCACCTTCGACAACTGCCTCGAGCTGCTGACGATGGCCGGCTACCCCATCAGCCAGGCCGTGATGATGATGATTCCCGAGCCCTGGGAACAGCACGCCACCATGGACACGCGCCGCCGCGCGTTCTATGAGTACCACGCCGCCATGCTCGAGCCGTGGGACGGCCCGGCCTCCATCGTGTTCACCGACGGCCGCCAGATCGGCGCCACGCTCGACCGGAACGGCCTGCGTCCCTCGCGCTACTGCGTGACCGACGACGACCTGGTCATCATGGCCTCCGAGTCGGGCGTGCTGCCCGTGCCCGAGCAGAAGATCGTGCGCAAGTGGCGCCTGCAGCCCGGCAAGATGTTCCTCATCGACCTGGAGCAGGGCCGCATGATCGACGACGAGGAGGTCAAGGCCACCCTCGCCAACAGCAAGCCCTACAAGCAGTGGATCGAGAACCTGCGCATCAAGCTCGACAGCGTCAAGGCCGAGCCGGCCGCGATCCCGGTGAGCCAGGTCGCGCTGCTCGACCGCCAGCAGGCCTTCGGCTACACCCAGGAAGACATCAAGTTCCTGATGAGCCCGATGGCGCAGGCCGGCGAAGAAGGCATCGGCTCCATGGGCAACGACAGCCCGCTGGCCGTGCTCTCCAGCAAGAACAAGCCGCTGTACAACTACTTCAAGCAGCTGTTCGCGCAGGTCACGAACCCGCCGATCGACCCGATCCGCGAAGCGATCGTGATGTCGCTCGTGTCCTTCATCGGCCCCAAGCCGAACCTGCTGGACATCAACCAGGTCAACCCGCCGATGCGGCTCGAAGTGAGCCAGCCTATTCTCGACTTCGCCGACATGGCGAAGCTGCGCGACATCGGCCGCTACACGCAAGGCAAGTTCAAGAGCTACGTGCTGGACATCACCTACCCGCTGGGCTGGGGCGATGAAGGCGTCGAAGCCAAGCTGGCCTCGCTGTGCGCCGAAGCCGTCGATGCCATCAAGGGCGGCCACAACATCCTGATCGTGAGCGACCGCGGCGTGGGCCCGACGCAAGTGGCGATCCCCGCCGTGCTGGCGCTGTCGGCCGTGCACCAGTACCTCGTGCGCGAGGGCCTGCGCACCACCGCCGGCCTCGTGGTCGAGACCGGTTCGGCGCGCGAAGTGCATCACTTCGGCGTGCTTGCCGGCTACGGCGCCGAAGCCGTGCACCCGTACCTCGCCATGGAAACGCTGGCGGCCATGCACGCCGACCTGCCGGGCGACCTGAGCGCCGACAAGGCGGTCTACAACTACGTCAAGGCCATCGGCAAGGGCCTCTCGAAGATCATGTCGAAGATGGGTGTCAGCACCTACATGAGCTACTGCGGCGCCCAGCTGTTCGAAGCCATCGGCCTGAACACCGAGACGGTGAACAAGTACTTCACCGGCACCGCCAGCCGCGTGGAAGGCATCGGCGTCTTCGAAATCGCCGAGGAAGCCATCCGCATGCACAAGGCCGCCTTCGGCGACGACCCCGTGCTCGCCCACATGCTGGACGCCGGCGGCGAGTACGCCTGGCGCACGCGCGGCGAAGAGCATATGTGGACGCCCGACGCCATCGCCAAGCTGCAGCACAGCACGCGCTCCAACAACTGGAACACGTACAAGGAATACGCGCAGCTCATCAACGACCAGAACCGCCGCCACCTCACGCTGCGCGGCCTGTTCGAGTTCAAGATCGATCCGGCCAAGGCCATTCCGGTGGACGAAGTCGAAGCGGCTGCCGAGATCGTCAAGCGCTTCGCCACCGGCGCGATGTCGCTCGGCTCGATCAGCACCGAGGCGCACGCCACGCTCGCCATTGCCATGAACCGCATCGGCGGCAAGAGCAACACGGGCGAAGGCGGTGAAGACCCGGCGCGCTACCGCAACGAACTGAAGGGCATCCCGATCAAGCAGGGCGACACGCTCAAGAGCGTGATCGGCGCGGCCAACGTCGAGGTCGATCTGCCGCTGAACGACGGCGACTCGCTGCGTTCGCGCATCAAGCAGGTCGCGTCGGGCCGCTTCGGCGTCACCGCCGAGTACCTGCACTCGGCCGACCAGATCCAGATCAAGATGGCGCAAGGTGCCAAGCCGGGCGAGGGCGGTCAGCTGCCCGGCGGCAAGGTCACCGAGTACATCGGCAAGCAGCGTTATGCGGTGCCGGGCGTGGGCCTCATCTCGCCGCCGCCGCACCACGACATCTACTCGATCGAAGACCTCGCACAGCTCATCCACGACCTGAAGAACACCGCGCCGCACGCCAGCATCAGCGTGAAGCTGGTGAGCGAGATCGGCGTCGGCACCATCGCCGCGGGCGTGGCCAAGTGCAAGAGCGACCACGTCGTGATCGCGGGCCATGACGGCGGCACGGGCGCTTCGCCCTGGTCGTCGATCAAGCATGCGGGCAGCCCGTGGGAAATCGGCCTGGCCGAAACGCAGCAGACGCTGGTGCTCAACCGCCTGCGCAGCCGCATCCGCGTGCAGGCCGACGGCCAGATGAAGACCGGCCGCGACGTCGCCATCGGCGCGTTGCTGGGCGCCGACGAATTCGGCTTCGCCACCGCGCCGCTGGTGGTCGAGGGCTGCATCATGATGCGCAAGTGCCACCTGAACACCTGCCCGGTGGGCGTGGCCACGCAAGACCCGATCCTGCGCAAGAAGTTCTCGGGCAAGCCCGAGCACGTCGTCAACTACTTCTTCTTCGTTGCGGAAGAAGTGCGCCAGATCATGGCCCAGCTGGGCATCCGCAAGTTCGACGACCTGATCGGCCGCGCCGACCTGCTCGACATGCGCAAGGGCATCGAGCACTGGAAGGCCTCGGGCCTGGACTTCAGCCGCCTGTTCGCGCTGCCGATCGTGCCGGCCGACGTGCCGCGCTTCCATGTCGAGAACCAGGACCACGGCCTCGAGCGCGCACTCGATGTGAAGCTCATCGAGAAGTCGCGTCCCGCCATCGACAAGGGCGAGAAGGTGCAGTTCATCGAGGTGGCACGCAACGTCAACCGCTCGGTGGGCGCGATGCTCTCGGGCGCGCTGACCAAGGTGCATCCGCAGGGCCTGCCCGACGACTCGATCCGCATCCAGCTCGAAGGCACGGGCGGCCAGTCGTTCGGCGCCTTCCTGGCACGCGGCATCACGCTGTACCTGATCGGCGACGCCAACGACTACACCGGCAAGGGCCTCTCGGGCGGCCGCGTGGTGGTGCGCCCCAGCCTGGACTTCCGCGGTGAAGCCGCGCGCAACACCATCGTCGGCAACACCGCGCTGTACGGCGCGACCACCGGCGAGGCCTACCTGTGCGGCGTGGCCGGCGAGCGCTTCGCGGTGCGCCTGTCGGGCGCCACGGCGGTCATCGAAGGCACCGGTGACCACGGCTGCGAATACATGACCGGCGGCACGGTGGCCGTGCTCGGCAAGACGGGCCGCAACTTCGCGGCCGGCATGAGCGGCGGCGTCGCTTTCGTCTACGACGAAGACGGCCAGTTCGCCTCGCGCTGCAACCTCTCGATGGTGTCGCTCGACAAGGTGCTCACCTCGGCCGAGCAGACCGCCAGCGTGCATCGCAAGATCTGGCACGGCGGCGAGACCGACGAAGCGCAGCTGAAGAAGCTGCTCGAAGAGCACCACCGCTGGACCGGCAGCAAGCGCGCGCGCGAGCTGCTCGACAGCTGGGCCGAGTCGCGCACCAAGTTCGTCAAGGTGTTCCCGAACGAGTACAAGCGCGCCCTGGCCGAACTGCACGACCGCCAGGTCGAGCTGGCCAGCAGCGGCAACAACGCCCACGTCGGCCTCGAGCCGCACGCACTGGCCGCGCCCGCCACGGCCGCCGTCTGAGCGCGCCACAGATACGAAGAACAGAGGAAAGCACGATGGGAAAAATCACCGGCTTCATGGAGCATGAGCGCATCGAAGAGGGCTACAAGCCTGTCGAAGAGCGCGTCAAGCACTACAAGGAATTCGTCGTCGGCCTGAACACCGACCAGGCCAAGGTGCAGGGCGCACGTTGCATGGACTGCGGCACGCCGTTCTGCAACAGCGGCTGCCCGGTCAACAACATCATTCCGGACTTCAACGACCTCGTGTACCGCGACGACTGGCAAAACGCCTTCGCGGTGCTCGACTCGACCAACAACTTCCCCGAGTTCACCGGCCGCATCTGCCCCGCGCCCTGCGAGGCCGCCTGCGTGCTCAACGTGAACGACGACGCGGTCGGCATCAAGTCGCTGGAACACGCGATCATCGACCGCGCCTGGGACGAAGGCTGGGTGGCGCCGCGCGTCGCCAAGCACAAGACCGGCAAGAAGGTTGCCGTGGTGGGCTCCGGCCCGGCCGGCATGGCCGCCGCGCAGCAACTGGCGCGCGCCGGCCACGACGTCACGCTGTTCGAGAAGAACGACCGTGTCGGCGGCCTGCTGCGCTACGGCATTCCCGACTTCAAGATGGAGAAGTCGCACATCGACCGCCGCGTCGAGCAGATGAAGGCCGAGGGCGTGACCTTCCGCACCGGCGTGATGGTCGGTGCCGCCAAAGACCCGCTAGGCAAGGGCTCCAAGGTCACCAACCTGGCCAAGGAAACCGTCACGCCCGAGCAGCTGCAGAAAGACTTCGACGCCGTGGTGCTCACCGGCGGCGCCGAGCAGTCGCGCGACCTGCCGGTGCCCGGCCGCGATCTCGACGGCATCCACTTCGCGATGGAGTTCCTGCCGCAGCAGAACCGCGTCAACGCAGGCGACAAGGTCAAGGGCCAGCTGCGCGCCGAAGGCAAGCACGTCATCGTCATCGGCGGCGGCGACACCGGCTCCGACTGCGTGGGCACCAGCAACCGCCACGGCGCCGTGAGCGTCACGCAGTTCGAACTGATGCCGCAACCGCCGGAAGAAGAGAACCGCCCGCTGACCTGGCCCTACTGGCCGATCAAGCTGCGCACCAGCTCCAGCCACGAAGAAGGCTGCGAGCGCGAGTTCGCCATCTCGACCAAGGAGTTCATCGGCGAGAAGGGCAAGGTCACCGGCCTGAAGACCGTGCGCGTCGAGTGGAAGGACGGCAAGATGCAGGAAGTGCCCGGCAGCGAGCAGATCCTCAAGGCCGACCTGGTGCTGCTGGCGATGGGCTTCATCAGCCCCGTGGCCACCGTGCTCGACGCCTTCGGTGTCGAGAAGGACGCCCGCGGCAACGCGCGCGCCACGGTCGACTTCATCGGCGGCTATGCCACCAATGTGCCCAAGGTGTTCGCCGCAGGTGACATTCGCCGCGGCCAATCGCTGGTGGTGTGGGCAATTCGCGAGGGCCGTCAAGCGGCGCGTTCGGTCGACGAATTTTTGATGGGATTCAGCGACTTACCGCGCTGATTTTTGTTTCATTTGAAGCGGCGCCGTTCGCGGCCCCGTTATCATCCGCGGAAACCGCATGCCGGGATGCCTGAGAAGGCGCCCGGCTTTTTTATTGAGATGGACCCAGCCACACCCACGTCTTCCTCCTTCGTCGAATTCCGCGATGTCACGTTCGGCTACGGCGCGCGCGCGATCCTCGACGGCGTGTCGTTTTCCGTGCCGCGCGGCAAGGTGACGGCGTTGATGGGGGCATCGGGTGGCGGCAAGACCACCGTGCTGCGCCTCATCGGCGGCCAGCAGCGCGCCCAACGCGGCGAGGTGCTGTTCGACGGGAAGGATGTCGGTCACTTCGATGTCGCGACGCTGTATGCGGCGCGGCGCCGCATGGGCATGCTGTTCCAGTTCGGTGCGCTGTTCACCGACATCAGCGTGTTCGACAACGTGGCCTTTCCGCTGCGCGAGCACACGCAGCTGTCGGAAGCGCTGGTGCGCGACATCGTGCTCATGAAGCTGGACGCCGTCGGCCTGCGCGGCGCGCGCGACCTGATGCCCAGCGAGGTGTCGGGCGGCATGGCGCGGCGCGTGGCGCTGGCGCGTGCGATCGCGCTCGACCCCGACCTCGTGATGTACGACGAGCCCTTCGCGGGGCTCGATCCGATCTCGCTGGGCACGGCCGCGCGGCTGATCCGCCAGCTCAACGACGCGCTCGGCCTCACCAGCATCATCGTGTCGCACGACCTCGAGGAAACCTTCCGCATCGCCGATCACGTGATCATCCTGGCCAACGGCGGCATCGCCGCGCAGGGGCGGCCCGACGAGGTGCGCGAGAGCGTCGATCCGCTGGTGCACCAGTTCGTCAATGCACTGCCTGACGGGCCGGTGCGGTTCCACTACCCCGGTGTCAGCATCGAAGACGACTTCGGCAATGGCGAAGGAGGGCGCTCATGACCTGGTGGAAGCCCGCCGACGTCGGCTTTGCCGTGCGCAGCCAACTGGCCGACATGGGCCATGCGGCCAAGCTCTTCCTGCGCCTGCTCGGCCCGGGCGCGCAGATCATGCGCCGCTTCGGGCTGGTGCGTGACCAGATCCATTTCCTGGGCAACTACTCGCTCGCCATCATTGGCGTGTCGGGTCTGTTCGTGGGCTTTGTGCTCGGGCTGCAGATGTACTACGCGCTGCAGCGCTACGGCTCGTCCGAGGCGCTCGGCCTGCTGGTCGCGCTGAGCCTCGTGCGCGAACTCGGTCCCGTGGTGGCGGCCCTGCTGTTCACCGGCCGGGCCGGCACCTCGCTGACGGCCGAGATCGGTCTCATGAAAGCCAACGAGCAGTTGAGCGCCATGGAAATGATGGCGGTCGACCCGGTGCAGCGCATCCTCGCGCCGCGCTTCTGGGCCGGCGTCATCACCATGCCGCTGCTGGCGGCCGTGTTCAGCGCGGTCGGCATCATGGGCGGCTATGTCGTGGGCGTGCTGATGCTGGGCGTCGACCCGGGCGCGTTCTGGGGCCAGATGCAGGGCGGCGTCGATGTCTGGCGCGACGTCGGCAACGGCGTCATCAAGAGCATCGTGTTCGGTTTCACCGTGACCTTCGTCGCGTTGCTGCAGGGCTTCGAGGCCCAGCCGACGCCCGAGGGCGTGTCGCGCGCCACCACGCGGACCGTGGTGATGGCGTCGCTGGCGGTCTTGGGGCTCGATTTCTTGCTCACCGCCATGATGTTCAGTATCTAAAGGGGCCTCGGCTCCATCGTTCTAGACAGAGAGTGCAAACCATGCAACGTTCCACCAACGACATCTGGGTCGGCCTGTTCGTGCTGATCGGCGGCGCCGCCTTGCTGTTCCTGGCGCTGCAGTCGGCCAACCTGTTGAGCCTGAACTTCCAGAAGACCTACACGGTCACCGCGCGTTTCGACAACATCGGCGGGCTCAAGCCCCAGACCGCGGTCAAGAGCGCTGGCGTGGTGGTCGGTCGTGTGGAATCCATCGCGTTCAACGACAAGGCCTTTCAGGCCGATGTGACGCTTGCGCTGCAAAACCGTTACAGTTTTCCCAAGGACAGCTCGCTCAAGATCCTGACCAGTGGCCTGCTCGGCGAGCAGTACATCGGCATCGAGGCGGGCGCCGAGGAAAAGAACCTGCAAGCCGGCGACACCATCACCGCGACCCAATCGGCCGTGGTGCTGGAGAACCTGATCAGCCAGTTCCTGTACAGCAAGGCCGCCGAGGGGAATACGGCGCCGGGAACAGCCAACAAGAAATGACCACACGACTTTTTTCGTCGACTGCTATTAAAAGTGTAGCTAGCTCCGCCCGTTGGGCCACCGCCACCGTCGGTTTCGCCCTCGTGGCCGGATGCGCCACCGGATCCGGCGCAAGCCCGACCGACCCCTTCGAGCCGTACAACCGCGGCATGACGCGCTTCAACGACACCGTCGATGAGGCCGTGCTGGAGCCCGTGGCCACTGCCTACCAGAACGTGGTGCCCTCGCTGGTGCGCCAGGGCGTGACCAACTTCTTCAGCAACCTCGGTGACATCTGGAGCCTGGCCAACAACGTGGCCCAGCTCAAGCTGCAGAACAGCGCCGAGACCTTCATGCGGCTGAACGTCAACACCTTCTTCGGCCTGGGCGGCCTGCTCGACGTTGCCTCCGAGGCGCGCCTGCCGCGCCACGAGGAAGACTTCGGCCAGACACTGGGCTACTGGGGCGTGGGCGCCGGTCCGTACGTCGTGCTGCCATTGCTCGGCCCTTCCACGCTGCGCGACACGATCGCCCGGCCGCTCGACATGTACGGCGACGCGCAGGGCCACATCCACGACATCGCCTGGCGCAATTCGCTGGCCGGCCTGCGTGTCGTGGACACCCGCTCGCGCTACCTGGGCGCCACGCGCCTGCTCGACGAAGCCGCGCTCGACAAGTACTCGTTCACCCGCGATGCGTTCCTGCAGCGCCGCCGCAACCAGGTCTACGACGGCAACCCGCCGGACGACAACGCCGGCAAGTGACGGCAAAAGGGGGCGGACGGGGTGGTCCTGCTTGCATCCGGTTGCAAGGCTTCACCTCCGCTTCAGGAACCCGGTCGGCCTGGCGCCTGTCGAAACCGTTCCTGTCTCAGCACGGGGCCATTGGCTGCACCGTGCAGGGAAGACAATTCAACCTGAGGGACTCACCATGAACAACAAGATCTTGCTGCAACGACGCGACCTGGGCCGCCTGGCATTGGCCGGCGCGCTGCTGTTCGGCGCTGCCACCGCCTTCGTGCATCAGAGCGCATTCGCGGCCGACGAAGCCCCCGACGCGCTCGTCAAGCGCCTGTCGACCGACGTGCTCGAGACCATCAAGGCCGATTCGTCGATCAAGGCCGGTGACATCAACAAGATCATGCTGCTGGTCGACAGCAAGATCATGCCCAACGTCAATTTCCAGCGCATGACCGCCTCGGCCGTTGGCCCGGCCTGGCGCCAGGCCACGCCCGAGCAGCAAAAGCGCCTGCAGGACGAGTTCAAGACCCTGCTCGTGCGCACCTACGCCGGCGCGCTCGACCAGGTGAGTGACCAGACCGTCATCATCCGCCCGTTCCGCGGCGCGCCCACCGACACCGACGTGCTCGTGCGTACCGAGGTGAAGGGCCGCGGCGATCCGGTGCAACTGGACTACCGCCTCGAAAAGACGCCGGGGCAGGGCGCCGGCTGGAAGGTCTACAACCTGAATGTGCTGGGCGTGTGGCTGGTCGACACCTACCGCACCCAGTTCGCGCAGGAAATCAACAAGAGCGGCATCGATGGCCTGATTGCCGCGCTGGCCGCGCGCAACAAGGGCAACGGCAAGGGCTGACGGGCGCACGCCATGCTGGTCCTTCCCTCCCGACTCACCCACGACGAGGCTCCTGCCTGCATGCGCATGCTGCAGCAGGGGCTCAAGGGCCAGGCCGATTCGTCGTCCACCGTGGTCGACGCCACGGCACTGGCCCAGTTCGATTCCTCCGCGCTGGCGGTGCTGCTCGAGTGCCGGCGCGAATCCAGCGCGCTGGGCCGGGGGTTCTCAGTCAAGGGCCTGTCGCCGCGCCTGCGCGAGCTGGCCGCGCTGTACGGCATCGCGGGCCTTCTGCCCGCTGCACCCTGACCCCCACACCCTAGCGCGTGCGTGGCACTGCTGCGGTCAGCAGCGTGAGTGCCTTGTTCAGGGTCGAGGTCGCGAATCGTTCTCCCTTGGAGTGGCCGATGCGCACGACGACGAGATCGTGCGACGGAATCACGAGCACGAACTGGCCCCCTGCGCCGAGCATGTAGTAGGCCGTCGTCGGCGCCGCCAGTGCGCCCGTTCCATTGATCCAGAAAAATCCCCCGTAGATGGGGCGCTGGTCTGCGGTCCAGGCCGGTGCGGCCGTGCTCACAAAATTGACGAACCCCTCGGGAAGAATGCGCTCCCCGTTCCACACGCCGTCCTGCAGGTAGAGGTTGGCCAGCCGGGCCCAATCGCGGGCCGACATGAAGTCGTAGCCTTGCGTGAGGAAGTTGCCGTAGGGGTCGGTCTCGATCACCATGGAGCGGATGCCGATCTTGTCGAAGATGGTGCGCTGCGGGAACGAGAGGTACTCTTCGCCGCGCTTCTCGACTCCAAGGCGGACCAGGTAGTTGGCAAGCACCGGATCGGTGTTGCGGTAGCGGCCCACCGTGTTGGGCGGCCATTGCTGCGGTCGGGTCGCGGCGTAGTTGAATGCGTTGATCCGGCCCGTGTAGTAGTAGATGTGATCGGGGTAGGCGCCGTTGGGATCGAAGTCCGGATCGTCCGGGGCCTTGATGCGCAGCCCGCTGGACATGCGCAGGATGTCGGCAATGCGGATCTGCTGGCGGCCGTCGCCGGCACCTTGCCATTCGGGAATCGGCGCGGGCTGGTCGAGCTTGTACACGCCCTGCTTGATCAGCACGCCCATCATCGTGGCCACGACGCTTTTGCCCATCGACCATGATTCGAGCGGCGTTGTCGCGTTGATGCCGCTCATGTAGCGCTCGCCGATGAGCCGCCCCTTGTGCGTGACCACGAAGGCCGCGGTGTAGGCCTCCGTGGTTTCGAAGGCGGCGCCGATGGCCTGGTTCACCTTGGCCATGTCGACGTCGGCGGGCGGCGGGTCGTTCGGCAGCACATCGCCCATGGGCCAGGGCACGGTCGTGGGGTCGGCCAGCGCGCTCTTGACATTGACGGGTGTGAAGAAAACGTCGTCCTTGCCGGGCGGCAGCGTGATGCAACCCTGCGATCCGAAGTGGCGGGCCACCAGCGTCGGGCCGCCGTTGGGCATCGTGATGCGGACCTCCTTCTTGGTGCGGTCGACCACCGGCGCACCCACCTTCTTGCGCTGTTCGTACGGCCCCGTGAAATACCCGATGGTTTCGGCGGCGACTGCAGGATCGAGTCCGGTGATGAAGACCGCCGAGCACATGGCCTTGGCATAGCCGGACGTGTTGTGCTCCAGCACATCGCCGGGTGGTGGCACGTAGGGCGTGTCCAGCTCCAGGCACTTGGCGCGTGCAATGAGTGCATCGCGGGCTGGCAGCTGGGCCGAACCGGCAGATGAAGTGCAAGGTTGGGCGGTGCCGCCCCCTGCGCCAGCGCCTGCGCCGCCGCCGACAAGGGCGATGCCGCCACCTCCGCCGCCACCACCTCCACCTCCTCCCCCACAAGCGGTCAGCACCATCGCCAGGAGCAGGGCGGCAACGGTTGGGAAGGGGCTGCGGGTCAAACACTTCATTGGCGTTCCTCGCGATGGGCGGTTGTGGTGCGCAGAATCGGCACCGGCGGGATTGTGGGTGAACTCCGGGCCGATGCCTAGCGCGGCCGGCTCCCCGCGTTCACCCCTGAACAGCGCCGAAAAACCCATCGCCCGTAAAATCGCGGGCTCCCATGCCCGCGATCTCATTCCAGTCGGTCTCCAAGACCTACCCTCCCTCCCGTCAGCAACGCGCCCAAGGCAAGCAGGGGCTGCGTGCGGTCGACGAGGTTTCCTTCCAGATCGAGCCGGGCGAGTTCTTCGGCCTGCTCGGCCCCAACGGCGCGGGCAAGACCACCCTCATCAGCATGCTGGCGGGCCTGTCGCGGCCCACGGCGGGCGCGATCAGCGTGCACGGTTTCGACGTGCAGCGCGACTACGCCGAGGCTCGGCGCCAGCTCGGCATCGTGCCGCAGGAGCTGGTGTTCGACCCCTTCTTCAACGTGCGTGAGTCGCTGCGCATCCAGTCGGGCTACTTCGGCATCAAGAACAACGAAGCCTGGATCGACGAGCTGCTGCAGAGCCTGGGCCTGGCCGACAAGGCCACCGCCAACATGCGCCAGCTCTCGGGCGGCATGAAGCGCCGCGTGCTGGTGGCGCAGGCGCTGGTGCACAAGCCACCGGTCATCGTGCTCGACGAGCCCACGGCCGGTGTCGACGTCGAGCTGCGTCAGACGCTCTGGCAGTTCGTCGCCAAGCTCAACAAGCAGGGCAGCACCGTGCTGCTGACCACCCATTACCTCGAGGAAGCCGAAGCCCTGTGCAGCCGCATCGCGATGCTCAAGCTCGGCAAGGTGATCGCCCTGGATCGCACCAGCGAGCTGCTGAAATCGGCCGCGAGCAATGTGCTGCGCTTCAAGACCGATGCCATGCTGCCCTGGGCCATCGCCCAGCATGCGCGCATCACCGGGCGCATCGTGCAGCTGCCGGCGCAGAACGCGCATGAAGTCGAACAACTGCTGGCCGCGATCCGCGAAGCCGGCGTCGCGGTGGAAGACGTGGAAATGCGCAAGGCCGACCTGGAAGACGTGTTCATCGACCTGATGGCGGGCGAGCAGACGCCGCTGGAGGTGTCGCGATGATGGCCGTGACCGGGTGGCGAGCGCTGCTCTACAAGGAAACGCTGCGCTTCTGGAAGGTCGGCTTCCAGACCGTCGGCGCGCCGGTGCTCACCGCGCTGCTGTACCTCATGGTGTTCGGCCATGTGCTCGAAGGCCGCGTGACGGTCTACGGCACCGTGGGCTACACCGCCTTCCTGATCCCCGGCCTCGTGATGATGAGCGTGCTGCAGAACGCGTTCGCGAACAGCTCGTCCTCGATCATCCAGAGCAAGATCATGGGCAACCTCGTGTTCGTGCTGCTCACGCCGCTGTCGCACTGGGGCTGGTTCTTCGCCTACGTGGGCTCCTCGGTGATCCGCGGGCTGGCGGTGGGCGTGGGCGTGTTCGCCGTGACCGTCTTCTTCGCCGTGCCGAGCTTCGTAGCGCCGGTGTGGATCCTGGTGTTCGCGCTGCTGGGCTCGGCCATGCTGGGCACGCTCGGCCTCATCGCCGGGCTCTGGGCCGAGAAGTTCGACCAGATGGCCGTGTTCCAGAATTTCCTGATCATGCCCATGACCTTCCTGTCGGGCGTGTTCTATTCGATCGGCTCGCTGCCGCCGTTCTGGCAGAGCGTGAGCCACCTGAACCCCTTCTTCTACATGATCGACGGCTTCCGCTACGGCTTCTTCGGGGTGAGCGACGCTTCGCCCTGGCTGAGCTTCGGCATCGTCGGTTCCGCCTGGCTGGTGGTGAGCGCCATCGCTGTCCACCTGCTGCGCATCGGCTACAAAATCCGCGGCTGAACCCGCCTTGCAAGACCCCATGACCGCTGACGAACTCCAAGCCATCATCGCTGCCCATCTGCCGTGCGAGCACATCACGCTCGAGGGCGACGGCCGACATTGGTACGCGACCATCGTCTCGGCCGAATTCGAGGGCAAGCGCGCCATCCAGCGCCACCAGCGGGTCTACGCCACCCTCGGTGCGAAAATGCACACCGACGAGGTGCATGCGCTCTCGATGAAGACCTACACGCCGGCCGAATGGGCCGCCGTGGACAAATGACTTTCCGGCCCCTGCGGGCCTCCTGATTTCGCTGGATCCTTCATGGACAAACTTCTGATTCGCGGCGGGCGTGAGCTTCGCGGCGAAGTGCTCATTTCCGGCGCCAAGAACGCCGCGCTGCCCGAGCTGTGCGCGGCGCTGCTGACCGACCAGCCCGTGGTGCTGCACAACGTGCCGCGCCTGCAGGACGTGTCGACCATGCTCAAGCTGGTGCGCAACATGGGCGTGACGGCCGAGGCCGACGACAACGGCACCGTGCGCCTGAACGCCGGCGAGCTCGGCAACCCCGAGGCCCCCTACGAACTCGTGAAGACCATGCGCGCCTCGGTGCTGGCGCTGGGCCCGCTGCTGGCGCGCTTCGGCCACGCCAAGGTGTCGCTGCCGGGCGGCTGCGCCATCGGCTCGCGGCCGGTCGACCAGCACATCAAGGGCCTGCAGGCGATGGGCGCCGAGATCGTGGTCGAGCACGGCTACATGGTCGCGCGCCTGCCCGAGGGCCGCACGCGGCTGAAGGGCGCGCGCATCCTGACCGACATGGTCACCGTCACCGGCACCGAGAACTTCCTCATGGCCGCCGCGCTGGCCGAGGGCGAGACGCTGCTCGAGAACGCAGCGCAGGAGCCCGAGATCGTCGACCTGGCCGAAATGCTGATCCGCATGGGCGCGAAGATCGAAGGCCACGGCACCAGCCACATCCGCATCCAGGGCGTCGAGAAGCTGCACGGCTGCGAACACGCCGTGGTGGCCGACCGCATCGAGGCCGGCACCTTCCTGTGCGCCGTGGCGGCCACGGGCGGCGAGGCCTTCCTGCGCCACGCGCGCGGCGACCACCTCGACGCGGTGATCGACAAGCTGCGCGACGCCGGCTGCACCGTCGTGACCGAGCCCGACGGCATCCGCATCGGCTCGCAGGGCCCCGCGTACGACCACCTGAAGGCGCAAAGCTTCAGCACCACCGAATACCCCGGCTTCCCGACCGACATGCAGGCCCAGTTCATGGCCCTGAACGTGATCGCGCGCGGCGCCTCGATGGTCACCGAGACCATCTTCGAGAACCGCTTCATGCACGTGAACGAGATGGTGCGCCTGGGCGCGCGCATCCACGTCGAAGGCAAGGTCGCGATGGTCGAGGGCGTGCAGCAGCTCTCGGGCGCCACCGTGATGGCCACCGACCTGCGCGCCTCCGCCAGCCTCGTCATCGCCGGCCTTGTGGCCGAGGGCGAGACGCTGGTCGACCGCATCTACCACCTCGACCGGGGCTATGACCGCATGGAATCGAAACTGCGCGGCCTCGGTGCCGACATTGAACGCGTGACGGGAGCCGCCGCATGATCACTTTGGCTCTTTCCAAAGGCCGCATCTTCGAAGAGACGATGCCCCTGCTGGCCGCCGCCGGCATCGAGGTCACCGAAGACCCCGAGAAATCGCGCAAGCTCATCCTCGACACCACCCGCCCCGACGTGCGCGTGGTGCTGGTGCGCGCTTCCGACGTGCCCACCTACGTGCAGTACGGCGGCGCCGACCTGGGCGTGACCGGCCTGGACGTGCTGCTCGAGCACGGCAACCAGGGCCTGTACCAGCCGCTGGACCTGCGCATTGCGGCCTGCCGCCTCAGCGTGGCCGTGCGCGCCGACTACGACTACGCCTCGGCCGTGAAGCAGGGCTCGCGCCTGCGCGTGGCCACCAAGTACGTGGGCCTGGCGCGCGACTTCTTCGCCAGCAAGGGCGTGCACGTCGACCTGATCAAGCTTTACGGCAGCATGGAGCTGGCGCCGCTCACGGGCCTGGCCGACGCCATCGTCGACCTGGTCTCCACCGGCAACACGCTCAAGGCCAACCACCTCGTCGAGGTGGAGCGCATCATGGACATCAGCGCCCGGCTGGTCGTCAACCAGGCCGCGCTCAAGCTCAAGCGCGAACCCATCCGCCGCATCATCGACGCCTTCGCGTCCGCCATTCCCTCCGCCTGAACCTCAAGCCCATGACTCTGCAAGCAGCCCCCGCCCGACTGTCCACGAACTCAGCCAGCTTCGACGCTGAATTCAAGGCGCGGCTGCATTGGTCCGCGGACGCGGACGCGGCCATCGAGAAGGTGGTGGCCGACATCCTCGCCGACGTGCAAAAGCGCGGCGACGAGGCGGTGCTGGAGTACACCAACCGCTTCGACAAGCTCGACGCGAAGACGTTGCCCGAGCTCGAACTCACGCAGGCCGAGCTGAAGGCCGCGTTCGAGGGGCTCCCGGCCGCGCAGCGCGATGCGCTCGAAGCCGCCGCGCGCCGTGTGCGCAGCTACCACGAGGCGCAGAAGAAGGCCTCCGGCGAAAGCTGGAGCTACCGCGACGCCGACGGCACGCTGCTCGGCCAGAAGGTCACGCCGCTGGACCGCGTCGGCATCTACGTGCCGGGCGGCAAGGCCGCGTACCCGTCGAGCGTGCTGATGAACGCCATTCCCGCGCACGTCGCGGGTGTGGGCGAGATCATCATGGTCGTGCCCACGCCGAAGGGCGAGAAGAACCAGCTCGTGCTCGCCGCAGCCTACGTGGCCGGCGTGACGCGCGGCTTCACCGTCGGCGGTGCGCAGGCCGTGGCCGCGCTGGCCTACGGCACGGCCACCATCCCGGCCGTCGACAAGATCACCGGCCCCGGCAACGCCTACGTGGCCGCTGCCAAGCGCCGCGTGTTCGGCACCGTGGGCATCGACATGATCGCGGGCCCGAGCGAGATCCTGGTGCTGGCCGACGGCTCCACGCCGCCCGACTGGGTGGCCATGGACCTGTTCAGCCAGGCCGAGCACGACGAGCTGGCCCAGAGCATCTTGCTGTGCCCCGACGCCGCCTACATCGACCGCGTGCAGGCCGAGATCGACCGCCTGCTGCCGACCATGCCGCGCGCCGAGATCATCGCCGCCTCCCTCAACGGCCGCGGCGCGCTGATCCACACGAAGAGCATGGAAGAGGCCTGCGAGATCAGCAACCGCATCGCGCCCGAACACCTCGAGGTGAGCAGCAGCGAACCGCACCGCTGGGAGCCGCTGCTGCGCCACGCCGGTGCGATCTTCCTGGGCAACTTCACCAGCGAGAGCTTGGGCGACTACTGCGCCGGCCCGAACCACGTGCTGCCGACCAGTGGCACGGCGCGCTTCTCGAGTCCGCTGGGCGTGTACGACTTCCAGAAGCGCTCCAGCCTCATCGAGGTGAGCGAGGCCGGCGCGCAGGTGCTGGGCCCGATCGCCGTCACGCTGGCCGAAGGCGAGGGCCTGCAGGCGCACGCCGAAGCCGCGCGCATGCGCCTGCGTAAGATCTGAGGCTCCAACAACCCCGCTTCAGGGAGGAGCACGCCAGATGATTCAACGCCTCTATCGTTCGCGATTTTTCCGCTTCGCCACCGGCCTCGTTGCCGGTGCCGCCTTGCTGGCCGCCTGCACCCAGATGCCGCAGAACCGCGCCGAAACGACGGCGATGGCGGCCACGTCCAGTGCTGCAAAGCCCGCACCGGCGCCGGCCCAGCTCGGCACGCAATGGGGCGAGGGCATCGAGTCGAAGACCCGCACCGTCGCCGCCAAGCGCCTGTCCGACCAGCCCGACGACGTGGCCTCGATCGGCTACAACGACGCGGCCAGCGTGCGCCGCGATACGGGCAGCAACCCTGAGCGCCGGCTGAACCTGCAGCTGGCCCAGGGCGACATCGAATGGTCGGTGCTCGACGAGAACGACCGCCCGCTGCCGTTGCAGCGCGCACGTCGAAGCGGCAATGACATGTTCCGCCTCGCCGGCGTCGAAGGCGCGCGCTACACGCTGCGCTTTCGCAACCTCAGCGACCGCAGCTACGAGGTGATCGCCACCGTCGACGGCCTGGACGTGCTCAACGGCAAGCCCGGCAGCCTGCGCAACGGCGGCTACGTGCTGCGCCCGCAGCAGACGCTGAACATCGAGGGCTTCCGCAAGAGCCAGAGCGAAGTGGCCGCCTTCCGTTTCGCCACGCCGGGCCGCGCCTACGCCGCGAACACCGAGGCCGGCGACGTGCGCAACATCGGCGTGATCGGCGCCGCGCTGTTCGAACTCGAAGAGCCGAACGCCCCGCGCCGCACCCGCCGCGACGCCTCGCCGTCGCAGCCCAGCGCCTTCCCGGCCGACGGCGCGTATGCGCCGCCGCCGCGCTACCGCAAGTAAGCCGGCGAGGCCATGCAACGCGCCGCCGTCCTGCTGTTGCCGCGCCTGCCGGCGCTGCTGCTCGCCCTGGCGGCCGGTGCGATCGGCGTCGGCGCGCAGGCCATGAGCATCCGCGAGCTGCGCACCCTCGAAGCCAACGAGAAGGACGGCAAGGCCTACGCCAGCTACTACCTCGTCGGCGTGCTTGAAGGCCTGCGCGAGGGCGTCGAGTCGTCGCAGCGCAACGGCCAGGTGCCGCCGTTCTGCATCGAGGGCCGCCGCCTCGAACCCTCGATGGCCCGTTCGCTCTACCAGACCGAGCTGAGCCGCAACGCCGACAGCTACGAAGCCGACATGCCCGTGCAACTGGTCATGGCCGGCGCCCTCCGCAACAGCTACCGCTGCACCCGATGACCGTTTCCGACTCTTCCGCCTCCGACACCCGCCTGCCGCTCGACCGCATCCGCGCCGACGTGCGCGCCATGCACGCCTACGCGGTGCAGGACGCGCGCGGCTTCCTCAAGCTCGACGCGATGGAGAACCCCTACGGCCTGCCGCCCGCGCTGCAGGCCGAACTGGGCGCGCGCCTGGGCGCGCTGGCGCTCAACCGCTACCCCGGCGACCGCGGCGCCGACCTGCAGCGCGCGCTGGCCGCCCATGCGGGCTTGCCCGAAGGCTTTGGGCTGATGCTGGGCAACGGCTCGGACGAACTGATCTCGCTGCTCGGCATCGCCTGCGACCAGCCCGGCGCCGCCGTGCTCGCGCCCGTGCCCGGCTTCGTCATGTACGCGATGAGCGCCCAGTTGCAGGGCCTGCGCTTCGTGGGCGTGCCGCTCACGGCCGATTTCGAACTCGACGAGGCCGCCATGCTGGCCGCCATCGCGCGCGAGAAGCCCGCCATCGTCTACCTCGCCTACCCGAACAACCCGACCGCCAACCTCTGGGATGACGCCGTCATCGAGAAGATCGTGCAGGCCCAGGGCGCGCAGGGCGGCCTGGTGGTGATCGACGAGGCCTACCAGCCCTTTGCCGCCCGCAGCTACATCGACCGGCTCGCGAACCACCGCCACGTGCTGCTGATGCGCACCCTGAGCAAGTTCGGCCTGGCCGGCATCCGCCTGGGCTACCTCATGGGTCCCGCGGCGCTGGTCGCCGAGATCGACAAGGTGCGCCCGCCGTACAACATCAGCGTGCTCAACTGCGAGGCCGCGCTGTTCGCGCTGGAGCACGCCGCCGTGTTCGAGGCCCAGGCGCGCCAGATCCGCGAGGGGCGCGGCCAGCTCATGGCCGCGCTGGCCCGGCTGCCGGGTGTGAAGACCTGGCCCAGCGACGCCAACATGATCCTGCTGCGCGTGCCCGATGCCACCCGTACCTTCGAGGGCATGAAGGCCCGCGGGGTGCTGGTGAAGAACGTTTCTAAAATGCATGAACTGCTCGCCAACTGCCTGCGCCTCACCGTCGGAACGGCCGACGAGAACGCGCAGATGCTGGCGGCGCTCGAAGCCTCACTATGACCACCCCCACGACCCCGGGCAGCACCGATCGCATCGCGACGGTCACCCGCCACACCGCCGAGACGAAGATCACGGTCAGCGTCAACCTCGACGGCACCGGCAAGGCCAAGCTCTCCACGGGCATCGGCTTTTTCGATCACATGCTCGACCAGATCGCCCGCCACGGGCTGATCGACCTGGACATCGACTGCGAGGGCGACCTGCACATCGACGGCCACCACACCGTGGAAGACGTGGGCATCACGCTCGGCCAGGCCGTGGCCAAGGCCATCGGCGACAAGAAGGGCATCCGTCGCTACGGCCATGCCTATGTGCCGCTGGACGAGGCTCTGAGCCGCGTCGTCATCGACTTCTCGGGCCGCCCGGGCCTCGTGATGCACGTGCCCTTCACCAGCGGGATGATCGGCACCTTCGACAGCCAGCTCACCTACGAGTTCTTCCAGGGCTTCGTGAACCACGCCTTTGTCACGCTGCACATCGACAACCTGAAGGGCGTGAACGCGCACCACCAGTGCGAGACCGTGTTCAAGGCCTTCGCGCGCGCCATGCGCGGCGCGCTGGAGCTCGATCCGCGCTCCGTGGGCGTCATTCCCTCGACCAAGGGTTCGCTCTGAAATTCCTCAGCGAACAGCTATGAAATCTGTAGCAAAGAATTCCGTCGCGGTCGTCGACTACGGCATGGGCAACCTGCACTCCGTGTCGCAGGCCGTGCGCCATGCGGCCGACCAGGTGGGCGTGGAGGTGTTCGTCACCTCCGACCCGGACGTGGTGCGCCAGGCCACCCGCGTGGTGCTGCCGGGGCAGGGCGCCATGCCCGACTGCATGCGCGAGCTGCGCGACTCGGGCCTGCTCGAATCGGTGCTCGAGGCCGCGGCCAGCAAGCCGCTCTTCGGTGTGTGCGTGGGCATGCAGATGCTGCTGTCGCGCAGCGACGAAGGCCCAACCGACGGCCTGGGGCTCATTCCCGGCGAGGTCGTCAAGTTCGACCTGGCCGGCCGCCTGCAGCCCGACGGCAGCCGCTTCAAGGTGCCGCAGATGGGCTGGAACCAGGTGCGCCAGGCCCAGCCGCACGCGGTGTGGGCGGGCATTCCCGACCAGAGCTATTTCTATTTCGTGCACAGCTTCTACGCGTGTCCGGCGGATGCCCGGCACAGCGTGGGCGAGGCCGATTACGGGGCATGCTTTACCGCGGCCATCGCACGCGATAACATTTTTGCAACCCAGTTCCACCCGGAGAAGAGTGCGGACCATGGGCTGCAGCTGTATCGCAACTTCCTCCACTGGAATCCCTGACCTTATATTCCCGCCCGGGCCGCACCGTTCGCAGCCCGGCTTTCGCACACTCGCGTCACTTCCATGCTCCTCATTCCCGCCATTGATCTCAAAGACGGCCACTGCGTTCGCCTCAAGCAGGGCGACATGGACCAGTCCACCATCTTCAGCGAAGACCCCGCCGCCATGGCCCGCAAATGGGTCGAGGCCGGCGCCCGTCGGCTGCACCTGGTCGATCTGAATGGCGCCTTCGCCGGCAAGCCGCAGAACCACGCGGCCATCAAGGCGATCCTGAAGGAAGTCGGCGACGACATCCCGGTGCAGCTGGGCGGCGGCATCCGCGACCTGGACACCATCGAGCGCTACATCGACGACGGCCTGCGCTACGTGATCATCGGCACCGCCGCGGTCAAGAACCCGGGGTTCCTCAAGGACGCCTGCAGCGCCTTCGGCGGCCACATCATCGTGGGCCTGGACGCCAAGGACGGCAAGGTCGCCACCGACGGCTGGAGCAAGCTCACGGGCCACGAGGTGGCCGACCTGGGCAAGAAGTTCGAGGACTACGGCGTCGAATCGATCATCTACACCGACATCGGCCGCGACGGCATGCTCTCGGGTATCAACATCGACGCCACCGTCAAGCTCGCGCAGGCGCTGACCATCCCCGTGATCGCCTCGGGCGGCCTGTCGAACATGGCCGACATCGACCAGCTCTGCGCGGTCGAGTCCGAAGGCGTCGAGGGCGTGATCTGCGGCCGCGCCATCTACTCGGGCGACCTCGACTTCGCCGCCGCCCAGGCGCGCGCGGACGAGCTGGCCGGCGCCTGACGCCTTTGCCGTAGCGGCGCGTGCTCTCCGCGCTCGCCATCGCCAACTACCGCTCGCTGCGCCAGCTGACGGTGCCGCTGGGCCGCCTCACGGTGGTCACGGGCGCCAACGGCAGCGGCAAGTCGAGCGTGTACCGTGCGATGCGCCTGCTGGCCGACATCGCCAACGGCGGCGTGATCCGCTCGCTGGTGCGCGAAGGCGGGCTGTCTTCCACGCTGTGGGCCGGGCCCGAGCGCTTTTCGGCGGCCATGCTGCGCGGCGAACAGCCGGTGCAGGGCACCACGCGCAGCGAGCCGGTGGCGCTGAAGCTGGGCTTCGCCGGCGCCGAGGCCGACGATTTCGGCTACGCCATCGACATCGGCCTGCCGCCGCCGATCCCGTCCTCGGCCTTCTCGCACGACCCGCAGATCAAGCACGAGGCGATCTGGAGCGGCCCGCTGCTGCGCCCTTCCACGCACCTGGTCGACCGCAAGGGCGCCGCGCTGCGCCTGCGTGACGGTAAGGGCTGGCAGGCCGTCGGCCGGCCGATCCCGGCCTTCGCCAGCATGATGACCGAGCACGCCGACCCGCGCGACGCGCCCGAGATGCTCACGCTGCGCGAGCAGATGCGCTCCTGGCGCTTCTACGACCACTTCCGCTCGGACGCCGAGGCGCCCGCGCGCCAGCCACAGCTGGGCACCTACACGCCCGTGCTCGCCAACGACGGCGCCGACCTGGCCGCCGCCCTGCAGACCGTCCGCGAGATCGGCGACGGCGAGGTGCTCGACAGCGCCGTGGACGACGCCTTCCCGGGTGCCCGCATCGAGGTGCACGCGAACGGCGACCGCTTCGAGACGCTGATGCACCAGCACGGCCTGCTGCGGCCCCTGACGGCCGCCGAGCTGTCGGACGGCACCCTGCGCTACCTGCTGTGGATCGCGGCGCTGCTGACGCCCCGTCCGCCCGCGCTGCTGGTGCTCAACGAGCCCGAGACCAGCCTGCACCCCGACCTGCTGCCCGCGCTGGGCCGCCTCATCGCGCAGGCCGCGCGGTCGTCGCAGGTGATCGTGGTGTCGCATGCGGCGCGCCTGATCGCCGCCCTGGACGACAGCGAAGGCCTGCAGCCGGTGGTGCTCGAAAAGCGCTTCGGCGAGACCCGCATCGCGAACCTCGACATGAGCGAGATGCCGCGCTGGGAGTGGCCGGCGCGGTAGAGAAAAGGGCAGGCGGGCCTACTCGGCCTTCACCGCCATCGTCTGGATGATCGTTTCCAGCTGCGCGCTCATCGGCAAATTGAGGCTTTCCCCCGAAGGCAGCTTGCGCATGAACCAGCGTTTGTACTGCCGGTGGATCTCGCCGTCTTCCGCCAGCACCTGGAAGGTGTCGACCACGACCTTGTTGAGCTGCGGGTCGCCCTTGCGGTACATGACCGCGTACGGGTCGTAGGAGAGGAAGTCGCCCACCACCTCGTACTGCGCCTTGGCGGCGTCGCGGGCGATCAGGCCGTAAAGCAGCACGTCGTCGGTGGCGAAGGCGTCGGCCTGGCCTTCTTTCACGAGCGCGAACGACTCGGCATGGTCGCGCGCCACCTTCAGCTCGATGTTGAGCTTGAACTTCTGCGACAGGTCGCGCAGCGTCTTCTCGTTGGTGGTGCCGGCCGTCACGGCCACTTTCTTGCCGGCCAGGTCGCGGAACGACTGGATCGGCGCGCCCTTCTTCACCAGCACCTTGGTGCCCGAGACGAACATCGTCGGCGAGAAGGCCACGCGCTTCTGGCGCTCCAGGTTGCTGGTGGTGGAGCCGCACTCAAGGTCGACCTGGCCGCTCACGACTGCGTCGATGCGCGAGTCAGAGGTGACGGGCACCCACTTGATCGTGAGGCTCTTGTTGACCGTGTCCTCGATGGCCGTGACGAGCGCGCGGCACAGCTCGATGGAATAGCCGATCGGCTCCTTGCGCGCATTGAGGTACGAAAAAGGCACCGAGGCCTCGCGGTGGCCGATGGCGATGGTACCGCTCTCGCGCACCTTGGCCAGCGTGCCGGTGAGGAGCTCCTGTGCCTGCGCGGGGCCGCCCGGCAAGGCCAGGGCCACGGCCGCCAGCAGCCATGCGGCGACGGCGGAGGGCAGCGTGGCGATGCGCGTCATGGCGTGGCGCCTCACGCGTGCGCCGGATGGGCGAGGGTGGCGGCGGCTTCCTCGTCGAGCACCTTGGCGTTGGCCTCGGCATCGCTCTCGGACAGCAGTTCGCCCTCCCACTTGGCGACCACGGCCGTGGCGATGGAGTTGCCCACCGCGTTGGTGGCCGAGCGGCCCATGTCCAGGAAGGTGTCCACGCCCAGGATCAGCAGCAGGCCGGCCTCGGGAATGTCGAAATGGTTCAGCGTGGCGGCGATCACCACCAGCGAGGCGCGCGGCACGCCGGCCATGCCCTTGGAGGTGAGCATCAGGATCAGCAGCATGGTGATCTGCGTGCTGATCGGCATGTGGATGTCGTAGGCCTGCGCGATGAACAGCACGGCGAAGGTGCAGTACATCATCGAGCCGTCGAGGTTGAACGAGTAGCCCATCGGCATCACGAAGCTGGAGATCTTGCGCTTCACGCCGAAACGGTCGAGCGCCTGCAGGATCTTCGGGTAGGCGGCTTCGGAGCTTGCGGTGGCGAACGACAGCAGGAACGCCTCCTTGATGAGCACCAGCAGCTTGAACACGCGCGGCCCCAGGAACAGCAGGCCGGCCATGATGAGCACGCCCCACAGCACGAACAGGCCCAGGTAGAAGTCGCGCATGAACACGGCGAACTTGACGAGAATGCTCAGCCCGTTCACGGCCACGGTGGCGGCCATGGCCGCCAGCACCGCCAGCGGCGCGAGCTTCATGACGTAGCCCGTGATCTTGAGCATGGCGTGCGACAGCTCCTCGATGGCGGCCACCAGCGTCTTGGCCTTGTCGCCGAGCGAGGCCAGCGCCACGCCGAAGAACATCGAGAACACCACGATCTGCAGGATCTCGTTGTTGGCCATCGCCTCCACGAACGACTTGGGCACCGTGTGGCTCACGAAGTCCTTGAAGGTGAACTTGTTGGTCGCCAGGTTGGCCGAGGCGCCGATGTCGGGCAGCGGCAGGCCCAGGTTCTCGCCGGGCTTGAGCAGGTTGGCCATGACCAGGCCGATCACCAGCGAGATCAGCGAGGCCGTGAGGAACCAGCCGATGGCCTTGCCGAACACGCGGCCCACCGACTTGGCGTCGCCCATGTGCGCGATACCCACCACCAGCGTGGAGAACACCAGCGGGCCGATCAGCATCTTGATCAGGCGCAGGAAGACGTCGGAGACGATGGAGACGTAGTCCGCGATCTCCTTGGCGGCCTTCTTGTCGGGAAAGCTGGTGAAGATCATGTAACCGACGATGATGCCGAGCACCATGGCGATCAGGATCCAGGCGGCCATGGGCAGCTTTTTCTTCATGCGTATCCCCTTTGTCGTGTGAGAGTGGTTCTTTTCGAGTGCACGGGACCGACCCGGCACAGGGTATCCAAGAAAGGCGGATGCACGCAATGGCCCGCTGTCAGGATGCGGCGGCTGCCTACAATTCCTCACATGGATATCCGCTCGATCGAGTTTCGAGGCCAGCCGGCGTTGCACGCCGTGGCGGCCGATGGCAGCACGCTGACGGTGGCGCTGCATGGCGCCCAGGTGCTTTCCTGGGCCCCGGCCCGCGGTGGGGAGCGACTGTATCTGAGTCCGAAGGCCGTTTTTGACGGCCAAACTGCCATCCGCGGCGGCATTCCCCTGTGCTGCCCCCAGTTCAACCAGCGCGGCATGCTCCCCAAGCATGGCTTCATGCGCAATCTGCCTTGGATTCGCGAGGAATCGGGCGCGCCCGACACGCTGCGGCTGGTGCTGCGCGACGACGACGCCACCCGCCGGCTCTGGCCACATGCGTTCGAGGCGCGGATGGACGCCACGCTCGCCGCTGGCCGGCTGCGCACCGCGCTCACCCTGACCAACACCGGCGACGCACCCTGGCCGTTTTCGGCCGCGCTGCACACCTACCTGCGCGTGGACGACATCGCCGCCGTGCGCCTCGAAGGCCTGCAGGGCGCCGCCCGCTGGGACGCGGTGCGCGACGTGCGCCAGACCGAATCGGCCGCCGCGCTGCAGTTCGACGCCGAGTTCGACAGCGTCTACACCGCCCCGGCGCAGCCGCTGCGGCTGGTGCAGCCCGGCGGCACGCTCGAAATCACCCAGAGCGAAACCTGCACCGAAACCGTGGTCTGGAACCCCGGTGCCGCGCTCGGTGCGACACTCGCGGACATGCCCCCAGAGGGCTTCCGCCACATGCTCTGCGTCGAGGCGGCCCGCATCGACGAACCCGTCGTGCTGGCGCCCGGCGCCCAATGGCAGGGCTGGCAACAGCTTTGCGTTCTCTGACCGACTGATTTCTCCTGGTTCACCACCCCATGCTTGCCAAACGCATCATTCCCTGCCTCGACGTCACCGGCGGCCGCGTCGTCAAGGGCGTCAATTTTCTCGAGCTGCGCGATGCCGGCGACCCGGTCGAGATCGCGGCGCGCTACAACGCACAGGGCGCCGACGAACTGACCTTCCTGGACATCACGGCCACCAGCGACGGCCGCGACCTGATCCTGCCGATCATCGAGGCGGTGGCCTCGCAGGTCTTCATTCCGCTGACCGTGGGCGGCGGCGTGCGCACCGTGGCCGACGTGCGCCGGCTGCTCAACGCGGGCGCCGACAAGACCAGCTTCAACTCGGCCGCCATCGCCGATCCGCAGGTGATCAGCGACGCGGCCCAGAAGTACGGCTCGCAGTGCATCGTGGTCGCCATCGACGCCAAGCGCCGCAGCCCCGAAGACGCCGCCACGCGCGGCGCGGGCTGGGACGTGTACAGCCACGGCGGGCGCAAGAACACCGGCCTGGACGTGGTGCAGTGGGCGACCGAGATGGCGCGCCGCGGCGCGGGCGAGATCCTGCTCACCAGCATGGACCGCGACGGCACCAAGAGCGGCTTCGACCTGGCCCTGACGCGCGCCGTGAGCGACGCGGTCAACGTGCCCGTGATCGCCTCGGGCGGCGTCGGTAGCCTCGACGACCTGGCCGACGGCATCCAGAAGGGCGGCGCCGACGCGGTGCTGGCCGCGAGCATCTTCCACTACGGCGAGCACACCGTGGGCGAGGCCAAGGCGCGCATGGCCGAGCGCGGGATTCCCGTGCGCATCGACGCCTGAGCGGGACCGGAAGGGTCTTTTCCTATCCTTGACAATATCCCCATGAATTGGCTCGATGAAGTGAAGTGGGACGCGAACGGGTTGGTGCCCGTGATCGCCCAGGAACAAGGCACGAACGACGTGCTCATGTTCGCGTGGATGAATCGCGAGGCGCTCGAGAAGACCGCCGAGTTGGGCCGCGCGGTGTATTTCAGCCGCTCGCGCAGCAAGCTGTGGTTCAAGGGCGAGGAGTCGGGCCACGTGCAGACCGTGCACGAGATCCGCCTCGACTGCGACAACGACGTGGTGCTGCTCAAGGTGACCCAGCTCGGCCACGAGCCCGGCATTGCCTGCCACACCGGCCGCCACAGCTGCTTCTTCAGCAAGTACGAAAAGGGCCAGTGGACCGTGGTCGAACCGGTCTTGAAAGACCCGGAGTCGATCTACAAATGACCGCCACAGTGAACGATTCGAACACCTCCGACGCGCTCGCCCGCCTGGCCGCGGTGCTCGAGAGCCGCCTGCCCGCGAACGGCGGCGACCCCGAGAAAAGCTACGTCGCCCGGCTGCTGCACAAGGGCCCCGACGCCTTCCTCAAGAAGATCGGCGAGGAAGCCACCGAGGTCGTGATGGCCGCCAAGGACGCGGACCACGGCGGCGACCGCTCGAAAATAGTGAACGAAGTGGCCGACCTGTGGTTCCACACCATGGTGGCGCTGGCCCACTACGGTTTCTCGCCAGCCGACGTCGTCGCGGAGCTCGAGCGCCGCGAAGGCACCAGCGGCATCGAGGAAAAAGCCCTGCGCAAGGTGCAGGCCCGCGAAGCTTCCAACGACTGAATGATCGATTGAAAGGGCATCGACCATGGCCAATGACATCGTGAACGTGGAACCCGACGACTCCCTCAAGACCTGGGGCTGGGTCAGCTACGTGCTGCACCTGATCGTGGCCATCGGCGCGGTCGTGCCGGGCGCGCAGGCCTCCGTGCTGCTGCTGCTCATCGCCCTCCTGATCGATTTCGTGAAGCGCGACGACGCGGCCGGCACCTGGCAGGCCTCGCACTTCAGCTGGCGCATCCGCTCGGTGCTGTGGGCCGGCCTGCTGTACATCGTCACCTCGTGGCTCTGGCTGCTGCTGTTCGTGCCGGGCTGGATCGCCTGGAGCCTGATTTCGCTGTGGTTCCTCTACCGGATCGTGAAGGGCATGATCCGGATGAACGACGGCCGTCCCATGGAACCCAAAGATGTCATCTGATCCGAACTGCGTCTTCTGCAAAATCATCGAAGGCAAGATCCCCTCGCGCAAGGTCTACGAAGACGACGACCTGTTCGGTTTCCATGACATCTCGCCCTGGGCGCCGGTGCATTTCATGCTGGTGCCGAAGAAACACATCGCCTCGATGGCGCAGCTCACGCCCGAGGATTCGGCGCTCATGGGCAAGATCATGACGCTGGCCCCCCAGCTGGCGCTGGAGCAGGGCTGCAGGCCCTATCCGGACGGCGGCTATCGCGTCGTCGTGAACACCGGCGCCGAGGGCGGGCAGGAGGTTCACCATCTCCATGTGCACGTCATGGGCGGCCCCCGGCCCTGGCTTCGCGGCTGAGCAGGGTTAAGCCAAACTGTCACATTCCCCCCGACTAAAATCGGACACATTCTTAGGAGTTCTCCATGGGTTCTTTTTCCATCTGGCACTGGCTGATCGTGCTGCTCGTCGTGGTCATGATCTTCGGCACCAAGAAGCTGCGGAACATGGGTTCGGATCTCGGTGGCGCCGTCAAGGGCTTCAAGGACGGCATGAAGGACGGCTCGGCCTCCCCTGACGCCTCCGCTGCACCGGCCCCCACGCAGCAAGTGACCGGCCAGCCGGCCAACAGCGACAAGTCGACGATCGACGTCGAAGCGCGCCAGAAGTCCTGAGCACCGCAGGCACACATCCGTGATCGACCTCGGCATTGAGAAGCTGGCGCTCATCGGCGTCGTGGCGCTGATCGTGATCGGGCCGGAGAAGCTGCCGCGCGTTGCTCGCACGGTGGGCGCCCTGCTCGGCAAGGCGCAGCGCTACGTGAACGACGTCAAGGCCGAAGTCAACCGTTCGATGGAGCTCGACGAGCTTCGCAAGATGAAGACCACGGTCGAGGACGCGGCGCGCGATGTGGAGCACAGCATCCACACCGGCGCCAGCGAGTTCGAGAAGCAGTTTTCCGGCGCGTCCGGCGACACCCTGTCGGCACTGGCCGAGCCCGAGCAGGCGGTGCCCGAATACAGGCACCCCCGCAAGAACTGGCGCCTGAAGCAGGGCGCCACGCCGAACTGGTACAAGGCGCGCAACGGCGTGCGTACCAAGGCGCTGTCGGGCGCGGCGCGGGTCGCCCGCTTCCGCCCCCACAAGATCAACTGACGCACGCGCACGCCCCGCGGCGTTCCCGTGCGCCCCGTGCGCCTGTGTCTTCTCCCACGCTTTCTCCTCTCCCATGGCCGATTCCGACAACAAGAACAAAGAAGAAGACGAGCTGGCGGGCACCGAGCAGCCGTTCGTGCAGCACCTGGTCGAGCTTCGGGACCGGCTGCTGTACTGCGTCTACGGCCTCGTAGTCGCGGGCATCCTGCTGGCGATCTGGCCCGGCCCGAGCGGGCTCATGGACATCATCGCCATGCCGATCCGCGCGCACATGCCGCCGGACGCCAAGCTGATCGCCATCGGCGTGTTCTCGCCGTTCTTCGTGCCGCTCAAGGTGCTGATGATGGCGGCCGTGCTGCTGGCGCTGCCCTGGCTCATGTACCAGGCCTGGATGTTCGTCGCGCCGGGCCTGTACAGCCACGAGAAGCGCTTTGCGCTGCCGCTGATCTTCTTCGGCAGCGTGCTGGCCTACGGCGGCATCGCCTTCGTGCAGCTGTTCGTGCTGGACAAGATGTTCGGCTTCATCCAGAAATTCACGCCTGCGGCGGTGGCGGCCACGCCCGACATCTCGTCGTACGTGGAGGCCATCCTGTCGCTGTACATCGCCTTCGGCGTCGCCTTCCAGGTGCCGATCGTGGTGATGCTGCTGGTGCGCTTCGAGATGGTCACCATCGAGAAGCTGCGCTCGTTCCGCGGCTACTTCATCGTGATCGCCTTCGTGGTGGCCGCGGTGCTCACGCCGCCCGACGTGGTCTCGCAGCTCGCGCTGGCGGTGCCGATGTGCCTGCTGTACGAGGTGGGGATCATCGGGGCGCGCTACTTCGCAGGAACGGGCAAGGCGCCCGAGGGTGAAGAAGAGGGCGCGGGTTCGGGGTCTTCCGGCAGTTCCTGATCCGCCGGATCGATCGGCTCCTGCCCCCAAAACAAAAGCGGCCCTCGGGCCGCTTTTTTGTTGCTGTCTGATCTGCGGCCGGAGCCGCTGTCGTTTCCCGCCTATTCGTTGTTGGGCAACTGCTGCCGGATCGGACTCTTCGGTCGCAGTCCTGGCGTCACGTCCAGTTCCATCTTGTCGGTGCCGCGCTGCAGCGCGAAGCGTGCGGTGTCGCCCGGCTTGAGGCCGGCCACGGCGGTCAGCAGGGCCTGCACGCTGTCGGTCTTCTTCTCGCCCACCGAGGTGATCACGTCGCCCGGGCGGATGCCGGCCTTGGCGGCGGGGCCGTTCTGCAGCACGCCAGTGATGATCACGCCGGCGTCGGCCTTCACGCCGAAGGTCTCGGCCAGTTCGGGCGACAGGTCGCTCGGCTCGACGCCGATCCAGCCGCGGCGCACCTGGCCTTCCTTCACGATGCCCTCGAGCACGATCTTGGCCATCGACGCCGGGATGGCGAAGCCGATGCCCATGCTGCCGCCCGAGCGCGAGTAGATCGCGGTATTGATGCCCTGCAGGTTGCCGTTGACGTCGATCAGCGCGCCGCCCGAGTTGCCGGGGTTGATGGCCGCGTCGGTCTGGATGAAGTTCTCGAACTGGTTGATGCCCAGCTGGTTGCGCCCCAGCGCCGAGACGATGCCGCTGGTCACGGTCTGGCCGACGCCGAAGGGGTTGCCGATGGCCAGCACCTGGTCGCCCACCAGCAGCTCGTCGGAGTTGCCCAGCACGATCACCGGCAGCTTGTCGAGCTCGATCTTGAGCACGGCCAGGTCGGTGTCGGGGTCGGTGCCGATCACCTTGCCGCGCGCGTGGCGGCTGTCGTTCAGGGTGACCTCGATTTCGTCGGCGCCCTCGACCACGTGGTTGTTGGTGAGGATGTAGCCGTCGGTGCTGACGATGACGCCGCTGCCCAGGCCCACCTGCGGCTGGTCGGCCTGGTCGCCGAAGAAAAAGCGGAACCAGGGGTCGTTGCTGCGCGGGTGGCGCTGTGCGGCCTTGCTGGTGTTGATGCTCACGACCGCCGGCGAGGCCTTCTTGGCCGCCGCGCTCAGGCTGCCCGCGGCGGGCACGGCCGGCGCGCCGCTGGGCGCTTCCACGATGGACACCACGCCGCCCAGCGAGGTCGAGCGCTTGTGGATCCACTCGGGCTTGAGCGTCGCGACGACGAAGTAGGCCGCCAGCAGGACGGTCACGGCTTGGGCAAAGAGCAGCCAGGTGCGTTTCATGAAAGCTTGAAGAAAGAGCGTTGGAAAAGCGCTGAAAGACGGCGCCGGTTGCAATTGTCCCTCAACCGGCCTGGCGCCATAGACCGCGCGGCAGGGTCGAGATTGCGCGGCCTGCGGGGCGTGAATACGGGCTAACCCTTAGTATCGGCAGGCGATCCGACCCGGATCGCCCCCTCAGGCCTTCCGCGTCGCCCACCCGGCGGACGCGGCCAGGCGATTCCTTCGTCGGCGTGCCACGCTCTGCCCCTATCCGGTTCAAGGCAGGCGAGCGGCCACGATACCCCTGCTGCCATGACCTCAGAAGCTACCTACACGGACGGCGCCACGCCCGCTCCGGCGCGCACGCTCGATGCGCGCGACTACAAGACCCTGGCCCTGTCCGCCCTCGGCGGCACGCTCGAGTTCTACGACTTCGTCATCTACGTCTTCTTCGCGACCGTGCTGGGCGCGCTGTTCTTCCCCGCCGACATGCCCGACTGGCTGCGCCAGCTGCAGACCTTCGGCATCTTCGCGGCGGGCTACCTCGCGCGGCCCGTGGGCGGCATCGTCATTGCGCACTTCGGCGACCTGCTGGGGCGCAAGCGCATGTTCACGCTGTCGATCTTCCTGATGGCGGCGCCCACGCTGGTGATCGGCCTCTTGCCCACCTACGCGAGCATCGGCGTCGCGGCGCCCCTGCTGCTGCTGGCGATGCGCGTGCTGCAGGGCGCGGCCATCGGCGGCGAAATGCCCGGTGCCTGGGTGTTCGTGGGCGAGCACGTGCCGGCCAAGCGCTACGGCTTCGGCATCGGCACGCTGACTTCGGGCATCACCGGCGGCATCCTGCTGGGCTCGCTGGTGGCCGTGGCCATCAACCGCCATTACTCGCCGGAGCAGGTGAACGACTTCGCCTGGCGCATTCCCTTCATCCTGGGCGGTGTGTTCGGGCTGTTCTCGGTCTACCTGCGCCGCTTCCTGCACGAGACGCCGGTCTTCAAGGAACTGGCCGGCCGCAAGACGGTCGCCCGCGAGCTGCCGCTGCGCACCGTGCTGCGCGAGCACCGCCTGGCGAGCGTGTACGTGGGGCTGCAGACCTGGGTGCTGTCGGCTGCCATCGTCGTGGTGGTGTTGTACACGCCCACCTACCTGCAGAAGGTGCACCACATTCCGGCGGCGCTGGCGCTCGAGGCCAACGCGCTCGCCACGCTGACCCTGACCATCGGCTGCGTGATCGTCGGCTGGGCCAGCGACCGCATCGGCACGCGCGCCGTGATGCTCATCGGCTGGGGCGGCCTCTTTGCCACCGCCTACCTGTTCTACACCGGGCTGCCCGGCACGCCGGCCACGCTGTTCTGGCACTACGGGCTGGTGGGCCTCTTCGTGGGCACCATCGCCACGGTGCCGATCGCGGGCGTGCGCGCCTTTCCGGCGCCGGTGCGCTTCACGGGGCTTTCGTTCGCCTACAACATGTCTTATGCCGTCTTCGGCGGCCTGACGCCGGTGATCCTCACGCTCTGGCTGCAGCACGACACCATGGCGCCGGCCCACTACGTCGCCGCGCTGGCGGCGCTGGGCTTCCTGCTGGCCCTGTGGCCCCTGGCCGCACGCGGCCACCCGATGCGCGATGGCGCGCCGGCCGCGGGGAGCGCGACAATGTCGCGATGAGCACCACACGCCACGAACTGCTTCACGCATTCGACCTGCTGCTGGCCCCCGGGCGCTTCAAGGATTACGGACCCAACGGCCTGCAGGTCGAAGGGCGCACCGTGGTCCGCAAGATCGTCTCGGGCGTGACCGCCAGCCGCGCGCTGATCGAGGCCGCGATCCACGCCGAGGCCGATGCCATCTTCGTTCACCACGGCCTGTTCTGGCGCGGCCAGGACGGCTGCGTCACCGGCTGGATGAAGCAGCGCCTGGGCCTGCTGCTGGGCGACGACGTCAACCTGTTCGCCTACCACCTGCCGCTCGACGCGCACCCCGAGCTGGGCAACAACGCGCAACTCGGCCTGCAGTTGGGGCTCGTGGCGCACCCGGGGTCGGCAGGGCGCTTCGGCGAACAAGAACTGGGCTTCCTGGGCGCGCGCGAGAACGGTGAGAACTTCGCCAGCGCCAAGGCCCTGGCGACCCATGCCGAGAAGGTGCTGAAGCGGCCCGTCACGCTGGTCGACACGGCCCACCGCCCGATCAAGAACATCGCGTGGTGCACGGGCGGCGCCCAGGGCTACTTCGAGGCCGCCATCGCGGCCGGCGCCGACGCCTTCATTACCGGCGAGATTTCCGAGCCGCAGGCGCACTACGCCCGCGAGCTGGGCGTGGCCTTCCTGGCCTGTGGCCACCACGCCACCGAGCGCTACGGCGCACAGGCCGTGGCGGCCCATGTGGCGGCGCAGCTCGGGCTGAAGCACGAATTCATCGACATCGACAACCCCGCATGAAGGCGCCGATCGCGATCACGCTCGGCGACCCGGCGGGCATCGGCCCCGAGATCATTGCCAAGGCCTTCCACGACGCGCCCGACGCCGTGCGCGGGGCGTTCGTGGCTGGCGACGTCGGCACGCTGCGAAAAGCCTCGCAGGCGCTCGCGGCGCCGAGGCGGCTGGCGTGGCCTGTCGTGGAGATCGCCAGCGTCGCTGAAGCGGTTGCCGTGCCGCCGGGGTGCATCCCGGTGCTGCAGGTGATCGCGCCGCCGACGGGCATCGAACAAGGGCGCATCAGCGCCGAAGCCGGCCGCGCCGCCGGCGACTGTGTGGTGTGGGCCGCGCGCGCCGCATTGCGCGGCGAGATCTCGGCCCTTGTCACCGCGCCGCTGCACAAGGAAGCGCTGGCCGCGGCCGGCTTTCCGTACCCCGGCCATACCGAGCTGCTGCAGGCCGAGGCCGCCGCCCACCTGGGCCGCACCTTGGCCGACGTGCCCGTGCGCATGATGCTGGCCAACGACGAGTTGCGCACCGTGCTCGTGAGCATCCACATGTCGCTGCGCGACGCCATCGAGGCCGTGCGCTTCGACGGCGTGCTGGACACGCTGCGCATCACCCATCGCGCGCTGACCCACGCGCTCGGCCGGCCGCCGCGCATCGGCGTGGCGGGGCTCAACCCGCACGCGGGCGAGGGCGGCCTGTTCGGTTCGGAAGAGCGCACCGTCATCGCGCCGGCCATCGAGGCCGCACGCGCCGAGGGCATCGACGCCCAGGGGCCCCATGCGCCCGACACCGTCTTCATGCGCGCGCGCGCCAAGGCCGGCGTGCCGTCCAGCGGCGAGTTCGACGTGGTGATCGCGATGTACCACGACCAGGGCCTGATCCCGGTCAAGTACCTCGGGGTGGAGAAGGGCGTGAACGTGACGCTCGGGCTGCCGCTGGTGCGCACCAGCCCGGATCACGGCACGGCGTTCGACATTGCGGGCCAGGGCGTGGCCGATGCCTCTAGCCTCGTCGAGGCGTTGCGCATGGCGCGAACGCTGGCCGGCGCCTGAGCGCGCGGCCGGAAAGAAAAGCTCAGGGGCGCTTCAGGCTGTCGCGGATCTCGCGCAGCAGCGTGATGTCTTCCGGCGTGGCGGCCGGCGCTGCCGGGGCGGCCTCTTCGGTCTTGCGCAGCTTGTTGATCTGCTTGACCATGATGAAGATGATGAAGGCGAGGATCACGAAATTGACAGCAATCGTGATGAAGTTGCCATACGCCAGCACCGGCACGCCGGCTTTCTTCAGTTCCGCCAGCGTGTTCGTCACGCCCGGCGGCACCGTGCCCAGGATCACGTAGAGGTTCGAGAAGTCGAGCTTCCCGAACACCATGCCCACGAGCGGCATGATGATGTCGGCCACGAGCGAGTCGACGATCTTGCCGAACGCCGCCCCGATGATCACGCCGACGGCGAGGTCGATGACGTTGCCCTTGACGGCAAACTCCTTGAATTCGCTGAGGATGCTCATGATTCAGAAAGGGTGCTGAAGACCTGCTGTTGAAAGGGGTGCCAGTATGCCTGCGGAAGCGGGAGGGCAAGACGGCGGCGCGGCGGGTGATGCTGGACTGCAACTGAGGCATGACCGCTGGCGGCGCCTGCCTGGAACGGACGGAGGGTACCCAGTCTCCGTAGCCAAACCTTGCCGACTGCGCTTTGGAACGTCTTGTTTCCAATTTCGCGGGATGGGTAGAACCGGTCGGATACGTTGTGTTTTGCTCTCGAAAAGAAGGCAAAACGGCGCCGTACGGGCATTCCGGAAGCATCCTGGAACGCAGGCAAAGCCCCATTGACAGTGCACTGCACTGGTACGATGAGAGGGGAGCAGTGGGGAGCGGCCGCGCGAAATCGACCTTCAAGACTTCTGTCTGTCAGAGCGCATTCGCCCTGGGTGCGCCAGATTCTTGCGTGACCCCGCGATGAATTCTGCACCTTTGTTGCCTGAATTTGCCAGTTTCAGCGCGACTATAGCTGTTCAAATTTTTACATAAATGGTGCCGCGTAGTGGTGGCGATCACAAGTGTTTGAAAAAGAAGCGCGATACAAAAGAGCGGATGTGCGAGCCTCGCATGCCTCCGGGAATTGCCGTTCTATCGCCGCTTCGTTGTTGATACGACTGACTGACTTTCAAGGGACCTGAATTGAGAAGAGATGCGAAAGCCCTCGCGTGGGTAGCGCTTGCCGGCGCGGTGTTGCTCCAGGGCTGTGCCGTGGTGCCCGGCATGGGTTCGGTGGAGCCTTACGAAGCAGGCGGTGAGTTGCCGTCGCAGTTCCGGTACCTTCCCGATGAAGCGCCGGAAGGCGAAATCACTCCGATCTCGCTGGCGCTGGTGCGTACGCTGGCGGAGGTGTCGCCCAAGGGCGTGCCGCCTGAGGTGCAGGCGTTGTTTGGCAAGGGCGCGCGCTACACCATTGGCCCCGGCGATGTGGTGGGCGTGATCGTGTATGACCACCCTGAGCTGCTGCCCAATGCCGGAGCCGTGATTTCGCAGTCGGTAGACCCTACGGGTGTTCAGGTTGCGCCTGGTTTTATCGTCGACGCCAACGGAGAAATATCCTTCCCGTACATCAAGGGCCGGGTCCGGGTTGCGGGTTTGAGTGAGAGCGAAGCTTCGGAGTTGTTTGTCAAGTTACTCGCGCCGCATATCCGGGATCCGCAAGTGACGGTGCGGATTCAGTCTTTCAGAAGCCGTCGTGCCTATGTGGAGGGCGAAGTCCGGAATCCTGGTTCTCAGATCTTCACCGACGTGCCCATGACGTTGAATGAAGCGATCAATCGAGCCGGCGGCATTACTTCCGATGGCAATCGGTCTGCGATTACCTTGGTCCGGGATGGTCGCTCGATCCCCATCGACATGACCCGACTGCGGGAGGCAGGCTATGACGGAAACAGCATCCCGCTGAAGAATGGCGACACCGTACGTGTGGCGCACAGAGAAGATTCCAAGGTCTTCGTCATGGGGGAAATCATGGCAACAGCGGCGTTGCCCATGCGCAGCAATGGCCGGCTGAGCTTGAACGAGGCTTTGGGAGAGGCCGGAGGCCCTATGGCCTCGACGTCCAATCCCGGGCAAATCTATGTCATCCGCCAAGGGGCAACGGGTAGGCCGGCCATTTTTCATCTGAATGCCAAAAACCCGGCTGCGTTTGCGCTGGCGAGTCAATTTCGGTTGCAGCCACAGGACGTTGTTTATGTCGACCCGGTGCCGCTGGTCAAGTGGAACCGTGTGGTCAGTCTGATTCTGCCGTCCGCATCGGTGGCGAACACCGCCAGCGAGATGTATGTCAGGCACCGTTAGCCTTGCCAAGAGTTCAATCGAATTCTTGGGGTTCACAGTGCGAGTCAGCTTACCTTGAAGTCGGCGGCCGCGAATGCGGTGTGGCGGCATGACCCTTGTCAGGGTCTGTCGCCAATTTTTTGTCTCCAGTGCTTTCAACATGCAAGTCATTCAATCAACTCAATCCATCGCGATCATCGGTCTCGGCTATGTGGGGCTCCCCCTTGCTGTGGAATTTGGCAAGAAGCGCCGTGTGATTGGCTTCGACATCAATGCCAAGCGCATCACCGAACTACAGAGCGGAAACGATCACACGCTCGAGACCACCAGTGCAGAGTTGGCGGCGGCAACGCAGCTGGCGTTCACGTCGCATGCCGATGATCTGCGCGAATGTGCCGTCTTCATCGTGACCGTGCCTACGCCGATTGACAACGCGAATCGGCCCGACCTGACGCCGCTGGTCAAGGCCAGTGAAACCATCGGCAAGGTCCTGTCGAGCGGGGCGATTGTCATCTTCGAATCGACGGTGTATCCCGGCGCAACGGAAGAGGTGTGTGTACCTGTGCTGGAGAAATTCAGTGGTAAGAAATTCAATGTAGATTTCTTCTGCGGATACAGCCCGGAGCGGATCAATCCGGGGGACAAGGTCAACACCCTCACCAAAATCAAGAAGATCACCAGCGGAAGCACGCCTGAAGTGGCCGACCTAGTGGACGCTCTCTACAACGAGATCATTACCGCAGGCACGCACAAGGCCGCCAGCATCAAGGTGGCCGAGGCCGCCAAGGTGATCGAGAACACGCAGCGAGATCTGAACATCGCGCTGGTCAATGAACTGTCCGTGATTTTCGAGCGTCTGGGCATTGACACTCTAGACGTGCTCGAGGCCGCGGGTAGCAAATGGAATTTCCTGCCCTTTCGCCCAGGCCTCGTGGGCGGACATTGCATTGGCGTGGATCCCTACTACCTCACGCACAAGGCTGAGCAGGTCGGCTACCTTCCACAGGTGATATTGGCCGGGCGACGAATCAACGACAACATGGCGCGCTACGTGGCTCGCAACACCATCAAGCTGATGCTGAAAAACGGCATGGATGTACCGCGTTGCCGCATCGGCGTGCTGGGCATCACTTTCAAGGAAAACTGCCCCGACATACGTAATAGCAAGATCGTAGACATGGTGCGCGAGTTTCAAGCGTGGGGCGCGTCAGTTGCAGTCGCTGATCAGTGGGCGGATGCAGAAGAGGTTGTCCGAGAATATGGCATTGAACTTGGTTCTGTTGACGAAAAAAACCCAGTCGATGCTCTCGTTGTCGCCGTTGGTCACCGCGAATATCGTCGTGCGGAAATAGACGAACTGCGCACATTTTGCAGGGGAGAGCTCCCAGTGCTAATCGATGTAAAAAGTCTTTTCAATCCGCAAGAGGCGCGTGATGCAGGTTTTACGGTTTTTCGACTCTGAAAGAATCAGGCTGCCGAAAAATAAAAAAAATTAATGTGAATGAAGAATGAAAATTCATCGAGTCGATACGCAGTTTCCTGCAATCGTATGAATCGAAGCTAGATGAGCATAAGAAAAAATAGCGTCATAAATTTCATTGGGGCAGCGGTTCCTTTGCTCCTCACGTTATTTACACTACCGTTGTACGTTCAAACGATTGGAGAAGAGCGGTTTGCTGTCGTATCAATCGCTTGGATAATTTTGGGGTACTTCGGATTTTTTGACCTAGGTCTGAGTCAGGCTACAGCGTCAACAGTCGCAAAAACGGGCGACCAAAATATTTCCGAAAGAGGCGAAATCTACTGGACAGCTCTAACCATAAATGGGTTCTTTGGATTGATCGGCGGAGCCCTTGCATGGGTAGTCGGATATGTATTTTTTCGTGATTATTTTGCAACCTCGTTTGAGTTAAAGAAAGAAATTTTAGGGGTACTTCCTTGGTTGGCCATTGCGGTTCCCATTGCGACCATTTCGGGTGTTCAAATCGGTTGTCTACAGGGCAGGGAGAAGTTTCTTGCAATCAACAAAATTTCCATAGCAGGCAGCTTTCTTCTGCAGCTACTCCCATTGGCCGCAGCGATTATGATCTCTCCAAGGCTCAATGTAATCATGCCAATTACTGTTTTGAGCCGCATTGCTGTGTTGATTCTCTTGGGTGCTTCGGTTAATAAGGATTTTCAAATCGCAAGGCGCCCAGTATTCAAAAAATCGCTTGCGAAGGAGTTATTGAGTTTTGGTGGATGGGTTACCGTTAGTGGAGTCATTAGCCCGATATTAACCACCTTCGATCGATTTGTAATCGGCGCTATCGCTGGGGCGAAAGCGGTAACTTACTATACGGTGCCGTATAACTTGGCCAGCCGAGTAAGCATATTTCCCACAAGTCTCACAACCGCGCTATTCCCGCGGCTCTCGAGCGCAAATTCTTTGGATCGTCGTGCCTATGCCAGAAATGCTGTTGCGGCGCTCATCTTGATAATGTTGCCATTGCTTGCTTTTGGAATTTTGAATTTCAATACGTTTCTGACGATTTGGATGAGCCCCGAGTTCTCAAAAAAAGCAGGCGGCATAGGAGAGGTGATTTTGCTCGGGATGTTTTTTAATTCGCTTGCGCGAATTCCATACGTTTCATTGCAGGCGTCGGGGCGCCCTGATTTGGTCGCGAAGTGCCACATGGTGGAAATAATTCCTTATTGTTTGATTTTGTACTTCGGGACACTTTATTTCGGTGTAGTTGGCGCCGCTGCCGCATGGGCTCTCCGGAGTTGCGTTGATGCTATTTTTCTTTTCTTCCTTCATGGTATTGAAAAGAGAATTTTATTGAATGCGATTGCCGCATCTGCTTTTTTGCTCGGATTGACACTTTACTCGATCTCCAAGTCTGATGCGACAATTGTCGAGAAAATCGGATTGAACACATTCTTGATGGTTCCGCTTTTGCTCTGGAGCGGGCTGATGATTAGAAAAATCAGACGCGGATAAGCCAGGCATCGTTCCAAATGAAAATTTCCGTTGCTATAGCTACATTTAACGGCGCGCACTTTTTGGAGGCGCAGCTAAATAGTATATTAAACCAGAAGTGTGTACCGGATGAGATAGTCGTTAGCGATGACAACTCCACTGATGGAACTTTCGAGATACTGGAGAAATTTCAACGCGATGCAAATCTTGAGGTAATTGTGTTTAAAAATATGGGGGCATCTGGATATACTCAGAATTTTGCCAGCGCGCTTGCTCGAACAACCGGTGATTTGATATTTCTGAGTGACCAAGATGATGTTTGGAATACAGAAAAAATCAGAAAAATTGTTGAGCTTTCGAGTCGCTTTCCTAAGCACCTTGCATTTCTAAATGATGCTGAGCTGACTGATGCGAAGCTCAACCCAACGGGCCTTACCAAGCTTGGCCAAATTAGAGCGGCCGGCCTGAGTTGCGACTCCTTTGTTATGGGCTGTTGTGCCGCAATAAGACGCGAGCTTTTGGAGTATTGCCTTCCTATTCCTGCTTCTTTTAAGGGGCATGACAATTGGATTGTCGGCGTTGCGAACGGACTCGGCGCTACATATATAAGCGAAGAGATTTTGCAATACTACCGAAGGCACGGCGACAACACGTCGATCTTGTTGGTCAATAGTTTGAAGCCAGTCAGCCTGCGCAGGGTATTAATGAGCGCGATGAGTCGAATAGTGAAAAATCGAGGCGACGCGGAATTGGTGGATCTGAAATCGAGAACTCAAATTATTTTGAGTCGAGTGAGAAATCTAAAAGGAAAAGTCGGCGAATACCATGAGGCACTCGCTTCTTTTGAGAACTCTCTTCTTAGAGATTTGGAATTGACCGAAGTTCGCATACGTGCTCGACGCGGCAGCCTGGCGCAAAGGATCGCGTTTGCCCTATCAAAAAAAAATAGGCAGCTCTATGGAAGGGCGGGGGCCGTTAAAAAGATTCTCAGAGATATTTTGGCTTGACGAGTTTTGCCTAGGCTTCAAAAAAATGAAGAAAAAAAAAATCCTCTATATCCATCATTCAACAGGAATAGGCGGGGCGCCGATAAGTTTGATAGAAATAATCAAGACGCTTCCTCCTTCTGAATTTGACGTGGAGGTGCTGCTGCTTAAGCGATCTGATGTATGCGGTCTTTTTGAGGCAGCCAAAATTGATTACAAGGTCGCCGATCATTGGTTTTATAGGCGGTGGTACTTGCCATACGCTCACATAGAAGTCGGTTGGGTGAAGGTCTTTCAGCCGATGAAGTTTTTATATTTTACTTTTTCTTGGCTGATTTCCAGATTCTTTGGCGCGCAAGCCTTGTTGAAAGATCATGAGGCTGACATAGTTCATTTGAACTCGTATGCGTTAACTGATTTTTTATGTGCGTCAAAAAAAATCGCAAAAACCGTAATTCATGTAAGGGAACCTGCAACCCGTGGCCATTTTGGAATTCGACAAAGAGTTGCAAGAGGGCAAATCCAAAAATACGCAGACGATGTCATCGCCATTAGCAAGGATAATCTTGCTCGTTTGAAAATTGATGGACTGGGGCATGTAGTCTACAACTCCTTTTCACCAGTGCTTGCTTCTTCAAGATCACCTAGCAGTCTGCCAAACTCTGTGATTTATCTCGGAGGCGCATCTCCCCATAAGGGATTCTTGACGCTGGCGGCCGCTGCGGAAAAAATTGATCCTAGAATTAAAATAAAAGTGCTCGGATACATTGAAACTAACCTTGGATTAGAGGAGTCTTTGATTGGAAGAGTGAGGCACGGACTGAAAAAAATCACTTCTTTGGAATACAGAGGAGTATTGCAAGCTCTGGCTAAATTGAAGGGGCTGAGAAATGTTGAATTTGTCGGGGTGGTAAAAAATACAGAAAAATACCTCGAGGAAAGCCGCCTTTTGCTAAATTTATTTACGATAACTCATTTTTCTCGTCCGATTATTGAGAGCTATGCAGTTGGTCGAGGAGTCATTGCTACAGATGTAGATGGCATCGACGAGATCGTAGACGCAGGCCTGACGGGATTTTTGGTGAATAAAAATAATCCCGAAGCTCTTGCGGAATTGGTTAATCGCGTCGCTTTGGATGATGGGCTATTAGATCGAATTGGAAGAAATGCCCGCGAACTTGCTGCAGTTCGATTTTCTTCAAAAAACGTTAGCAAAGTTGTTGAGATATACAACGCACTGCTTCGAGTCGCTTGATCTGCATTGGTTTTCATCTTCAAAAAATTTAACGTATGGTATATCAGGAGCGAAAATTTCATGCCTTCATCGAAATGATGGCTACAGATGAGAAGGCATTCTGATGGCAGGGTCGGAGCTTTATGCGTCGCTGAACTATCTCGCTCTTTTGGTTGGGTTTGTACTATATTTCTGGATGGTGCGACTTGATGGGGACTGGGTCGAAATCTTTGTCGTCCTATGTTTGGTGTCCATGTCTTTGGCGCTATTTTTGGTATCCGATCTCTATCCGATACTGAACTCATTGTTGCTTTTTTTGTGTTTACGGCACATTTTTTCCAATAAAAATACAATGGGGCGTGTTTATGCGCGTCTTGCTGAAAGACGAATGGCGACTTGGCTGGTGTTGCTTTTCCTAATTGCCCTGACTTATGTTTTTAGCGGGATAAGAGGTTGGCAGAGCGTTATGGTCACCTCCTTGCGCTACTGGATAATATTCTTGGCATTTTTTGCTTGGCGTGGTACCGATTCTGTTAAAGAAAAAACGGCCTTGACTACGATGCTCCTGGTTTTGGGGATGGTATGGGGCTCAAAAATTGTTCTTGTTTGCGGTGCTGTACTTTTCTTTTTTCAGTTCATCCGACTTTCTTCGTTAAAAAAACGCCTGCTTCTTAGTGTGTTTGTGATTCTTGCATTGATATTAATTTGGGTTCTGTTTAACGAACAAGTGCAGGTTTTCCTAACAGAGAGCGTACTTCGTCCGGACTACGATCGAGATGTAAAAATTTTAGGCCTTTCGGACGGATCGAGGCTCACGCTTTGGAGTGATTACTTGCAAGGAGCTCGACTTTTTGGAAAAGGTGACTATTTGGGGCAAGACCTGGCGCCTACACACAATATATTTGTGTACTTGGTCTATGAATTTGGTGCAGCACCCGCCTCAATAGCCTCTGTATTCCTGCTGCGTATTGCATTTGGATGTGCGAAAGCCAGTGGGGTGGAGTTTCTGCTGATCCTGGCGTTCTGTTTTTTGCTTTCCTCGGTCTTTGAATACGGAACTGGATGGGTTTTTCCGTTGATTGCGCTTCCTTTTTTTGTGATGAAGGAATTTCGATTTAAGTTGGAAAAATAATGGCTGATGTGCTACTAATTACAACGAAGTACAGGCACGAAAATGGTTCGCCTTGGCTGGTGAGTGAGTTGGCGGAGGAAATGGTCGCGCAAGGCTCACGGGTCACGGTGCTGAATTTGAACTGGACAAGTGCGTCAGTGTTGAAGAACGTTGAATTACAGGGCTTAAGGGTTGTTAATTTTGTTGCTGTACATCCAGCACGAGGGAGTGGGGGGCTCTTGGGGAAATGGGGATTTTCGTCATTCAAGTTAATTCCGTTTTTGCTAAAAGAGATTGTGTTGGGAGGTAGATATGATCTACTTGTATCTTTTTCTCCTTGTACTGCTCTTTGGGCCGCCCTTTTTCTGGCAAAAAAGATTAGTCGAAAATCGTCTTTGATTTACTGGGATATTTTCCCTCTTCATAATCAAGCGATTGGGAAGTCTATTCCAAAGAAATTTCTCCCTATTTTGAGAGGCATGGAGAAACGTTTGATCTCTTCGTTTGACTTGGTCGGATGCATGGGTAACGGAAATCGAAATGCCTTTCTGAAGTATTTCGGTGATGAAATTAACTCGGTGAAAATTGTTCCTCTTTGGACTTCATTGTTGAATCCTCCTCTTGTAGAAAAAAACCAAACTAGACGCCGCCACGGTTTTTGTGAAGAGTCCCTGGTATTCGTGTTCGGTGGGCAACTAGTGGCTGGGCGTGGAATCGAGAATTTGTGCGAAGCGTTTTTTCAAGTCGCTGCGGAGATCAAGGGTATTTCTCTGGCTTTTTGCGGCACAGGCCCATTGGAAGAGGTCGTTCGAATGTATGAGAAAGAAAGTCTTGGCGCAATTCGGTTGATCGGATCATTGCCTAGGGATAAGTATATGGATTTCTTGGCCGCATCCGATGTCGGTGTAGTCTCTGCCATATCCAGTAGTGGAACGTCGTCGTTCCCATCAAAAAGTTTGGACTATATGGCTTGCAATTTGCCAATGCTCGCAATATTGGAGCCCAAAAATGACCTCAGCCTTCTTGCGGTTGAACATGATTTTGGGGTGATTTGCATTGCGGATAAAAGCGCGGAGATTGCTCTTTCGGTCAAAGAAATGGTTAAAAAAAGAGCTGAATTTGCAAAAATGGGTTTAAATGGAAATGCTTACTTAAAATCCAGGCACTCTGTGTCTAATGTTGTTGAAGAATTCATGAGGATGTCAAATGTTTGAGCGAAAGATTTTGTGCATCACCGGAGGAACCGGCTCTTTTGGTAATGCTGTGCTTAATCGATTTCTAGATACCGAAATTTCAGAGATCCGCATCTTCAGTCGCGATGAAAAAAAGCAGGATGACATGCGCAAGCGCTACAACCATCCCAAGCTCAAGTTCTATATCGGCGATGTGCGCGATTCGCGAAGCGTGAGCGCGGCAATGCGCGGTGTGGACTACGTCTTCCACGCGGCCGCCCTCAAGCAAGTACCGTCCTGCGAATTCCACCCCATGCAGGCAGTCCGCACCAACGTCCTCGGCACCGAAAACGTCTTGGAAGCCGCAATCGCCGCAGGCGTGAAGCGCGTCGTCTGCCTCAGCACCGATAAAGCGGTCTATCCCATCAATGCCATGGGCATCAGCAAGGCCATGATGGAAAAAGTGATGGTCGCCGCCAGCCGGAACCTAGAGAGCACCAACACCGTCATCTGCGGCACCCGCTATGGCAATGTCATGGCTTCCCGCGGCTCGGTCATTCCGTTGTTCGTAGAGCAGGTGCTGGCGGGCAAGCCCATTACCGTGACCGACCCGTCCATGACCCGCTTCATGATGACCCTGGAGGACGCTGTGGAACTGGTGCTGCATGCCTTCGAGCACGGCAACAACGGCGACATCTTTGTGCAAAAGGCGCCTGCCGCCACGGTGCAGGTCCTGACCCAAGCCATCCTGGAACTGATGGGCAAGCCGGATCACGAAGTGCGCGAAATCGGCACCCGCCATGGCGAGAAGCTCTATGAAGCGCTGCTGAGTCGGGAAGAAATGGCCTGCGCCGAAGACCAGGGCGACTACTACCGCGTGCCGCCCGATGGCCGCGACCTGAACTACGCCAAGTTCGTGGAGCAGGGCGAACAGCGCATCACGCGCAGCTCGCACGGTGAAGACTACAACTCGCACAACACCACCCGCCTCGATGTCGACGGCATGAAGAAGCTGCTGCTTAAGCTTGACTTCATGCAGCGCATCGCGCGCGGTGAGCCTGCTGAAGCACAGGGGTGATCCGATGAAGGTGTTGATTACCGGCGCCGGCGGCTTCGTGGGCAAGAACCTGCAGTTGCACCTGGCCGAGCGCAAGGACGTGCAGGTGGTCTGCTTCACGCGCGACCACAGCGTGGAGCAATTGCCAGCCCTGCTGGAAGGCGTGGACTTCGTGTTCCATCTCGCTGGTGTCAACCGCCCGCAAGATCCGCAGGAATTCGCCACCGGCAACGCGGAGCTCACGCAGAGCCTCTGCCGCGCCGTCGGCGACGTGGCGAAGGCGACTGGCAAGAAGGTGCCGATCGTCTACACGTCGTCTACGCAGGCGGGGCGCGACAACCCGTACGGCAACAGCAAGCGCGGTGCGGAAGAAGCGCTGCGGGCTGCAGCGGCGGGCCTTGGCATTCCGGTGCACGTCTTCCGTTTGCCCAATGTGTTCGGCAAATGGTGCCGACCCAACTACAACTCTGCCGTGGCCACCTTCTGCCACAACATCGCGCGCGACCTGCCGATCCAGGTCAACGACCCGGCCGCACCGGTCACGCTGGTGTATGTCGACGATGTCATCGAGCGTTTCGTCCAGCTCATGGACGGCGCTGACACCACCGTGGACGCAGACGGTTTTGCGACGGTCACGCCGCAATACACCACCACGGTGGGCGAGCTGGCCCGGCAGATCCAGTCGTTTAAAGACAGCCGCAACACGCTCATGACCGACCGCGTGGGAGCGGGCTTGGTGCGCGCGCTCTATTCGACTTACGTGAGCTACCTGCCGCCCGATTCGTTTGCCTACACCGTGCCGCAGCACGGGGACGCGCGCGGTGTGTTCGTCGAAATGCTCAAGACGCCGGACGCCGGCCAGTTCTCGTTCTTCACCGCGCACGCGGGCATTACCCGGGGTGGCCACTATCACCACAGCAAGACCGAGAAGTTCCTCGTCATCAAGGGGCAGGCGCGGTTCAAGTTCCGGCACATGCACACCGGCGAAACCCACGAGCTGGTGACTGCGGGCGACAAGTCTGAAATCGTCGAAACCGTGCCCGGCTGGACGCACGACATCACCAACATCGGCACCGAAGAAATGGTAGTGATGCTCTGGGCCAACGAGGTGTTCGATCGCGCGCGGCCGGACACCTTCGCTTGTCCGCTGTAGTCCCTCGGCTTTGGATCCATCTCCCATGAAAAAACTCAAAGTCATGACCGTGGTCGGCACCCGGCCCGAAATCATTCGCCTGTCGCGCGTGCTGGCTCGCCTGGACGAGCATTGCGAACACGTGCTCGTGCATACCGGCCAGAACTACGACTACGAACTCAACCAGGTCTTCTTCGACGACCTGGGCGTGCGTAAGCCCGACCACTTTTTGAACAGCGCGGCCAACGCCACCAGCGCGGCGCACACCATCGGCAACCTCATCATCGCGGTGGACCAGGTGCTGGGCGAGGTGCAGCCCGAAGCCATGCTGGTGCTGGGCGACACCAACAGCTGCCTCTCGGTGATTCCGGCCAAGCGCCGCAAGATTCCGATCTTTCACATGGAAGCGGGAAACCGTTGCTTCGACCAGCGCGTGCCCGAAGAAACCAACCGCCGCATCGTGGACCACACGGCGGACGTCAACCTCACTTACAGCACGATCGCGCGTGATTACCTGTTGCGCGAAGGGCTGCCGCCCGATCTGGTCATCAAGACCGGCAGCCCGATGTTCGAGGTGCTGACGCACTATCGCCCGCGCATCGAGGCGTCCGGCGTGCTGGAGCGGCTGGGTTTGCAGGCGGAGCAGTACTTCGTGGTCAGTGCCCATCGCGAAGAGAACATCGAGTCGCCGCAGTCCTTTAGCAAGCTGGTGGCGGTGCTGAATGCCGTGGCCGAAGACCACGACATGCCGGTCATCGTCTCGACGCACCCGCGCACGCAGAAGCGCATCGACGCGACCGGCGCGCGCTTTCATCCACAAGTGCGCCTGTTGAAGCCGCTGGGCTTTCACGACTACGTGAAGCTGCAGCTCTCGGCGCGCGCCACGTTGTCCGACAGCGGCACGATCAACGAAGAGTCGTCGATCCTGAATTTTCCGGCGCTCAACTTGCGTGAAGCGCATGAGCGGCCCGAAGGGATGGAAGAGGGGGCCGTGATGATGGTCGGCCTCGAGGTGGACCGAGTGCGCCAGGGCCTGGCCATTCTGGAGAGCCAGCTGCGAGGCGATGCGCGCGGCCTGCGCCAAGTGGCCGACTACAGCATGCCCAATGTGTCGGACAAGGTGCTGCGCATCGTTCACAGCTACACCGATTATGTGAACCGCGTGGTCTGGAAGAAGTACTGACGCATGGCAATTCGCGTGTTGTTGCTGATGCAGTGGTTCGATCCGGAGCCGACGTTCAAGGGCATCGTGTTCGCCCGCGAACTGGTGCGCCAGGGCTTCGAGGTCGAAGTGTTGACGGGCTTCCCCAACTACCCGGGCGGCAAGGTGTATCCGGGCTACCGCATCAAGCTGCTGCGGCGCGAAACGATCGACGGCGTGCAGGTGACGCGCGTGGCGCTCTATCCCAACCACGACCAGTCGGCGATCAAACGGGTGTTGAACTACGCGAGCTTTGCCACGTCGTCGCTGGTCTATGGCCTGTTCATGGCGCGCCGGCCCGACGTGATCTATGCCTACCATCCGCCGCTCACGGTGGGCATCACCGCCGGCCTGCTGCGGCTGTTGCGCCGCGTTCCCGTGGTCTACGACATCCAGGACATGTGGCCCGACACCTTGCGTGCCACGGGCATGGTCAACAACGCCCGGGCCTTGAGTGCAGTGGCTGCGGTGTGCCAATGGGTGTATCGCCGCGCGGACCACATCGCGGTCCTGTCACCGGGTTTCAAGCGCCTACTATTGGAGCGCGGCGTGCCTGAGGCCAAGGTGGGGGTGATCTACAACTGGGCCGACGAAGTGGCGCTGGCTTCGCCGCAAGGCCAGCCGCCGACCAGCTTTCCGGGGCCGGATCAGTTCCGCGTTCTCTTTGCGGGAAACATGGGCAAGGCCCAGGCGCTGGACGCTGTGCTCGAAGCGGCGGTTCTGCTGCAGGCGCGCAGTTCGCGGGTGTGTTTCGTGCTGCTGGGTGGCGGCGTGGAAGTGGGCCGGCTCAAGCAGCGCGCCGCAGACCTGCAGTTGCGTAACGTGGTCTTTCTGCCGCCGGTGCCGATGTCGGAAGTGGGTGCGTTGCTGAACGCAGCCGACACGCTGCTGGTGCACCTTCGCAAGGACCCGCTCTTCGAGATCACTATCCCTTCCAAGACACAGGCCTACATGGCCGTCGGCAAACCGCTGTTGATGGCGGTCGATGGCGATGCGGCCGGGTTGGTTGCGCAGTCGGGCGGTGGCGTGGTCGTTGAATCCGAAAACGCCAGCGCGCTGGCTGATGCCGCCGATGCGCTCGCAGCGATGCCGCCTGATGCCTTGGCGGCCATGGGGCAGCAGGCGCAGCACTACTACCGTAAACAACTGGCCTTGAAGGTTGGCGTCGAAAAATTCGGTGCCATCTTCACGCGGCTGGCGAACAGGTCGAAATCCAGATGAAGCGCCTTTTTGACATCGTGCTCGCTTGCGTGGCGCTGCTGCTCCTCGGTCTTCCGCTGTTGTTCCTGACATGGCAGGTGCGCCGCAAGCTGGGCAGCCCTGCCTTCTTTCGTCAAACGAGGCCTGGCATGCGCGGGCGGCCGTTCAACATGGTCAAGTTCCGCACGATGACAGATGCGCGTGGTGTTGACGGAGAGTTGTTGTCCGACGCCGACCGCTTGACGCCCTTCGGCCGCTTCCTGCGCGCCAGCAGCCTCGACGAGTTGCCCGAACTCTGGAACGTGCTCAAGGGCGACATGAGCCTGGTTGGCCCGCGTCCGTTGCTGATGGACTACCTGCCGCTTTACTCCGCCGAGCAATCCCGCCGCCATGAGGTGCGTCCCGGCATCACCGGCTGGGCGCAGATCAACGGGCGCAATGCGTTGAGCTGGGACGAGAAATTCAAACTCGACGTCTGGTACGTGGACAACCGTTCACTCTGGCTCGACATCAAGATCCTGTGGCTGACGGTGCGCAAGGTGCTAGTGCGTGATGGCATCAGCGCGGCGGGCGAGGCCACGATGCCTCGATTCGTAGGCTCGCAAACTGGAGGCAAACAATGACTCTTCCTCTCTTTGCCGTTTATGGTGCCAGCGGATATGGCCGCGAAGTGATGCCGCTGGCGCGCGAGCAATTGCGGCGCGAGGGCATTCCGGCCGAGCAATTGGTGTTCGTTGACGATCATCCCGAGGCGCAGATGGTCAATGGTCAGCGCGTGCTCCGCTATGCGGAATTCATGCAGGCCGAAGCCAGCACGCGGTATGCGGTGCTGGCCATCGCCAACAGCACAGTACGAGAAGAACTGGCCGCACGTTGTGCCGCGGATCAGGTGTTACCGTGGACTGTGGCAGCCGCCAACGTGGTGATGCTCGACGATGCTGTGCTGGGAGAAGGGGCCATATTGAGCCCCTTCGCCATGCTCACCTCCAATCTCCGGATAGGGCGGCACTTTCACGCCAACATCTATAGCTATGTAGCCCACGATTGCGTGGTGGGCGACTTCGTGACCTTTGCGCCCGGCGTCAAGTGCAATGGCAATGTCGTCATTGAAGACCACGTCTACATCGGAACCGGCGCGGTCATCAAGCAAGGCAAGCCCGGGCAGCCCCTGGTCATCGGCCGTGGTGCGGTGGTCGGAATGGGCGCTGTCGTTACCCGCGATGTACCGCCGGGCGCCACCGTGATCGGAAATCCCGCCAAACCATTTCTCAAAGGTTGAACTGTTGTGTTGAACACCCCTTTCTCCCCGTGGCCGAGCTTCACTGCCGAAGAGGCCGATGCCGTGCAGCGCGTGCTCCTGTCCAACAAGGTCAATTACTGGACGGGGCAGGAATGCCGCCTGTTCGAAAAGGAATTCGCCGCTTGGGCAGGCACCGCGCATGCGCTCGCACTGGCCAACGGCACGCTGGCCCTGGACGTGATCCTCAATGGAATGGGCATCGGGCCGGGTGACGAGGTCATCGTCACGCCACGCACCTTCATCGCGAGCGTGTCGTGCGTGGTGAATGCGGGGGCAACGCCGGTGTTTGCGGACATCGATGCAGAAAGCGGCAACCTGTCGGCCGAGACCATTGCGCAGGTCGTCACGCCGCGCACCAAGGCTGTCATCTGCGTGCACCTGGGTGGTTGGCCGTGCGACATGGATCCGATCATGGCGCTTGCGGCCAAGCACGATTTCAAGGTGGTCGAAGACTGCGCGCAGGCGCATGGTGCCCGCTACAAGGGGCGGCCCGTCGGTTCCCTCGGTCATGCCGGCGCCTGGTCGTTCTGCCAAGACAAGATCATGACGACGGGCGGGGAGGGCGGCATGGTCACGACTAACGATGAAGCGTTGTGGCGTTCCATGTGGCAGTACAAGGATCACGGAAAGAGCTACGAAGCCGTCTACGAGCGCGAGCATCCGCCGGGCTTTCGTTGGGTGCATGAGAGCTTCGGCACCAACTGGCGAATGCTGGAACTGCAAGCGGTCATCGGGCGAATCCAGCTGCGCCGGATGAGCGACTGGACTTCTGCACGTACGTGCCATGCACAGGCCCTGTGGAAGGCTGCCAGTCCTCATCCAGCGGTGCGTGTGCCTGCCTTTGTAGAGCAAGATGCGGCGGGCAGTGCCCATGCGCACTACAAGTGCTACGTTTACGTGCAGCCGAAAAAGTTGGCGGTTGGCTGGAGCCGTGATCGGATCGTTGAGGCGATCCAAGCACATGGCGTGCCCTGCTATCAGGGGTCTTGCTCCGAGGTCTATCTTGAGCGAGCGTTCGACGATACGGGTTGGCGGCCGACTGCGCGATTGCCTGTCGCGCGCGCAATGGGGGAAACCAGCCTGATGTTCCTTGTGCATCCGACACTTACTTCAATCGAGATGGACAAGAGCTGCCAAGTCATCGGGCAGGTACTGGCCGAGGCGTCGGCTTGAGTGCGTTGTGGGCTCGCATCGCAGCCGACATGATCTTGTGGCGCTGGCTGCTGGCCATTGCCATGCTGGCGTTGTTGGTGCTCAGTTTGATGCCCGCCGCTATTCCGGTGCCGAGTACGGGCTGGGACAAGAGCAATCACGCGCTAGGTTTTGCGGTCCTGGCATTCCTTGCGTATTGGGCGTGGCAGGGGCGCATCCCGCTATCACTGTTGGGGCTGCTTGGCTACGGAGCTCTGATTGAAGTGCTGCAGTCGCTCACGCCTGATCGCATGGCCGAGTGGAGCGATCTTTGGGCAGATGGCGTTGGCCTGCTGGTCGGCACTGCCGTTGCATGGTTGTTGCAACGGTTGGCGGTGATTCGACAGGTCTGAGGCGGCGAGGCTCATGCTGGTTGCCGCCGAGGCAACTGCGAGACTGGCTTCGTCGAGGTTCGGCGCGAAGGGTGAGGCACTTTGATAGTCCTCTCCCCTCACTGCTGGCTCATTGATCGCTCGCTCAAGCTTCTTTGTACTTGTACTCGGTATAGCGGTAGCCGCCGTACTTGTAACCGTAGCTGCCATAGTGTCGGCGAGAGAGGTCCATGCCGTTGAAGACCACTCCGTTGACCTGCTGGCCCGCATGCGCGAGGCGTTTGACGCTCTCATTCAGTTCGCCGAGTTGGGTCAGGTTGTCACGGGCAACCAGCAGGACAGCGCCAGCATGTGCTGCAACCGCCGCGGCGTCGGCCGCCACCAGCACGGGCGGACTGTCGATCACAACCAGGTCGTAGCGCTCCGAGAAGTCGTTCAGCAGTTCGCCCAACTTTGACGAAAGCATCATGTTGGCTGGGTTGAACGGATAGTTTCCGGTCGTCAAAACATCCAGGTTGGGGATCACTTGCCCGTGAATGGCCTGCTCGGGAGACATATCACCTGCCAAGACGTCGGCCAAACCCCCTTTGCGCGGGAGACCAAATGCCTTTTGGAGGTGACCCTTTCGCAAGTCGGCGTCGATCAGCAACACGCGCTTGCCCGCCTGCGCCATGATGACGGCGAAGTTGCCAGATACGAAGCTCTTGCCCACCCCAGGGGTGGCACCTGTGATGAGCACGCGATTGTTGCCACTCTCCATCAATGTCAGCTGCAGGGACACCCGCAGGTTGCGGAGGCTTTCGATGGCAAGGCTTTCGGGAGAGGTTACGGCCAACAGTTGCACGCCCTTCGCGCCACCTGCGATGTGTTCCAGGATCGTTTCTTGCTCAAGCGCCAATGGAACGACGGAGTAGACGTTCAGGCCGAGCCGATCTTCGATCTCTTGAGGATTGCGGATGCCGCTCGACAACTTGGTGCGCAGGATTGCCAACGCGACGCCTGCCAGAAGGCCGAGTACCAGCGAGAGCGCAACGATCAGAGGCTTTTGAGGTTTGACCGCGCTTTTGGGTTCTATGGCCGTGTCGAGCAGACGCACATTGCCGATCTTGCCTTCCTTGACGAGACGCAGTTGCAAAGAGCTGTTGAGCAGCGACTTGTAGAGTTCGCCGTTGACGCGGACGTCGCGCTCCAACCGCAAGGCGTCCCGCTGTACGGCGGGCATAGCACTCACTCGAGTTTCCAGGCCATTGATTTCATGGTTGATGGCTGCAATTTGGCCATCCACCATGCGGACCTTCGGGTTGGTCTCGGTAAATCGCGCAAGCAGTTCGCGCCGCTGTTGCTGGGTTTCTAGCAGCTTGGTCTGCAGCTGCACCGACATTCCCAAAACAGCCTTGGCTTCTTCGTCAAAGGCGACCGTACCGTTCTTGTTGCGGAAGCGGGCATAAATGTCTTCCGAGTCTTCGAGTTGCCGTTTGAATTCGGGCAACTGTTGGTCGAGGAATTCAATGGTCTTCTCTGCCTCTGCAGCTTTGCGCTCGACGTTCTGGCGAACATACTGTGTGCCGATTTCGTTAAGCGTGCGCCGCAGGCGACTACGGTCGCTACCTTCGAGGGTGACATTGATTACGTTCGATTGCTTGCCTTGCTCGCTGAGTTGTACGCGTTTTTGCAAGCTCTCAGTCGTGGCGAGGGACGACGCCCTCGAGACAAGAAATTCGGCACCTGGTTTCCCGTCGATCCGCGAAACCATCAGCGTGATGGTGCCGCCAGGCACTTGCTGACTGAGCATCTTGCCAGCAGTGCCCGTCAATGGCTCAGGAAGGCCAGGGTGCGAGACCGTGTAATGGCCATCTGCCTGCGCAGTGATCGTGAAGGGCTGCTGATCTTCGAGTGCAGAGGGCACATCGAACTTGGCAATGTCGATAGCTTCGGTGCCAGAAACGTAGCCCCCCATGCCCAGAAAGCCAGGGTTTGACAGTTCCGTGGAACGTCGCGAGAGCCATTCGCCAATGACGGGGACATAGCGCGGCTGAGCGTTGATGTACAGGCGCATCGCTTCCACAGCGCCCCCGATGACCATTCGCGAACGGATGATCTGGATTTCGCCAATGGCGGGCGTCTTCACATCAAAGAGGTTGGCCGTATCACCAAGAAAATTCTTGGAATCTGGTGCTGAGTCTTCAACCTGGATCAAGAGGTTGGACTCATAGATTGGGGTGGCCAGAAGCGCATAGGCAAGCCCAAGCCCAAGAGCCACAGCCGTGACACCTGCCACCAGCCACTTGCGGTCAAGCAGGATGTCGAAGTACTCGGACAAGTTGATGACGTCATCGTCATCGTCGCGCGGACGAATCGTGTTGGGTGTCAAAGGGGCCGATGTGGAAGCGGAAGGGGTCATGAGAGTTTGCGGATGCGTTCAGCCCAGGCGTGGGCACCATCAGCGATGAGTTGCAGGGCGTGTTCGAAAGCTGGAAGGCCCAGGCGGTAGGGGTCGGGAATGTCGACGCGCGCAACCTCTCCCAGCCGGAACAACTTGCCGCGGGTCAGCGGATGGCGTTGACCAATGTGGATACGTTGCGCTTCGTCCATCGCAAGAATGAGATCGGCCTGCTGGCACATTTGCCCTGTGAGTTGGCGTGCGCGGTGGTCCTCGATGTCGATGCCGCGTGCGGCCATCAACTTGCGTGCGATCGGATCTGCGGGGTGACCGACCAACGCGCCCGTCCCGGCAGACGTGACTTGAACCTGTGGCAATGCTGCAGCGATCAGTGCTTCCCCCATGGGACTGCGACAGATGTTGCCAATGCATACCACCAGAACGGATTTCATGAGACTTGGCTCCCTGCGAAGGCTTGTGCCTCTGTTGTCAGACTCAACGTATTGCGTGCCGCGCACTTCATGTTTCGCATGAATCATGTGTCGTACAGAAATTCCCTTATTTCTTAGTTGAGGCGATCGGATCGCGTCATCTAGACGGGCGGGCTGAAGGCTAGGCACGTCCTGGGCATTGTAGTCAGGGCGTTTGGAGTCACCGCCCAGTGGATGTATGCCAAGCGGTGAGCGTTCTGGGCCCGAATCGGTCATAGCTGCCAAAGTGGCCGCCGATCCAAAACGCTGATGAGCGGCTCTATGACTAAAGTCATGTCGATGCAAAAGATACAAAAAATGACATTTTGAATGTCGCAAATCCCCTGAATTGGGGGGGAGGGGTGGGTACCCTTCACGGACAATTGTTGCAGCGCGGCACCCTGTAGGTGCCGCAGGAGTTTTCAGTGTGATCAATCGTCTGGCTGCGCCCTTGCTTGCCTTGCCGCGCCCCGTGAAGCGCATGCTGGCTCTAGGGGTCGATGCAATGCTCTGCATCCTGTGTGTCTGGTTGGCATTCAGCTTTCGCTTCGAGCAATGGATGGCTCCGCGCGGCGTTCAGTGGTCGGCTGTCGCGGTGGCCGTCGCCCTTGCGCTTCCCCTCTTTGTGGTTTTCGGGCTCTACCGAGCCATCTTTCGATATGCAGGCACAGCTGCAGTCATGGCTATCGTGCGCGCGTGCGTGCTCTTTGGCCTCGGCTATGCGTTGATTTTTGCGGTGGTCGGTGTGCGAGGGGTACCGCGCACGGTCGGTCTGCTGGTCCCGTTGCTCTTGTTCCTGGCCATCGCCGGCTCGCGCATGTTTGCGCGCTATTGGTTGGGTGGTCTCTACATGAGCGCTCTGCAGCGCAAGCAACTGCCTCAGGTTGTGATTTACGGTGCCGGTAGCGCGGGTTTGCAACTGGCTGCAGCGTTGGCCCAAAGTCGGGACATGGTCGTCCGCGCTTTCGTTGACGATGACTCGCATCTCCAAGGCAACACGATCAACGGTTTGCGCATTCAGTCTTCGGATTGGCTGAGCAACAACGCTGCCAGTTGGGGCATCACGGACGTGCTCTTGGCGATGCCTTCGGCCAGCCGCGGGCGTCGTGTTGAAATTCTGAACCAGTTGTTGCCATTGCATCTGCATGTACGCATGCTCCCGGGGTTGCTTGATTTGGCCAACGGCAAGGTGCAGGTCAATGATCTGGTTGAGGTCGACATCGAAGACTTGCTGGGGCGGGATCCTGTCGAGCCGGTGGCAGACCTGTTGCACAAGCACATCCGCGGTCGGGTGGTGTTGGTCACCGGGGCCGGTGGCTCCATCGGCAGTGAACTGTGCCGGCAGATCGTTCAGCTGTCGCCTTCCACGCTGCTGCTTGTGGAGTTGAGCGAGTACGCGCTCTATGGCATCCACCAGGAGCTGGAACAGTTGGCGCCGAACGTCCGTGTCGTCCCTCTGCTCGCTTCGGTGTGCGATGCGGCGCGGCTGCGTGAAGTGATGCGCGCCTGGCGCCCTGACACGGTCTATCACGCGGCGGCATACAAGCATGTGCCACTCGTCGAGCACAACCCGGCAGAGGGTGTGCGAAACAACGCGATGGGCACGCTCACGACGGCGCGGATCGCGATGGAGTGCAAGGTTCCCAACTTTGTCCTGATCAGCACCGACAAGGCCGTGCGGCCGACGAACATCATGGGGGCCAGCAAACGGGTCGCCGAAATGGCATTGCAGGGGCTGGCGCAGCAGAGTTCGGATACCTGCTTCTCGATGGTCCGTTTCGGTAACGTGCTCGGCTCCAGTGGTTCAGTGGTGCCGTTGTTTCGAAAGCAGATCGAGGCGGGCGGCCCGATCACGTTGACGCATGCAGACATTACCCGCTATTTCATGACCATTCCCGAGGCCGCCCAGCTGGTGATTCAGGCGGGTGCGATGGCGCTGGGCGGCGATGTCTTTGTGCTCGACATGGGCGAGCCGGTGAGGATCATCGACCTCGCTCGTCGGCTGGTGGAGCTTTCGGGGCGCACGGTCCGTGACGCGCATTCGCCGAATGGCGATATCGAACTCCAGGTGACCGGGTTGCGGCCCGGCGAGAAGCTCTACGAAGAGCTCCTGATTGGCGACAGCGCGATGCCTACAGCGCATCCTCGTGTCATGAAGGCACACGATCCCTGTCTGCCTTGGAATGAGCTCTGGCGCCAGTTCGAGACGCTGAATGCGGCACTCGAAAGCAGCGATGTGCCGATGTTGAAGCAGACGCTGACGCAGATGCTGCCCGGCTATCGGCCCCATGCGGAGGTGGTGGACTGGGTGCATATGGAGCGTCACCGTGTGCGTGACCGTGCTCTGCCGATCGCAGCGGCAGTCGGCGCCGCGCAGGTGGGTGAGGCCAACCAGCCAGCCGCGCCGAACCAGATTGCCGTGGCAATCTGATTCGATAGAGCTGCTTCATTTTTTCCCGCCCCGACTCACTGGGGGTGATGCTGAGACCAAGAGCCCCGGATCGGGGCTCTTTTGTTTTCAGGCCTGTGGCGCCTACTGCGCCCGCTTGAAGTCGAGGATGTTGTCCCCCGCCTTGGGTGCTTTGTCGTCGGGCGGCGAGAAGCTGAAAGCCTTCGGATCCCGTATCGACGTCATCTCGAACAGCGGGTTGATCCGTCCCAGCTTGGCGCCACCATCCCGCACCAGCGGAGCCCAGGCAAAGTTCGCAGTGAACTTGCTCGAGCGCGGCAGCAATGCGTCGAAGGGAATGGAAACGTAGATGCCCTTGTCGAAACTGCCTTCGCCGAACTGTGCGGCGGACACGTTGGTCTTGGTGGCCCACGCGCCGATCGTCACGCCGTTGTCGAAGCGGCGGCTGATGTCGAGGGTGACGCCACGATCGCCCGCCAAGTATTGGCCCGCACTGATCCTGGCCTGCACGCCGTTCCAGCCCGTGTCCCAATAGAGCGTGGCGTGGCCGGTGTTGACCTTGTAGTCGCGCAGGCCGAGGTCTTGGGCAAAGTCGCGCTGGCGCACGTGGTTGAGGTCGATGCCGAAAGCGAACTTGCTGCGCCACGGACGATAGAGCCACTCGGCACCCACGCCGGCGAACATCGACTCGAGGGCGCCGCCGTAGACGCTGTAGTACTGGTCTTCGTTCAGGCGGCCCACGTGGGTCAGCTGAAACACCGGCATCGTCAACCGCTTGGTCGTTGCGTACTCGCGTTGGTAGGTTCGCACGCGGGGAAGGTTGCTGGGCGCCGTGTAGGTGAACTTGTCGAAGTTGTCGAGCAGGCGCCAGTTCAGCGCGGCGTTCACCCAGGTGCTCGGCGTGAAGCGGTACTCCGCAGTGGCAGAGACGCCGAGCTGATAGAGCAGGAAGGCATCAGGGCCGCCGAGGATCTGCGAGAAGCTCGGAGTCAGGCCGAAAGTGAGTCTTTCCGTGCGCCGCTCCCATGGCGCCATGGCCGGCGTCTCGCCGGACGATGCGGTGGCGGTTGCATCAGTGGGTGTGCGCTGCGGCGATGTCGGCACGTAGAGCCCGTCTTCGGTCCGGCCGCGAGGCGGGGCGTAGTCGCGCTGGTCCGTGGCGCGCAGTTCTGCGGGGGTCTGTGCCTGGTAGTGCGCCGTCACCCACTCGCTGCGATCGACGACTTGCGTGTGCAGTGCCAGTCCGCGCTCGTTGTAGTGAAGCACGAAGTGCTTGATCGACGCCGGGGCATCGCGATGCATGACGGCAATGACCTGCTGCACGCGGGCCTCGCGGTACACCGTGTGGCTCTCGGTGATCCAGACGTGCGCGCTGTCGCCTTGCGGCGCGATGCGCTGCACGGTCCATTCGGTGCGTGCCTGGATCTCCGCAGCGGTGGAGGCCCATCCAGGTGGATTGGCTGGAGCCTCCGGCGTGAAGCGGGGCGGCGGCGGATCTGCGGGCTTGCTGGCTCGCATGCTCGCCATGTTGGTGGACAGGGTCAGGCCCACCATCACCTTGTTGCCGCGTTCCAGGCCGGCGGTGAAGGCGACGCCGGGTGAGTAGCGATATTCCAGTCCAATGTTGAAAGGTGAGCGCTGAACTTGGTTGTTCTGCTGGGGCTCGTTCTTGTAGTTGTTGCCTTCGTACTCGAGCTTGACGGTCAGGGGATCCCAGGGCGTGCGCCATTCGACGCCGCCGAATAAGGAAGCTGGCCCTCGAAAGAAGGCCTTGAAATTTGCTTCGCCGCCCGTTGCTGAGCTCACCGTACGCGTTCTGAAGCGATTGCTTAGGGCGAGCAAGGGGTTGCGGATGTTTCCGCTGTTGCCCAGGTATCCCCAGCCGATGCCGAGGCTGAAGTCGAGATCGCCGTAGCGCTTGTTGGCGACCAGGTATTCGGCCGAAAAGAGGCCGGTACCGCCAAGGTCGCGAAAGCCCAGTGCAACCTGAGGCACATACGCGGATTCGCGCAGCAGCCGCAGCTTCACGTCGATGCTCTTGTCCTTATTGCTCTGGCCCGTGGTGCTGGCGGCATACGCGCGGTTGCTGATGGAGGTGTAGCGAAAGCCTGCCTCCATCCAGTCCAGTGGCTGGAACATCACGTTCAGTCGCGTATAGGGCGACACGTGGCTGATCGAGGTGCGGAAATCACCGGCCTCGCCCATGCGTGCCGTCGGCGTCTGGAGCAGGCCGGTTTCGCCCCAGTCGTTGCTGCTTGTGCGAGGCGCCTTGTATTGCGGGGCCGAGGCATCGGGGCGCACCGAGATGACGCTCTCCGGCGGAACTGACGGCGGAATGGGCGTATTGATTGTGGCGGCCGGCTTGGCAACTGCAAGCGCGGCAGTGGTGGTGCCCAGAGCCGCTGTCTGCGGCGAAGGGCCCTGGGTCGCCAGGAACTTGATGATGCCTTCCGATGCGTCGACCAGTTCGGTCATGCCGCGCGGCGCTGCCCAGATCCATGCACCGGGCGCCGGCTCATCGGAGGGGTGGCCGTTCCAGGGGGCGATGCCCACGCGGGACGTTCGGCCGTCGGGCTGCGCCACCCATGCCCAATCGTGAGTCGTGTTGGGGGCGCAGGCGATGACGTAGTCCCAAGCGGTCCGGCCGGCCTCGTGCGCCACGTGGCACAACTCGCCATTGGGGCGGACAACCGCGATGGTTTTCAATTGCGGGGAGGGCGCAATGAGCTGCTGGCCGGCCGACAGCACGGGGTCTTGATCCGGGTGCGCCTGCAGCCAGCGGGGGTCCACGATGCCCAGCGCCACGCGGCCGGTGATCGGCAGGTTCTGCAGCCATGTGATGAGCTTCAGCCGATCGAGTTGCTCGGGGCGCGGTGCGCGCCTGCTGGCTGCTTCAAGTCGCACGAGCAGGGTGTTCTTCAGAAACTGTTGAGCCAACCGTTCCTGCGGCACGCGCCATGCCAGTCCGGGCGTTGCGGCGCCTTCCGGCTGACGCAGCAACCAAGTGCTCAGTCGCTCACCGGGGCGCACCTCGGCATCATTTGCGGGCTCGACGGTCGCCGTGTTCTGAGACGGCTCCGCCAACGCACCAAGACTCGCCATCAACGCGCAGGCAAGGGCCGTTCGACGGGGCCAATGCGGGGGGCTGATGGCTCGCAGGAGGAGGGGGCTCATGTACCAGCGCGCGCCGCGGTGCCGGCTGCTGGTGCGGGGGGTGTCCACTGTTCGAAGCTCATGCAGAGGTCGCGGGAAATACATTGCTCCGAATACACGACCTGAGGGGCGCCAGAAGCAAATGAAACGCCGAAGCGGGCGGGAGGAACGGAGGCTGTCGCAGGGCGAGACACGCTGCGTTCTTCATACCAGCGCAAGGCGCTTGCGGGCACGCCGGCGAGAGCGCTGTCGGTGGGCGGCGCGATCGATGTGCGCGCGATGTCGTCGCGAATGCCGAAGCGATAGCCCGGCATCAGGTCGCGTTCGCGCGCGTAGGTCTGCGTGGTGTTGGCAGTGTGGGCTTGCCAGGGGGGTGGGTTGGCAAGTCGAACGTCGCGCCAGTCCATGGACAGCCCGGTCGTGCCGACCAGTTGACCATTCAGAAGTCGGACGACTTCGCCCGTGCCGCTGTACCAAACCTCGACGGGCCCTTCGGCGCGCTGATCGATATAGCCGAGCACCATGTACAGGACGCGCCCATCGACGGTGGCCCGCAGGTACCGATAGCTGGGATTGAAATTGGGCTGGGTTGCTGCAGACTCGCCGCGATACAGCAGTCGAGCTGAATCCAGCATGGCTGAAGTTCCGGAGGAGCAACCGCCAACGCCCAAGAAAAACGTTGCCAAAAGGCAACGTTCTAAGAGTCGCGTGGCGGAAGCAACGCGCGGACTTTTCAGCGAATGCCCTCCTTTCAGGAGGGCAACCAGCATTAACGCGTGCCGGTGGTGCCCGTGCCGGTGGTGCCCGTGCCAGGGACGAAGAAGCCGCCGCCGCCGTTGCCGTTGTTGCTGCTGCCGAGGGTCAGCATCAGTGCGCCGGTGCCTGCAACAGCGCCCCATTGAACGGGGGTCAGGCCGCCAAGGCCAGCAGCGGTTGCACTCGGAGCGCCGGCGGGGCCCGGCGTAAATGCGCGATTGTTGCTTGCGGGCGCAGGGGTAACCTGCGTTTGGGCAAAAGCCGACGAGATTGCCAGGGTGGCAAGGGCGACGGTAGCAACCAGTTTGTTCGTCTTCACAGTGATCCTCTCAAAGGGTTTTTATGCTCTTGACTTGAGGTTAGCAGCATCAGAAGTGTGCCGCAACTAATTTGGCCCGGAGGATGAGGCGTTTGCCACGGCATCCTTGTAACTGCGTATTGCCCCGATTCTTACGGGTGAGTGTGACGGGGACATGTGTATCTCAATGCTACGTAACGTTCCGCCCAAGATGGCCGTAACGACGGCGACTGACGCGAAGCTCCAGCGGCAAGGCCCCAGTCGCTACTGCTGCATTTTTCAATGAAATCAACGCACTGACCGAGCCATCGTTGCGATGGGCCGCCGGGCCGACTCCCAGGCATTGTTCCTGCAGTACCCCGAAACGAAAGTTGACATTCAAGGTAGGCCGCGGGGCACAACAAGGGGATATGCGTGGTTCGATTGTCTGAAGGTGGGGTATCGAAGGGTGTGCGAGTGTGCGGGCGCGCGGCCGGTGGCGTGATCGGAGGCGTCTGCTCATGATGAATCACCTGTCCGCCAGCAGCGCACACTCGGCGCCGGCACTCACCGGCCGGTACGCCGCCTTGGGCTGTGCCTTCTTCGGTGCCCTGATCGTCGAGGGCGACCTGGCCCTGGCCGATCGCATGCGACGCCTCCTTTGCGACCTGGCCCCGGGACGCCGCGTCGTGATCGCCTCCACGCACGCGGAGGCGATCCGCCTGCTGGCCGCGCTGCCCTACGACCTGGTGCTGGTCGACATGCACCTCACTGATGACGGCGGTGTCGCGCTCCTGTCGCACCTGCGGCGTACCTACCCGCAGATCGACGCCATCGCCATGTCGAAGGACGACGACCGCCTGCTGGTCGAGGCCGCGATCTCGTCAGGAGCCTCCGGCTATCTGCTGACGAGCGCCGACGATGCCGAACTCTCTTTCTTGCTGCGCTCGATCGAGCGCGGCGGTTCGCCGATGGACGCACGCGTCGCGCGTCGCGTCCTCGGCCTGATTGCGGCGTCCGCGAAACCGGAGGGTGTCGAGTCCGCGCTGCGCGACGGCGACACGGTCTCGCCCCCGATGCCTGCTCCCGGGCTGCTGTCACCTCGGGAGCTCAATGTGCTGCGCCTGATCGCGCAAGGCTGGAGCAATCGGCAGATTGCCGAAGCGATCTGCCTCTCGATCAACACGGTCGAGTTCCACGCCAAGCGGATCTACCGCAAGCTGGCCGTCAAGTCGCGCACCCAGGCCGTTCGGCAGGCAACCCAGTACGGACTGCTGAGCTGAGCGCCGAGGGCCGTCGCGTGCTGTCGCGCACGTGCTGCGGCGCCGTGCGCACGCGCGGCAATCATTGAAAAACCCTTTTGCGCCCCGCTACAATCTCGGGTTGACCTTGCTGTGGCAAAGGTCAGCCCCTGCTCCAGCGAAGAAGACTTAGAGGATCCCCATGAGTGACATGACCTCCGGCTCGCCCCGGATCGACACAAGCAAGCGGACGTGGTTGATCGCATCCAGCTGTGCCGGCGTAGCGGGCGGCGTGGCCACCGCAATCCCTTTTGTGAGCACATTCCAGCCGTCCGAAAAGGCCAAGGCCGCGGGCGCCGCGGTCGAAGTGGACATCTCGGCCCTCAAGGTCGGCGAAAAGATCACCGTCGAATGGCGCGGCAAGCCCGTCTGGATCCTCAAGCGCAGCCCTGATCAGGTTGCCGAACTCGCCAAGCTCGATGGCCAGCTCGCCGATCCGCTCTCCAAGCGTCACCCCGACGAATTCACGCCCAAGTACGCACAGAACGGCCATCGTTCGATCAAGCCCGATGTGCTGGTCGTGGTCGGCATCTGCACCCACCTCGGCTGCTCGCCGGTCGACCGCCTGCAGGCCGGTCCGCAACCCTCGCTGCCGAACGACTGGGAGGGCGGCTTCCTCTGCCCTTGCCACGGTTCCACGTTCGACCTCGCCGGTCGCGTCTTCAAGAACAAGCCCGCTCCTGACAACCTCCCTGTGCCTCCGCACATGTACCTGTCCGACACGCGCCTGCTCATCGGCGACGACAGCAAGAAGGCCTGAGGGAGACCACGAACATGGCTGAATTTCACGAAGTTTCCCCCAACGCTCCCGCCGGCGAGAAGCTGCTCAACTGGGTCGACAACCGCTTCCCGCTGACCAAGCTCTGGAACGACCAGTGGGGCAAGTACTACGCACCGAAGAATTTCAACTTCTGGTACATCTTCGGCTCGCTCGCGATGCTGGTCCTCGTGATCCAGATCGTGACCGGCATCTTCCTCGTCATGCACTACAAGCCCGACGCGAACCAGGCGTTCGCATCGGTCGAGTACATCATGCGCGACGTGCCCTGGGGCTGGTTGATCCGCTACATCCACTCGACGGGCGCCTCGGCGTTCTTCATCGTGGTGTACCTGCACATGTTCCGCGGCCTCATGTACGGCAGCTACCGCAAGCCGCGCGAGCTGATCTGGGTGTTCGGTTGCGCGATCTTCCTGTGCCTGATGGCCGAAGCCTTCATGGGCTACCTGCTGCCCTGGGGCCAGATGTCCTACTGGGGCGCTCAGGTGATCGTGAACCTGTTCGCTGCCATCCCGTTCATCGGTCCTGACCTGGCCCTGTTGATCCGCGGCGACTACGTCGTGAGCGACGCCACGCTGAACCGCTTCTTCAGCTTCCACGTCATCGCCGTGCCGCTGGTGCTGCTCGGCCTCGTGGTGGCCCACCTGATCGCGCTGCACGAAGTGGGTTCGAACAACCCCGACGGCATCGAGATCAAGGCCAAGCGCGGTCCCGACGGCCATCCGCTCGACGGCATCCCGTCGCACCCGTACTACACGGTGCACGACATCTTCGGCGTGGTGGTGTTCCTCACGATCTTCTCGGCCGTGATCTTCTTCGCGCCCGAAGCCGGTGGGTACTTCCTGGAATACAACAACTTCATCCCGGCCGACTCGCTGAAGACGCCGAACCACATCGCTCCGGTCTGGTACTTCACGCCGTTCTATTCGATGCTGCGCGCCACCACCGACGACATGGTCAACGTGTTCGCGCTGATCATCGCGGCCGCTGCCGTCTGGAACTTCATCAAGGGCAAGTCGGGCATGGGCCTCAAGATCGCCGCCGTGGTCGTGGCCGCCGTCGTGATCTTCCTGCTCAAGACCTTCGACGCCAAGTTCTGGGGCGTGGTCATCATGGGCGGCTCGGTCATCATCCTGTTCTTCCTGCCGTGGCTCGACCACAGCGAAGTCAAGTCGATCCGCTACCGCCCGAGCTGGCACAAGTATGTCTACGGCGTGTTCGTGTTCCTGTTCCTGATCCTGGGTTACCTCGGCATCCAGGCGCCCGGCGTCTGGGGCAACCTGGTCATCGGCTCGTTCGCCCTGGACATCGCCCAGACCATCTCGCAGATCGGCACGCTCTTCTACTTCGGCTTCTTCCTGCTGATGCCGTGGTGGAGCCGCAAGGGCGAATTCAAGACCGTGCCCGAGCGCGTGGTCTTCGCCGCCCATTGATGCGCGCGCAAGTGCAAGAGAGCTTGAGAGAAACACGATGAAGAAAAGAATTTCCGGCTGGCTCGCTGTCATGGGTCTGGCACTGGGCCTGACCTTCTCCGCGGCCGCATCCGCCGAATCGGGCGGTCTGGCGTGGGACAAGTCGCCCAACAAGACCACCGACGTGGCGGCCCTGCAGAACGGCGCCAAGCTGTTCGTCAACTACTGCCTCAACTGCCACTCGGCCGCCTTCATGCGCTACAACCGCCTGCAGGACATCGGCATCAGCGAGCAGCAGATCAAGGACAACCTTCTGTTCACGACCGACAAGGTCGGCGAGACCATGAAGGCCAACATCGACGCGCGCCAGGCCAAGGAATGGTTCGGCACCACGCCGCCCGACCTGACGCTGGTCGCCCGTTCGCGCGCCGGCCACGGCGGCACGGGCCCCGACTACCTGTACACCTTCCTGCGCAGCTTCTACCGCGACGACACCAAGGCCACCGGCTGGAACAACCTGCTGTTCCCGAGCGTCGCCATGCCGAACCCGCTGTGGGAACTGCAGGGCGAGCGCCTGCCGGTGCACGCCAAGGTCGAGCAGCACGGTCATGCCACCGACGTGTTCACGGGCAAGTGGGAGCAAGTGACCCCCGGCACGCTGACCCCGGTGCAGTTCGACAGCGCAGTGGGCGACCTCGTCGGCTACCTGCAGTGGATGGCCGAGCCGGCACAGAACACCCGCGTGCGTATCGGCGTGTGGGTGCTGCTGTTCCTGGCCATGTCGGTGGTTTTCGTATGGCGACTGAACGCCTCGTACTGGAAAGACGTCAAGTAATTCCGTTCACGCCGATCGGGCGCCTCGTGCGTCCGGTCCCACAGAGTGGGTTGCCCAGGCGACCCACTCTTTTTGATTTTTAGGAGTCTCTCGCCATGATGGTCTTGTATTCAGGAACGACCTGCCCCTTCTCCCACCGCTGCCGCTTCGTGTTGTTCGAAAAGGGCATGGACTTCGAGATCCGTGACGTCGATCTCTACAACAAGCCCGAAGACATCAGCGTGATGAACCCGTACGGCCAGGTGCCGATCCTGGTCGAGCGCGACCTGATCCTGTACGAGTCGAACATCATCAACGAGTACATCGACGAGCGCTTCCCGCATCCGCAACTGATGCCCGGCGACCCGGTCGACCGCGCCCGCGTGCGCCTGTTCCTGCTCAACTTCGAGAAGGAACTGTTCGTGCACGTCGCCACGCTCGAGAACCGCACCGCCAAGGGTAACGAGAAGGCGCTCGAAAAGGCCCGCTCGCACATCCGCGACCGCCTCACGCAGCTCGCGCCCGTGTTCCTCAAGAACAAGTACATGCTGGGCGACAACTTCTCGATGCTCGACGTGGCCATCGCGCCGCTGCTCTGGCGCCTCGACTACTACGGCATCGACCTGAGCAAGAACGCGGCACCGCTGCTGAAGTACGCCGAGCGCATCTTCTCGCGCCCGGCCTACATCGAAGCACTGACGCCTTCCGAAAAGGTCATGCGAAAGTAAGTAAGCTGCGTGCTTGCTTCCTTCGTTCTTCGCCGCCTTTCATGATCAACGCGCTCGAGTCCTCTTCCACCCGCCCGTACCTCATCCGGGCGCTGTACGAGTGGTGCACCGACAACGGGTTCACGCCCTATGTCGCGGTGCTGGTCGACGACACCGTCCAGGTGCCGCGCGAGTACGTGAAGAACGGCGAGATCGTGCTGAACATCAGCTTCGACGCGACCAGCTCGCTGAAGCTGGGCAACGACTTCATCGAGTTCAAGGCCCGCTTCGCCGGCACGGCGCGCGAGATCAGCGTGCCGGTCGGCCGCGTGATCGCGATCTACGCCCGTGAGAACGGACAGGGCATGGCGTTCCCGGCCCCCGTGCCGACCGCCACCACGTCCGACGATGGCGATGACGCCACCACGGCCGCTGCTTCGCCGAACAGCGCGCCGCGCATGCCGCTGCGCGATGCCTCGCGCGGCACCGAGGGCGACGCCAGCAAGGTGTTCCACCTGGTGACGGGCGAAGAGGGCGACGAGACGGTCGACGCCGGCTCGGCGCCTTCCGACCCGACCGACGAGCCACCGCGCCCGCCGGCCGGTGGCGGTGCCCGGCCGTCGCTCAAGCGCGTCAAGTGACGACGCGGTCGGCCCCAAAGCCGGCCGCTTAGAATCGTCGCCAGCACTGCTTTCTTTCAGCCGCTTTAGCTCAATTGGTAGAGCACCCGCCTTGTAAGCGGAAGGTCGTCAGTTCGATTCCGACAAGCGGCACCAATCAAAAAAGCCCGACAACGTCCTGCGTTGCCGGGCTTTTTCTTTGTCTCCCTCGACCTGTCCGGCGGTCCGGGCCGGCCGCAGAAGGCGACGGAACGCCGCGGATCAGCCCACGTCCACCGTCACCCGCAGGAACGTCGCGGCGATCAGGCAGGTGTTGGGGTACTGGCTCTGGTTCTGGCTCTGGAACAGCGTCACCAGCTCCGTGCGCAGTTCGTCGGTGCGCCCCGCCTGGGCTGCCGCGTCGAAGGCGTTCATGGTCGGGCCATAGAACTGCCGGAACGTGTCGACGAATTCCGCCGCCGAGCCTTTGAAGTCGAAGATGTAGCTGTCGCGTTCCCAGCTGATGGCCTCCGAGGCAACGCCCGCCGCGCCGAAGCGCTCGATGATGTTCGGGGTCGAGCCCCAGCCCATCGGGCTCACGAAACCCTCGGGCGGCGGGGGCGCATACGACGAACTGATCCTCAGAATCTGCGCCACCAGCGTCGGGTCGTTCGGGATCCAGTTGCCCATGAGGATGCGCCCGCCCGGGCGCGTGACACGCACCATCTCCCGTGCGACGTCGAAGGGCTTGGGCGCGAACATGGCGCCGAACATGCTGATGACGAGGTCGAAGGACTTGTTCTCCAGCCGCAGCTCGCAGGCGTCCCCTTCCTCGAACCGGCAGCTGGCCGACAGCCCGGCCTGGGCCGCCCGCCGGTTGCCCGCGGCGACCAGGTTGGCTGCGATGTCGACGCCCAGCACCTGCGCGCCGAGCTTGGCGGCCGGGATGGCGGTGTTGCCGTCGCCGCAGCCGAGGTCCAGCACCTTCATGCCGGGCGTGATGCGGGCGTGCCGCACGACGTCTTCCCCGCTCTCGCGCATGCTCTCGGCGATGCGGGTGAAGTCGCCCTTTTCCCAGAGGGCCTTGTTCGGGTTCATGACTTCACCTTCTCGATCATGTGGTCGATCACGTGCGTGTGCTCGTGTTGCGGGCTGAACATCACGATCTCCGCGTCGGCGTCGACCTTGACGTTGTGGCCGGGCGGCCAATAGAACAGGTCGTTGGTCTTCACGGTCTCCTGTTCCCCGGCGTCGTCGGTGGTGGTGATCTGGCCCTTGAGCACGAACCCCCAGTGCGGGCACTGGCAGGAGTTGTGGTTGTTCAGGCCCTGGAAGAGCGGCGTCGTGTCGACGCCCGCTGACAGCGTGAAGTACTCGCCGCTGATCCTGCTGTAGCCGGTCGCGTCGCCGAAATTCAAACGCTGCCGGATCAGGGCACCGGGAATTTCCATCTTCACGTCGACGGCGTCTTTTGCGATATGCATGAGGTACTCCTTGAGGGTCCGCGGGCGCGAGGGTGATGCGTCTATTCGTTGCACCCGCCAGATTCGATAGACGGCATACTGATGCTCCACGCTTGGCGTTCCTGAAACGTTCCCGGCCCGTGCCGGGGGAAAGGAATCGCGATGTCGCCCCCACCGACTCCGCCGTCCGAAGCCGTGTCCATCCGGCTGCTGGGCCCGTTCCACCTGAGCGTGGCCGGCGATGACCCGCAGATTCCACCAGTGCCGCTGACCCGGCGCGCCGCCGAGCTGCTGCAGCTGCTGGCGCTGCAGCCCGGACGCAGCCTGGCGAACGAGCAGGTGGTGGAGGCCCTGTGGCCGCACCTGGACCCCGACGCGGGCAGCGCCAACCTGCGCAAGGCCGCACACCACGCGCGCCAGTTCATCGGCCAGCCCGACGCCCTGGTGCTGCGAGGCGGCCGCGTTTTCCTGCTGCCCGACCATGCGGTGGCGTGCGACGCCGACCAGTTCGAGCGCGCAGCGGACGAGGCCCTGCACGGCGGCGATCCGCAGGCCTGCAAGGCGGCCGCGCAGCTCTATGGTGGCGAGCTCCTGCCGGACGCCCGCTACGAAGCCTGGACCGAGGCGCCGCGCCAGCGGTTGCGCGACAAGTTCCTGCGGCTGCTGCGCCAGACCGGCGACCTGGAACGGCTGGTGCGCGAAGACCCCACCGACGAGGCGGCGCATGTGCAGCTGATGCGCGAGGAACTGGCGGCCGGGCGACGCTCTTCGGCGCTGCGCTGGTACGGCCACCTGCGCGACCATCTGCAGCAGACCCTCGACCTGCGCCCCGGTCCGCCGGCCGAGGCGCTGTACCGCGAATGCGTGGCGGGCCTGGAAGGCGCCGCGCCGCGTTTCGTCGGCCGTGCCATGGAGCTGGTGCGTGTCCTGGGGTGGCTGCGCGCCAGCCTCGCGGGCCGTCCGGGGGGCGCGGTGGTGCGCGCGCCGGCGGGCATGGGCAAGACCGCGTTCTGCCGCCGCGTCGCCGAAGAAGCGCGGGGCCTGGGCTGGCAGGTGCGCTCGTTGCAGGCCGGCGACTGGACCCGGCCCTACGGCATCGCGGCCGACCTGGTGGAGCCCTTGCTCGGCGAACTGCCCGACGCGGCGCAGGCCATCGGTGCGCACGCCCAGGCCGTGCTGGTGCAGATGACCGCCTCGGGTGACGTGAAGCCGCTGGCCCTGCCGCTCGGGCGCCACCAGATGGTGGGCGCCGTGCGCCGGCTGCTGCTGGCCACCGCCGCGCAAAAGCCGGTGCTGCTCATCGTCGACGACGCGCACGCGGCGGACGACGCGAGCGCCCAGGCGCTGACGCAACTGGCGGCAAGCGGCCCCCCGGTGTTCGTGCTGCTTGCATGCCGGCACGCGCTGCCGCCCCTGCTGGACCGGAACACCTCGCGCCTGCAGCGTGCCGGCCAGCTGGAAGCCCTTGAACTGGGCCCACTGTCCGAGGAGGAAGCGGCACTGCTCGCGGCCCGCTCGGCCGACGCACCGATGACGGCCGAGGCCGCCACCGCCATCGCGCGTCGTGCCGAAGGCCTGCCGTTTGCCGTGGTCGAGCTCGCGCGCGGTGCGGCCGCGTCGGACGGCGCCACGGCGGTGATGTCCCGCAGCCTGTCGTCGGCCCTGGCCGAACGCCTGTGCGACCTGGACCCCGGCACGACGGAGGCCCTGCGCCGGTTGGCGCTGTCGGCCGAAGATTTCGACGTGGCCACGGCCGTGGCGCTGGCTGCCGATGAAGGCCACGACGCCTTGGCGCGGCTCGACCAGGCGTTGGCCGCGGGCGTGCTGGTGGTGGCCGACGGCCGCTACCGCTTCCGCCATGCCCTCGTGCGGGACGCGCTGGCCGAAGGCATCCCGCCGCACCGGCGTGTGCTGCTGCATCGCGACGTGGCGGCGCGGCTCGCGCAAGGCGGTGCGGCACCGGGCTTGGTGGGCCATCACTGGCTCGCCGCGGGCGATGCCGAGCAGGCCATGCCGTGTGCGCTGGCGGCTGCACGCCAGGCCTTTCGCCTCGGCGCCTACGAGGACGTGTTGCGCCATGTCGAGCCGCTGCTCGCGCACCGGGCGACGCAGCCGGAAGCCCTGGCGCTGCGTGCCGAGTCCCTGGACGCCCTGGGCCGGCCGGGCACGCTGGCCGCCTACGATGCGGCCGCCGCCGTCGCGCCAGACGCGCTGTCCCACGAACTGCGCGCCAAGCGGGCCTTGGCCCAAGTGAAGATGAGCGACCCGCCCGGTGCCCTGCAGTACCTGAAGGATGTGCACCCCACCACGGTGGCGGGGCGCCTCGCCGAAGCGCTGGCTTACAGCGGCGCGGCGGCCCTGGGCTTCGGGGACCCCGCCGAAGGCACGCGCCGGTCGGCCGAAGTGCGCCGGATCGCCCTGGAGACGGGCGACGAAGGCACGCTCGTGATCGCCTCCTGGTCGCAGGCCGCGGCGGCGCACGCGCGCGGCGACCTGCACGGCAGCGTGTGGGCCGACCTGAAGGAGACGAGCCACCTGCCGCAGCTGGCGGTGCGCGTGTTCGACGGCCACCTGTGCATCACGCAGCGCTTCCTGTACGGCTCGCGGCCGTATGCCGAAGTCATCGCGTTCGCCGATGCGCTGGCCACGGAAGCGCAGCGGCTGGGCGCGGCGCGCGGACATGCGTTCGCGGTCACGCTGCGCGGCGAGGCCTGGCTGCTCAGCGGCCAGCTCGACGCCGCCGAGCAGGACCTGGTGGCCGGCGGGCGCATGCACCGCGCGATCGGCGGCGCGACCGGCGAAGCGCTGTCGCTGCAGCGCCGCTCCGAACTGGCGATCTACCGTGGGCAGATGGACCGGGCGCGCGGCCTGCTCGACGAAGCGCTCGATGTCGCGCGCCAGTCCGACGTCGGCTTCCACCTGCTGGACCGCATCTACGGCACCCGCATCGCGATGGCCACGCAGCCCGATGCCGCGCTGGGCGTGCTGGAGGAGGCCGAGGCCAACGTGCGCGGCCCGCTGGAAAGCTGCCCCGGCTGCCGCATCACCTTCGCCATCCCGGCCACCATCGCGGCCGCGAGAGCGCACGAACTGGACCTGGCGGCCAGCCACCAGCAGCAATCCGAATACCTGGCCAACGTGGTGATGAAACTGCCGGCTTGGTACGCGTCGCTGCACGAGGCGCAGGCTCACATCGAACGGGCCTCGGGCCGTGTCGCTGCCGCGCGCGAAGGCTTCGCCGCGGCGGCGCGGGAGTTCCACGCCTGCGGCCATGCGCTGGACGCCGCACGCTGCCGGGAGTTGGCCAGCTAGGAAGTCCGCGCGGCACCGGCGTGACGAGCGGACAGCGAGACGCTGCACCGCATGAGCCAGGCCGGTCTCACGCCTTGCGCACGAATTCCGACTTCAGCTTCATCGCGCCAATGCCATCGATCTTGCAGTCGATGTCGTGATCGCCATCGATCAGGCGGATGTTCTTCGCCTTGGTGCCGACCTTCACGACCAGCGACGAGCCCTTGACCTTGAGGTCCTTGATGACGGTGACGGTGTCGCCGTCGTTCAGCACGTTGCCGACCGAATCCTTGATGACCCGCTCCTCATCGGCCGCGCTTTCGGCGGCAGCGCCCGAGGCGGACCATTCGTGAGCGCATTCGGGGCAGACAAGGTTGAGGCCGTCTTCGTAGGTGAATTCCGAATGGCATTGGGGGCAAGGGGGCAGGGTGCTCACGGCGGTAGGTAGGGTCCGTATCGGTTGAAGGACGTGGATACTAGCCTGCCCTCATGGACGCAGGTCCTGTTCCTGTTGGCCGCAGCGGCTCAATCCAAGGTGTCGAAGAGCCGGAAGATCCACGACAGCTGGTACGCCAGCGTGCCCGCAACAAAGGCCGTGTGAAAGCGCGGTTTGGCGGAGCGCGCCGCCGCGATGCACAGGCCCACGAGGATGGGCGTGCGGATGAGGTACTCCATCGCAAAGCGGGCGAAGTGCGCCTCGCCCTTGATCAGCGTGTCGACCACGTCGAGCAGGTAGGTGGCGGCCAGCAAGCCGAAGAACCACGCGCGGCGGGCGTAGAAGTAGTCGCGGTAGCTCGCGTAGTCCTGCATGCTGTCGGGAAAGAGCAGCGCGCACAGCAAGAAGAGCAGGATCGCGTAGCTGACGATGAAGGCGTAGGTGCCGAAGGTCCAGCTGTCGATCTGGTACAGCCCGAACTCCCACCACCAGAAATGCACCAGCGCCAGCAGCACTGAGGCGACCCAGGCCAGGTGCACGGCGTAGAGCCGGTACTGCGTCGGGTGCTGCACGATGCGCGCGACGCCCGACAGCAACCGGGTCACGCCCAAGCCGATGACCATGCCCATCACGACACGGATGTGCGGAAAGATGTCGTGGGCCGAGATGGCTTCTTGCTGCATGCGAGAGTGCCCGGTCGAATGGATGGACGCCCAGTCTAGGCCGCCCGCGTCACACCTCTGCGCCTTCGACCAGAAAGCGCAACCGTCGCACCCCTTGCCACTCGTCCGCATCGAGCCGGAACGCCAGCTTCACGCGCGGTGGCAGCGGCTCGGTGTGGCTGAACCAGATCGCGTCGATGGGCTGGCCCTGGTGCTTGAGCTTGAGCGCCAGGTGCTTCTCGCCCACCAGCCGCTGCGACACCACCTCGACCTCCTCGCTGAAGGTGGGCGGTGCGAAGCCCTGGCCCCAGACTTCGCGGTGCAGCGTGTCGACGAGGTCGATGCGCATGTACTCGCGCGCGATCGGCCCGTCGGTCTCGATCTGGCGCGTGAGTGCGGCTTCGGCCAGCCATTCGCCGGCCACCTGGGCCAGCGCGCGCTCGAAGACGGGAAAGTGTTCGCGCGCCACGGTGCAGCCCGCGGCCATCGCGTGGCCGCCGAAGCGCAGCAGCACGCCGGGGTGGCGCTTGGCCACGAGGTCGAGCGCGTCGCGCAGGTGAAAGCCCGGGATCGATCGGCCCGAGCCCTTCAGCTCCTGCTCCTTGCCCGGCGCCGCGCTGGCCGCGAAGACGAAGGTCGGGCGATGGAAGCGGTCCTTGATGCGCGAGGCCACGATGCCCACCACGCCTTCGTGGAAGTCCGCGCCGAACACGCTGATGGCCGGCGGCGGCGCTTCCACGCCTTCGCCATTGGCCGCGAACAGCGACTCGGCCAGCAGCAGCGCCTGGTCGCGCATGCCGCCCTCGATGTCGCGCCGCTCGCGGTTGATGCCGTCGAGCATGCGCGCGAGTTCGTCGGCGCGGCCCGCGTCGTCGGTCAGCAGGCACTCGATGCCCAGCGTCATGTCGGCCAGCCGCCCGGCCGCGTTGATGCGCGGGCCGAGGGCAAAGCCGAAGTCGAAAGTGGTCGCGGCCGAGGCGGTGCGCCCCGCCGCCTTGAACAGTGCCGCCACGCCGGCCGGCATCGCGCCCGCGCGGATGCGGCGTAGGCCCTGCGCCACGAGGCGGCGGTTGTTGGCGTCGAGCTTCACTACGTCGGCCACGGTGCCGAGCGCGACCAGCGGCAGCAGCGCATCGAGCTTGGGCTGCGTGGCGGTGTCGAACACGCCGCGCGTGCGCAGTTCGGAGCGCAGCGCGAGCAGCACGTAGAACATCACGCCGACGCCGGCGATGCTCTTGCTCTCGAACTCGCAGCCGGGCTGGTTGGGGTTGACCATCACGTCGGCCAGGGGCAGCTCGGGGCCGGGCAGGTGGTGGTCGGTCACCAGCACCTGCAGGCCGCGCGCCTTGGCGGCGGCCACGCCCTCGACGCTGGCAATGCCGTTGTCGACGGTGATCAGCATGTCGGCGCCGGCCGCGGCCACGCGCTCGGCGATGGGCGGCGTCAGGCCGTAGCCGTCCACCACGCGGTCGGGCACGAGGTAGCTCACGTGCTTGCCGCCCAGCAGGCGCAGGCCGCGCACGCCGACCGCGCAGGCAGTGGCGCCGTCGCAGTCGTAGTCGGCCACGATGCACAGGCGCTTGTCCTGCGCGATGGCGTCGGCCAGCAGCACGGCGGCTTCGCGCGTGCCGCGCAGCGTGTCGGGCGGCAGCAGGCGCGCGAGCCCGTCGTCGAGCTCGTCCTTGCCGCGCACGCCACGCGCGGCAAAGAGGCGCGCCAGCAGCGGGTGCACGCCGGCCTGTTCCAGCGCCCAGACGGTGCGCGGCGGGATGTCCCGGGCAATGATCTTCATAGGGACTCCAGCACCTGCGTGGCGCGGTTGCGGTCGAACAGGCCCTTGGCCCAGCGGGCGAGGCCGCGCGGCTGCACGGTGAAAAGCTGCGCGCCGCGGTCGCCGCACAGCGAGAGCGCCACGTCGGCGCCGCGCGTGAGGTCGGCGAGCAGGCCGGCGACGGCGCCGGCGTCCAGCGCCTGCCAGGCGGCGGCCCAGGCCAGGCCGTCGTCGCGCAGCGCGGCGTCGCGCAGCGCGAGGTCGACAACCGGCGTGCGCGCAAGGGGCGGCGAGGGCAGGTCGCCGTCCTTCAGGACGCCGGTGCCGCTGAGCCAGAACGAATTGATCGGTGGCACGCCGCGCGCGGTGCGCTCGTCGTTCACGCGCTGCGTGTACAGCAGCATCTGCATCTCGTTCTGCAGCCGGCGCAGCGGCCGCGAGGCGTCGCCCAGCGGCGACCACTGCGAAATGGGGTACCCCACCGCGCGGTCGATGGAGGCCGTGGCCAGTCCATCGAAGATGGGGGCGCGGGCGAGCCAGCGGCCTGGCGTGTCGGAGGGGTGCAGCGCGATGCCGTCTTCCTCGAAGAACGGCTGCGCCACGGCCAGCAGGGCCATCGACTCGGCGGCGTCGATCTCGATGCCGCTCGGGTCGCCCAGCGCCACGTCGTCGATGCCGACCTGCCAGTTGCACAGCGTCACCTGGCCCCAGGCCTCGTGATCGCCGGGCGCGGCCAGGCCGGTCTTGCGGGCTTCGAGCGCGGCCCAGGGAATGCAGCCGTCGTCGGCGGGGGGCAGGCCGAGCGCGCGGGCCAGCGCGCGTTCGTGCGGCGGGGAGCGGGTGCTGTCGTCCTGCGTGTCGGTGTTGGCGAGCGTCAGGCGCAGCAGCAGGGTTTCGAGGTTCGGCAGCCGCAGGGTCGCGAGCGCCGCGCGGCAAGCCGGGGAACCGCGGCCGGCAAAGGGAATCAACAGATGACGTGGGAGAGGTTCGGCCATTTCCCTATTGTCCGGGATGCCACAATTCCACCGTATGACCTACCCCCTCGCTCCTCACCCCGAGTATTTGCCGCCCCCCGTGGGTGCGCCCATGCCCCTTGAGGCCACGGGGCGAGGCCGCTGATGCGATTCCCCTACGAACTGCAGCTCGGCTGGCGCTACACGCGCGCGGGCCGGGCCACGCGACGCAACGGCTTCATCTCCTTCATCTCCGGCGTGTCGATGCTCGGCATTGCCCTGGGCGTGGCGGCGCTGATCATCGTGCTCAGCGTGATGAACGGCTTCCAGAAGGAAGTGCGCGACCGCATGCTCAGCGTGGTCTCGCACATCGAGATCTTCTCGCGCGACGGCCAGGCCCTGCAGGACATCGACGCCATCATGGCCGACGCCCGCAAGAACCCCGAGGTGGTCGGCGCGGCGCCGTTCATCAACACGCAGGCGCTGATCGCCCGCGGCGAAGACATGAAGGGCGCCATCGTGCGCGGCATCGACCCCGCGCTCGAGCCCGAGGTCACCGACACCGGCGGCATCGCCAAGGGCGGCACCTTCGACAAGCTGGTGCCGGGCGAGTTCGGCATCGTGCTGGGCATCGAGCTGGCACGCTCCATGTTCGTGCAGCCTGGCGACCAGGTCACGCTGGTGGCGCCGGGCGGACAGGTCACGCCGGCCGGCGTGGTGCCGCGCCTGAAGCAGTTCACCGTGGTCGGCGTGTTCGACTCGGGCCACTACGAGTACGACTCGGCGCTGGCGATGGTGCACGAGAAAGACGCCGCCAAGGTGTTCCGCCTCGAAGGCCCGACCGGCATCCGCCTCAAGCTGAAAGACCTGCACGAGGCGCGCGAGGTGGCCGACCAGCTCGCCGTCACGCTGCCGGGCCAGTTCCTCATCCGCGACTGGACGCGCCAGAACAAGACCTGGTTCGCGGCCGTGCAGGTCGAGAAACGCATGATGTTCATCATCCTCACGCTGATCGTCGCGGTGGCGGCCTTCAACCTCGTCTCGACGCTGGTGATGACCGTGACCGACAAGCGCGCCGACATCGCCATCCTGCGCACGCTGGGCAGCTCGCCGCGCAGCATCATGGCCATCTTCGTGGTGCAGGGCGCCATGGTGGGCGTGATCGGCACCGTGGGCGGCCTGCTGCTGGGCCTGGGCATCGCCTACAACATCGACGTGATCGTGCCCTTCCTGGAGCAGCTCTTCCACGCCAGCTTCCTGCCCAAGGACATCTACCTGATCAGCAAGATGCCGAGCGACCCGCAGCAAAGCGACATCATGCCGATCGCGGTCATTTCCCTCATCCTGGCCTTCCTGGCCACGCTGTATCCGAGCTGGCGCGCCAGCCGCGTCAATCCTGCCGAGGCCCTGCGCTATGAGTGATGTCGTCCTGAAGGCCCGCGGCCTCACCAAGCGCTTCCACGAAGGCCGCATCGACCTCACCGTGCTGCACGGTGTCGACCTCGACGTGCACGCCGGCGAAACGCTGGCCATCGTCGGCGCGTCCGGCTCCGGCAAGAGCACGCTGCTGCACCTGATGGGCGGGCTCGACGCACCCACCGCGGGCAAGGTCGAACTGCTCGGCAAGGACATCGCGCATGCCGACCCCGCCGAGCAGGGCCGGTTGCGCAACCAGCACCTGGGCTTCGTCTACCAGTTCCATCACCTGCTGCCCGAGTTCAGTGCGCTCGACAACGTCGCGATGCCGCTGAAGATCCGCCGCGTCGAGGCCGGCGAAGCGTCGCAGGCCGCGGCCAAGATCCTTGCGAGCGTGGGCCTGGGCGAACGCCTGCACCACCGGCCGGCCGAGCTGTCGGGCGGCGAGCGCCAGCGCGTGGCCATTGCGCGCGCGCTGGTCACGCAGCCGGCCTGCGTGCTGGCCGACGAGCCCACCGGCAACCTCGACCGCAGCACGGCCGACGCCGTGTTCGCGCTGATGCTCGATCTCGCGCACCGGCACCGCACGGCCTTCGTGATGGTCACGCACGACCAGGACCTGGCCAAGCGCTGCGACCGCGTGCTGCAGCTGGTGGCGGGGCGGCTGGCGGGCTGAGCGTCGGTCAGCCGCTCGAGGGGCGTCCTCGGGCTTCCTGCGGCACACGGGATGCGCGCCACGCGCCAGGGCGCCGGAAGGTCTGACGTTGCAACGAGACCGTCACACGCCGGTGACAGCATGCAAGTTTCCCGACTGGCGTGCGCTCCTTGCCGACTCGACTTTTTTCCCTGCCATGGCTTTCGCATCCTCACGGCGAGCGTGACGATGCGCGCGGCATCGTTGCGCCGCGAGGGTGAGCGAGGTGCACCCTGGGTTCGCGGGCTCGGCAGGCCGCAGCGTCGCACTCTGCGCGCTCGCGCTGTCGTGGCTGGCCGGCACGGCCTGGGCGAGCGACGGATCTGCATCACCGCTGCGTGAGGGCGAGGCCCCGGCCGGCGCGGTTCCAGGCACGGGTGACGCCGCACTGGCGTTCGACATTCCCTCGCTTCCCTTGGCCGATGCGCTCAAGCGCTATGCCGCTGTCACGCGGCAGCCTGCACTCTTTCGCAGCGAAATCCTGGCCGGGCTGACGTCCTCCGCGGTGCGCGGGCTTTACGCCCCCGACACCGCGCTTGAACTGTTGCTGGAAGGCACGGGCCTGGTGGCCGAAAAGGTCCGCACGGGTTCGGCCGTCACGCTCGCGCTGAGGCCGGCGCAGGCCCGGGCGGAGGCCCCGCGCGCGGCCAGCCTTGGAAGCCTGGCGGGCTACCCCAGCCTGCTGCAGGCGCGGGTCTGGGAAGCGTTGTGCGGCAATGTGCGCACGCGGCCGGGAACGTACCGGTCCTTGCTGCGCTTCGAGGTGGACGAGGGGGGCCAGCTTCGCCGGCCGCGCCTGCTCGGCCTGACCGGCGACGCGGCCCGCGACGCCGAGATGCTGGAGGTTCTGCGGGGCGTGCGCCTCGCGCATGCGCCGCCGCCGGACCTGCCGCAGCCCTTGACGCTGCTCATCCTGCCCACCGATGCGCGCGGCGGAACGCGCTGCCGCGAGGCGGCCGGCCGCTCGCCGTCCTGACCTGTCCATGGCCGAAGACGTCCGCCCCGTGCTCATGGACTACCTGTCCAGGCACTACGACGCCCTCAAGCGCCAGCTGGGCCGCGCGTTGCGCAATGCAGACCTGGCCGAGGACGCGCTGCACGACACCTGGCTGCGCGTGAACGACCAGGGCGGAAGCGAAGCAGGGCCGATCCAGCGGCCGGGCGGCTATCTCGTGCGCATGGCGTTCAACATTGCGCTGGACATCCAGCGTCGCCAGAGCCGCAACCTGCCTTTCGAAGAAATCGATGCGCTGATGGAACTGGCCGACACGGCGCCGGGACCCGCGCGGATCGCCGAGGCGCGTTCGCAGCTGGACGCCGTGATCCAGTTGCTGGACCGCATGCCGGCGCGGCGGCGCGAGGTCGTCGTGCTCGTGCACATGGAGGGACTGACGCAGCCCGAAGTGGCCCGGCGCCTGGGCATTTCCCTGCGCACCGTCGAATACGAACTCAAGCATGCGCACGATTACCTGAGTGCCCGGATGGCCCATGACAAAAAATAGTTGCGGGATCGGCGCGGCCCGTTCGTCGTACGGAGTGAAGAATCGAATCACCCTGGCGCTCGCAGCGGGCCGAGGCCCAGAAGAAGGGTCGCGGCCGTGATGCACGACCCCCTGACGGCACCGGTCGACGATCCTGCCCTCGCGGCCGACACGACGCGGCACGAGGCCTGGGAGTGGCTGCGGCTGTTGCATTCGGGTGCCGTCAAGCCGCAGGACGCGCAGCGCTTCAAGCACTGGCTGGCGCGCAGCCCGGCGCACGCGGCGGTCTTCAAGGAGGCCAAGTCGCAATGGGCCGTGCTCGGTCAGGCCTCTGCCGGCGTGCTTCGCACCAATGCCGATGCGGCGGCGTTTCATGCGCGCCACCAGCCCCGACCGGTGCTCGCGCGCCGCGCCTTCCTCGGAGCGGCAGCGGGCGCGGCGGCCATGGCCGGTGTCGCGGGCGTGGCGGTGTTCCATCCGTCCGCGGGCTTGTGGCCCGCGCCGGCGGGATCGGGTGCCGACTACCGCACCGCCACCGGCGAGCAGCTGGAGGTGGGCCTCACCGAGCGGGTGCAGGTCACCCTGAACACCCAGACCCGCATCCGGCGCCGCACGGTGGACGGCCGGACGACCGGCGTCGACCTGCTCGAGGGCGAGGCCGCGTTCGATCTGTCGTCGGCCAGCGGCGCACGGCCCTTCGGCGTCGTGGCCGGGGCGGGCCGCAGCCTGGCCGAGTCGGGGCGTTTCGAGGTCCGCTACCTGGACGCCAAGGTGTGCGTGACCTGCATCGAAGGCGCGGTGCGCGTGGAGCACCCCGCGGGCGTGCGTGAGCTGCGCGCGCGCCAGCAGACGGTGTACGACGGCACGTCGGTGAGCAGCGTGGCGCTGGTCGGCGCCGCCAACCTGTCGGCCTGGCGCAAGGGCGAGCTGGTGTTCACGCAGGCCCGGTTGTCCGACGTGCTCGACGAGATCAACCGCTACCGGCGCGGCCGCGTGGTGCTGATGAACACGGCCGCGCGCAGCCGCCTGGTGACCGGGAGCTTCTACATCGCATCGCTCGACCTGGCGCTGGTGCAGCTGCAGCATGCCTTCGATCTCGACGCCCGTTCGTTGCCGGGCGGGTTGACCGTTCTCAGCTGAATCGGGCGGCCGTGGTGCGCGGCCTGAAAAATAAGTTGCGGGGTCGTGGGGCGCCCGTTCGTCGTAGTGCATCGACTCAACTTTCCGGCGGAAACGACTCATGAGCACACGCGGGCCCCTCACACCGATCCACGCAACGAAGGCGCACAACCGGCGGCAGGCGCGGCGCTTTCGCATGGCGCCGATCGCGCGCGCCATTGCCATGACGCTGGCGGCCAACGGCGCCCTGGTGCTGGATGCCCAGGCCCAGCAGGCCTTCAGCGGCGCCTGGTTCGCCAACAAGAGCGCGGTGCAGAACACCGCCTCGGCGACGGGCCGCCTGCCCAACGGCATGCCGGCATCGATGCTGACCAACCCGCTGGAGCAGCGCAAGGCCGGCGAACAGTTGCAGCGCTCCATGGGCAACCTGAACATGGCGGCGCGTTCCATTGCCGCGCAACAGGCGGCGCAGGCGGCCGCACGCGAGGCCGCATCGAACGGGGACTCGGACATCCCCGACGGCCTGGCCGACGGCGGGCTCAAGGTCGATACCCACAGCCTCACCGCAGGCTGGCTCAATGCCAGGGCGCCGGTGCAGACCGCCGCGGGCGGCCGCACCGTGGTCGGCATCGAGCAGACCGACGAGAAGGCGATCCTGAACTGGGAGAGCTTCAACGTGGGCAAGAACACCACGGTGAAGTTCGACCAGTCGAAGGGTCGCAACGTGAAGGACGGCACCAACAGCTGGATCGCGCTGAACCGCATCAACGACCCGAGCGGCAGGCCCAGCCAGATCGCCGGGCAGATCCAGGCTGACGGGTCGGTGTACCTGATCAACCGCAACGGCATCGTCTTCAATGGATCGAGCCAGGTGAACACGCGCAGCTTGGTCGCCAGCTCGCTGCGCCTGACCGACCAGCAATTCAAGCTGGGCATCAACAACGCGCAGCTGATGGAGCACCAGAGCGCTGAGTACCCTATTCCGCAATTCGGGGAATTCACCGCGCAGAAGCCTTGGGTTTACAGCCAGGTCGGCGGCTATGTTCCGGGCAACGGTGTTGTGCCGGACCGCCTCGGTGAGGTCGATCGATTTAACCCCGGCTTGCCGCCCGGTGCCGTCACGGTCGCGGCAGGCGCAGGGCTGGATGTGAGCAGCGGCGGCAAGATCATGCTCTTCGCGCCCAAGGTGAGCAATGCCGGGCGCCTCTTTGCGCCGGACGGCCAGGTCATCCTGGCGGCCGGCGAAAACGTCTACCTCAAAACCCCCTCGGCGCAGGACCTGAATCCGGTGCGCGGGCTGGACGTTGCCGTGTCGGCAGTTCCGGGTTGGGCATTGAATAGTTCGTTTTTGAATGCCGCGCTTGGTTTGTCGCAGGTCCCCTATCCATACGCCATCGGCGTGCGCGATGTCGTGATGCCGGAAATGGCCGCGCGCGCGAAGGCGGTGGGTTACGAAGTGGTCAACAACGGCGTCGTGCAGGCCGACCGGGGCAACATCACCCTGCAGGCACAGGACGTTCGCCAGAACGGCGTGTTGCTGTCCACCACCGCTTTGAACAACCGCAATGGTTCCATCCAGTTGCGTGCCTGGGGTTTGGCGACACGCGAGTATGGCAGCGACATTGACCGGTTTTACAACTGGTCGGCAGGCACCCTGACGCTGGGCAGTGGCAGCGTGACGCAAATCATGCCGGACGCCACCGACACCAGCGAGATCGAAGCGTCCGCGCTGGGCACCCGCTACCAGCCGGGCTGGATCGGCATGTACGGCAAGCTGATCGACATCCAGTCGAAAGCCGGCGTGCTGGCACCCGCAGGCAAGATCAACATCGAAACGGCGGCCAACCCGTTGTTCAGGGGCGCGCTGCAGAGTGCGGGAGACGACAGCCGGATATACCTCGACAGCGATGCCTTCCTCAGCGTGGCGGGTCTGCGCGACATGCTGGTGCCGATGTCGCGCAACTTCGTCGAGGCGGAGTTGCGCATCAACGAGTTGCGCGATTCACCGCTGCTGCTGAACTCCTGGTTGCGCGGCCAGAAAGTGATTGTCGACCGCCGGGAAAACGGCGTGTTCGGCAACGGACCGATGGCGGGGGTGAAGTGGGTCCAGAGGACGGACGGCAACGGCCAGATGGTCTACATGCCAGGCGAGTGGGCAGGCACCCCACTGGCGGATGTGACCGGCTGGATAGGCGTGGGCAAGACCGACCTTCGGGAGCTGTCGGCCGACGCCGGCAGCATCATGCTGCGTGCCGGCGGCGCCGTCATCACGCGTGCCGGCTCGCTGCTCGACATCTCCGGCGGTTCGGTGCGCTATTCGGACGGCATGAACACCGCCACAAAACTTGCGGGCGCCAATGGCGGCATCTACACGATGAGCAGCGCCATGCCCGACATGGAATACACGGGGCTTGCCGGCCGGTTCGCGCAAACGCATGCGCGTTGGGGCGTGAACACGACCTGGCGCAGCGCGTTGATAGGCGGCGACTTCAAAGAAGCCGGGTACACCGAAGGCCGCAAGGCTGGCGCGGTCCAGATATTCGCCGGTGACGCCATGGTGCTCGAAGGCGATATGTGGGGCGGTGTCATCACGGGTGATCGTCAACAAAATAAACCGGCCAGCAACAAAGGGGGGCAGTTGGTGCTGGGTGGCGGCAGGGTGGAGGACAAAGCCTGGTCGCCAGGCACCCTCATCGTCAGCCATGATCCCAAACGCCCGGGCAATGCATTCAACGCCGGTACCGCTCTGGGCTCGGACTTCTACGTTCCCCTGGACCCCGTCACTCCGAGGTCAAAGAAATTAACTTTTCTGTCCGACGACATGCTTGGTAGTTCGGGCATGGGGCAGGTTAATTTCTTCATCATCAACGGCGACGTTGAGCTGGCCACGGGCGCCAAACTCGAGTTCTCGCCCGCAACCTCGTTTGTCGTTACCGGTGGTGAAAATTCGACCGGCACCATCCGTGTCAACGGCATGGTCCGGTCGGCAGGCGGTTCCATATCCCTTGATTCGCTCTACGGACAACTGGAGATTGGCGCGCAGGGCCGCCTGGATGTTTCCGGCCAATGGATCAATGCCTGGCGTGACGGCAGGTCCTCCGGGCCTTGGGCCATGGACGGCGGTGCCATCACCCTCAAGGCCGGCAAAATCCTTGCCGACAAGAACGCCGTGTTGGATGTTTCCGGTGGCGGCCGCATCGATATCGGCAAGAAGGGCTTGCCTGCATTGCGTGTGGGCAACGCCGGCTCCCTCAGCTTGACGGGCGTTACGCCGGACATGGATCTGGGGTCATTGAACCTGCGTGCGTATGCAGCGGGTTCAGCCGGCAGCCTGTTCCTTGAAACGCCTTCATCCGTGCAAGTGGGCGGTGCAAGCAACGATCCCGCGGTCGTGGCCTTGCCCGCCAACCTGTTTGGCGACCGCGGTTTTGGCACCGTGTCAGTCGCGGTCCGCGGCAACGGCGGCATCGTGGTGCCTGACGGTGCGACCGTGACGCAGCAGGCGGTCGGTATCGATTTGAATTCTTCTTTTGCCTACCACGACGTGGCGACCGGCACGAGCCTTGCCAGGGTAGCGCCGATTGCCGTGCTGAGCCCGCAGGAGCGTCTCGAGCGCAGGCCGGGCGGACTGACCCTGGGCACGGAAGCCGGCGACATCCATGTCGGGTCGGGTGCATCCATCGTGACCGATACCGGCGGCAAGTTGACATTGGCTGCAGGTGGCGCAGGTGCGCTGACGATACGGGGTCGCCTGGAAGCGCCTGCGGGACGGATTGACCTGAGCGGCAAGACCGTCAGGCTGGAGCCGGATGCGCAGTTGCTGGCACGCGGCGTCCCTGCGATTGACCTGGACAAAACCGGGCACCTTCAAGGCAAGGTGTTGTCGGGTGGTGTCGTCGATATTCGTGCCGCGGATGTGCAGCTGGCGGCGGGTTCGCTGATCGACGTGTCGGGCGCGAGCGGGGAGATTGAACAGGCGCAGGCAGGTGGTGCATTCGGACGGGTCAGCTACAAAAAGCTGGGGCTGGCCAGTGACGGCGGTGCAATCAACATTCGTGGCGAAGGGCTGGTTGCTTCCACGTTGGTCGGGAAGGCCGGGGGGACGGGCGCGCAAGGCGGCTCCGTGTTGATCCAGCAAGTGGCCGCCGGTGCGAGCACCAATCTGGCCGACAAGCTTCTGCAGTCCTTTTGCCAGATCGATTCGTCCTTCTGTACACCGGAAAGCGTCGTCGGGGTCGATTTTGCGCTTCTGCTGGGATACAGCCCCGGCGAAAAAGCACCCATGGTCATCACCCAGGCGGTGCTTGACCATCTGGGCTCGGCATCCAGGAATTCGTTGGTCGTTTCCAATACGGCGTCTTCCGGCGCAGGGCAGGGTGGGCCCGGAATTGACTACGCTGCGCTTGGAATGAGCGACGAGGTCGTGGATTTGTTCAAGAACGAACTCTTCATCGACCTGCGTGCCTTGACCCCGTCGAGTTCATTGCTGGTGGCGCGTCCGAAATCTTTTGCCGAAGGTGGTTTTGCCAACCTCGCTCTGGCCTCCCAGGGTGGTTCGATTGAACTGGGTGATGTGCGGCTTTCCGCGAACCGGAGCATCACGGTCGACGGCACGCTGCGCCATGCCGTCGGGGAATCCGGACACGCAAGCCTGGCGGCGGCCTATATCGGGCTCAAACAAACTGCTTCCCTCATTGCGCCGGCTGCCACGGCCAATCGCACGGGAAGTTTGACCTTGAACGCGGACGTGATTGATGTCGTGGGTGGCGTCAATGGACCTGGGTCCACCTTCGGGCCTGCGAGCATTCGCAGCTTTGCGAAAACGTCATTGAATGCGTCGGAACTCCGCTTCAGCGCGAAGAACGCCGCAGTGGATCCAGGCATGGCGGCGGATGCCGTCACGGCAACACTGGATGTGGACGGTGCATTGGCCATCACCGCCGGCCTGGTTTACCCGTCCGTCGCCGTGAACGCAAAAATCCTGTCCGGTGAATCCATCACCGTGGGGCGTTCCGGAAATTCTTCCGTGCTGCCTTTGTCGGCAGGAGGGACGTTGCGGTTGGAGGCGCCGGTGATTGAACAGAACGGCGTGCTGCGGGCCCCGTTCGGGCAGATCGAACTGGTTGCCGGTGATCGTTTGACGCTGGGCACTGGCAGTATCACGTCGGTCTCGGGTGCGGGCCTGACGGTGCCCTACGGGACGCTGTCGAACAACGAGCACTGGAACGACCCGACGAAGGCGAGCGATGACGCCAATCCCTCGAACGGTTCGTTGACGTCGCCGCCCGAGAAGCGGATCACGATGAAGTCGCCGAATGTCGACCTCGCCAAAGGCGCGGTCATCGACATCGGCGGCGGCGGTGATCTGTACGCCTGGGAATTTGTTCCCGGCCCGGGCGGCTCGAACGATTTGCTGACGCGGCCCGGCATGTATGCCGTCCTGCCGGGCCAGCAGGCCACTGCGCCCGTCAGCGGTGTGGAGGCTGGCAGCCGAATCTGGCTGGCCGGTGGCCCCGGCCTGGCGGCCGGCTGGTACACCTTGCTGCCTGCGCGCTACGCCCTGCTGCCCGGCGCCTTTGCCGTGCAGGCCACCGGCAAAGCCTGGGCGGGCGAGGCCGCGCCCGGCTTCGCCACGCGCGACGGCAGCATCATCATGCAAGGCAAGAACAGCAACGCCTACGGCCACAGCGAAGATGCGCAAGCCTCTGTCTGGCGCGTCATGTCCGGCAGCACCCTGCGCAAATACAGCGAATACAACGAAGCCTTCGCCAACGACTTCTTCTCATCGGACGCCTTCAAGCTCACGCAATACCGCTTGACTGGGCAGGACGTTGTGACCCCGCGCCTGCCGCGCGACGGCGGCGCTGTCGTGTTCGAAGCCACCACGCGCCTGACGCTGGACGGCACGCTGCTGTCGCAGGCCGACAAGGGCGGGCGCGGCGGCTTGGTCGACATCGCCGGCAAGAAGATCGCCATCGTCGGTGCCGGCCGGGACGCAGGCACGCTGCAGGCAGACGGCTACCTCACGATCGATGCCGCCAGCCTCTCGAACTTCGGTGCCGGCAGCTTGCTGGTTGGCGGCACGCGCAAGGGAGACCTGTTGGGCACGCAGCTCGACGTGACGGCCACTGACATCGTGGTGAGAAACGGCACCGGCTCCGAATTGTTCGCCCCGGAGATCATCCTGGCCGCCACCGACAAGGTCGCGGTGGACGCCGGCAGCCTCGTCAGCGCCAAGGGCACGGGCGCCAGCAGCAGCGGCAACCTGATCATGAAGCCGCAGCAGGCTGCGGTCTACGACAGCAAAGGCACACCCGACACCGCCGACGATGTTCTGGTGACGCCGGTCAAAGACTGGGGTGCGTTGATTCGCGTGGCCAATGGCGAGGCGATCAAGGTCGTCCGCCAGAATGTGGACACCACGCAAGGCGGTGTGGTCACCATCGGTGCCGGTGCAGTCCTGAACGGTGGCGAATCCCTGCTGATCGACGCCACGCGCACCACGGAGCTTGCAGCATCGGCGCAGATCTCAGGCGTTGACCTCTCGGTGGCCGCCGGCCGCATTGGCTTCGGCGGCAGCGGCAGCGGCATGGTGCTGGACAGCGCCGGTCTGGCCCAGTTGGCCAACTCAAAACACCTGACCCTGCGCAGCTACTCGAGCTTTGACTTCCACCAACCGGTCGATCTCGGTGCGGCGGGCCTGGCTTCGTTGACCTTCGACGGCGCAGCCTTCACCGGTCATGGCGGCGACATCGTCATCAAGGGCGACACGATTGCGCTGGAGAACAGCGGCGCCAACCTGGCCGCAACAGGCAACGGTACCGGCAACTTCACGCTGGACGCCACCACCCTGGTCCTGGGGGCGGGCCAGAAGAACTTCGCCGGCTTCAATCGCATTGCCTTGGGTGGCCGTGATCAGATCGTCGGTACTGGCAAAGGCGGCATCGACACCGGCGCCATCGCGCTGACCTTGAACACCCCGCTGCTCACGGGCCGCGGCGGTGCCGCACAAAGCATCACCACCACCGGTGCATTGCAAGTCCTGGCAACAGCAGGGGGTGATTCAGCCCCACAAGATCTGCAGGACAGCCTCGGTTCACGCCTGAGCCTGTCTGGCGCCAGCATTGTGTTCGGTGGCCGCGCTGTTGCGCTTGGCGGCAGCGTCGACATGACGGCGACTGCCGGCAGCCTGACCCTGGGCGATGGCGCGCAGATCGATGTCGGCGGCTTTGCCAAACAGTTCTTCGACGTGGCCGCGTATGCCGATGCGGGAAACATCAAGCTCTCGGCTGTGGGCGGCGACGTCCGGCTCGATAGCGGCAGCACTCTGAATCTTGCTGCTCACAAGGACGGCGGCAACGCCGGCGCCTTGAATGTTGCGGCCGCCAATGGCGGCACCGTCGTGCTGGACGGCACGATCAATGCACGAGCGGGCACGGGCGGCAAAGCCGGTGCCTTCTCGCTCGATATTGCCGAGCTGGCGGACTTCGCCGGCTTCAGCCAGCGTCTGAATGTTGCGGGCTTCAACCGCTCACGGCAGTTCCGCATTCGCCAGGGCGATATCACGCTGGACGGCACCACCACGGTGGAAGACTTCGGCCTGACCACCGACCAAGGCAGGATCACGATTGCCGGCACCGTCGATGCAAGGGCCGCTTACGGCGGCGCCATCCGCATCACCGGCGGCAATGGGGTGACGATGAATGCCGGCGCGCAGCTGTTGGCGGGCGCCACCGGTGAGCTTGGCAGCGGCCGCGTCACCCTTGAAGCGGCAGGCGGGCAACTGGACCTGCAGGGCGGCGCCATCAACGTGGCCGGCAACGAAGGCGGCAAGGTCAGGCTGCGTGCGCAGCAAAATGCCGCCCACAACGACCTCAACGCCACCGCCGTCAACGTCAGCATCGCCGGTGCGCGCTCGGCGGTGCTCGAAGGCGTTGCCACCTACAACAGCAGCACGGTCGACTCCGTCAAGGCCGCTGCAATTGCCGATGCCAACCAGTTCAGCGCTGCGGCGCCCGCTGTGGCGGCACGCCTGGGCACCAGCCTGGCCGTCATGCCCGGCATCACGATCGAAAGCGCCGGCGACCTGGCCATGAACAGCGACTGGAACCTGCGCAGCGACTTTGCCAGCGCAAGGGAAGGCACGCTCACGCTGAGGGCTGGTGGCAACCTGGTCGTCAATGGTCACTTGAGTGACGGCTTTGACACCGCCGACCGCGCAGGCAAGCTGCAGGAAGGCGCTTCGTGGAACCTGCGCTTGGTCGCAGGCGCCGACCTGGACTCGGCCCACACGCTGGCGGTCAAGCCGCTGGCGGCGCAAACCGCGGGCAGCGGCAGCATCACCGTCGGCACGGCCGACACCAACCCGGACGCCGCCATAGACAACGGCGCAGGCAAGCTGGTTCGCACCGGCACCGGTGACCTCGAGGTGCGTGCGGGCAGAGACCTGACGCTGGCGCACAAGGAGTCGGTGATCTACACGGCTGGACGCAAGGACATGACGGCCTGGAGCGACTTCACAACGGCCAATGCGGCCGCGATCTACGGCACTGACGGCGGCAACCTGGACATCAGTGCGCAGGGCAGCGTCGTGGCGCAGCCGGCCGGCCAGCGATTTACGGAGTGGTTGAACCGGCAGGGTGCCCTCAACCCGCAGGGCTACTTCGGTGAATACGAGAGTGGTGAGTACGGTACCCGGCCGGACGGTACCTGGGGCCCTCTGACGCTGCCGCCCGAGCAATCGAGTTGGTGGATCAACTACGGCGCGTTCAAGCAGGGTGTGGGCGCGTTGGGCGGCGGCAACGTCACCGTCAACGCCGGCGGTGACCTGGGCAACCTGGTGGTGGTGTTGCCGACGACCATGCGCATGCGCGGCGGCCGCTCGGCCACCGAAGCGATGGCCATGGAAACGCGCAATGGCGGCACCATGACCGTCGAGGCCGGCGGCGCGATACGCGGGGGGCAGTACTACGTGGCACGAGGCGCCGGCGATATCAAGGCCGGTGAAACAGCGGTCGGCAACACGGTATCGGTTATATGGAACGAAGGGGCCGTTGATAGCCGTACCTACACCTTTTCTGTGGCACCGGTATTGGCTTTGGGCGATGCCACCATGAAAGTGCGTACGGCGGGCGACTTGCGCGTGCAGACGGTGGTGGACCCTCTCCTTGTCCGCCATGGTGACGACGGGAGCGGTGCAGGTGCCTTGCCGAAACTGGATTACGGCGCTTACATGAGCGGCTACACGGATCGCACGGCACTCAAGCTGGTGTCCACCGGCGGAAATATCACGTTTGTCAATCAGCCCGAATTCATATTCCACGACCTGTCCCTGAGCTCCGGCTACACCGGCCAGAACAACCTGATCGGCGCGGCTGGCAACCGTTTCCCGGCGCGCACAGCTGCTTTTGCCATGAACGGCAGCCTTGAAATACAAGGGCCTTTGTGGGTCATGCCAGCCGCGACGAATGATGTGCAATTTATTGCGCAAGGTGACATACGCTTTGCGACACAGAATCGCGAAGCTCTTTTTCAGTTGGGCAGTCGCGGGGACCTGGAAGCGCAGCTGGCCATGCCCCGTGCCACCCCCGGAATGTTGCCTTCCGCGTTCTTGCCCAGCGCTGGGGCCACGGGTTCTGAGGCTATGGAAAGGTTGCTTGCCAACCAGATGTGGTCCCATGTAATAGCCACCTCACTCAACAACCCGGATGTGTTGCCCTTGGCAAGCGACTTTGAACCGAGCCGCATTTATGCCGGACAGGGTTCCATCCTGGGGCTTGACCTGACGACCAATGAGCAAACCTGGGTGCGGGCCGGGACCGATATCCGCGGCGTGCGTGTCAATGCGCGAAATGTGCGTGCCAGCGACGTGACCTTGCTGGAGGCGGGCAACGATTTCCTGGCCATGGCGAACGTGCGTGCTGCAACGCTGAACATGCCCGAGGATACGGGCAGCATTGCGATACAAGGGCCCGGCACCCTGGTGCTGTCCGCCGGGCGTGACGTCTATGCCGACAACCTGAAGGTCCAGACCCTGGGCAACCAGCAATATGACCTGAACAACCGCCCCATGGCCGGCACCCAGATCAAGGGCCTGCCCGAGCAGGGTGCCTCGATCACGGTGATGGCGGGCATGAACGGCGCGGTGGGCTACGGCGCGTTCGCCAGCGCCTACCTCGACCCGTCGAAGGTGGCATCCATGCCTTCGTACCTTCAAAGCGCCGGCGCCGACGGCAGCGTGCTCCCGGCCTACCTGACCGATCGGGTCGAGACCCGCCCGGGCGGGCAGGAAAAAACCGTGCGCCGCGGCCTCGTCTCGTTCATGTCGGACATGACCGGCGAAAAGCTGGAGCCGCTCGAAGCCTGGGCGCGCTTCCAGAAATTGCCCCAGCTTGCGCAGCAGCAGTTCCTGCGGCAGGTGTACCTGCTCGAACTGCGCGAAGCCGGGCGCGACCAGAACGAACCGGGCACCGGCGGGCTGCCGCGCAACGGCGGCTACAACCGCGGCTACGCGGCCATCAAGACGCTGTTCCCGGGCGACGACTGGAAGGGCGACGTGGCGGCCAACAAGCTCATGCTGCGCACGATGGCCGGCGGCGACATCGACGTGCTCACGCCCGGCGGGGGCCTGCAGGTGGCGGCGCTGGGCGCCACGGTGCCGGCCGGCTATGGCCTGGTGACGCTGGCCTCGGGGCACATCGGCATCTTCGCGAAGGACGACGTGACGGTGAACCAGTCGCGCATCCTGTCCTTCGTGCCCGAGGTCACCAAGCAGGGCAGCGACCAGATCATCTGGGCCACCGACGGCGACATCGATGCGGGCCGCGGCTCCAAGACGCTGCGCGTGCCGTCGGCACCCGAGGTGGTCACCGATCTGGACGGAAATACAACCATCCGCGAGAAGTCGGACATGAGCGGCAGCGGCATCGGCACCGTGGGCGACGGCGACGTCGACCTGGTCGCGCCGCGCGGCACCGTGAACGCCGGCGATGCGGGCTTGCGCGTGGCGGGCAACCTGAACATTGCGGCGCTGCAGGTGCTCAACGCGGACAACATCCAGGTCAAGGGCGAGACCAAGGGCCTGCCGGTGATCGCGTCGGTGAACATCGGCGCGCTCACCAATGCGAGCGCTGCCGCTGCGCAAGCGACGGCCGCGGCGCAGGACGCGGTGCAGCGCGAGCGCGCGGCCGCGCGGCAGGCGCTGGCGTCGGTCTTCACGGTGCGCGTGCTCGGCTTCGGCAACGAGCCCGCACAAGAGGGGCGCGACGCGCCGGCGCCGCGGTCGGGACTGCAATCCGGGGCGCAGGTCGACTACGACCCGCAGAACCCCGTGCAGGTGGTGGGCATGGGCCGCAAGATCGACCCCAGGCACTGGGCCGCCCTGAGCAGCGACGAGCGTCGTCGCCTGCAGCAGGACCGCTAGGCGGGCAGGGGCGGCATGTCATGGCACCCAGTGTCCTTTGCGAACAGGAAGCACCGGCGCGCGACGAGGCGGCCGATGCGCTGCGGGACGAAGCGCAGCGTCGCCTGGCGCTGCAGGTTTTTCTCTGCGCCAACTACGAAGGGTTGCGGCGCAAGCTGACCCGCCATCTCGGGTGCGCCGAGATGGCCAGCGAATGCCTGCACGACGCCTGGCTGCGGCTGGGCCACCTGCGGGTGGGCGCGCCCGTGGAAAACCCCAGCGCCTACGTCTATCGCGTGGCCTGCAACCTGGCCATGGACCGGTTGCGCAGCGAGGGGGCATGGCGCTATGTGGACGACCCGCACACCGCCGTCGAGTCGGCCATCGACCACGCGCCCGGGCCCGAGGACATGGCCGAGGTGCGCGCCGAAGTCGGTTCGGTCGACCGCGCGATGCAGGGCCTGCCGCGGCGTCACCGGGCGGTGCTCGAGGCCTTGCGCATCGAGGAGAAGACGCGCCAGGAGGTGGCCTCCCACTACGGGCTGTCGCTGCGCAACGTGGATACCGTCCTGCGCCAGGCGCTGGACCATTGCGGCGCGATGACGGGCCGGCCGGTGCTGGCCGGCGTCGGTACACCCCGAAGGGCCGTGGTGTCGCCCCGGATGGCCGCCTGAGCGGCAAGTGGCACCGTGGCACCACGGTGCTGCTTGCCACGGCAGGCGCAATGTCACGAAACTGTGGGCTTGTTCGTCAAGACAGTTCAACCACAGGAGCTTTCTTCATGCAGCCCATGTTTTCAACACTGGAAACCGACGACGACACACCGCCCGCGGCCACGGCCGAGCCGCGCAATTCCTACCTCGAGGAGAAAGCGTTCAAGTCGCGCACGCTGCTGATCTTCGGCAGCATCACCGACAGCGTGGCCGCCGACGTCACGCGCCGGCTCATCGCGCTCGATGCCGACAGCGGCGACAAACCCATCGACATCCTCGTGAGTTCGCCCGGCGGGCACCTGGAGTCGGGCGACGCGATCCACGACGTGGTGCGCTTCATCAGCGCGCCGGTGCACATGATCGGCACCGGCTGGGTGGGCAGCGCGGCCACGCACCTGTTCCTGGCGGCGCCGCGCGAGCGCCGCGTGTGCCTGCCCAACACGCGCTTCCTGATCCACCAGCCCAGCGGCGGCGCGGGCGGTCAGGCGACCGACATCGCGATCCAGGCGCAGGAAATCATCAAGGCCCGCCAGCGCATCGCGCACGAGATCGCGCGCGAAACCGGCAAGCCCATCGACGTGGTGCTGGCCGACATCGAGCGCGACCGCTGGCTGTCGGCCACGGAGGCCGTCGAGTACGGGCTGGTCTCGCGCATCGTGCAGCGCAAGACCGAGTTGCGACCGGCCTGATCAGGCCTTGGGCTTGTAGGCGACGACGTCGATCTCGACCTTCGCATCGACCATGAGGCGCGCCTCGGTGGTCGAGCGCGCCGGCTTGTTTTCACCGAAGTAGCTCATGTAGACGCGGTTGAAGGCACCAAAGTCGCGCGCGTCGTGCAGCCAGACGGTGCTCTTGCACACGTCGTCGAGCGTGGCGCCGGCCAGCGCGAGCACGGTCTTCAGGTTCTCCATCACCTGGCGCGTCTGCACCTCGATGCCGCCGGCCACGATCTCGCCCTGCGCGTTGGCGGGCACCTGGCCCGACACGTAGACGAAATCGCCCGCGCGCACGGCGGGGGAGAAGGGGCGGGCCTGGCGGTCGGAAGCGATGGGCGGGGCGCCGAGGTATTCGAGGGGCATGGGAACTCCTGGGAGTGACAAGGTTGAGGGGCGGGTGAGGGCCGCAGTATCCGTCTGAATTGAAAGACTTTTTCAGAATAACCCCTCAACAAGGGTTAACACGGATGATTTGGCATGAAGTCTGCTTCAGAGTTCGGCCTAGAAAGAAAATTTCTTTCATAAATCAGTCCGCCCCATGAAGGAGTTCTCCATGTCTCACGCCGGTCTTGTCCAGCGCCTGCCCCGCCTGTCGAAGCGCAGCCTGCTGGGAGCTTCCCTGCTCGCGATGCTGTGTGCCGCACTGCCTCACCCCAGCGCCCACGCGCAGGGCCCGCGCAACTTCGCCACGCTGGCGATGGTGGCCGAGCCGCAGACGCTCGACCCGATGGCCTCCACGGCCGATCTGGTCGGAACCATCATGCAGCACGTGTACGAAACGCTGTACACCTTCGACGCCAAGTGGAACGTGGTGCCGATGCTGGCCGAGGGCATGCCCAAGATCTCGGCTGACGGCAAGACCTACGCCATCACGCTGCGCAAGGGCGTGGCGCTGCACAACGGGCGCGAACTCACGGCCGACGACGTGGTCGCCAGCCTGCAGCGCTGGATGGACCAGTCGCCGCGCGGCAAGGCCGTGGGCAAGGAGATCGAGAGCCTCAAGGCCAAGGGTCCGCTGGGCGTGGAGATCGTGCTGAAGGCGCCGTATGCGCCGCTGCTGTCGCAGCTGGCGCTGCCCAGCGGCATGGCGGCCATCATGGCCAAGGACTCGATCGCTTCGCCGCTGAAGGATTTCGTCGGCACCGGCCCCTACAAGTTCAAGGAGCGCCGCCCCGACCAGTTCGTGCTGCTCACGCGCTTCGACAAGTACGCCGCGCGCAAGGAGCCCGCGAGCGGCTACGGCGGCAAGCGCGAAGCCGCCATCGAAGAGCTGCGCTTCGTGCCCGTGCCCAACGCCAGCACCCGCGTCGAAGGCGCGCTGGCCGGCCAGTACGACTTCGCCGACCTGCTGCCGGTGGAAGCCCTGCCGCGCCTGGAGAAGGCCGGCGGCAAGACGCTGCCGATCATGACGCCGTCGTTCGGCTTCCCCTACCTCGTGCTCAACACCAAGGAAGGCGTGGCCGCGAGCCAGCCGGTGCGCCAGGCGATCCAGACCGCGCTGGGCCAGGGCGAGATGCTCGCGGCCGGCTTCGGCGACACGCGCTTCTTCGTGGCCGAGGCCAACCACTTCCCCAAGGGCTCGCCCTTCTACTCGGCGGCCGGCGCCGACCACTACAACCAGCGCAACGCCACCAAGGCGAAGGACGCCGCGGCCAAGGCCGGCTACAAGGGCGAGCCGATCCGCGTGCTCACCAGCCGCCAGTACGACTTCCACTACAACATGTCGCTGCTGATGGCCGAGCAGCTCAAGCGCGCCGGCTTCAAGGTCGATCTCAACGTGGTCGACTGGGCCACGCTGGTGCAACGCCGCAACGACCCGAAGCTGTGGGACATCTACGTGACCCACTCGGGCCAGTTCCCCGAGCCCATGCTCTCGCCGCCGCAACTGGGCGACGGCGCGCCCGGCTGGTGGGATTCGCCCGCCAAGAAGGCCGCACTGAGCGCCTTCAACACCGAGAGCGACCCGGCCAAGCGCGGCGCGCTGTGGGGCAAGGTGCAGCAGGTGGTGTACGACGAAGTGCCCTACATCAACGTCGGCAAGTTCAACGGCCTCTCGGCCAAGAGCCCGGCGCTGGACAACTACCAGCCCGCGACCTGGCCGTTCTTCTGGAACGCGAAGATCAAGTAAGGCCGCAAGCACCGCCATGCCGTCGCGTCGTCAACTTCTGCAAGTCAGCGCACTGGCCTCCGGCCTCGGCGCCCTCGGACTCAAACCATCCATGGCCACTCCCGCTCAAGCCACCACTTCGGGCCCCGTGTACGCCTACGTCGGCACCTACAGCGACGGCGGCAAGCCGTGGCGCGGCGGGCGCGGCCTGGGCGTGCACCAGTTCGTGGTGGACGGCGCGACCGGCGCGCTCAAGCCCATCCCCGGTGCACCACCGGCCGTGGCCAGCGCGGGCAGCGATGCCAAGCTGCGCAACCCTGCCTCGCTCGCACGTCACCCGACGCTGCCGATGCTCTACGCCGCCAACGAATTTGAGGCCGGCTCCGTCTCGGCCTTCCGCATCGGCGCGAACGGCGCGCTGTCGTTCGTGGCCGAGATGCCCTGCGGCGGCAAGGACCCGGCGCACCTGAGCGTGCATCCCGACGGCCGCTACGTGTTCACCGCCAACTACGCCAGCGGCGACGTCAGCGTGATTGCGCTGCGCACCGACGGAAGCTTCGACACCGACCGCGCCGCCGTCGTCTACAAGGACGTCGCAGCCTGCGGCGCCGCCACGCCCTGCAAGCCCGGCGCCGACGTGGTGCCGCTGGCCGCGCGTTCGCACGAAGGCTTTGCCACCAGCGACCACGACGGCCCGCACGCCCACATGGTGCAGGCCGACCCGGCCGGCAACTTCGTGCTCGTGGCCGACCTGGGGCTCGACCGCGTCATCTCGTACCGCTTCGACCGCGCCACCGGCGTGCTGAGCCAGCCGAGCACAGTGGCCGTGTCCGAGAGCTCGGGCGCGCGCCACTTCGCCTTCCATCCGAACGGCAAGTGGGTCTACCTCGTCAACGAAGAGGCCTCGACCATCGCCTTCCTGCGCTACGACGGCGCCACCGGCGTGCTCACGCTGGTGAGCGAGACCTCGGCGCTGCCCGCCGGCTTCAAGGGCACCAGCTACGCCTCGGGCATCCGCATGCTGCCGGGCGGCACGCACTTCGTGTCGCTCAACCGGCTGCACGATTCGATCTCGATCTTCAAGGTCGATGCGCGCACCGGCGCGCCCACGCTCGTGCGCGAGGAGTGGACGCGCGGCAACTACCCGCGCAGCTGCACGCTCGAGCCGAGCGGGCGCTTTCTCTACGTGTGCCACAACAAGCAGGGCGACAACGTGACCATCTTCCGCGTGAAGAAGAACGGCGACGTGCAGTTCACCGGCCAGTACGTGGCCGTCGGCAGCGCCGCCGCCATCGAGTTCTCGTCATGATCAAGAGCGCATCGCTTCGCTACATCGCCTCGCGCGCGGGCGGCATGCTCATCGTGCTGGCGCTGGTGGCCGTGCTGGTCTTCGTGCTCACGCGTGCCGCCTCGGGCGACCCCATCTCGGTACTGCTGGGCGACCAGGCCACCGCCGCCGACATCGCCCGCGTGCAGAAGGACTACGGCCTCGATAAACCCCTGCCCGTGCAGTTCGGCTACTGGCTGCGCGAAGTGCTGCAGGGCAACCTGGGCACATCGATCTTCCTGCAGCGCCCGGTCACGCAGGCACTGTGGGAACGCGCAGAACCGACCACCTTGCTCGCGCTGCTGGCCGTGGCCATCGCCGCGCTCATCGGCGTGCCCTGCGGCATCGTCTCGGCCGTGTTTCGCGGCCGCGTGGTCGACCAGTTCTTCACCGGCATCGCGATGCTGGGCGCCAGCATCCCCAGCTTCTGGCTGGGCATCGTGCTGATCCAGATCTTCGCGGTGTCCTTCGGCTGGTTCCCGGTGTCGGGCTACGGCGCGCCCGATGCACCCTTTGCCGAGAGATTGCACGCGCTGGTGCTGCCGGCCACCGTGCTGGGCCTCTTGAACTCCGCACTCATCATCCGCTTCACGCGCGCCTCGATGCTCGACGTGCTGGGCGAAGACTACGTGCGCACCGCGCGCTCCAAGGGCCTGAGCGAGAAGGTCGTCGTCTTGAAGCACGCGCTGCGCAATGCGCTGGTGCCCATCGTCACCGTGATCGGCCTCACGGTCGCACTCATGATCGGCGGCGCTGTCATCACCGAGACCGTGTTCGGCCTGCCGGGCGTGGGCAACTTGGTGGTCAACGCCGTGCTGCGGCGCGACTACCCCGTGATTCAAGGTGCACTGCTCGTGATCGCCGCGATCTACGTGCTCATCAATTTCTCGATCGACCTGCTGTATGCGGTGGTCGATCCGCGCGTGAAGGTCTGAACGATGCGCATGCCTCGAATGCTCCGCCAGCTGATGCACCGCCGCATCGTGATGGTGTCCGCCCTGGTGCTGCTGGTGATTGCCATCATGGCCATCGGCGCGCCGCTGGTTGCCTCGGCCGACCCCAACGACACCGCGGTGCTGCAGCGCCTGAAGGCGCCCAGCGCCGAACACCTGCTCGGAACCGACGAACTCGGGCGCGACATGTACGCACGCATCGTGCACGGCGCGCGTTACTCGCTGGCCATCGCCGCGCTCACGGCGCTGGGTGCGGTCATCGCCGGCACGGTGCTGGGTTTGATGGCGGGGTTCTTCCGCCGCCTCGACGCACCTTTGATGCGTGTAGTCGACGCCATGATGTCCTTCCCCGACATCCTGCTGGCCATCGCGCTGGTGGCCATCCTCGGGCCTTCTTTGATGAACACCGTGCTCGCGCTGGTGCTGGTCTACACGCCGCGCGTGGCGCGGGTGGTGCGAGCCTCGACGCTGGTCGTGCGCGAACTTCTCTTCGTCGAAGCCGTGCGGGCCCTGGGCGTGCGCACCTCGCGCATCCTGTGGCGCCACATCCTGCCGAACCTGATGTCGCCGATCCTCGTGCAGGTGTCGTTCATCTTCGCCTACGCGATCCTGGCCGAGGCGGGTTTGTCGTTCCTCGGGGTCGGCGTGCCGCCCGAGATTCCCACCTGGGGCACCATGGTCGCGGGCAGCCAGCAGTACGCGCACCAGGCTTTCTGGGTGGTGCTGTTCCCGGGGCTGGCGATCATCTTCACGGCGCTGTCGCTGCAGCTGCTGGGCGATGGTGTGCGCGACCTGCTCGATCCGAAGCTCAAGAAGACGGCATGAAAGCACTCCCCCAGGCTTGCCCACTTCGTGTGGCCTCCTACCCCCTCGCCGGGGGCGATACCAGCAGCCCGGCGAAGCCGGTTCTGCGGTATCCCACGTGAAAGGCCTACCTGATATGAACATGGCTTCCAGTTCCCCACGCCTCACGGTCACCAACCTGAGCACCAGCTTCCCCACCGAGGACGGATTGATCCGCTCGGTGGCCGACGTGAGCTTTGCCATCCAGCCCGGCAAGACCACCGCGCTGGTCGGCGAGTCGGGCTCGGGCAAGTCGGTCACCAGCCTCACGCTGATGCGCCTGCTGCCCAAGACCGCCAACGCGCAGGTCAGCGGATCGGCCTCTTTCGTCACGCGCGAAGGCAAGACGCTGGACCTGCTGCAGATCGGCGAGCGCGAGATGCGCTCCCTGCGCGGCAACCAGCTGTCGATGATCTTCCAGGAGCCCATGACCAGCCTGAACCCGGTCTTCACCATCGGCGAGCAGATTGCCGAGAGCGTGCGCCTGCACAAGGGGCTGGACCGCAAGGCGGCATTGGCCCATGCACTGCGCATGCTGGAACTGGTCGAGATTCCGGCCGCCGCCCAACGCATCCACGAGTACCCGCACCAGCTGTCGGGCGGCATGCGCCAGCGCGTGATGATCGCGCTGGCCATGGCCTGCGACCCGACGCTGCTGATTGCCGACGAGCCGACCACCGCGCTGGACGTGACCATCCAGGCGCAGATCCTGGAATTGATGCGCCGGCTGCAGGCCGAGACCGGCATGAGCATCCTGTTCATCACGCACAACCTGGGCGTGGTGGCGCACCATGCCGACGACGTGGTGGTCATGTACTCGGGCCGCGTGGTCGAGCGTGCGCCGGTGCGGCCGTTGTTTGCGCAGCCCGAGCACCCGTACACGCAGGGCCTGCTGGCCTGCCTGCCGGGCAAGGCGCGCCAGCCGGGCCAGCCCAAGCCCAAGCGGCTGTTCGCCATTCGCGGGCAGGTGTCGAGCCCATTGGCCCCGCCGCCCGGTTGCGCCTTCGAGCCGCGCTGCGACCAGGCGCTGGCGAGTTGCAAGGATGCGATGCCGCCCCTGATCGATATCCGGCAGGACCGCCAGGCGCGCTGCGTGCGCGTGCAGCCCGACCAACCGCTCGCGAGGGCTGCATGATGACCACCGCTGTTTCTTCCTCGCCCCTCATCGAAGTCCGCGGGCTTAAAAAATACTTCGGCAGCAGCGAGCGCCCCGTGCGCGCGGTGGACGACGTGTCCTTCGCCATCCACCCCGGCGAGACGCTGGGCCTGGTCGGCGAATCGGGCTCAGGCAAGAGCACCATCGGGCGCACCGTGCTGCGCCTGGTCGAGCGCACCGAGGGCCAGGTGCTGTACCGGGGCGACGACATCGGAGATCTTTCGGGCGAGCGCATGCGCAAGCTGCGCAGCAAGCTGCAGATCATTTTTCAGGACCCGTACGCCAGCCTGAACCCGAAGATGCGCATCAGCGCCATCCTCGGTGAGGCGTTGTCCACGCACGGGCTGCACAAGGGCGCAGCGGCGCGCGACAAGCGCATTGCCGAGCTGCTGGAGACCGTGGGCCTGCGCCCCGAGCATGCGAGCCGCTTTCCGCACGAGTTCTCGGGCGGCCAGCGACAGCGCATCGGCGTGGCCCGCGCGCTGGCCGTGGAGCCCGAGTTCATCGTGGCCGACGAGCCGCTGTCGGCGCTGGACGTGTCGATCCAGTCGCAGGTCATCAACCTGCTGGCCGACCTGCGCGAACGCCTCGGGCTGACGATGCTTTTCATCTCGCACGACCTGGATGTGGTCGAGTACCTGTGCGACCGCGTGGTGGTGCTCTACCTGGGCAAGGTGATGGAAGTCGCCACCACCGAGGAGCTGTTCGCGAACCCCTCGCACCCCTACACCCAGGCGCTGCTGGCCGCGAGCCCGAAGCCCGATCCCGAGCTGGCCACCGAGCGCATCGCACTGAAGGGCGACATTCCCAGCCCGATCTCGCCGCCCTCGGGCTGCGTGTTCCGCACGCGTTGCCCGCATGCCATCGAGGCCTGTGCGCAGACGGTACCCAGCCTCGACGAGATTTCCCCCGCACACTACAGCGCCTGCATCCGCAAAGAACTGCTCTCCAACATCGCCGTTGCACGACCATGACCGATACCGCTTCTGCTACCCAAGACTTCATCGACCCGCTGCTCAGCGACCGTTTCAAGGGCTACCCGCGCACCCAGCCGCCGCGCCTGCGCAGTGAAGTCGGCGCCGCCGGCTGGAACGTGCTGGCCGGTGACCTGCCGCTGCCGCTGGCCGTGCTCAAGCGCGAGGCGCTGGAACACAACCTCCAATGGATGCAGGCGCGCGTGCGCGAATGGGGCATCGACCTGGCGCCGCACGGCAAGACCACCATGTCGCCGCAGCTGTTCCAGCGCCAGTTGGACGCCGGCGCCTGGGGCCTGACCTTTGCTACCGTCACGCAGCTGGCCGTGGGCGTGGCCGCCGGCGCGCGCCGCACGCTGATCGCCAACCAGGTCGTGAGCGACGAAGACCTCGCGGGCATCCAGCTGCTGCTGGCCGACCATGCGGACCTGCGCGTCGTGTTCCTGATCGATTCGATCGCGCAGCTGGCGCTGATCGAAGACTGGTCGAAGCGCCATCCTGCGAGCGTGCCTTTCGAGGTCATGCTCGAGATCGGCGTGCAGGGTGCGCGCACCGGCTGCCGCACGCACGACGAAGCCATTGCGCTCGCCACCCGGGTGCGCGCCAGCGACGCGGCCAAGCTCGTGGGCATCGAGACCTATGAAGGGCAGGGCGCCACCGGCGAAAGCGGGCCCGACACGGCCTACGCCACCACGCTGATGGACCGTGTGGAAGCCGTGGCCCGCCACTGCGACACGCACCAGTTGTTCGAGACCGACGAGGTGCTGGTCTCGGCCGGTGGCTCGGCCATCTTCGATCTGGTGGCGGGGCGGCTCAAGCCTGCATTGGGTTCACCGGTGCGCGGCCTGCTGCGCTCGGGCTGCTACGTCACGCACGACCACGGCTTCTACAAGCGCATGGTGAGCGTGGTCGACGAACGCCTGGGCTGCGAATGCGGCGAGGGCCTGACGCCGGCGATGGAAGTCTGGGCCAACGTGCAGTCGCGGCCCGAGCCGGGGCTGGCGATCCTGTCGGTCGGCAAGCGCGACATCTCCTTCGACCTGTCGATGCCCGTGCCAATCGCACGCGCGGCGCGCGGCGTGTTGCAGCCCCAGGGCGTGCCCGCCGGCTGGAAGATCACCGCGCTGAACGACCAGCACGCCTATCTGCGCTGGGATGAGAGCGAAGAGGCCGATGCACCCAAGGTCGGCGATCGCGTGGGCCTGGGCATCTCGCACCCCTGCACCACCTTCGACAAGTGGCACTGGATGCCCGTGGTCGAGAACGACTACCGCGTGAGCGACGCCGTCGCCATGCACTTCTGAAAACGCACCGATGACGCCCTCCTTGCTCCAGAGAATCGCCGAGGCGCGTGGCGATGCGCCGGCCACGCGGCGCGCGATTCTCGACCTGATCCTCGAAGACCCCGACCGCGCGCTCGAAGAGAGCTTCGAGCAGCTGGCCGAGCGCTCGCGCAGCTCGGTGCCCACCATCATGCGCACCTGCCGCGACCTCGGCTTTGCCGGGCTGCGCGAGTTCAAGCTCGCGCTCGCGCAGGAGCTGGCGCTCGGCGGTTCGCCGCTGCACCGCCGCGTCAACATCGAAGACGCCGCCGACGAAGTGGTCAGCAAGATCGCGCGCAGCGCCGCGGCTTCGGTCTCGGGCGTGCGCGGCCAGCTCGACATGCAGGTGCTCGACGGCGCCGTGCGCGCCATCGCGGCCGCACCGCACGTCGACCTGTACGGCGCAGGTGCCACCTCGTGGTTCATGGCGAACGACCTGCAGGCGCGGCTGTTCCGCCTCGGCCTGTCGGCCAACGCCTGGGCCGACTACCACCTGCAGCAGGTGGCCGGCGCGGCGCAGCGTCCGGGTGGCGTGGTCATCGCCATCTCGCACGTGGGCGGCATGCCCTCGCTGCTCGACGCGGTCGACATCGCGCGCGGGCAGGGCGCGAAGGTGGTCGCGCTCACGCGGCCGGGCACGGCGCTCGCGGCCAAGGCCGACTTCCTCATCGGCCTGTCGGTGCCCGACGACGCGGTGATGCACGTGGGCATCGACGCCTACCTCACGCACCTCACCGTCATCGAGATCCTCACCGTGCTGGTGGCGCAGCACCGCGGCGAGCCCGCCGTGCAGCGCCTGCAGCGCGCACGCGAGGCTTTCCAGCGCCACGGCATCGACGCCACCACGCACCCGCTGCAGAGCTGGGACGGTGGCGGCATCAACGCAAAAAAGGGAGATGGCGAATCATGAGCACCGCACCCGCTGTGCTGCTCGAAGCCGGCCTCGTGGTCGACGGCTCGGGCGGCCCTTCGTGGCCCGGCGACGTGCTGTTGCAGGGCGACCGCATCCTGGCGCTGGGCGACGGCCTGCGCACGCGCCTGCCTGCCGGGTTGAACATCGCAGACGTCGACGTGGTCGACTGCCGCGGCAAGGTGATCGCGCCCGGCTTCATCGACGCGCACACGCATGACGACGCCATCGTGCTGCGCGACCCGCTGTGCCTGCCCAAGGTGTCGCAGGGCATCACGACCGTGGTCACGGGCAACTGCGGCATCTCGCTGGCGCCGTACCGCACACCGCAGTCGAAGCCGCCGCTCACGCTGCTGGGCGCAGATTCGTTCAAGCACGCGACCATGGCGGAGTACCGCGCCGCGGTCGATGCGGTGCAGCCTGCACTCAACGTGGCGGCGCTGGTGGGCCACACCACGCTGCGCTTCGCTGCGATGCAGGCGCTCGACCGGCCTGCCGACGGCGACGAACTGGCGCGCATGGAAACGCTGCTCGACGACTGCATGGCTTCGGGCGCGCACGGCATGTCGTCGGGCCTGTTCTACGAAGAAGCCTTTGCGGCGCCGGCCGAGGAAGTCACCGCGCTCGCGCGCGTCGTGGCGCGCCATGGCGGGGTGTACGCGACGCACCTGCGCAGCGAGATGCAGCAGATCATCGAGGCGCTGCACGAGGCCGGCGACACGGCCTTCAGCGCGGGCGTGCCGCTGGTGATCTCGCACCACAAGTGCGCCGGTCCCGCGAACTGGGGCCGCACGAAGGAGACGCTGCCGCTGATCGAGGCGCTGTCGCAGCGCCAGGAGATCGCGATGGACGTGTATCCCTACGTGGCCGGCTCCACCGTGCTGCGCGAGGATCTGGTCGACGGCGTGATCGACGTGCTGCTGACCTGGTCCGACCCGCACCCCGAGATGACCGGCCGCCTCATCTCCGACATCGCGCGCGAGTGGGGCACCACCGAGCAGGAAGCCTGCCTGCGGCTGAAGCCCGGCGGTGCGTGCTATTTCCAGATGCAGGAAGAAGACGTGGAGCGCGTCATTGCGCACCCGCTGACCATGATCGGCAGCGACGGCCTGCCGCACGACCGCCATCCACATCCCCGCCTGTGGGGCGCGTTTCCGCGTGTGTTCGCGCGCTACTGGCGCCAGCGCAAGCTCTTCACGCTGGAGCAGGCGGTGCACAAGATGACCGGCATGACGGCGCGCAACCTGCGCATCGCGGATCGTGGCCTGCTGCGCGTCGGCACGATGGCCGACGTGGTGGTGTTCGACCCGGAGACCATCACCGACACCGCCACCTACGACAAGCCGCATGGCGTGAGCCTCGGCGTCGAGCGCGTGTTCGTGAACGGCGTGCTGGCCTACCGCGGCGGCGAAGGCGAAGCGAAGGTGCTGGCGCGCGCGGGGCGGATGCTCACGCGCGGACGCTAGGCGTCAATCAAGCAAATACCAGGCAGACGGGCGCGGGCACCTGCGCCACTTGCACCGGCTGGTCCAGCGTGCCGCTGGCCGGATCGATGCGCAGGCGCAAGAGGGTGTCACCCTTCTGGCTGAGCGCGTAGAGGTGGCTGCCGCCCGGCGCCATCGCCAGCGCACGCGGAAAGCGCAGGCCTTCGCCCCAGTGCTGCAGCGGTGTCAGTGCGCCGTTGCTCGGGTCGATGCGGAACGCGGCGATGCTGTCGGCCATCGGGTGGTCCGACTTCAAGCGGCGGTTGCTCGCGTAGAGAAACTGCCCCGACGGATGCATCACCAGCGCCGCCGCGTTCTTCTGGCCGGTGTAGCCCTCGGGCACGGTCGAGACGCGCTGGCGCTGTTCCCCGACCTTGCCGCTCGCCGCGTCGTAGCCGAAGCCCGCGACCGTGGCGTCGAGTTCGTTCACCACGTACAGGAAGCGCTGCGACGGATGCAGTGCCAGGTGGCGTGGGCCGCTGCCGGGCGCGACGGCCGTGCGGCCGAGCAGGGCCAGCTGGCCGTCGGCGAGCGTGAACGCGTTGATGCGGTCGGTGCCCAGGTCGGTGGCGAGCAGGCGCTTGCCCGTGCCGTCGAACAGCACCATGTGCGGATGCGGCGATTCCTGCCGCTGCGCGTCGGGGCCGGTGCCGGTTTCCTTCTCGATGCCCGAGACCTTGCCGAGCCTGCCGTCCGCCTCGATGGGCAGCACGTTGTAAGCACCGCCGCCGTACAGCGCCACGGCCAGCGCGCGGCCGTCGGGCGACACGGCCAGGTGCGCGGGGACCACGCCCGAGAGCGAGAGCGGCTGGCGGTTGAGCAGCGTCAGCCGACCGTCGTTCGCATCGATCGCATAGGCCTCGGCCGTGCCGGTGGGCAGGCCCTGGTAGGTGTCGATCTCGTTGATCGCGTAGAGGAAGCGCCGGCTCGGGTGCACCGCGAGGAACGAGGGGTTCGCGCTCGCGACGGTCTGCACCGGCGTCCAGCTGCCGTCCCGGATCGCGAGCACGTAGATGCCCTTCGATGCCGGGCCGCCGGCGGTACCGCCCGGTGCGTCGCTGGTGTAGGTGCCGACGTAGGCGAAGCGGGGCGCGGGCGCGGTGCTGGCGGTGGTTGCGGCCGCGCCGGTGTCGGGCGTCTGTGCGCCGGCGGGGACCATCGGGGTCAGTGCGCCGAGCGCGGAGGCGCCGCCGATCCACTGCATGACGGCGCGGCGGTCCTGGCCGAAGCGGTTGGGGCTGTGTGGCATGGAAATCCTTCCTCTCGTTCAGGGCCGCACCGACATGGCGTGGTGAAAGATGTTGTTCGGGTCGTAGCGCCGCTTCACTTTCCGAAGGAAGGCGTAGAGGCCCTGGTCCCCGTAGTAGAGCTGCGGCCAGAACGGGTGCGCCAGCATGTCGTTGTCCGGGTAGTTGATGTAGCAGCCCTCGTAGCGCTCGCCGGGGTAGGGCGTACCGGCAAAGCGTTCGGGCACGTCGGGCGTGCCGTACACGTCGCGGTAGAAATCGCCGATCCAGCGCAGGTGGCCCGCATCGTCCGCCGCACTGCGCCAGTAGGTCTGGTACTGCAGCTTCATGATCGACGCGCGCTGCGGCACGGCGGTGTCGTCGATGCGCTCGGGCTTGTTGATCGCCCCGCCATAGGAGTCGACCTGCACCAGCGACTGGCTCAGGTCGATGCCGGGCATCGTGCGCGTGAGGTGCGTGTAGATGCGCTGCGCCTCGCGCGCGGTGAAGTTGCGCTTCATGTAGGCCGACTTGTACTTGCCGCGCTGGTTCTCGCCCGAGCCGTTGAGGTATTGCGTGGCCGTGAGCCAGTCGTAGCGCGTCACGGTGTGCGGCTTGGAACACAGCAGCTGCCCCGTGTCTTGCCGCGGCGCCGGGCCCACGCCGGGCGCGCGGCCTTTCAGCGGCACGGGCGTGCAGGCGCGAAAGCGCTCGAGAAAGTCGTGCAGCACCGTGAGGTCGTTGCAGGTGCCGTCGGGGTTGCAGAACTGCGTGAGCATCACGATCTGGCCCGACGAGCGGTGCGTGAGCTTGAGCAGCGAGAACATGCCCCAGGTGTCGGGCGAGGTGCCGCGCGTGGCCCAGTAGTCGCCGTAGATGGCGAGCAGCTGGGCGAAGCGCGCGGGCGTCATGCTGGCCCAGTCGAACGCGACCACCGCGAGCGCCACCTCGCGCGGCGCGGTCGGCAGGGTGTCGAACACATAGCTGGTGATCGCGCCGAAGTTGCCGCCGCCCGCGCCGCGGCAGGCACGGAACAGATCCGGGTCGCGCGTCGCATCCACGGTGCGCGGCACGACCTTGCCGCGCGCATCGACCGTGAGGATGTCCACCGCCGAAAGCCAGTCGACCGTGAGGCCCTGCAGGCGCGAGAGCAGGCCGTAGCCGCCGCCGCAGATGTGTCCGCCCGCGCCCACCGAATAGCAGGAGCCGCCGGGCAGCGTGACGTTGTGCTGCTTGTACAGCTCGAGGTAGCCGTTCCAGTTCTGCGTGCCGGGCGCGACGCGGTAGCGGCCGTCGCCCTTGCGCTCGGCACTGGCCTGCGTGAGCAGGCTCAGGTCGAGGATCGCACCGCCGGGGTTGTTGGAGACGAAGTCTTCATAGCAGTGCCCGCCGCTGCGCACCGTGGGCCGCCGGCCCGCATCGACGATGCGCTGCAGCGCGGCGGCGGCATCGTCCGCGTTCTCCACCAGCTCGATGCGCGACGCCGCGTCAGACTCCGCGGAAGGCCATCGCAGGTTGAAGCCTTTCTTCAGGGTGTTGTAGCGCGAATCCTGGCGTGTCACGGTGATGGTCATGGGCACTTTCTGAAGGACGCCGAGCGACGGCGGTAAGACGAAAGAAGGACGCGAAACCTGGGGCGTGTCTTACGCGCGGGTATTCATTTGCAAGGCCGGCCGGAAATGGAAGCGTTATGTCTTATCTCCAGCAGGCCGTGCGGAATGCCGCGCGATGGCGCTCATCTTGCCGTCAATTTCGAGCGCGACGCACCCCCTCGAAAGCATGTGGGTTTCGCGTCACGAACGCCGCGTTCGATGCGCAGCAAGGGCGCGCAGACAGCGCCTGCGATCTCAGCGTGCGCCTGCGGCGGCTTCGTCTTCCGGCTGCGCCTGGAACATGCGCGTGAAGTCGCAGCACGCCTGCGCCAGCATCACGATCGACGAGGTGAGCGCGCTGCGGTGCTCGCCCTTGTGCATGGCCACGTAGCGCACCACGGGCAGCGCGGGCGTCACGTCGAGCACCTCGAGCATGCCGGCATCGACCAGCGGCGCGAGGCATTCGCGCGGCAGGTAGCTCACGCCCAGGCCCGACACGGTGAGGCCCGTGAGCGCCACGAGGTTGCTCACCACGATCGCGTTGGCGGGCTGCACGCCCTGGTCCTTCATCCAGGCGTCGTAGGCGCGGCCGGTGCCCGAGTTGTTGCCCTGCACCAGCATGCGGTGGCGCGCCAGGTCGTGCAGGCGCACGGTGCCGCCGGCCTGCACGACGCCGGGCTTGCACATCCACGCGCTCTTCACCCGGCCGATGACCTTGCTCTGCATGCGCGAGTCGGCAAAGGTGTGGGGCACGATGACCACGTCGAGCTCGTCGGCCAGGAGCTTGTCGCGCAGCTGCAGGCTGTCGTCCACGTCGGGCTCGAGGATCACCTTGGGGTAGTGCTGCTGGATCAGGCCGACCAGGCGCGGCAGCCACGTCATCGCGGTGAGTTCGGTCACGCCCAGGCGGATGCGCCGCTCCACCACGCCGGGCTTGCCGAACTGCTCGACCGCGGCGTCGCGCTGGTCGAGCAGCTTCCTGGCGAGCACGAACATCTCCTCGCCCTTCTCGGTGAGGCGCGCCGTGCGCTGGCTGCGGTCGAAGAGTTCGGTGTCGAACAGCTGCTCCAGCTCGTGCACGCGCTTGGAAATGGCCGACTGCGAGGTGTGCAGCTGGTTGGCCGCCTGCGCGAAGCCGCCCAGCCGGGCGATCCAGTACAGGGCTTCGAGTTGCTTGAAGGTCATCACGGCGGGCGGCTCCTGAACAAAAGAACGCTTTTCTTCATGCGATTCGATCACAAAAAATCGCTTTTAGAAATTCATCGGGACGCAGAAGATGCGCGCCAGGCCACCGTCATTGCAACCCAAGGAACACACCATGGACTTCAAACTGCCTCTTGCTTCGGCACTCGCCCTTGTCTTTGCCTGCGGCGCCGCCAGCGCACAGGACGCCGGCACGCTGCGCAAGATCAAGGACAGCGGCACGATCCAGATCGGCGCGCGCGACAGCCAGATCCCGTTCTCGTACAAGCTCAGCGCCGACAGCGCGCCCATCGGCTTCACCAACGACATCTGCCTGAAGATCGTCGACGCGGTGAAGGCCAAGCTGGGCCTGCCGAAGATCGAGGTGCGCTACACCATGCTCAACTCGACCAACCGCATCCCGCTGCTGCAGAACGGCACCGTGGACCTCGACTGCGCGACCACCACCAACACCACGCAGCGCCAGGCGCAGGTCGACTTCGCGCCCAGCCACTTCGTCACCAACATCACGGCCGCCGTGAAGAAGAGCTCGGGCATCAACGCGCTGCCCGACCTCAACGGCAAGAACGTGGCCACCGTCTCTGGCAGCACCTCGATCCAGCTGCTGCGCGGTGCGCGCAAGAGCGGCACCATCGAGGTGAACGAGATCGCGGGCAAGGACACCTCCGACGGCTTCCTGCTGCTGTCCACCGGCCGCGCCGATGCCTACGTGCTCGACGACGTGCAGCTGGCCGGCATGATCGCCAGCGCCACCAACCCGGGCGACTACAAGATCCTCAAGGAGTCGCTGCGCCAGGAGCCCTACGGCATCATGCTGCGCAAGGACGACCCCGAGTTCAAGGCGCTGGTCGACGAGACGGTCAACGGCCTCATGAAGTCGGGCGCCATCGAGCAGCTGTACACCAAGTGGTTCCTCTCGCCGATCCCGCCGCGCAACGCGAACCTGAACTTCCCGATGACGGATGCGGTGCGCGAGATCTACAAGAACCCCAACAACAAGGGCGTCTGACACCATGGCAACCACACGCGCGGACCTGCCGAAAGGCGAGCTCCTTTCCGATGCGCTGATGCGCCAGGTGCGCGAGCGCTTCCTGGGCATCGAACGCGACCACCACGGCCGCGAGCGTCTGTACTTCGACAACGCCGGCGGCTCGTTCCGGCTCAAGGCCGCGGTCGAGCGCTTCGCGCAGGTCGACGCCATTCCCGACAACGCCGAGCGCATCCACGCCACCGCCGTCGAGCTGCAGGCGATGCAGGCGCGCGGCGCCGACGACCTGCGCACCATCCTCAACGCCACCGGCGGCAGCGTGTACCCCTCGCTCACCGCCTCGGGCGCGATGTTCGACATGGTGCGCGCGGTGGCCGAGAACGTGCCGGGCACGAACATGGTCACGACCGCGCTCGAGCACCCGTCGGCCTTCGACGCCATGCGCCTGTATGCGGAGCGCCTCGGGCGCGAGCTGCGCGTGGCCAAGAGCAACCCCGTCACCGGCGGCGTCGACGTGGACGCCATCGTGGGGCTGGTCGACGAAAACACCTGCCTGCTCAACGTGATCCACGCGTCGAACATCTCGGGCGCCAAGCTCGACATGGCGGCCATCGTGCGGCGCGCGCGCGAGATCAAGCCCGACCTGTACATCCTCGTCGATGCCGTGCAGCACGCGCCGCACGGCGTCATCGACCTGCAGCAGACGCCGGTGGACGGCATCAACCTCGCGCCCTACAAGTTCTTCGGCTGCCGCGGCTCGGGCTTCTCGTGGATGTCGGAGCGCGCGGCTGCATTGCCGCACCACAAGCTGGCCGGCAAGAAGCCCGGCCACTGGGAGCTGGGCAGCTCGGCGCCGTGGCAGTTCGCGGTGCTCACCGAGATCGTCGACTACGTGGGCTGGCTCGGCGGCCATTTCACCGAGGCGACCGACCGCCGCGCGCGCTTCGTGGCGGGCATCGAGCGCATCGAGCTGCACGAGCGCGCGCTGCTGGCGACGCTGCTCGACGGCACCGCGCAGACGCCGGGCCTGCGCGCGCTCGACGGCGTGCAGGTGTTCCTCGATCACGAAGACTTGACGCAGCGCGACCTGATTTTGGGCATCGGCTTCGACGGCCTTGATTGCACACAGGCCGTGGTGGAGTACGGCCAGCGCGGCGTCACCGTGTACGAGCGCGTGGCCAGCAGCATCTACTCGAAGCGGATGCTCGAGTCCTTCGGGCTCGAAGGCACCGTGCGCGTGTCGCCGCTGCACTGCCACACGGTGGGCGAGATGGAAGCTTTCCTGCGCGTGACGCGCGAGATCGCGGACGCTTTCACGCCCGCGGTCAACGCGGCATAGGCCGCGCCAGCGCCGCGCAGGCCGGCGTGTCGTTCGCCTGCCGCAGGTAGGCGAGCAGGTCGGCGCGCTCCTGCGGGTCGGGCACGCCGTCGTAGGTCATGCTGCTGCCCGGCACCATCGCGAGCGGGGCGCTGAGGAAGCGGTCGAGCGTCTTGTCGTTCCACACGATGCGCGACTTCTTCATCGCCTCCGAGTACGCGAAGCCCGGCACGCTGCCGGCGAGCCGGCCGAACAGGCCGCAGTGACGCGGCCCGACCCGGTCGGTGGCCAGCGCGTGGCAGGCCTGGCAGCGCGCGTAGACCTGTTCGCCGCGCACCGCGTCGGGCGTTGCGGCACCTGCGCAGGCCCACGCGGCCAGCAGGCCCGCTGCGAGCCCGCGCGCCGCACGGCTCACGACACGAACGCCGAAGGCACCGGCGCCTCGCCGAGCGCCTGGCGCAGCACGGCCCAGTGCATCGCCTCGTCGCCGAGGATGCTGGCCGCGGCCTTCGACAGCTCGCGGTTGCCGAACAGCGGCACCGCGCCCAGGTAGGCGCTCACGGCGCCTTGTTCAAGCTTCGCGGCGAAGCGCAGCACGTCGGCCTGCGACTTGAGCTGCTCCACCGGGAAGTCGTAGCGCGCCTTGGCCGCGACGGCCTTGCCGCCGAGCTTCGCGATGGTCTTGGCCAGCACGTCCGCATGTTCCTTGTGGTGGCCCTGGAAGGTCACGGCGAGGTCGAGCACAGGCTTCTCGAGCAGCTTGCTTTCCGCGCCGAGCTGGTAGGCCGCAATGGCTTCGAGCTCGGCGCCGAGCGCGGTGTTGAGGATCTGCACGTCGTTGCCGGTGGCACCGCCGCTCTTCGCGGCGAGCGCGTCGCGTCCCGCCAGCAGCGCCACGGCGGTGCCCGACAGCATCAGGCCGGAGTGGCCGAGAAAGGCACGCCGCGCGGCGGCCGGGGTGGGCATCAGGAAAAAGGACATGGTGGGGTCTCCTCGGGGGTGGTGGTTGTGGGAAGCCATCAGGGCAGCGCCGCCAGCACGCGCGCGACGATGCGGTCGCAGCGCGCGCCGTCGAACGCGAAGGCGTCGCCCGTCGCCAGGTCGATGTCGCGCGACAGGCTGTCGCGCAGCAGGCTGCGGGCGCGAAAGAAGCGCAGCCGCACCGTGGCCTCGGGCAACTGCAGCGCCTCGGCGGTTTCGCCGACGCTCAGTTCCTGCACCGCGCGCAGCACGAACACGGTGCGGTAGGCGTCGGGCAGCCGGTCGATGCGGCGCTCCATGAGTCGGCGAAGGTCTTCCCGCATGGCGAGGCGCTCCGGTTGGCGGTCGGGGTCGTCGGCGAGTTGGGTGTCGGGGGCGTCGTCGTCGTCCCCCGCAGTCGCGCCGCCGTCGAGCGGAATCACCTGCGCGCCGCGGCGGCGCAGGCGGCCCAGCGCCTCGTTGATGACGATGCGCACCAGCCAGGTCGAGAGCTTCGCCTCGTCACGGAAGCCGCCGATGGCGCGCCAGGCGCGCAGGTAGGCGTCCTGCAGCGCGTCTTCGGTGTCGGCGTCGCTGTGCAGGATGCTGCGCGCGGTGCGAAACAGCAGCTGGTTGTGGCGCCGCATGATGCGCGCGAAGGCCTGCGTGTCGCCCTGCGCGGCGCGTGCGGCCAGTTCGGCATCGGACGCGTTCGCGTCGGCATTAGTAGGGAGGGGCAGGGCGGTGGGCGGCATGCGGTGAGTTCCTTCTGCCCATTGGATGGCGCATCCCTGCGCCGTGTTGCAACTTTCTCAGGCGTCTTCCTGCGGCCCGCGCGGGGCCTGTTGCGCGCTCACGCGTGCGATGTTCTGCTGGTGCGACACCAGCATGGCCGTCAGCTCGCCGTGGATGTGCGCGTCGACGATGCGCGGCAGCAGCGCCTGCAGCTTGCGCACCACCCAGCCCTGGCCGCGGTTGAGCAGCGCCAGGCGCGCACCCAGTGCCGGCACGGCCATCGCGCGCTCGTAGAAGGCGCCGGTGCGCGTGCTGGGCGTGGCGGCCAGCGACTGGATCGCGTCGATCAGCACGCCGCACCAGCGCACCTCGTCGCGATGGATGTCGGTCACCAGGCGCTGCAGCGCGGGGTCGGCGGTCTCGGCGGCGCTGCGCAGCGTGATGCGCGCGCCGGCGCGCTCGGCTTCGAGCAGTTCGTTCAGCGCGGCGAGCAGTGCGTCGCGGTCGCCGGCTTCGCGGTAGGCCGCGTCGAGCTCGTCGGCGTAGCAGACCGGCGAGGACACCTCCACACGCTCGGGAAAACGCAGCCCCTGCGCGCGCAGCGCGGCGGGCGTGTCGGCGAAGGGCGCAGCAGCATCGTTGGGCGGGGCGGCGTGGGGCATGGGCGGCAGGGGGCGCATGGGGCGGGGCTCCTGGAAACGTGTGCCTGCCCATGGTGAACCGATGCTTCTCCCCAAGCCAATGAATGTTCATTGCAAATGAGTGCAAAAAAACTAATATGAATCCGATGGACATCGGCCTCGCCCGCACCTTTCTCGAAGTCGCGGCCACCGGCAGCTTCGTGGCCGCGGCCGAGCGGCTGCACCTGACGCAGACCGCCGTCAGCGCGCGCATCCGCCTGCTCGAAGACCAGCTTGGGCGGCGCCTGTTCGTGCGCAACAAGGCCGGCGCGCGGCTCACCGCGTCGGGCGAGCGCTTCGTGGCCCACGCGACCACGCTGGTGCAGGTGTGGGAGCGCGCACGCCAGCATGTGGCGCTGCCGCCGGGGATCGAAGAAGGCGTGAGCGTGGGCAGCGAGCCCAGCCTGTGGCATCCGCTGCTGGCCGACTGGCTGATCTGGATGCACCGCGTCTGCCCCGAGATCGCGCTGCGCGCCGAGGTCGACAGCGCGCAGCGCCTGCTCGACGCTGTGCAGGGCGGCGCGCTCGACCTGGCCGTGCTCTACAACCCGCCGCAGCGCGCCGGCCTCGTCGCCGAATTGCTGGCCGAGGAGCGGCTGGTGATGGTCACCACCGACCCCGACGGCCGGCTCGACCGTGCGCGCTACGTGTCGGTCGACTGGGGCCCGGCCTTCGCGGCCAACCACGAGGCGGCGTTTCCGGAGCTGGCCCATGCGCCGGTGTCGATCTCGCTCGGGCCGCTGGCGCTCACCTACCTGCTCGCCGTGGGCGGCGCGGGCTACTTCCGCATCGGCGTCGCGCGGCCCTTCCTGGCCGACGGCCGGCTGCGGCTGGTGGAGGGCGCGCCGGAGTTCTCGCATTCGGCCCACGCTGTGTATGCGCCGCAGCGCGAGAACGAGACGCTGGCGCGCGTGCGCGCCGGGCTGCGGCTGGTCGCGGCGGCGGAAGAGGGGTGCCAGGGCGGCGGCGTGCATTCGCCGGCTTGAGGCGCCGTCCTGCATCGCCGGGTGCTACTTTCAGGTACTTACGCTCGGGCCACCGGGACTCCGACAATCGGACGCATGCCACCCCGCGCAACGCGGGGAAGAAAAATAAGTTCGGGGAGTTTCATGTCCAACCACGGCAGCGTGCCCTTGCGCATGCGTTCGTCGTCACCATCCGCTGACCGCAGTGCCCTGTGGGCCGAGCTGAGCCAGACGGCGCGGCTGTATCGCCTCGAAGCGTCGAGTGCTTCGTCGTCCTCCAACAGTGCCGCCCGCGAGAGCATCGACGCCCTGCGCGTGGAGGGCTGGGTGCAGCGCGAGGCGGTGTCGCAGCTGTTCGAGCTGCGCATCGTGTGCCTGAGCCTGCGTGCGGACCTGGCGCTGTCTTCGCTGATCGACCAGCCGCTGACGCTGGTCACCGTGCTGGCCAATGGTTCTCTCGCACGACGTACGGGCTTGATCCGCGCCGTCGAATCGCTGGGCGCCGACGGCGGCCTGGCGCGCTACCGCCTGACCTTGGTGCCCTGGCTCTGGCTGGCCACCCAGCAAGGGCGCAGCCAGGTCTTCCAGCAACGCAGCGTCGCCGACATCATCGA